>JAKFYB010000002.1 GCA_021731085.1 Dehalococcoidia bacterium
TGCGCAGCGTGTTGCGCACGACCTTCAGGTTCGTCGGCAGGGGCCGCGCCCCGCGTACCGCCATCGTTACCCCCACCCTCCCTCAATCTGGCTGCGTGTGTGTGGCACCGCCGCACGGTCCCGGTTTGCTGAGGTTGTAGAGATCAGACCCCCTACCCCCTCCGTCCGCTTGACGTCGCGGGTGACGAGCGACGAACACGGTGCTAGGATCGAGACCAGCTCTCGCGTCCAGCCCCCAAGCAAGACGTGGCGAGCCCGTTCAGGGGTCGGCGACTGCGGTTGAGACGCCGACCCCTCTCCACACCATTTGGTCATCGTGTTGCCTTCCATTTCGCCACGGCCGCGTCAGCGCAGGGCGAACACTTTCGGCCAGCTGCCACTTGCGTTCCGCAACCGCCGCGGCACGGTTCGCCCGCTGGCTCTGTGACGCGGTGAAGGGTTGTGAAGGGTTGTTGTAGGTTTTCTTGCGTAACGCTGTTCTCTAGAGAGAAAACCTGAATTTCCGTGTCGACAGATTCCAAACCCTTCACCGAACCCTTCACATCGCCTGCACCAGGCACTTCCGGAACGTCCTCCGGCGTCGATGAAGCATTTTCCAGGGGCGGTGGTGAAGGGTCTGGGCGTTCTGAGAGAAGACCGATCCCGACGTACCGATTGCCGGCGCGCGTGTGTTTCTTCTCAAACTTTGAAGCGACGCGCTTGCCGAAGATCGTGGACGTGAGCGTCTCCCTGTCCTTCATACCCTGCTCGCAGCACCACGCCTGGTACGCCTTGAAAAGCTCCGACGACCCGCAGCTGTACGCAGCACCAATAAGACACCGATCTTCGAGGAACCCGGCCAGTGGATCTGATTCCAGCCGATAGGAGTCCGTGGCTCGGCGAACCATCTCGGCGTTGCCAAGTCCCTGCGTGCGCCAGACAACTGCTCCCAGGACCGCCCACGCCAAGATGCCAGGAAGTTCGGCCTCCAGTGCTTCGCGCAGGCCGCGATCCTGCCGCTCGGCGGTGAACTGCTGCAGGAACGGGATCAGACGGACACGGCGCCACATGCCTTCCGACTCGTCCAGCACATGCGGCTTATGGTTGACCGCCAACCAGTACTTCGCGACAGGCTCGAACGTAAACCACTCGGCGTGCAGGAACCTCGCCGAGATCGCGTCGCTCCCAGTGAGCGCCTTGAATCTTGCTTCGTTGAGGCGCGTACCCTCGTTGGTCTCAGAGGAAGTCACCAGCCGCCGGTCCACGAGAGCCGCAAGATCGTTCGGGATCTGCGTGCGGTTGTTCAACTCGAAGAGCGAGAACGGCGCGTTGTGACCGTAGTCGCCGGCCATCGCCCTGAGCACCGAGAGAAAGACACTCTTCCCGTTGGCGCCCTTCCCGTGGCACAGGAACACGCATTGCTCCGTCGTAAGTCCTGTCAGGCTGTACCCAACGGCTCGATGGATGAAGCCAATCAGCTCTGCGTCAGCACTGAACACCTCGTCCAGGAACTGGAGCCAGCGAGGGCAAACCGCCGAAGGATCGAATGACACGCTTGAATGGAACGTGATGCGGTCTGTCGGACGACCAGGACGAAGTTCGCCGGTTCTCAGGTCGACGACACCATTGGCGACGCCGAGCAGCATCGGGTCGAGGTTCCAGCGGTCACCGCGATCGGCAATCGCGACCTCCGACTGGGCGAGGGCAAGCATGGCGTCTTGCCGTTGCCGGTTCTCGCTCTGAATCGCGAAACGAGCCGCAGCCTGCCTCTCGAGAAGGTCCTCGATCGTGGTTGTGGATAGCATGCGGTGACGGGCGGCCAGTTTGGCGAGCCGCCGCACCTCCGCGTCTGCATCGGCGCTCCACCAGTTCCCTCGCCAGGTAAAGAAGATCCTCCTCCGGTGATCGAACCGGACGCGATCGCTGTAGAGATGTGCGAACAGTTCCCCGTTCCCTGCATCACTTCGAGGGAACGACGCTGGTTCGACGATGACGTCCGACGGCTCGAAGAGAGGCGCGGTCCTTGCCAGATCGAGAAGTTCGGCTGCCTTCCCGCCGGCGTCGAGCCAATCGCTCAGGTCGCCCTTTTCCGGCAAGCCGCGCAGCTCCACGATGCGAACCTCCTCGGCCACACCATGAAGGGATCGTGCGACTTGCTCCGCATGCTTGCGGCCAGCATCGTCGTTGTCGGGCAGAATGACGACGACTCTATTTCGCAGGTGAGTGCTGAATTCGTCGCGCCATTTCCCAGCGCCCATTGGATTGGTGGTGGCAGGAACGCCCAGCGACCACAGTCGGTCGGCATCCTTCTCGCCTTCTACGACAAAAAGGGCCTGATCTGCGGCCGACAGTACCTCCGGCAGCCGGTAGAGGACGACCCTTGTGTTCTTGAGACTCCAGACCCAACCGCCACGATCGTCGGGACGCCGCTGCTTGAATCGTTTCGGATTCTCGTAGCGCACCGTCTGATGAAGCAGAGCGCCTTCTTCGTCGACGTAGTCGTACGCGACGAAGGACGATGGAACGAATCCATCGGTGAGCCCGAGCGCCTCGGCAAGCTGGCGCAAGGAGCCGTGGGCATCGCACGATAGGCACTTGAAGCCTTCGGAGGTGACGCCGAGGTTTGGCCGTTTGCCATCGGGATGGAAGATGCACGCAGCGGTGTACCACCCGCGGCTGTCAGGGCCTTTTACGCGGTCTAGCGCGTCGAGAATACGCGCGAGGTCCGGCGCGGCGATCGTCGTTGTCATGGCGCTTCCCGCCACGCGACGGCCCACGCACGAGGGTCAGGTAGATTCGGGAAGGCTACTCGGTATCGGTGGACATCTTGGAGGTGGGTTCTCCCCCGTCTCCACCAGCATCACGCTCAAGCTGCGGCGTGGCGGTCGCTTGTGCGTTCGTGCGATGAGCAAGCACCTGCGTGTATTCCCAACTGAGCACGCGCCACTCCTCGAGACTAGCCTCAACTTCAGCGATCCGTTGCGGAACATCATCCAGCCCGGCGCCTTCCGTGCGGATCAGTCGCTCCAGCTCGCGCGCGGGCTCCGACTGTGTAAGCCATAGCCCCTCTGGCGGCATGCGCCCGATGAGTCCCACTCGAACCCTGCTGGTCAATCCACGTGTGGCGACCGCATCGATCAGGCCATCGAACACCAGCAAGCTGTACCCCTCGCCGACGATGCGTTTTGCCTCATAGTCTGCCTTCGGTCGCAACATCGGTGGCCCTAGTCTTTGCAAGAGCGTGCGCGAGAATCGCACTGGAATTGGCAGCGAGACGATCGTTGCATCAAGACCTGCGTTCTGGAGCGCCGCTACTAGCGCCTGCGTCACGGAGTCGTACTTGTCGAGATCGATATCGAGGCGAAGCTGCTCCTCTTTCTTACGCTGGACCAATTTCGTCGCGAAGCGCCAGACAATCCACGGGAGGAGGATTGCCAGCGCGAGCGCGATACCGACGACGTGCACGAACGCACGTGGCACCATCGACAAACGGTGGGCGATCGAGCCGCTAGAAAAGTAGAACTCGACTGCACCCAGAACGAGTGGTATGCCAATGACGAGGAGCCAAAGCTCGATGACGATGATGAACCGGACAAGGCCCCCGGGAAACGGCAGCACCTGCGGCGCCCAGAACGTCAGCGGCGAGTAGATCGCCCCGGCGACGACCAGCACCCACATGAAGCACGCGCCCGCAAAGATCGTCGCGACCGCGCGCCGAGAACCCGTCAGGGAACTGAAAAGCGCTGTGGATGTCCACGTGTACACACTGCGTATCGCGCGCGGGATCAGTTGGACGGCTCCGAAGACGATCCACGTGACGGCAAAGCCCCAGAGGATGGGCCACTCAACCGAACCCAAATTGCCCACCCGTCATTGCGCAATTCTCGACGCGTAGAGGCCTATCCCAAGTCTCGAGACGCAGTCATCAGCAAGACTGGGGTTTCCCCATCGCCTCGATTCCACGCCATTGTCCCGTCCCTAGAAGCGCCACACCAGCGGTACAAGAACAATGGCCACAACGAAGTACAGGGCCATCAACGGGAGGCCGAACTTCCAATAGTCACCGAACCGGTAACCTCCCGGCTCGAGCACCATCAGGTTCGGCGTGGTCGCGATGGGTGTTAGAAACGACGCGCTTGATGCCACGTTGACGGCCATGAGTACCGGCTGTACCGACACGTCCAATTCGAGCGCGGCTGCGACAGCAATCGGGATCACGATGAGCGCGGTCGCGGTGTTGCTCAGTATCTGGCCCATGATCGCTACGAGCACGAAGAGCGCGATGATGAGCAGATAGGGGCTGCCTCCCCCGACGCTATCGACGATCAGAGATGCGATATCGTCGGCCGCCCCCGTGGTCGTCATCGCCGTGGAGAGTGGGATCATCGCACCGATCAGAATGACGATCGTCCAAGATATTGCTCGGTAGGCCTGTTGCACGGTAAT
Source organism: Dehalococcoidia bacterium (assembly GCA_021731085.1). Classification (GTDB taxonomy): domain Bacteria; phylum Chloroflexota; class Dehalococcoidia; order DSTF01; family JACRBR01; genus JACRBR01. The sequence goes on from JAKFYB010000002.1 coordinate 4,426, forward strand.
GACGCGCAACAGGAGCAGGGATGTCGCAGCAAGCAGCGTTGCAATGGCCGGAGCGATGATCCCGGTCGCGAGCAATGCAACCATACCCGCCATGACGGCTAGCGTGACCTTCGCACGCGGCCCGAGTGGGACAAGCTGCCGGCGAATGCGATCAGGCTCATCGACGACGAGCACGTTCGGGTCGCTTAAGTTTTCGTCCAGCGCTTCCCATCGCCCACGCAACAGCAACGTGTCGCCCGCAGCCAGTACTGTCTTGCGGGGTCGCTCCTCGCCACTTCGACTGACCGCGAGGATCACGAGGTCGCCGCTGTCGGTCACCATCCCCGGGAACACCGTCTCCCCGATCGATGTAGATCGAGGTGGAATGACAACCTCCGCTACACCTGATTCACGCGTGAACAAGTCCTCAGCGCTCTTCGATACGACCAACCGAGCTTTTTCGAGGCGATTCGCGGCCGCGAATTGGTCTACGTCCGTCGTGCTACCCCTAAGCACGAGAAAGTCATTCATCTCGAGTGTGCTGCGACCTACAGGCCCGCTCACGCCTGCTTCCTGTGCCGAAATGACTGTCAAGGAAGGATAAGCTGCGAGATCGATCTCCAGATCTGTGAGTCCGATGAGCGGCGAATCACGAAGCACTTGAAGCCTGTACACACGATCCTCGATCGAATACTGCGCGAGGAGCATCCGCGCGTGCTGACTGAAGTCGGCGGGCATGGACTGCGGCTTGCGCCGCGGAAGCAGGCGGGGCCCGAGGAACACGGCGATGGCCACCGTTCCGAAGAACAGCGGAACGCCGACAATTCCAAACTCGAAGAACCCGAAGCCGCCCCCACCGGCCTCGTGTGAAGCCTCCGAGACGATGACGTTGACCGGGGATCCCGTCAGTGTGAACAACGCGCCCGAAAAAGACGCGAAACACATCGGCAAGAGCATCTCCGATGGCGATTTGCCCATGCGCAGCGCAAGGACGACGACGACCGGGACGAGCGCGGCGACAGCGCCGTTCGGCGTGATCAGCGCACTCATCACGGCAACAAGCGCCATAGTGAGGACAAGCAGGCGCGTTGGGCTCTCACCCGCGCGCTGAGTGAGTTGCTGGCTGGCCCAAGCGGTGACGCCGGTTGCCTCCATCGCTTCGCTCATCACGAACAGTGATGCAATGAAAATGACCGTCGGATTGCCAAAGCCGGCGAGGATCTGCTCCACCGTCAACACGTCGCTCAGATAAAGGGCTAGCGCACCACAGATTGCGACCAACTCCACCGGAAACTTGTTCACGATGAAGGCGGCGACGACTCCCGCAAGCACGAGATAGACGATCGTGGCGTCGCTCAAGCTGCGCTCCGTATCGTTTGCATGTAGTTGAACCTGGGCCCGAACAAAGCGGCTCGGGTTATCGTCTAGGGTTGTGGCGAGCTGAAGTTCAGCGCGAGGTCAATCAGCAGGCGCGTTCCAAACCCACTGCAACCTGGCGTGTACCACGAAGTGTCTGCGTGAGACAGCGCCGTTCCAGCGATGTCGATGTGCGCCCAGGGAACGCTGCCGACGAACTCGGACAGGAACAAGGCAGCGTGCAGCGCTCCACCGTTCGGCGTGATGCCGATGTTTCGCAGGTCGGCGATCGCCGACGCATTCTCCTTGCGGTACCGTTCCTCCAGGGGCAGCTGCCAAACGGGCTCATCTGTGGCATCCGCCGCCGAGCGAATCTGATCGACCACGTCCTGATTGTTGCCAATCACGCCCGCGATCTGTGTCCCGAGCGCCCGCATGCAAGCTCCTGTGAGTGTGGCGATATTGACGATTGCGTCATGCGATTCTTCCGTCGCGAGCACGAGCGCGTCGGCCATAACCAGGCGCCCTTCCGCGTCCGTGTTTATCACCTCAACCGTCTTGCCCCCACGAATGGTAATTACGTCGCCGAGCGCCATCGCTGTGGCCGACGGGATGTTGTCGGTGCACATCAAGAAACCCGTCACAGCGACCGGGCAGTTCAGTTCTGGCAAGGCAAGCATCGCAGCGAGGATCGCGCCCGCGCCCGACATGTCATTCTTCATCGCAGCATGCACTTCGTCGCCAGGCTTCAGTGCAAGCCCGCCAGAGTCGTACATGATCCCTTTACCAACGAGGGCCAGCGACGGCAACCGCTTCTTTCCAGACGTTGTCTTGGGCGTGTACGTGAGCTTGATCATGCGCGGCGGCTCGACGCTTCCAGCATTTACCCCAAGCAAACCGCCACAACCAAGCTTGATGAGCGCCGGCTTGTCGAACGTCTCCACCTTGAGGCCAACCGCTTTGCCCATGCGGACGGCAATGTTGGCCATCGTCGTGGCGGACAGGAGATTGTGCGGCGAGTTCGCGAGGTCTCGCGCGAGCTTGGCCGCACCCGCCGTCGCGCGACCGCGCGCGATTCCTTGGCGCACTGCGGTTGACTGATTCGCGGGGGCCACGAGCGTTAGGCTCTTCAAAGCAGGCGTTGCCGGCGCCGACTTGTAAGCTCGGAACCTGTAGCGTGCCAACAAGGCGCCTTCGACAATCGCCTGTGCCGCTTCGGCCGCGCTTACGCTGTCGAGGCCTGCAAGTGATATTGCGATTGCAGTGTTCGTGCCGGACGCGCGAGCAAATGCAGCGGCCGCGTGGCGAACGCCGGTCGCGCCGAGCTTCTTGCTGTCGCCGATGCCGAAGGCAACGATCGCTGGCCCACTCGACTTCGATACCACGAATGTTTGGCCGATGTTTCCCGTGAACCCGAGGCTGGCGAGCGCCTTGCGGTCCATGCCGACTTGACGCGGGACGGCACCTGTAGCGGTCACGGCGATGCCAAGCACAGCAGCCCTTGCCGGTGAGGATGTTGCTGTGTTGATCGTGACCTCAGTCGCATCGTCGATAGTTGGGATCGGTGTCCTAGCCATGAGGTCTCCTTCGTAGTCGCGTGATCGTTCGCGGCGCAGTCGTGCGGTAGATGGATCGTTCTAATCTGGCATCTCGCCTAGATCTCGACGGGGTAACCCGGCCCAAGTGGAACGCCGAGCAAGTACCAGACGATGAACAGAATGATCCACGACACCGCGACCACCAGTGTGTACGGGATCATCAGCGACATGATCGTACCCATGCCAGCTTCCGGTTGATACCGTTGGGCGACGATGATGATCAGCGGCAGATATACCATCAGCGGAGTGATCACGTTCATCGGCGAGTCGCCGATCCTGTACGCGGCGAGCACTGTCTGAGGTGCCACATCAAGTTCGATGAAGATCGGGATGAAGATCGGCGCGAAGATCGCCCATTTCGGTAGTACGCCAGGCATGATGATGTCGAGCACCATGATGACGAGAATGAATCCGATCAAGAGCGGTAGCGCGCCGACGTCTGCCCGCTCAAGTAGGTCTGCCATGCCCGTGGCGAGCAGGACCGGCATGTTGGTGTAGTTGAACTGGGCGATGAACTGGCTGATGATCAATAGCATGAATACCAGCCCCGCCAGGCCCGCGAACGTCCGCGTCACGCCCCGGATCACGTCGTCGCTCGATTTGATGGTTTTGGCCCCGATCCCGAACCCGATGCCCGCCGCAAGGAAAACGAGCGTGATGAGGAAGATAAGACTGTCCATGAACGGCGACGTGCCAATAATGTCGCCCGTTTCCGAATCTCGGAGAGGCGCGTCAGGGAACGCTGTGAGCAGCACAATCACGACGGCGGCAGCAAGCGTGGCGTAGAGCGCGTACTTCAGTCCCCGTGCCTCAGCCGTCGGCTCGATCTCAACCTCGGAGCCCGCGGAGCTCGTTGGCGTACCGGCATCGATGCCGACCGCCGGCACTTGGACGTATTTCCCGAGTCGTGGCTCGATCAGGCGTTCGGTCACGATGGTGATAACCAGTGCCATAGCAAATGTCGACACGATGTTGAAGTAGAGATTGGCGACGATCGAAATGCCATCATCTCCGGGTCTGGCAATTTGAATCGCCTCATTTGTCATTTCCGTGACAAGCGCGTCGGCAGGAGTGATGAGAGCATTTACTGCGAACGCCGCGCTCACGCCGGCGTAAGCGGCGGCCAACCCGGCAAGCGGATGGCGGCCGACGCTAAGGAATGCCGCAGCACCAAGAGGGATGAGTATCAGGTATCCAGCGTCCGTGGCGATGCTCGACAGCCCGCCGACAAGGATGATGATGAATCCGAGCGCCCACTTCGGCGACACTTTCACGAGTTTTCTGATGAGGGCTCCCATCAGCCCGGCCTCTTCGGCCACGCCGACGCCGATCATCGCGACGAAGATTGTTGCGACTACCGTGAAGTTAGCGAAATTCCTGACAAATGAAGAGAATATGAATGCAATACCGTCGGATGTCAGTAAGCCATTGACTTCGATGGTCTGCGTTTCGATGACGTAGTCACTCTCATTGAGGTTCGGCGGCGGCGGATGCTGGATGGGATCCTCGTTCTCCACCACCGGTAGGTCGCCAGCATCGCCGTCCAGGTCAGGAATGAGCTGATCCTGATGAACGGCGATTTCCGTTGTCACGCTTACGTCGAACCAGTAGAGGATCTGCGAGAGGATAATCACGAACGCGATCAGATAGAGGAACATCAGGACGGGGTGCGGAACCTTGTTCCCCACCTTTTCGATGAATCCGAGCATGCCGCCTGGAGACTGAAGGGGCGAAGCAGCCTGCGCCATGGGTTCATCTTCCCTTCTGAATCCGCTGTTGCAACCGCCCCTCAGGAGGATGCACTAGCGAAGCTCTGGCTGGAGCTTCCATCGGGTAGATCATCAGCCGGTGTGCACCCTGTGTCAACCCGAGGTCGAGCTGCGGCTGAGGTGCTTTCTGACTATGGACTAAGATGGCCACGTGTCGAGAGCTAAGCGATCATTCGCAATAGTCACTGTGCTGGTACTTGGCTTCCTATGTTGTGTCGCGATTCGCCAAGCTGCAGACGCCGCGCCACAATGCGCGGACTGCGCGACCTCAACCGGGCAAGCGGTCGCCGCCCAATCCGACTCAGAGCAGCAGCTTGTGGACAAGTACGCACCCGTTGTCTACATCCGAAACCAGGAAGGCTCCTGCGATCGTCGAGGAAGTCCATTCTTGCCCGTCCCTGTCGAATTCCTGTTCGAGCAAGAGGACGTCGTTCTCTATCGGCATGAATCAGGTCGGAACATTGAAGTCTCACGGTCGTTCGATGCTGCGGATCTCTACGGGTTGGATGGCAGCTACTTCATCGACACACCCGGAAACCCCAAACGGCCAGGATGTGTGTACGAACAAGACTTCTTAAACAGGGTCGACGACTACCAGCCAGTTGTCTACGCGCACGTCGCGACGGAGGACGGTCGCGACGGCATCGCGATTCAATACTGGTTCTATTACTACTTCAACGATTGGAACAACACCCACGAAGGCGATTGGGAGATGATCCAGCTCACGTTCGCAGGCCCAACGGTCGGGGACGCCTTGAGTCAGGAGCCCTTGGGTGCTGGCTACTCCCAGCACGCTGGTGGCGAACGATCGACGTGGGACGATTCGAAACTCCACAGAGAAGGATCGCGACCGATTACCTACGCCGCGGCCGGCGCGAATGCCAATCAGTTCGAACCCAACATCATCCTGGGGCGAGGCGACAACGGTACCGGCTTCGGCTGTGATGATGCGTCGAAGCCTTCGCGGCGCGTTTCCCTCGAAGCCATCCTCGTAGAGGAACCTACGAGCGCCGAAAGCGAGTTCGCTTGGCTCGCCTTCGATGGCCGATGGGGAGAACGCGCGCCATGGGAGTTCAACGGCCCGACGGGGCCCAACGACAAGCTCGCCTGGACACAGCCCTTCACATGGCAGGAACGATTGCGCCCGAGCAGCATCATCGTCCCCAGTCGTGCCACCCTCGGCCCAAACGCAGTCAACTTCTTTTGCGATGCGGTCTGGTATCTCTCAGCGCCGTTTAGCGTGCTTGTTCGGCTTCCGCCGGTCGTCTTCCTCGGCGGTTTTCTTGCGATGCTCGGAGGGGTGGGTTTCACGCTCAGCCGCACTCGCTATCGACCCATCGTCGACACTCCGCTCCGGCGGCAGCGACGCCTCGGACAAATGTTGAGTGCTTCCGTGCGCCTGTATCGCAAGAACCTGTTTCTGTTCCTCGGCACAGGCATTATCTATTTACCGATGGCCCTGATCGCCATGGGGGTGCAGCGGCTACTATCGAAGCCGCCTTTTCTCGACACGATCGCGCACTTCTTCTCGGAGAGCAGGGGTGTTGAAGCTGTCATCGCACTCACCATCGGCAACGTGACGTCCAGTCTTGTGTACTGGTTTGTGCTGGCGGCAGCCACGGCGGCCGTTGGACGTATTGAGCGCGGTCAACGAGGTGACGCAATCGCTAGTGATCGCGAAGTGATTCGCTTACTCCCTGCTCTGGCGATCCCACGGCTAAAGTCGCTTGCAATAGTCATCGCCCTGGCGATCAGTGTCGTCGGGATCCCGTGGGCATTTCGTTTTTCCGTGCGGTGGGCATTCATCGAAGAAGCGATTCTTCTCGACGGCACTGCTTCAAAAAGCGCCATGGCAGCGAGCCAGCGCGCCGTCGACGGGCGGTGGTGGTACACGGCCGCCTGCCTGCTAGCACTTTCCGCAATTGGCTTTCTGCTAGGGCCAGCAATAGCCTTTCTGATGCTATTCCTCACATCGACTTCTGTGTATGTCGTGAACGTGGTGAGTTCGCTCGTCTTCGTTGCCGTCGTTCCCTTCGTCGCTGTCGCACAGGCGTTACTGTATTTCGACCTGACTGGTGGGCGACGATCCGATGCGCCCCAAGACGACTCCTAGTTCACCCCCTTGCAATGCATTGCCTAGACGTGCGACGAACTAGCCAATTGCGGAAACTTCAATAGTTCACGCGGGAGACTGCAATGGTTCTCCTGCTAGTGTGAATCACACATCGATCGGTAGGCCATAGAGGATCCCATGCTCTCATTCACTGAACACGTTTCGCGCTGGTGCGCATCACACCCGTGGCTGACGCTAGCGTTCTGCCTCGCCGTCCTCGTAGGTGGCGGCTATCTCGCCAGCGGTATCGGCGACTCGCTCACGACTGACGCAGGCAACACCGTGGAGCTTGAGTCCGATAAGGCGGAGCGCCTCATCGAGGAACGAATCGGCGCCGGCACCGGGCCGACCGAGCTTGTTGTAGTGCGATCGAACAATCTAGCAGTTGAAGACCTAACTTTCCGCAGGTACGTAGAACGCATCCAGGCGGGGCTGAAGGAGCTCCAACCCGGCACCATCTCCGCCACCCTTTCCTTCTACGACACTGGCGACGGGTCTCTGGTATCGCCCAGTCGCAAGGCCACCATTATTCCCGTAGTCCTCGCTGGTCCGGATGACGACCTCGAATCCCAGGCCGGCGATGTCCGCGACGCCGTAGCCGCGATTCGCGATCCAGCGTTCGAGACGTATGTAACGGGCGAAGAGAGCATCGGCCTCACGTTCACCGAGATTGCCGAGGCCGACCTCCAAACAGCCGAACTCTTCGGGCTGCCGATTGCGTTCGTCATCCTTGCGATTGTCTTCGGTGCCCTCGTGGCCGCCGGTATTCCGGTGATCGTCGCCCTGTTGTCGATTCTCGTATCGGTTGGCATCACGGCCGTCATCGGGCAACAATTCACCCTGTCCATCTTCGTTGTCAATGTTGCGACGATGATTGGATTGGCGGTCGGCATTGACTACACCTTGTTCATTGTCGAGCGCTTTCGCGATGAGAGGGCCCGCGGGCTCGACAAGGTTGACGCAATTGCCCGCGGTGGGGCCACAGCGGGCCGCACCGTGCTGTTCTCCGGATTGACCGTTATCGTCGCGCTCGCGGGCATGCTGATCATTCCCGACACGATCTTCCGCAGCATCGCCATCGGCGCAATCATCGTCGTGGTCGTGACGATCGCGGCCTCCATGACATTGCTTCCCGCCATCCTCAGCCTCTTGGGCGACAAGGTGAACGCAATACGTATCCCCTTTACGGGCAGGGAGCGTTCATCGGAAAAAGAAGGAGGCTTCTGGGATCGGACCTCGCGATTCGTCATGAGGCATCCCATTGCAAGCGTGGTCGTCTCTGTGACGATCCTTGTGATTGCGGCTGTCCCCTATCTCGGAATTGAGCTCGGGTTTGCGGGCGTTAGCACGTTGCCCAACGACACGGATGTGTACCGAGGTTTCGTGATCCTCGAAGAAGAGTTCACGGCCGGCCTGATTGAGCAGACTGACGTTGTCATCGATGCACCGGACGTTGGGGCACCGGAAGTGCAAGGAGGTATCTCGCGGCTGCGCGAACTGCTGGCGTCGGATGAGGCGTTCGGAGCGACGACAGTCACGATCTCCGAACGGAGCGATCTGGTCGTCGTCTCAATGCCGATCAATGGCGACCCGACCGGAGAAGCCGCGTTCGATGCGCTCAACCGCCTGCGAACCGAACACATCGCTAGCGCATTTCAGGGGGTCGACGTTGATATCTACGTCGGAGGCGAAACGGCCGGGAGTGACGACTACTTCGAACTCATCCAGCAGTACACGCCAATCGTCTTCGCGTTCGTGCTCGGATTGAGTTTTCTTGTGCTGCTCGTCGTGTTCAGATCCGTCGTCGTTCCCATAAAAGCACTGCTCATGAACCTGCTGTCGGTGGGTGCTGCGTATGGCCTGCTCGTCCTTGTGTTTCAGGAGGGCATCGGTGCGGAACTTCTTGGGTTCCAGCAGGTCGACCGCATCGAGGCCTGGGTGCCATTGTTCCTGTTCGCAGTGCTTTTCGGATTGTCGATGGACTACCACGTCTTCCTGCTCAGCCGAGTCCGCGAGCGATACGACGAGACGCACGACAACCGCGAGTCGATCGCCTTCGGTGTACGCTCAACGGCAAGCATCATCACTGGCGCAGCGCTGATCATGGTCGCCGTGTTTGCCGGATTCGCGATGGGCGACCTCGTGATGTTCCAGCAGATGGGCTTCGGGCTGGCGATCGCCGTGCTTATTGATGCGACATTGGTTCGCACCGTGCTTGTGCCCGCCAGCATGGTTCTGCTTGGCGACGCCAATTGGTATCTACCATCATGGTTGCAGTGGCTGCCGCGTGTCAGTGTCGAAGGAACGACGTCATCCGAAGCACCAGCTTTGCAAGGCGAACCCGTCGCAGGTGGTTAGCCGTGCGTTCTGCTTCGATCCCATGGGATCAGCGAGTCTTAGTCCCTGCGGCGCTCGAGAATCTCGACACACTGGGTATCCGCGACTTCGTAGACACGCGTGGCGACGCCGTCGAGAATGCCCGGATCATGGCTCGCGCAGATGATCGTGCCTTCGTACTTCTCCAGCGCCTCGATCAACTTTCGCCTCGTCGTCCGATCGAGGTGGTTCGTCGGTTCGTCCAACAGCAGGACGTTCGTCGGCTGCAACAGGAATTTGGCGAGCGCCAACCTACTGCGCTCCCCGCCTGAGAGCACGCTCACGCTCTTGAACGCATCGTCTCCCGTGAACAGGAACTGACCGAGGACGGAGCGAAGTCGGGTATCGGGCTCGTTCGGTGCGACGGACTGGACTTCACCGAGCACCGTACTCGCGCCGTCCAACACTTCGTCTTGGTGCTGATCGTAGTAGCCGATGCGTGCTCGTCCCGCCCACTCGACCTCACCATCACTCGGGTCGAGCACTCCGGCCGCGATCCTGAGAAGCGTGCTCTTTCCGCTTCCGTTCGGGCCAATCAGCACTACCTTCTGCCCGCGTTCGACATGAAGGTTCACGTCAATCAGGACGACCTGCTCGCCATAAGCGTGGCTGATGTCCCGCAGGAAGAGCACGTCGCGCTCCGTCCGCCCGTGCGCGGCAATCTGGAAACTCACGCTGCGCTCGGCCCGCGGGCGCTCGATGCGCTCGATTTTCGCGATGGCTTTTTCTCGGCTCTTCACTGCGGTCGCCTTCGAGGACTTCGCGCGGAAACGTTCGATGAAGCGCTCTTGGCGGGCAAGTTCGCGATCCTGACGGGACGCGTCCCGATCGATCTGCTTGAGTTTGTCGGCCTTTTGTCGCTGGTATTCGGTGTAGTTGCCCGTGTAACTTTCGACCCGCCCGTCCCGCAGTTCCAAAATGCGCGTCGCGAGTGCGTCGAGAAAAGGCGCGTCGTGTGTCACCATCAACACTGCGCCCTTGTGCTTTGCCAGATCCTCCGCCAGCCATGACTTCGCTGCTCCATCGAGGTGGTTTGTGGGCTCGTCGAGGAGAATGTTCTCCGGCCGCCGCACGAGTATCTTCGCGAGCGCGATCCGCATCTGCCAGCCACCGCTGAAGTCACCACAGGCCTTTTGCAGATCATCAGGAGCGAAACCAAGGCCATCGAGAACGCGCCCGATTCGGTGTTCGATCCGATAACCATCGAGCGCCTCAAAATGCTCAAGAAGGTCGGCTTGGCGCGCTATCAACGCATCGAGATTGCCATCGCCGCGTTCGATGGCGCTTGCAACAAGAAGTAACTCGACTTCAATTTCGCGGGCCTCCGGGAATGTCGTCCACATCTCGTCCAGAAGCTGTCGCGCAGCGTCGTGGCCGGCTTCCTGCTTTAAGTACCCGAGTTCTCCGGCCCTCACACCAGAGCGGCCCTCGTCGGCTTTGTCTTCTCCGGCGAGAATACGGAGGAGCGTCGACTTACCCGCACCGTTTGGCCCAACAAGGCCGACACGCTCGCCCGCCGACACGTTGAAGCTAACGTCCACGAGCACGTCAACCGGGCCAAAACTGCGTGCAATTGTCTCCGCATAGAACATGCCGTCATGGTATCAGCACGTCAGAGTCACCCGAGTCTTCGCAATCGGCTCCACCTACGATCGGCACCGAACTCGTCGTCGCTTGCTATCCTAGGCCGCGCGAATAGCACTAACCGTGCAACAAACCAGGATCGCGTGTGACTTTGAACGAGATAGGGAAACTTCATGAAGCTGGCAACATTTCGTCACGATGGCGCAACAAGGACAGGCGCAGTGGTCGACGAGAGCATCGTGGATCTCGCCGTTGCTGACTCGGCCATACCGTCTGACATGCTGGAGCTTCTGCGTGGTGGCGAGCCAACGATGGCGCGCGTTGAAAATGCGGTCGCATCCGGCGCCGCGCGGCATCCCCTGGGCGACGTGACGTTGCTCGCCCCAATCCCCCGTCCGGGCAAAGCGCTAGCAATCGGCCTCAACTACCGCGATCACGCCGAAGAATCGGGGCAGCAACTACCGAAGTATCCCGTCGTCTTCTCGAAGGTATCGAGCTGCATCACCGGTCCCGGCGCATCGATCCAGCGACCGCGCGCCAGCACCTCCGTGGACTGGGAAGCCGAATTGGTGTTCGTGATCGGCAAGGAAGGCCGTCACATTCCTGCAGCGAGCGCACTGGATCACATCGCCGGGTTCATGTGTGGCAACGACGTGTCCGTTCGCGACTGGCAATTCCACAACCCGACATGGATGATTGGCAAGGGTTTCGACACGCATGGCCCAACGGGACCATGGCTGGTGACCAAGGATGAAGTAGACGCCTCAAGCCTTGACATCGCGTGCTACGTCAATGGCGAGCGCGTGCAGTCGTCGAACACCAAGAACCTGATATTCGGCATTGGTGAGCTCGTCGAATACCTATCGACCGCCTTCACATTGGAGCCCGGCGACATCGTCTTCACGGGCACGCCCGCCGGCGTCGGCGTTTCACGCAGGCCGCCCGTATTCCTGAAGCACGGAGACATCGTGAGGGTTGAAATTGAGGGCCTCGGCGCGCTTGAGAACCCGGTCGTGGACGAGTAGGCGAGACTGTGAAGGCCCTGTCGGCTCCGCCGAGACGTCTCAAATCACAACCGTTCTGAAGCTATGCGGCGCGTCGTACGTTCTCTGTTGTCGGTTCGGGCGCGACCTGAATCCGCGGTCGCGGTCGTCGCCGCTCAAGGTGCCAGCCGACAAAGCAGGCGAACATCAGTAGCCAACCCGCGCCCGCCAACAGCAGCCAATGCAGCGTCGGGATCGACTGAACCGACTCAAGTGGAATCATCGATGTCCCTCTGTGTTCATGTCGGCCGCACCCAAGACCGTCCGAAGGCTCCCTGAGACGAAACTGGACGATGTGGGCTAGGATCAGGGAGATGCCGACGATAATCCATGCGGATCTCGACGCATTTTACGCTTCTGTTGAGCAGCTCGACGACCCGCGCCTCCGAGGGAAGCCGGTCGTAGTAGGCGGATCCGCTGACGGCCGCGGCGTGGTCGCCGCTGCGTCGTATGAAGCTCGCGCCTTCGGAGTACGCTCAGCCATGCCAATGGCTCGTGCCCTACGCCTCTGCCTCCACGCCGTGCGCGTAAGTCCGCGCTTCGCACGCTACGGTGAGTGTTCGGCGTCCGTCTTCCGACTGTTTCGTGCCCTCACGCCGCTCGTTGAACCTCTGTCTCTCGATGAGGCGTTCCTGGATGTAACTGGATGGGTCGAAGACGGCGCCTCACCACGACAGATCGCCGCCGACCTGAAGGATGAGGTTCGCGCCCAAACCGGGCTCACGCTGTCCTGCGGAGTTGCGACATCCAAAAGCGTCGCGAAGATCGCTTCTGACCTGGAAAAGCCTGACGGCCTCGTCGTGGTGGCGCAGGGCGCCGAACGGACGTTTCTCGCACCGATGCCTGTGCGTGCCCTCTGGGGTGTCGGCCCGAAGACGGACGAGGGCCTGGCACAGGCAGGCATTCGAACCATTGGCGACCTCGCAAGCTGCGCCGACGGTCAGGCCCTTCGACTGTTGGGGACGCACGGCGTCGGAATTCGTGACATGGCACGCGGCATCGACCAGCGGCCTGTCGTCCCTGAGCGCGAACGAAAGTCAGTCGGCGCCGAGACGACCTTCGCTCACGATCTCGTCGACGGTCCTGAACTGCGAGCGATCTTGCGCCAGAGCGCGGAGACGGTTGCGCGTCGCCTGGAACACGCTGGTGCGCGCGCTTCAACGGTCGCAATCAAGGTGCGTTACGCCGACTTCACAACGGTCACGCGCCAGACGACCTTGGCCGCACCGTCGTCTAGCGCCAACACCATCGCCACCGCCAGCACGGAACTGTTGGACCAACTGGCACTTGATGGCGCTCAGCTGCGCCTGTTCGGCATCCAGTGCTCCAAACTCGTAGATACGGCCGGAAGCCAGGGTGTCCTGTGGGAGGGTGATCTGCGCGATTAGCCTGCCGCCGCGAGCCTTCTGCCAGCGATGTCCACGTAGGCCTGATCCTTCTCAATCAACAGCCAGTCCCGGCCGTGCTTCGCGGCAGCCAATGCGAGGGTTCCAGATCCGCCGAACGGATCCAGGATGAGCTCACCAGGCTTGGACGCGAGAAGCACTGCGCGTTCAAGAAGGCCAAGGGGTTTCTGTGAAGGGTGCTTGCCCTCCGCTCGTTCTCGCTTAGCCGTGACAGGGAATTCCCAGACGTTGCGCATCTGCTTCCCGCCGTTCATTTCCTTGGCATCCCAGTAGTTGAATGTCCAACCCGTCGCCTTCGCCGGGGTGTTGTTCACGGCCCAGATCACCTGCTCAGTGCTCTCCGTGAGCATCCTGGCGGTGATATTGGGTTGAGCGTTCGGCTTCGACCAGATCACCGAGTTCAGCACCCGACGCTCCAGTACGTCTTGAATGATGAAACCGAGTTGGTAGATGTTATGGTAGGTACCAAAGACGAGGATGTTCCCATTCGGCTTCACCACGCGCGAGACCTCGCGCAGCCATTCGACGTTGAACGCGAAAAACTCGTCCTTCCCGTATGCGTCCCACTGCTCTGCCATCGTCACGTGCGACGAGAACGCCCAGCCGAGACCTGCTTTTCCCTTCCTGCCGCTGCCTGAGCCAATGTTGAAGGGCGGATCCACGATGCAGTGATCGACGCTCGCTGCAGGCCACGACCTCATCTCCGCAAGGCAGTCGCCGACCAAAATCCTGTTGCGCGGGATCTCTTCTCCGTGGATTGGCGTTGGGCGTGTCGCAGGTCGCTTCTTTCGATCAGGCTTGGCAGATGATTCGAGCATGCGCACATTAGATCAACCGGCTGATCTCACGCCCATAGGGAGAATCCCTAGTATTCTCGCGCCTGCTCCGAACGCCATCTCAGGTTAGAATTGACCATGCCAGAACCTTCGCCCTCATCCAACATGAATGTCGCTACCGTGCGCAACGGCCTCGTTTGCGGCCGATGCGGACGTTATGTAGGCAACCTCAGCGACACTCAGTACCTGCCTCCCATATACCCCATTGCGATGCGGGGCGAAGGAGACGACGAAGGCCGCGCCCTCCTCGAGTTCGAGTGGCACCTCTTGGGCATGCTCCGTCAGGGGAACTTCAGCCTCGTTCATCCGGAGCAGGACGGTGTGTGCGTATCCCTGGATGAATGGGCGGAATCGGACGATATCGACACTGACAAGCCCGAGTAGACTCTTCAGGCCAACCTTTGTCTCGTCCTGGCGCGAAATGCGCCAATAACCGGTCGCGCAGGCTATAGAAGACAACGCCCGAAGGTTGTAGAATGGCCTCACAGATGGTAATGAGCGGCCCTCCCGAGAAAACCCCTTCCCAGGTTAGCCCAGTGCGAGAGGTTCGGATGGGAGACGCGGAGTGTCCGCGCTGCCGTAAGACCTTCACGGCGAGCTATTTGAGCAACGGCGTACTCGTTCAAGCACGGTGCCTGAGCTGTGATCTCAAGTGGCCGCTGCCGGATGTGGTTTAGCGGCGAGGCGAGTCATCACACACTCGATGGGCTTCTAGTGCGACGGTGTAGGATCCGCAGTTTAAGCGTGGATTGGAGAGTTGGAGCATGGTAAGAGCGAAGGAACGTCAGCGTGCAGGTGAGAAATCCGACATCGTGGCCAGCGCCAAGGATGACGCTCTAACCGAACAAACGAAGATTCCGGTCCCGACCATCAAAACCGACGAAGAGACGATCGGCGACACGCCTGACTCTGTCGAGCTGTACCTGAATGAGATCGCCCGCTACAAACTCCTTCGCCCTGAGGAGGAAGTCTCTCTCGCCAAGGAAATCGAGAACGGTAGGATCCTCGACGAACTGAGCGACACTTTCATGGAGGAGCACCTCACGGTGCCCACCGCGGAACAGCTTGCTTCTGCCCTGGTCGATCAGATCCTCGCCGGGCTTTCGCTCGTGCGTCGAGCAAAAGCGATCAAGAGCTACCCTACCCGCCCTCCTTACGTGCATCAGCTATTTTTCCCGCAGCTTGTCGAAAACATCCAGGATCGCCTCGACGAAACCTTCGAGGAGGGTGTCGCGACCTCCACCAAGCAGAACGCCGCGTACGTGCGAAATCTACTGATTACGCTGGCTGTCGCTCAGCGCATCTTCCCAGAAAGCAGCCACAAGACACTCGAGTCCGTGATGCAGCATCTGCACGCGCCTCCCAAGGTACCGGACGCTAAGTCACTCGAGACCCGCCCTGGTCGCCCACTGAGCAAGAAGGCACAGTCTGAACTCAAAGAGGCGCAGACCCTCGCTCGCAAAGCAACAAGGGACTTCGACGCGAACATCAAGCTCCTGGTGCAGAACATCAGGGCCGCTCGGCAGGTCGCCCAGCGTGCTGAGGAGCACATGGTGAACGCCAACCTTCGTCTCGTGGTCAGTGTGGCGAAGAAGTACGCCGGTCGCGGCATGCCCCTCATGGACCTCATCCAGGAGGGAAACGGCGGCCTCATGCGGGCCGTCGAAAAATTCGAGCACCGGCGTGGATTCAGATTTAGCACATACGCTACGTGGTGGATTCGTCAGGCAGTTGGGCGGGCGATCGCCGACAAGGGCCGCACAATTCGCCTCCCAATCCACATCACTGAGCTGATCTCGAAGTACTCTCAGGCCCGAGAACGTCTCTTTCAGCGACTTGGACGCGAGCCCAAGACGTCAGAGCTCTCGAAGCTCATGGGTATGCCACCAGACAAGGTCCGCGAAGCCGCGCGAGCCCTGCGCCAGTCAGTTGTCTCGCTCGAAACGCCCGTCGGCGAGGAAGAGGAAGGCACACTCGGCAGCGTATTGGAAGACGTCATGGCCCCCTCTCCCGAGGAGGAAGCGTCCCGCCAGCTCCTTCGCGAGCGCGTAAGGTCTGCATTGGACGTCCTCACACCCCGCGAACGAACCGTGATCGAACTTCGATTCGGAATCAAGGATGGTCGGCCGCGGACGTTGGACATCGTTGGCAACGAGCTAGGCGTCACCCGGGAACGGGCACGCCAGATCGAAGCCCAGGCGCTCGAGAAGCTTCGCCGATCCAATGGGAACCTCCGGGGCGAAGGCGATTTCTAGCCACTTGCGTGCACCCGTTGCTCCTAGCCCGGCAGCATGATGGTTCATTCGCACCTGCCTTGTCGTGTCCCGCCTCGCTAGGATGCAGTATCGGTGCGTTCAACCCGGTTTACGGTGAACGCGCCTAAGCGGTTAGACTCATCAAGTTTAGCGTCGCCGCAAGGAGGCTTCTTCGTGGTTCTCGAAAGCACAACCGCCCAAGTGCCATCTGCCGCCCCGATTCGCGACGAGGATGGTGCGCCCCTGACTTTTCCGGTCTTCCTGTCTGATGTCGTCAAGCTTTGGGGCGACAAGGTCGCATATCAACAAAAGATTCGGGGCAACTGGCAGCGCGCCACGTATCGAGAAGTTCTCGACAGGAGCCGAGATGTCGCGGCCGGGCTCGCGACCGCAGGCGTCCGTAAGGGCGACCGCGTCGCCGTTATCGCGGAAAACAGCGTCGAATGGGTGTGCGCCTACAACGGCATCGTGCTGCTCGGCGCCATTGCTGTTCCAGTCTACTACGACCTTCAACCGCTCGAGGTCGAGCACGCGTTGACCCACAGCGGCGCCGTAGCCGCGTTCGCTTCAACACGCTCGCTTCGCCGGTTCAAGGAAGCACTCGCCAGCATGGGAACCTTGGTCATAGTCGGCGAAGCCGAGAAAGCGGCCGAGGATCCCCCACCTGAATTCACAACGCCTAACGCCTTCGCCTGCACCATGGCTGAACTAACCGCAAGAGTCACGCCCGATGGCCGCGCACTGTCCGAAAACGCAGTTGTGGAACCCGACAACCTTGCTTCGATCGTGTTCACGTCGGGCACTTCGGGCGGGAGCAAGGGCGTCATGCTCACCCATCGCAACTTCATGGCGAATCTCCAACAGGTTCGGCGCTCCATCCCGCTAAACGAGAAGGATCGGATTGCGCTCGTCCTGCCCCTACACCATGCCTTTCCGTTTACGATGTCCATGGTTGTTGCCCCGTACATCGGTGGCGAAGTCACATTCGAGAACGACCTTCGACGCATTCGCGATCGCATGGCGGAAGTGAAACCCACAATCTTCCTTGGCGTTCCGCAACTCTTCGAAGTGATGTGGCGAAACATCCTTCACAGCATCGAGGTCCAAGGGCGCATGGAAACCTTCAAGAAGGGTATGCGCATCGCCGAGGCGACGAAGAAGCGCACTGGCGTCAACATCGGGCGGATCGTCTTCCGCGAATTGCACGCCAAGCTCGGCGGAAGCATTCGATTCGCCGTGAATGGCGGTGCGGCTCTCAATCCTCAGGTTGGCCTCAACTTCGCGAAGATCGGCCTGCCGATCATTCAGGGCTGGGGCCTCACCGAGGCCGCCCCCTGTCTCGCCGCACAGCGCTGGAACCCGCGTAAGTTCTACATGTCGAGCTACTACGAAGAGCGGCTCGGAACCGTCGGGCCCGCGTTGGACGGTGTCGAAATCGCCCTTATCGATGTTCCGGAGAAGGAGCTGTACGTCCACCTCCATGGCGAAGGTGAGCTGGTGGCGCGCGGCGACAACGTGATGCCCGGATACTGGCAGGCCGAAGAAGCCACTGAAAACGCAAAGGTCGGTGAGTGGCTACGTACGGGTGATGTTGGGCGCATCGATGCAGAAGGCAACGTCTGGATCACCGGACGCAGCAAGTTCGTCATCGTGCTTGACTCAGGGGAAAAGGTTCACCCCGACGAGGTCGAGGAAAAGTTAGAGCGAAGCCCTTTGATTGAAGATATCGCGGTGATCGGTCGCAAGATCCGTGGGAAGACCCAGGCGTGGGCGATTGTCTATCCAAACCGCGATGCCATTCTGGAACGACTTGGCGAAGGTGGCCTCGGCGACGCCGATCGCGTGCGCACCCTCGTCCAGGAAGAGATCGAGCGACACGAGGAAGACATCGCGCCCTACAAGCGCCCGGTCGACTTCATGCTCACAGACCTCCCAATGCCGCGCACACTCCCTCTGCGAAAGCTGGCCCGCGGCCAAATCTCGGACAGCTACACATTCGAACCGGAGCAGTGGGCGCAGTCGTGGCCGCAGCATCTCGAAGACATTGCAACGCCAGGTAGCTCGAATACATCTGATGACGAGTCGGACGGTCAGGCGTAGCTCCTCGCGACGCGCAAAGGACAGGAACAAGAGAGAGCCCCTCCGAAGAACAGAGGAGCTCTCTCAACTAGTTGTGGTTGGCGGCCCGCCAGCAGCCGTTTATGACGCTATGAACAATGGTGCGAGCACCAGCGAGATCGTCGCGAGTAGCTTGATCAAAACGTGAAGCGAGGGACCAGCGGTGTCCTTGAACGGGTCGCCGATCGTGTCTCCGACAACGGCCGCCTTGTGAGCCTCGCTCCCCTTGCCGAGCACATTGCCCTGCTCGTCCTTCAGGCCGCCAGACTCGATGAACTTCTTCGCGTTGTCCCAGGCCCCACCGCCGTTGTTGAGCACGGTAGCCATCAGGATGCCACCGATGGTGCCGATGATGAGCATGCCGGACACGGCCAGCCACCCTGACGCATCACTGAATTGGCAGGCTCCTTCGATGAATTGACCCGCAGAGCTTGCACATGCCGACTCGTCAAGGGCGACGGTCACAACTGAATCGCGTGTGAATCGGAAGATGAGGCCAACGGCGACCGGCAGGCCGACCGCGAGGATGCCCGGAAGAATCATCTCGCGGAGTGCCGCCTTGGCGGTGATATCGACGGCCCGGCCGTAGTCAGGCCGCGATGTTCCAGCAAGAATTCCCGGGTCGGAGCGAAACTGGCGCCGAACTTCCTCGATAATCGCCCCGGCAGCGCTGCCTACCGCCCGAATAGCCAACGAAGCGAAGACGAACACCAACATCACACCGAGAAGGCCGCCGGCGAACACATCAACATTGGCAAGGTCGATCGGAAGTTCCGCTGTCAGCGGGACACCAAGACGTTCCTTGATCTTGTCGAGATAGGCCGAAAACAGTAGGAACGCTGCCAGACCGGCCGAGGCCACCGCGTATCCCTTCGTAAGTGCCTTCGTTGTATTGCCGACTGAGTCCAACTTGTCCGTTATCTCCCGGGCGCTCTCAGGCGCGCCGGCCATTTCCGTAATGCCGCCAGCGTTGTCTGTGATTGGACCAAAGGTATCCATCGCCAGGATGTAGGCCGCGGACATGAGCATCGCCATCGTCGCCACTGCGGTACCGAAGATTCCCACGGTGAAGGGCGGGATGCCCTCGATGTCGGCTTGCGCTCCCAACGAGAACGAAATCACGAGCGCTAACGCGATGGAAATGGCAGTGGCCGCCGTTGTTTCGAATCCGACAGCGGTGCCGATGATGACGTTCGTTGCCGGACCCGTTCGCGAAGCCTGTGCGATCTCCTGAACTGGCCGCCAAGAACCCGCCGTGTAGTACTGGGTGATATAGACGAACGCGATGCCCGTGACGATGCCGACGAGACCGCAGAAGAAGAACCAATACCACTCGGAGTCGAGCATGATGTACGTCGTGATGAAGAGCCCGACCACAGAGAGCGCGGAAACGATGTAAAACCCGTAGTTTAGGGGCTGCATCGGATCCTGATTGCTCTTAGGGTCTGTGCTGACGAAGAACGGCACAGAGATGAGCCCGACCATCGCGGCAAGAATGCCGAACGACCGCAGAATGAGCGGGAACATGATCCATTCGATATTCCCAGTGACTGTGTAGATGGCGACACCCAGAATCATCGCACCGATGTTCTCAGCCGACATGGATTCGAACAAGTCGGCGCCACGGCCGGCACAGTCGCCGACGTTGTCCCCGACGAGGTCGGCGACGACGGCCGCATTGCGAGGGTCATCTTCGGGGATTCCAGCTTCGACCTTGCCGACGAGGTCAGCACCTACATCAGCAGCCTTGGTGTAGATTCCTCCGCCGAGCTGGGCAAACAGGGCCACAAAGCTGGCGCCAAACCCAAATCCGATGATGAGGAACGGCGTGATGCTGTACGGATTGCCGAGCACCTTGCTGTAAAAAAAGAAAATGCCGGAAACGCCGAGAAGGCTCAATGCTACGACGAGGAAGCCGGATACGGCCCCGCCGCGAAGCGAGACGGTAATTGCTTCTTTGAGACTGATTTGTGCCGCCGCTGCTGTCCGGATGTTCGACCGCACCGCGATGAACATGCCGATGTAGCCCGCCAACGCGGAGCAGAATGCCCCAACCAGGAATGCGACTCCGGTGAGGACACCTTCCTCCCAGCGATCGACAACCACGTCACCGAAGCCAACGCCGCCGTCGACCGGAATGATGTCCCGGACACCCTCAGAAATCACCCCGACAAGAGCCGTCACGCCAACCGCCGTGACCACCGCCAGGATGCCAATCGTTTTGTATTGTCGCGACAGGAACGCCATCGCGCCTTCAAAGATCATGTCGGCGATTTCCTGCATCGCCGGTGTGCCTGTGTCTCGGACGAGCACGTCCCGAGCCAGCCACATTGCGAAAAGTACCGCCATGGCTCCCGTTATGGGCACTATCCAAATCAGTTCCATCGGCGATCTCCTCCCGCTCGCGCTTCAGCGAGCCACGTCGTGCTGACATCTGCGACAGCTTGTCAAGTCTGGTTGAATCTCGGACACACAAAAGGAGGTGCGAGGCACCCCCTCAAAGCGCGGCAAGTCTAACGTGGGACTGGCGCATGATCAAGAAATCGCGTCTTGTCATCGCCTCCGGTTCGTTGACGCTACGGGTGGCCGGTCGTATCATCTCGAAGCTCTGCACCTCACGTTCACGTGAGATTTCGGGAGGTCGCGACTCGTGACGACAACAAACCCCTCTGTTATCACCGATGAGATGCGCGCCATAGTCGGGGTCGAAGGCGCCCCCGCCACGCTGGAAGTCGAGCGCACGAACTGCCGCATGTTCGCCCGCTCGGTTGGCCACGCCGACCCGATCTTCTACGACGTCGATGCAGCGAAGGCGGCGGGGTACCGCGACATTGTCGCTTCGCCCGGCTTCCTTGGCACACCCATCTTCAACCCCAACCGCCCACCTGCGGGGCCTGCCGAAATGTCCGGCCGCGGTTACAGCATCCCCTACAAGCGCGTCCTAAACGGCGGCACAGAATACGAATACTTCCCAGAAAACGACGTGATCTGCGCCGGCGACACCATCACCGTTCGCGGCAAGATCGCCGGCTTCGAAGAGACGACGGGCTCGATCGGACCGATGCTCATCACGAAGCGCGAGACCACGTACACAAACCAGGACGGCAAGGTCGTCGCCAAGATGTACGGCACGACGATCCAGTACTAGTACCGGGGGCGCTTATGTCACAGGTGTTCTTCGAAGACGTCGCCGAAGGTCTGGAGATACCGGAACTCAAGAAGAACTGCTCGACGCAGCAACTTGTGCTGTGGGCGGCAGGCTCCGGCGACTTCTACCAGATTCACTATGACAAGGACTTCGCCCAGGGCACGGGGCTTCCCGGGCTCATCGTTCACGGCGCTCTCAAGCACGCATTCCTCGGTCAGCTCGTCCATGACTGGATGGGGCCGAAGGGCGAACTACGGAAGTTTGGCTGCAGTTATCGCGGCATGGACTACCCCAACGAAGACATTCGCTGTCGTGGAGTCGTCACGAAGAAGTACACCGAGAACGGCAAGAATTTCGTCGAGCTAGACATCTGGACCGAGAATCCAGCCGGAAAGAAGACTTCCCCAGGTACCGCTACCGTTGCGCTGCCCAGCAAGAACTGAGTCACTCCGGGTCGCCTAGCCCCGGCACGAACAGGAGAAACCCCTTTGGCAGAAGTATTTGAAGTCACAGACGAGGTTAAGGCCCAGTACGGCGTCGAAGGCCCCCCTTGGACCTACGAAGCGACCACGACGAGCATCCGCATGTATGCGCGTGGCATCGGCTCCGTCGATCCCATCCACTACGACGTGGACTTCGCGAAGTCGCAGGGCTTCCGCAGCATCGTCGCGCCCCTCGGCTATATTGGAACACCGACGTTCCACCCCGACACCAACGACGGCACCTTCGGCTTCCCACGGCGTGCCGGCGGCGGCGCCCGGCTCAACCTCCCGACGAAGGGACTCCTCGACGGCGGCACCGAAACTGAGTACCTCGACTACATCTGCGCCGGGGACATGCTCGTCGAGACATCGTCACTCGCCGATGTGCGGGTGCGGGGCAACATGGTCTTCGTCACCAACGAAGCCGTCTACAAGAATCAGGAGTCTGGCAAGGTGGTCGCCAAGCAGCGCCTCACCTCGATTCACATCGGCTAGACAGTCCGCTGCGAAAGGAACATCACACATGGCAGAGCAGACGTACTTCGACGACGTGAAGGAAGGCCAAGAACTGCCGGAGTTCACGATTCAGCCGGACAAGCAGCAGCTCGTGAAGTTCGCGGCGGGCAGTGGAGACTTCAACCCGCTCCATTTCGATGAGAAGTTCCCGATGCTCAAGGGCATGGGCATCGCTGACAACATCGTCCACGGTCGCTTCAAGTACGCGCAGGTCGGCCGCATCGTCTTCGCGTTTGCCGGCTACAAGGGGCGCGTGAAGAAGTTCGGCGTGAGCTACCGTGGCATGGACCTCATCAACACGCCGATCAAGGTCAAAGGCGTCGTCACCGCCAAGAAGCAGGAGGGTGGCGAGAACATCGTCGAGCTCGACGTCTGGACGGAAGACGCGGACGGCAAAAAGACGACGCCGGGCACGGCTGTCGTCGCGCTGCCGAGCAAGGGATAACGCACCAACATGGGCGCGCTTGAAGGCAAGGTTGCCGTCATCACAGGCGCCGGTCGCGGCATCGGCCGTGGTATGGCGCTGCTCTTCGCCCAGGAAGGCGCGAAGGTCATCGTGAACGACCCTGGCGTCCATCCCGACGGCACAGGCACAGACGCGGGACCCGCTGACCAGGTTGTCGCGGAGATCAGGGCCGCTGGCGGCGAAGCCTTCGCGAACCACGACACGGTCGCCGACGCTGCTGCCGCCGAGCGCATGATCCAGACCGCACTCGACGCGTTCGGTCAGCTCGACATTCTGGTAAACAACGCCGGTATCCTCCGCGACCGCATGATCTTCAACCTGTCCGAAGAGGACTGGGACGCCGTCATCGCCGTCCACCTCAAGGGTCACTTCAACTGCACGAAGCCCGCGTCCATCATCATGCGCCAGCAGCGTCATGGCCGCATCATCAACATGTCGTCGACGTCGGGCATCATCGGCAACGCCGGGCAGGCGAACTACGGTGCGGCGAAAAGCGGCATCGCTGGCTTCACCCGCGTCGTCGCTAAGGACCTCGGCCGCTACGGCGTCACCTGCAACGCCATCGCACCGGGCGCGGCGACGCGCCTGACCGCTACCGTCCCCGACTCCGCGCGGCAGCTACGAGCCCGGGCCGGGATAACGGGCGCCGCCTCCAATCGCCCGCCTTCCGCCGCGATGCAACTCCGCGAACCGGAATACGTCGCGCCAATGGCCGCGTATCTCGCGACAGACGACGCGTGGAACGTCAACGGCCAGATCTTCCACGTCGCCGGCGGCAGCGTCGGACTCGCCTGGCACCCGACGCCGATGCGGACGATCTGGAAGCCCGACATGTGGACGCTCGACGAACTGTGCGAAATTGTGCCCGGACAACTTATGGCCGGAACATCGAACCCTGCGCCACCGCCACCCGACCTCGAAGTACCAGGGCGACCTGTGCAGGCGGAGGCGTAACCATGGGACGACTTGATGGTCGCGTAGCGGTCGTCACCGGTGCCGGGCGCGGCATTGGCCGTGGCGTCGCAAAGCTCCTCGCCCAGGAAGGCGCCGCCGTCGTCGTCAACGACTTCGGTGTCAACGTCGATGGCTCGAAGCCTGACAGCGGCCCCGCCGCGGAGGTCGTCGACGAGATCAAGTCTGCGGGCGGCAAAGCAGCGCCGAACTTCGATACCGTTGCTACCGTCGATGGCGGTGAGCGCATGATCCAGCAGGCGCTCGACGAGTTCGGGCGACTGGACATTCTGGTGAATGTCGCGGGCATCCTCCGCGACCGCATGATCTTCAATATGGCCGAGCAGGAGTGGGACGACGTCATCGCCGTGCACCTCAAGGGCCACTACGCGACGACCAAACCGGCTTCGATCATCTTTCGCCAGCAGCGCTACGGGCGCATCATCAACTTCTCGTCCATCTCCGGCCTCGGTGGCCTGCCCGGGCAATCGAACTACGGAGCGGCGAAGGCCGGCATCGCAGGATTCACGCGCGTCGTCGCGCGCGATCTCGGGCGCTACGGCGTAACCTGCAATGCGATCTCTCCCGGTGCGGCGACCCGCATGACGGCGACGATCCCGCAGAACGCCAGCCAGCTCCGCGCGCGAGCCGGTACTGCATCTCCGGCGCCGCGCCCGGCGCCACGTGAGTCGACGGTGCCGCCGATGCGCGAGCCGGAGTATGTCGCGCCAATGACGGTATTCCTCGCCTGTGACGAGGCGTGGAACGTGAACGGGAAGGTGTTCTACGTCGCCGGTGGTCGCATCTCTCTGGCGCATGAGGAGACGGCGATGCGCCAGATCCAGAAGCAAGGCATGTGGACGATCGACGAACTGCGTGAGCAGGTCCCCTCGAACCTGATGTACGGCCTCACAAACCCTGCCCCGCCGGCGCCTGACCTGGATCTGCCTGGACGGCCGGTCGCGGCAATGCAGTAGGTTCGGGCGTCCGCTGGAAAAAGTGCTCCCGAAAAAAGTTTCCGAATACTAAGTCGTCAAGTGATCAATTACCTTACCCTCTCTCGGGGCTGCTCGAACTCCGCCGTCTCCGAGCAGATACTGGATCAGGCTGCCAATCGAAGACCAAGCGTGACGTGGCACTCGGCACGAGAAATATCGCCCGGTGGACTTCACCTGCGGAACACCACCCCACTGGCATGTGCCGCCGTCGCTGGTGAGCCCAAGCCAGTAAGCTTTGGCTTATGGAACAGGAACCGATTCCTGCCGGACGAGCCTTCTGGGAAGACCTGCTGCTGCCCGCGCTGCCTGAATTCTCTGATACGTACGCGAAAGAACTTGACTTCTACGGCGACTCGTTTCTGGATCATCTGATGTTCGCGGCTCTCGGGCGCTTCGTCGTGCAGCTGTGGCGCTCAGAACAGGTCGCGCGCAAAGCTCCGACCGGCACGAAGGGAGCTAACCGACGGAACACCAAGGCGCGCGTTGCGCCCGCGAGCGAGCGAGCGTTCGGAGCACTCGAAGAAGGCCTTCTACGTGGGAGTCACGATCTTCGTGAGCCGATCATCGTTTCGTTCGTTGAGAATCTGCCGATGGATCTTGATGAGTCGGAAGTGTCCCGCTTTCGAGCGTCCCTTCCACCCAACCTCATGAGTGCATGGGGCGCCGTTGAGTGCTGGAGAAATCAACCGCATCGGACCGACCCAGAGATTCCATACAAGCGCATCCATTGGGAACCCCTCGGAACGACCAAACGGACATCACGTCCTTAGGGGTTCTTCCCAATAGCCGCGACCTCGTCGCGCGTGCGATGATCGCACTATGCGACACTACCCTGCACCGGCGTCTGCGGGCGCGCCAAGCGGCGCCCCTACATCGGCCATTGCGGCCGACACCGACGACCGAAGACCGGCGACCGACGACCGGAACAACGTCCTCCTCGCGCGCTACATCGCCGACCTCAAGGGTGGGCGGAATCTCTCTGACTTCACACTCCGCAACTACCGCAGCGACCTGCAGCACTACTTTGGGTGGCTCGACGAGAATGCGATCTCACTGACTGGCATCGTCCGCTCGCGCTTCCGCTCCTACATCGCCGAGATGCAGGAAGCCGGCGTTGCGCAGGGTTCGGTGTCACGACGGGTCAGCACCGTGAAGTCGTTCTATCGGTGGCTGCGGCTCGTAGGCGAGATGCGCGATGATCCGCTTGCTCTCGTCAGCGGCCCCAAACAGGCGAAGCGCCTCCCACACATCCTCACGCTCGACCACGTGACCGCGCTTCTCGACGCAGCAAAAGGAACCAAGCCGGCGCAACTCCGCGACCGGGCACTGCTCGAAGTGATGTACGCTAGCGGTCTCCGCGTGTCAGAAGCTCACGGCCTCGACACCGGCGACATCGACATCGAACACCTCGCGCTGCGGGTGCGCGGCAAAGGCAACAAAGAGCGCATCGTCGTAATCGGCGAGCCTGCGCGCGTCGCACTCGAGCGCTACCTCGCGGACGGGCGACCATTGCTGCTCGAACGAAAAGGAAACGTCGCGACCGGCGATTCCAACATCCAACATCCAACATCCAACATTCAAATCGCCGTCTTCATCAACCGCTTCGGTTCACGATTGACGCAGCGCGCCATCCAGATACTCGTACGCAAGTACGCGCTCAAAGCCGGCATCGATGAGCGTGTTCATCCCCACCTCCTGCGCCACTCGTTCGCCACGCACCTCCTCGACAACGGAGCAGAACTGCGTGTCGTACAAGAACTCCTCGGCCACACGAACCCCAACACGACGCAGATCTACCTTCACGTCACGGAGACGCGCCAGCGCACGGTCATGGATTCTTCGCAGGACGAACTGGCGGCGGTCGAGATCGCGCAGCGGTCGTTGCGTAACTCGCGCGCCTGATGGCCGTTGTGCGACAATGTATTGAACGACCAGCGCAAGGGAGCCCCAATGCCGCTCTATTACGTCGAACACACGCACACCGCCGAGACATGCCCGACGCAGAAGCCTGACTTGATGCGCATGCTTGGCTCGCACGTCTCGCAGGAATCCGCCGACAAGTTCGGCATCAAGATCGTGTCGGACATCGTGCATCCTGGTGAGCACCGTATGATGCTCGTCCTCGAAGCCGACGACCAGTCGAAGGTCGATGACTTCGCGAAGCCGTTCGGCATGGTCGGCACCGTCGAGGTGAAGGAAGTCTCGACCTGCGAGCAAGTCGTCGCGACGGCGAACTGCTAGCTCCGTCCAACAAACGACCCTATCGAACGGATGTGTTAGCATTTGCCCCAGACTGGGCATGAGGCCGATGTTGGAGCGCGGGCACGTCGCCCGGGAAACGCCACGTTGGGCGGCCGGACGGTCTGAGGTTGAGCGCGGTGGTCATGAACCGGCAGGCTCGAAGAGCCTACGATCTGCTGTATCTCCTGACGTTCCGCGAACTAAAACTCCGGTACCAGGACACGTTCTTCGGCTACCTGTGGTCGCTTGTGCGGCCGCTTCTTCAAGGCGCTGTCCTCTATGTCGTCTTCAGCAAGATCATCCGCCTCGACGTCGAAGATTACGGCCTCGTGCTGCTCGCGGGTCTCTTCGCGTGGACGTGGTTCCATACATCTCTCACGCTGTGCGTCGGCTCCTTTGCATCCAACGGCGCGCTGATTAAAAAGGTCTACTTCCCGCGCTTCGTCCTGCCGTTCGCGACTGTCCTCAACAACGGCATCCAGTTTGCGCTTTCCATCCCTGTGCTCATCATCCTGCTGCTCTGGCGAGGCTATGTGCCCGACTGGACCTGGCTCATCGGCATCCCATATCTGGTCGCCGTGCAGGGCCTCCTTATCATGGGCATCGTGTTGTTACTCGCGTCTTTCAACGTCTACTTCCGCGACCTCGAGCACCTCACGGACGTGTTCGTGGGCCTCATCTGGTTCTATCTGACTCCAGTCATCTATCCACTCTCCATCGTCCCGGAGCGCTACCAGGATTGGCTGCTAATTCTCAATCCGATGGCATCCATCATTGAGGGATGGCGAGACGTATTCCTTCAGAATCAGATTCCCGGCCTTTCGCTCTTGCCCGCGATTGTCTTCGCGATTATCTTTGCCGCGCTCGGATCGTTCTCATTCCGCCAAATGCAGGGGGGCTTTGCCGATGCCCTCTGACATCCACGCCGATACCGCCATAGCCTTCGAGAGCGTCTCGAAGCACTACTCCCTCTCGCTCCAGAAGGAAGCAACAGACGTGAAATCGATGCTGCTGCATCTGCCACGCTTTCTTTCGAATGCGCGGCGGCCCTTCGTCGCCCTCGACAACGTATCCCTACGCATCAAGCGTGGTGAGAGCGTCGGTATCGTCGGCCCGAACGGCAGCGGTAAGAGCACGACCCTCCGCATCATGGCGGGGATCGCGCCACCGACTTCAGGCAAGGTGATCGCCAACGGCCGCGTTGTAGGCCTACTCGAACTCGGCTCCGGCTTCCATCCGCAGATCACCGGACGCGAGAACGCGCTGCTCAATGCCGTGCTGCTCGGGCTGACGCTCGCTGAGGCGCGCGAGGTGTTGCCAGAGATCATCGAGTTTTCCCAGCTCGGGCAGTTCATCGACCAGCCCATGCGGACATACTCGTCAGGCATGTTCTTTCGCCTCGGCTTTTCCGTCGCCGTACACGTGAAGCCGGAGGTGCTCCTGATCGACGAGGTCCTCGCTGTCGGCGACGCGCAGTTTCAAGAGAAATGCATGAATCACATCCACGGCTTGCGATCGCAAGGCGTGACTCTCGTGCTCGTCACCCACGACATGCTCAGCGTGCCCAAGTTCTGTGATCGTGCAGTGCTGTTGGAGCAGGGTCGCATCACTGACGAAGGCACGCCACAACAAGTCGTCCACGGATATCTCGCGCGTGTTGAAGCGCTGCTCGCACTCCAGGTCGAAGAACGGCAGCGGCTCAAGTCTGCGCAGGCGGTCGCGACATGATGGTGCGCCTCGACTTCACGGGCCGCGCGCGTCGCTCCTCGCGCGCGATTCGCGTCGGCCCCGCCGCGCTGCCCGGTGTCGCGATGATTTCCGAGTGCAGCCCACGATTACCACTGAAGGCCAGCGTCGTCGATGAGATGTACGTAGACGACGCCATCGGGCGACGAGGCGACATCTCGGCCACGCTCGATGAGCTGTGGCGCGTGAGCAAACCCGGCGCACTCATCCACCTTCGGCTGCCGCATGCGTCTTCGGCACTCGCGGTCTCGCGTGACCCGAGGCCGAAGCCGCTCCTCACGCTCAACACCTTCAACTACTACGACCCGAAGTCGAAGCCGTGGGATGCCCACTCCCCTGCCACGTTCACCGTCGAGCGAGCGCGGCTTCGCGTTGCGGCAGGGCGTGGCGACGGTGATGGTGGCCTTGCCCTCGCACGCGGCCCTTTCGCGCAGTTCATCGAGAAGCTGGCGAACGGCAGCCGCGGCAGCCAGTATCGCTTCGAGCGCTGGTTCGCCCCGCTGTTCGGTGGGTTCGAGGAGTTTGAAGTCGTGCTAGGTGTCGTGAAGGAAGACTCTGCCCCGCGGCCACTACACGTCGCAACGGCGGTTGGCTCCAACGGCACTTCCGAAACGTAGCCGGTACCATAGGGACAATGACCGTCGAAACCGCACCTTCACCCACGACGCCGGAGTTCGATCTCACGTATTCGATCGATGACTTCCTCGCGGGCACCACGCGAGACTCGGTGTGGATCTATGAAGCTATCGAGAACGCGATGGTGGATCTCGCTACCGAAGTGCCTGGCGGCCTTGTCCTCGACGTTGCCTGCGGAACAGGCAAGGTCGCAATGCGGATCGCTGAGGGCGGATGTGCCGCCGTTGGGGCCGAAGCGTCTCAGGAGATGATTGGCCTCGGACGGTACATCCAACCCGAGAGCGGGGCAGTCATGGTTCGTAGCATCGCGGAGAGCCTGCCCTTCCCCGACAGCACATTCGACCGAGTGATCTGCCAGGGTTCACTTGACCACTTCGTGGATGGCCATGCATTCATGCGCGAAGCGGCCCGCGTCACCAAGCCTGACGGCCGCGTGGTCATCGCGCTGGCGAACTTCGAGAGCCTGTCCTGCAGACTGGGCCGAAACGTCGATCGCCTGAAGTGGAGGCTTGGCAGACCTCGTCCGCCGTGGCGACGCTACTGGGAGACACCGGAAGACCACAACGTGAAGGGCGATCTGCCGTATGTTCGTTCGCTCGGCGGTGAAGTTCTCGAGCTCGATCGTTGCTTCGGGCTTTCGATGTTTTGGCTGATGTTTGGCTGGGGTTCATTGCTGGATCGTCTGCCCGAAGGCCTGTCACGCAGCGTATGGACGAGGCTCAATGCCTACGCGAATCGTCGCCCGTGGCATTCCGACATGATCATCTCCGTCTGGCGCCGGACGGATGCGCCGAATTGAGCACGGCATGCCGGGCGACCTGACGCAAGACTTCGACGCGCACGTGCCCTTCTCGTTCACGGCAATTCCGGATGCACCGTTCTGGGCGAACCGGAACGCGCGCGTGCGACGCTGGCTCTTTGTCGCGTTCGCGGAATCCTGGTTGGCGGTGTTCCTCTTTCGTCTGAAGATGCGGCTGCGCGCCTCGCATTTGCCGATCCTACCCGGCTTCTGCGACACCGTCTCTCGCATGCTGTTCGGCGTGTCCATCGGCAACGCCGTCGAAGTGGGACCTGGCCTGATGATGACTCACGGCAACGTCGTGATCGATGGCCAAACGAAGATCGGCAAGCACTGCCAAATTAATCCATGGGTGACGATCGGGCTCTCCAACAGCCGCAAGCTGGGGTTTAGCGCGCAAGGACCAACGATCGGTGATGAAGTACATATTGGCACAGGCGCCAAGATTCTCGGGCCCGTGACGGTCGGTGACCACGCGCGTATCGGCGCTAATGCCGTTGTCATCGACGACGTGCCCGCGAACACGACGGTTGTCGGCGCTCCTGCGCGAATTGTCGGCGGCGGTACGGTACGAAGTGAGACTCGCACCGACGCGGACTTGCTCGCAGAGATGCGGCTGGCGATCATCGATTACAAACTGCGACGGCGGTCGCTGACGTCGTTGGTTGAGATCGTCGAGGGAGGCTTCAACAGCGGTTCACCCGCCATGTGGACGATCCACGAACGCGCGCGCGAAGGACTAGTCGCGCTCTCACGGGTCAATGATGGCGACGCGGAGCCGGCGTCAGTCGCGGCAGCAATCGCCGTCATCGAGTCGGCGATCGAAGCACACTAGCCAGCGAGGGCGTCCCAAGCAGCCTTGCCCAATCGCCCCACCATTCGGTTGCCCTCGGACCCGCGACCGGTGCCGGGGCCTGTGCCACCCTCGCAGAAAGCGGCCATCGCGAATTCCCCGCTGGGGCCGTGCATGACTGCACCGCCGGTGCGGACGCCGTTCAGGAACGAGCCGCCCTTTTCGGCGACCCAGGCTGTGCGCGGGTCGGGCGGGAGCATGTTCATCTCGTTCCACGGGAGTTCAGCGGAGAGCTCATGCCGGTAGTCGCTGCGGCGCATGATGCGGAGCATGTCCTCTGACGCTTCGATAGAGACGGCTTCGTGACGGGCGATGAGCGCGAATAGGGCGCACATGTCCGCCGCCGACGATACGGACATCTTCCGCGGGTCGACGCCGGCGGAACGATCGCCAAGGCGCAGAAACAGGCGCGTATTGTGGAGCGCGAGGCGCTCCATCAGCCCGTTGACTTCGTTCAGACCTGCCATGTCGACGCACATGTTTGTTGCGCTGTTGTCGGAGATGATCATCATCAGTGTCGCAGCGTCGCGGACCGTCATCTCGACGCCGAACGAGAGTTTGCTCAGGACTCCGGAGCCGAGCACGCGATGCTCCTCGCCGTAAGCCACGCGGTCGTCGAGACGCAGTTTCCCGTCGTGGACGGCCTGATAGAGGGCTACGAGCACAGGCACCTTGATCAGTGACGCCGTCGGCATCACCGCGCCTTCGTTGTGGCCGATGTGTTCGCCCGAGACGAGATCCGTCAGCGCCCACGTGCAGGTGCCGGTGTACTCGTCGCTTATCGAGCGGAGGTCGTCCGCGAGAGCACGCACAGCGGCGACACGCGCGGCGGTCACTTCACGACTCCGGTTTCAAGTTCAGCCTGGGAGTACTCGACCTGCTCGTCTTTGAGGCTGGGGTCGTAGGGCGGATCTGGATAGTTGATGAGCCAGCCTTCTTCGTCGCCGATGTTCTCGAGTCCCGTCGCAATATCGATCGGGATGAACAGCCGCGTGGGAGTGGCGGCGTCGAGGATGTGCTCCTCGCGCTTCCAGTCCGGGCCGCCGCTGTAGAGGATGATGCGCATCCGCCCGCGGACACAGACGTAGCGGGCGACTCGTACGCGATGGAGGTGATATCCCTTGAACGCGCCAGGCGCCGCAACCGTCAGGTAGGCGACGGTCTTGTCACCGTCCTTGAACAGCTCCTGCAGCCAGCCGTTCTCCTTGCCGTCATGGTCAAACGTCGTGACCCGCTTCGCAGGTTCGGTGCTGATCCTGTCGATCATGAGCGCTTCCTATGTGGCCCGAACGGGGCGCTAGGCCTTGGAGACAACCGGCGAAGGCCCGCGGCTGATGACGCTCATCGGCGACGCGGGGAACATGCTGCGGACGGGCTTCAAAATGATGTTGGTCTCGGCTTTCAGGATGCCCTGGATGCCGGCCAGCGTCTTTGTCATGAAGTCCGTAAGGTCGTCGTTGCTCGGGAAGAACGCGAGCGCGATGATATCGGCGTTTCCGGTGGTGTATCCGACATACACAACACCGTCCGCCTCGGCGATTTGTTCAGCGATTTCAGTGATCCGCGCAAGTTCACCGGAGATGCTGATGACCGCGGCCGTATTAAGGCCAAGCCGTGCCGGGTTAGTCACCCCGACGATGCGCAGGACATCGTCCCGGATGAGGCGCTCAATGCGGTTGCGGACCGTGCCCTCGGAGACGCCGACGGACTCTGCTATCTCGCGGTTGGTCGCACGGCCGTTGTGCTCCAATATGCTGAGAATGTGGTGATCAACGGCGTCTGGCTTCAGAAACGGCAACGTTTTGGCCTTTCCCCTGACAGTTTCGTCAGCGCACGATAGCACGGGGTATTCCAATGTCAAGCGAGATCTGGCCCCTTCGTCGGACGACGTGAGCGATACAATGGCGTCAAGTTCAGGGCACTAAGATCCACACCACGAGGGCCACGACTCGATGACGCAAGCGGAGCACGGCTTCTGGTCGAAGTACGGACTTCGTCGCGTGTCCAGACGGCGCGCGCTTGCCGGTGGCGCCGCCATCTCAATCGCCAGCGTCGCCTTGGCTGCCTGCGGGGCTGACGAGCCAGACTCGACGCAACCTCAAGAAGGCGGCGTGCTGCGGACAGGCACAACTAGTCCGTTCTCCGGGCTCGATCCGCAAACGGAAGCTGGTACCGGCCTCGCGATTACGGCGAGACTCTACGGCTACCTCCTGCACATTGATCCGCGTGATGAGGCCGTGATCTATGACCAGGCGGACGAGGTCGAGCAGCCGGACGAAACGACGTACGTGTTTCACCTCCGAGACGACGTCGTATTTCAAGATGTCGAGCCGACGAACGGCCGTGACCTAAGCGCCGAAGACGCAGCCGCATCAATCGAGCGTTTTCGCAAGAACGCCCTCGCGCCGACCCGCACGTTTCACACGGAAATCCTCGACAGCACCGAGGTCGTCGATGCAGTCACCTTAAAGGTGACCACGAAGCGGCCATACCGGTACAGCCTAGGCTACCTCGGTGACATCTCAGCGGGCGCCATCATTCCGACTGAGTTCATCGAATCTAGCGCCAGCCTCTACACACAGGCCGCCGGGACTGGTCCGTTTCAGCTCTCCTCGGCAGATCCAACGAACCGTGTGACCCTGACTCGTCACGACAAGTACTACCGATCGCCGATTCCCTACCTGGATGCGATGGAGTGGCAGGTCTACGGAGACAACGCAGCGAAACTCGATGCCATGCGAGAACACGAGGTGGACCTCGTCACCGCCGGATCGCGACAAGAGCTCGAGGTCCTCAGCGATGAGAACTCCGATATAGAACTCACGCCCGAAATCAGCCTCTCGTCCACAGCTCTGGGCTTCAGGATCGACCGCCCACCATTCGTCGACCCCCGCGTACGACAAGCGATTGACCTCGCGCTCGATCGTGAAACCCTGATCCGCAACGTCGCTGCGGGCGATGGCACAATACTTGGTGCCGTCAATCCGGCCCTTGGCGAAGGCTCGTGGTCCTTGCCGAGTTCGGATCTGATCGCTGCCTCCGGCGCCGACGAACCCATCGAAGAACGACGAACGCAGGCGCGCCAGCTGCTGGCTGCCGCCGGCGCCTCTGGCGCGACCATTGAGCTTCAGGTGGCCGATGTCCCACAGATGAAACGCCTCGCCGAAGAGATCTCGGTTCTACTCGCATCGGTCGGATTGCCAGCCACGCTCAAACTGCTCGATGTCCTGACATGGTTCTCCAACTTTCGCGGCGGCAACTTCGACGCCACGTTGATCGCCCATCTGCCATACGAATCGCCAGACGTCCCCCTGCGCTTTTACCACTCGCGCGGCCCCGATGGCACGGCGAGTCCGTTCGCGTTCGCCGACGGAGAAATGGATGCCCTGATCGAACGGTCATGGGGAGAAGGCGACAAGGCCATTGCGGCTAGCACGATTCTGGACGTCCAGCGCAAAGCCCTCGATGCACGACCGCTGCTCCCGCTGTTCACCGCGAGCGCATATTCAGCCGCGTGGAAGCAGGTCCAGAACCGGCGGCCGGGCCTGCTCGGCAGTCTCGCGCAGTACAACTACGAACAGTGGCTTTCGACCTAGTTCGGTCGCGCGATTGACACCCTCCACAGTCGCTTCTAGACTGACAGTGCGCCGCGGCCCCGTGGTGTAGCGGTCTAACATGCCACCCTGTCACGGTGGAGATCGAGGGTTCGAATCCCTTCGGGGTCGCCATTACCCGCCATCTAAGCCCACCTGAGGTGGGCTTTTTCGTATCCCCGGTCGAGGATCGACGATTCAGGCCGGCAGGTACGTGAGCGCGTTCGCGTCAGCTATCGAGCCGTTGAGCCGATTGTAAATCGCGCGGAACAGCGCAAGGCCGCGATCATTCGCCATGTCCAGAGTCGCCGCGTTGATCACAAAGATCGCGAGATACACAAGCAATGAGCGCGCGTAGTCGATATCGAACTGGCCGCGGTCGTAATTCCGAACGCCGTTCGTCGTAAGCGTTTCGTAGTAGAGGTCGCACAACGCGCTCTCGTGCTTGTGGCGAAGATCTGCGTCGAAACTGCCGCAGATGAAGTACGCGAGGTCGTATGCACCCCAGCCCTTGTTCGGCGACTGCCAATCTATGACCGCTACGTCATAGCCGCTGTTCGGCGTCCCGAAGAACAGATTGTCGGCGCGATAGTCGCCATGAGCGATCGTCATCGCGCCCTGCTCAACCTCATCGAGCGTCTTGAGCACGCGCTCGCCCAGCGACGGCACGACATCGAGCACGTCTTGCGAAAAGCAATCTGCGAATTGGTCCAGAAAGATGGGCCAGGATGCTTGATATGCCTGGGTGAGACCGGCTCGCACGAGATCGACGCCTGGGACCATCCACGGAGTCGTGTCGAGCGCCTTGTGTTGCCACCACTGCGCGTGGTGCTCGGCCAGGCCCCGAATTGCTCGTTCTGCCTGGTTGAGATCGCATCCGGCAAGCTGGTCGCCCATCGTTCCGGACGATGCCAGATCCTCGAGCAGGATGATGTATTCGATGGACTGCGCGTTGCCGTCGCCGTAGTAGAACCGCGGGGTACGAAAGGTTATCTCCTCAGCAAGGTGCCGGTAGAACTGCAACTCTCTTTCGTACATCCCATACATGGCCGCGACCTGGAGAGCGCCCGGCTCGCGTGAGGGAATTTTGGCGATGATCGTTCGTGGAGCATCATCAGACGCGCCGTCGTACGTGGGAGTCAGGCGCAGCACCTGTCCCACGAACCCCACACCTTCCGACAGAGCGACCGCGTCAATGGCCTGAACCGCGCCGTTCGGAAGGACGCCGCTCTTCTTTAGCGCGCCAGTCAGCCACTCAGGAGTAATGTCGACTGCATCGTGTGGAATCGTATTCGTAGTGCCCATGCAGAAAAATACTCGCGCCCTGAACCGCGGTCAATGAGGTAGAAAGGGCCGAGCATGAAGCTCGGCCCTTTTGGTCGGACATGGACTGGCTTCGGCGACTAGCTCGCCACCGTCGCAACGATGTCCATCTGCAGCGTCACATTGTCCTCCACGGACACGAAGCCGCCGATGTTGGGCGGTGTGATGCCGAAGTCGGCGTAGAGGATGTTGATCGTCGCCAGTGCCGTCATGATGTCACCCTCGCGGCGGGCCTTCACTTCCCAAGTCACTTCCTTCTCCACGCCGTGCAGCGTCATGATGCCTGTCATCTGGAAGGTGCGCTCCTGGTCGAGCGGAATCGACTCATCGATCTCCGAAACGCTCGTTGCCACGAAGGTCGCCTCCGGGAAATTCGCCACGTCCAATGCTTCACGGACGCGATTGTCACGACGGTCCTCGTCGGTCTTCAGATTCGCGAGTTGTACGGTAACCTTCGTCTCGTTTGCAGGGTCAAGCGCGTAGCCATCCGCCGTGAGGTACAGCGTACCGGCGATCTCCTGCGTCACGCCCTCGGCTTTCGACGGAAGACCCACGTTCGCCAGCGTTTCCCCAGCGAGGTACGTAGCTTCGGACTGCTCCGGGACAATCACAAAGGCGAGGCCGTCGGCAGAGGCCGCTGGGGTTTCGCCCGTTGCTGCTGGTGTGTCTGCGACGGATGTCGCAACGGCGGTCTTGAGTTCGTCCGAGATTGTCTGAGAGTTGGTCTTTGGTTCGGCGTCCTCCCTGATGAGGAACCACCAACCGGCTACAGCAGCGACCACGGCGACGGCCGCGATTCCAACTATTGCGAGTATCCTCGACATATGTCCTAGCCTTCCTTTGCACTCATAGCTGCCCAATGCATCTCAGGGCATGCCCGAATACACACATGTTACGGTCGCGCAGTAACCAGCGATGTTGCGGTTCCGTTGTAGTCGCCTACGAGGGCGCACTCCTTAGGGGATTCTTAGTTCACGCAGACGACGCTGCAGTCGGCGCCCATCGTGGATTCTGCAAGACGAATGGCATCTTCAACTGTGGGTGCAGTCTCGAATCCGATGTGTTGGGGGACGGCAGGATCGTTCGCACCGGCCACCACGACGCGGCCCGCATGCTTCATCCGACGCATGGGATGCGTCGCCAGAACGGCATGTACAGGGTGGAACGCTACGGCGTTTCGGTAGCGGTCGATGTACCCCGTGTGCGTCGCGAATTGTTCGCCGAACCGGTGCATGATCTCGTACGGGTCTCTCGTGACAGGCAGCACGTCGGTCCAGCAGTCACGATACGACGGGTGATGCTCCATGTCCCACTGCTCGGGTGTCGGCGTCGCCAGCACGACCGTGCATCCCGGTCTGCCGAGGGCTTCGATATAACCACCAAGGTATCCAAGCCCCGACGAGATCAGCGTCAGAATGGGGTTCAGCGTGCCGAACACCGCGTACGGGCTCCAGGCCGGAAGCCCGTACACGACAACATCAGATGGCTCTGACTGTGAACGTCGTGGTGGATTTCGCGATGCCATGACTTTCAGCGCCGCTGCCCTCGTTTCAGAGACCCCGCCCGCCCAAACATGCGCGATCTTAGTGGGCGACGACTGCACACACTCGATCTTGTAGAACCGCTTTGCGAGGATTGCTTCGGCGTGATCACCCATCTCGTTGAGCACCTCGTGCATACGGTTGTTCAGCACGGACATCGACATGCCGTCCGGGTGATGGGTGTGCCGGATCGACTTCCACGTCGACAGGCCGACGGCAATTGACTTCCATCCTCCACTGAAGCCCAGGTGGAGGCCCGCGTTGATGTAGATGCAGAGGTCTGCTTCAACTGCGAAACGACTCAGCTCGACGTCGTAACCACGCGGTGTTACGCCCAGGTTGACGATGTTCTCCACATCCTCGGCGTCATGGCAAAACAGCCGGTCGCCGAATCGTGCGACATGGTCAGGTCCGATGATCGTCGCCAGCTCCTCATGCGAAAACTTGCGATGCAGGGCGTTCGCGCAGATCAGCAGGACGTTTGCATCGGGGACGCCGGCCTCCGCCAGTTGTTCGAGGATAGCGTCGATCGCAACGCGGCGAATCGGCCCGAATGACGTGACAGTGGGGTCATCGAAAGCGATGACCACGCGAGACGAAGGCGAGACGATCTCTCGAATCGGCGGCAGTCCAAGCGGGGCGTCGAGAGCTGCCCGAACGGCCGCATCCAGGTCCCCGACCGGCTGCAGCCCGCCTCCAGTACCGGCGCCGCCGCTGCGAGAGATGACGGTGGCCCGAGCGGGAAGCTCCGCATCAACGGTTTCGTCGCCGAACGGCAAGGTGACTGTGACCATGCTCGATGGTGTATCACGCCGCTGACTCCGTCGCCAGAAACCCGGATGCGCATCGAAGCGAGACCGCTAGACTAGGTGCGGAGGATGAGCACATGCCCGAGAACGGACTATTAGCAATTTTCGCCCACCCGGACGACGAGACATTTGGCGTTGGCGCGACGATGGCCCGCTATGCCGCGAAAGGCATACCTGTAACGATGGCGTGCGCCACGCGAGGTGAGGTCGGCGAGATAGCGCCCGGTTCGGATGCGACGCCGGAAAACCTCATGCTCTATCGTGCACAGGAGTTGCGCGACGCCATGGCCATCCTTGGCGTCGACGACGTGCGATTCTTCGGGTTCCGCGACTCCGGCATGCAAGGCACGGAGGACAACGAAGACCCGCGCGCCTTCATGAACGCGCACGCTGACGGTGTCGTACATCTCATGGTGCGACTCATCCGCGAGCTCAAACCGGCCGTCGTGGTGACCTGGGACAAGAGCGGCGGATACGGACACCCGGATCACGTCGCGTGCCACCACCACGCGACAGCCGCGTTTCATGCTGCCGCCGATCCTTCGAAGTACCCAACGTCAGGACAGCCGTGGCAGGCGAAGGCGCTGTTCTACACGTCCATCCCGATCGATGAGTTCATGAAGATGGCGGCGGAACTACGCGAGCGTGGCATCGAACTGGGTGGCCCGACGGAGGATGACACCGACATGATGCAGCTCGAGCGTGTGCCCGTAAACTGCAAGATCGATGTCAGCGACCTCTACGATCGGAAGATGCAGGCGCTGTTCGCCCACAAGACGCAGATTAGCGACAGCGACGGCTTAGCCAAGGCGCCTGACGACATTCGGCGGCGCTTCTTTGCGAACGAATACTTTCACCGCGCGTATCCGACGCTCGATGATGGCAAGGTGCTCGACGATCTGTTCGCCGGGCTGTAAGGCCAAGAGGCGACCGCCCGCAGTTACGCGGACGGCGCCCCTCCCGCTGGCTGCAACATTCCCCCCCGGCGCTCGGCACGCCGTTCTGGAGTAGATTCGACCGGCGCTCGGCGCTCGAACACCGCAACACGCTGGCGTGCGCGGCCGTGCAGCAGATCCAGACCCGCCTCAGGGTTCAATGCCGGATCCGCGGCCGCGAGTGCGAGCATCCGTTCGACGGCCTTGTGCTTATCGAGAATCAGCATTCTGGGAGTTGATCTCCTGGCGTACGATCTGGCTGACGCGTTGCCTTGTAACGCCGAAGTGCTCGGCGAGACGCGACTGCAAGCCCCAACGACCGCCGTTGCCGGCAACTCCCTTTTTGATAAGGACGCGTGCCGCGATGCGGATCTTCTCCGTACGCGTCAGGTCGTGAACGTCGAGGCCGACGTTTGCGGCCTCCATGTATGGGTGTACGTCCGTGGTCATCCCTGCCCTCCCGTGAACGCCCAGCCATCAGTAGTGGATGGCCGAGCTGTGCCAATGAACGCTCGCCTTGACGAGCCAACGAAAACGTACGTCAAGGCCTCTCACGGATCGGTTGCGCGGCTCTCACGGGTTTCTTGCATCGAATAACGAACCCTTAAGGAAACGGGCCGCACTGTTCGAATTTCGAATCTACGTTCGTCCCAGGTGCTACGATCGACGCATGCATGGACGCCTGCTTTCAGTCATCACAGCGAGTGCCTCGATCATGCTGCTCGCGTGCTCAAGCAGTGAACCTTCTCCGACTCCCACGTCCTCCGCGACCCAGACAAACACGCCTGCACCAGCGACGTTCACTCCATTTCCGACCTTCACGCCAACACCCGAAGTCACGGCCAACCAGGCGATCGTCGTCGGCGGCGATCTGCGCGTCCGCAACGGCCCGAACACCAACGCTGAGGAGATCGGCGAGCTGCAGGACAAGGCTGTCGTCACAATCGACCGTGCCGAGCAAGGTGAAAACTGGCTCGTGGGCTCCCAGACGTGGGTCACGACGGCGCCCGACTGGACACGCACCTGGTTTCGCCTAGTCGACGGTTCGTATGTTTACGCCGCGTTCGTCTTCATCCTTCAGCCCGGAGAGGCATCGCCGCTGACCGATCCCGCCGGACAAGAGAAGTGGATCGACGTGAACGTCACGACGCAGGAGACCCGCGCGATGATCGGGGATACGCCCGTGTATTCGGCGCCCGTCTCGACCGGCTCGCCGCAATTCCCCAGCCCGCTCGGCACGCACCGCATCGGCTACCGGACGCCTGTCGAGCGCATGACGGCCACGCAAGCCGGCTATACGCCAAATCAAGCCACGTACGACGTGGAACGCGTGCTCTTCACTCAGTACTACGAAACCAGTGGCAACGCGCTCCACCTGAACTACTGGCGCCCGCAGTCCGTGTTCGGCAATCAGGCGACCAGCCACGGCTGCATCGGCATGCAGCTCCACGACGCCCAATGGTTCTGGCTCTTCGGCGAGGAAGGCATGCGCGTCGAGGTGCACACGTGAGATCTGCGGCCACTTTCGCTTAACTCGCCAATTCCCGATGCTATGGGCGCCGACAGTTCGAGCATCCACGGAGTGTCACCATGTACGTCGAACTCAACAAAGGCCTGACCGACGAGCAGAAACTGCTCAAGACGACCATCCACGACTTCGCGCGCGATGTCGTCCGACCGGCCGGCATCGCACTCGACAAGATGACGCCCGAGGAGACGATCGCCGAAGGCTCGCCGATGTGGCAGGTGCTCGGCAAGGCGTACGAGCAGGGCCTGCACCTTCGGAACTTCCCGGAGGCACTCGGCGGTGCGGCGCTTGGCCCGATCGAGTCGCACATCGTCAACGAAGAGATCGGGTGGGGCAACGCCGGGTTGGCGATCGCGCTCGCCGTCTGTTCGTTTCCGTTCGCCTTCGCCGCTGGCCGCCGCGACCCGCAGATGATGGAGGAGAT
Source organism: Dehalococcoidia bacterium (assembly GCA_021731085.1). Taxonomy (GTDB): domain Bacteria; phylum Chloroflexota; class Dehalococcoidia; order DSTF01; family JACRBR01; genus JACRBR01. The sequence continues at coordinate 45,848 of JAKFYB010000002.1, forward strand.
CGTCACGCCCTTCCTCGAAGACCGCAAGGCCAAGTACATCGGCTGCTGGGCGATTACGGAGCCGGGCCATGGGAGCGACACGCTCATGCCGGGCACCAAGTACTTCAACGACGACAAGATCTTCTACGGCCTCCAGGCGACGGCCGACGGCGACGAATACGTCCTCAACGGCCAGAAGTCTGCATGGGTCTCGAACGGCACCATAGCCACCCACGCGCTTGCGTTCCTCGGCGTCGACCGGAGCAAAGGTATGGCCGGCGGCGGTGTCGCAATCGTGCCACTTAACCTACCCGGTGTCTCGAAAGGCGCACCTTTAAACAAGATCGGCCAGCGCGCCCTCAACCAGGGCGAGATCTTCTTCGAGGACGTACGCATCCCGAAGTCGTATATGCTCGTTCCGCCCGAAGCATACGTAGGCGCCATCGATGCCGTGCTCGCCGGAGCAAACGCATACATGGGTTCGACGTTCACCGGCGTCGCGCGCGCTGCGTTCGAGGAGGGCCTATCCTACGCGCGAAATCGCGTGCAGGGTGGCGTGCCGATCACCGAACACCAGCTCGTCCAGAAGAAGATCTTCGACATGTTCGTGAAGGTAGAGACCGCGCGGCAGATGTCCCGCGCGACCGTCATCTACAACCAGGGCCAGAACCCGCCAGGCACGCTTTACTCGATCACGTCGAAGGTGTACTGCACGCAAGCGGCGTTCGACGTCGCCAGCGATGCGGTGCAACTCCATGGCGGCATGGGCCTGACCAAGGAGATGCCCATCGAGATGATCTTCCGCGACGCCCGCGCCAGCATGATCGAGGATGGCTCCAACGACATCCTCTCGCTCACAGCGGCGAAGCGCATCATCGACACTTATGCCATCAGCTAGCGGCACCGCCTTGCCTGAGCACCACTGAATCCTGCTAGGCTGATTGCATGGATCTGAGTATCGAGTACGCCCGCACCCCCGATGGCGTCATCATCGCTCATACCAGCTTTGGAAGTGGCGTCCCGCTGGTCAGCATTCCCCCCGCCCTGCCCTGGAGTAACATCGAGGAAGAGTGGGAAATTCCCGAGTGGCGCCACTACTACGAGCACCTGAGTGAGACCTTTCGCGTCGTGCGTTATGACAATCGTGGCGCGGGACTGTCTTCGCGCGACGTGCCTATCATCAATCTAGAGACCCATCTGCAGGACCTCGAAGCGGTCGTGGACAAATTGGGGCTCGATCGCTTCATCCTCTTTGGCCTCTACTTCAACGCCGAGATCGCCGTCGCCTACGCAGCCAAACATCCGGAGCGCGTGGAAGGACTTATCCTCTGGATCCCGGTCCTCCATGCCGAAGAGAGCACGCGCCCACAAGCCGAGCAAGAAGCACTCGACCGGCTTATGGACATCGACTACGCCATTTTCACCGAGACCCTCGCGCATACGATCTTCGGCTGGGAACAAGGCGAGTCCGCGCACCGCATGGCGCAGTACATGCAGGGCAGCATGACGGCGGAAACCTTCAAGAATTGCTGGAAGCACGATGACGACGTCGACGTCCGCCCGTTGCTCAGCAAGATTCAAGCGCCAACCCTCGTAGTGCACCGTCGTGACTACAAGGCGACCAACCTTGAAGTGTCACGTCGAGTGGTGGCTGCGATGCCCAATGCGCGGCTCGCGATCCAACCCGGCAGCAGCCTGTCGCCCTACATGGGTGATGTCGGCGCAACCGTCGACCTGTTCAACGAGTTCGCCGGCGTCGATCGTGAGCGGGCCGACAACCAGCGCTCCCTGCATGCACACGATCGAGACCCGCACGAGTCTGCGGTCGCGTTCCGAACGATCATGTTCACCGACATGGAAGAATCGACTGCAATTACCCAGCGGCTCGGGGACGCCGGCGCTCAGGAATTGGTTCGCCTGCACAACGGCATCGTCGAGCAGGCGCTTGCTCGCTTCGGCGGAAGCCGCGTGAAGCACACCGGCGACGGCATCATGGCGTCCTTCCCAACGGCTTCCGGTGCGGTCGAGTGCGGCATCGAGATCCAACGCGCCTTCGGACGCCGGACAGACGACGAGCCCGAGACGGTTGTGTCCGTCCGCATCGGCATCAACGCGGGTGAACCCGTCGCAGAGGGTGACGACCTGTTTGGGACGGCCGTTCAGCTAGCCTCGCGCGTCTGCGCTCGCGCCGAAGCCGGGGAAATCCTCACGACGGACGTCGTTCGGCAGCTCGTCGCCGGCAAAGGCTTCCTCTTCTTTGACAAGGGTGCGGCTGAGCTCCGCGGATTCGAAGACCCCGTGCGTGTGTACGAAGTACGCTGGCGACCCGACCAGGCATGACGGACCCAGTCCAGACGTTCGACCTGATCATCCGCAACGGGACGGTCTTCGATGGCAGCGGCGATCCACCCGTTCACACTGACATTGGCATAGCCGACGACCGCATCAGCGTGATCGGCCCTCTGCCGGACGCTCGTGGTGGCCTTGAGATCGACGCCTCAGGGCACGCTGTCGCGCCGGGCTTTATCAACATGCTCAGCCACTCCTACATGAGCATCCTCCAGGATCCACGGTCACTCGGCGAACTCAAGCAGGGCGTGACGTTGCAGATCTTCGGTGAGGGCAACTCGATGGGGCCACTCACGCCGCAGATGCACGAGCGCATGCGGACGAGCATGCTCGAAGGTGACATGCCCGTTGACGTCACCTGGCACACGCTCGCCGAGTATCTCATGCATGCGGAGTCATTTGGCATCTCGCAGAACGTTGCCTCCTACATCGGCGCCACGACGTTGCGCACGTATGCCGTCGGTCAGGACGACCGCCCCGCGACTGCGGCCGAAATGGACACGATGCGTGGCCTGGTCCGTGATGAGATGTCCGCCGGCGCACTCGGTATCGGATCGTCGCTGATATATCCGCCCGCGTTTTTCGCCTCGACCGAGGAACTGATCGAACTGTGCAAGGCATCGGCGCCATACGCAGGCAAGTACATCTCGCATATGCGCAGCGAGAGCAGCGACCTGATAGGCGCCGTCGAAGAGCTGATGCGGATCGGCGAAGAAGGTGGAGTGCCTGCCGAAATCTACCACCTGAAAGCCGCGGGCGCCGAAAACTGGCCGAAGATCGACCGCGTGATCGAGATGGTCGAAGGTGCGCGCGCGGATGGCCGCCCAGTCTCCGCGGATATGTACACGTACACGGCCGGCGCTACCGGCCTCTCGAACTGTATCCCGCCGTGGTTTCATGACGGTGGCCCCTCGAAATTGTTCGAGCGCTTGGCAGACCCATCGCAGCGCAAAGCCATGCGGGCGTCGATCGAGTCGTCCGACGAAGGCTGGGAGAATCTGTACGGTCGATGCTCGTCCGCAGAGGATGTGCTGATCCTGTCAGTCCGCAAGGAAGAGAACCGCATCTACCAGGGGAGGACCCTCGCAGCCATCGCGAACACGCTCGGCGTCGATCCCATCGAAGCAATCTTCACGCTCGTCGAGAAGGACCGCTCCCGCATCACGACGGCCTACTTCATGATTGGCGAGGAAAACGTACGTAAGCAGGTCGCTCTGCCGTGGATGGCATTCGGGTCGGATTCTCCCTCGACGGCTGCTGAAGGCGCGTTCCTCCAAGGATCAACGCATCCCCGTGCATATGGGACATTCGCCCGCCTGCTTGGCCACTACGTGCGCGACAAGAGGCTCGTACCGCTGGCGAAAGCTATACGCAGGTTGACGCGGTTCCCGGCGGAGAACCTTGGCCTCGACCGGCGAGGGCGGATCGAGGAGGGCTACTTTGCCGACATCGTCGTGTTCGATCCCGACACCATCGCCGACAACGCAACCTACCAGCAGCCTCACCAGTACGCCTCTGGCGTGCGCGATGTTGTCGTGAACGGCACGATGGCCTTGCGCGACGGTGAGCACACCGGCCGGTTCTCGGGACGTGCGGTCTACGGCCCCGGCCGGCGCTAGCTCGAAATCGCAGCCCGCCGTAGGCTGTCGCCGAATGGGAGGTTCCTGATGCCGTCAAGCGATGCCGCAATGGAAGCGCGCGTTCGTGCAGCCGCAGAAGAAGTGCTGACTCAGTCCCGTATCCCTGGTCTGAGCATCGGCGTCGTAAAGGGCGATGACCTCGTCCTGTGCGAGAGCTTCGGTTACGCCGACATCGAAACGCGCGAACCGATGACGCCAGACCGTCGGCAGCGCATCGCTTCAATCACGAAGACGATGGTTGGCTTTTGCTTGATGGGACTCGTTGAAGACGGCAAGCTCAGCCTCGACGATCGCGTCACCACATTGCTACCGGACGTCGGTTTCCATGGACCCGCCGAGACGATGACGCTCAAACACCTGCTGACCCACACGTCCGGCATCGGCGAAGCTCCGACGCGAGACCGTCTCGCCGACACGGCCAATCCCGATCGGGAGGCAGTCACCACGCCGGGTGATTTTTCAACCCTTTACCCCGACGGGATCGTTGTTGAAGTTGCCCCCGGGACGAAACACGCCTACTGCAACAACGGCTACGGACTGCTGGGAGAGATCATCTCACGTACCGAACTGGCCACCCTGCAGGATGTCATGCAGAGGCGAATCTGGGCGCCGTTGGGCATGACGTCTACGGACATTCTCGACGAGAACGACGCACGCATCACGACCTGCTACCATCGCGCGCCCAACGAAGACAACGTCTTTCAGCTCACGCGTGCGGGCGTAGCCATCAAGGAACAACCTACAGTCGATGGACTAAACATACGTGGTTCGTTTACAGCTGAGTTCAACCAGGGGATGCGAGCTGCCGGCGGCGTCCAATCCACCATCCCGGATATGGCGAAGTACGCGTCCGCATTCCTCCGCCGAGGTGGCGGCATCGTGAACCCTGAGATGTTCGACGACATGACCTCGCCGCACGAGGGCGACGACCCGCGTATGGTCAGCTGGGGGCTTTCGATTGCCCGCACGCCGCTCCGCGTCTCAGGAGAGCAGCCGTCGCAATGGCATCAGGTTCTGGGGCATGGCGGCGCGTACTTCGGTGGGTGGAACTCGCATCTGGACGTCATCCCTGAGCTCGGCATCGGCATCGTTCAGCACATGAACATCATGATCGACGAGCCGGCGTCGATTTTTCGGAAGATCATTCGAGCGGTCATCGACGCCGAGCGCCCGGCGTACCCGGACGCTCCAGTCGATCCTGGCCTCCTCCAAAGCGCACCCGGGACGTATGAGTTGCCGATGCCGGGCCCTCTGACGAACTTCCGCCCTCAAACGCGCATCGGACGCGTACACATCAAGGGAGATGGCAAGTCGCTGACTCTGGAGTCGCGCTGGGGCAGCTGGAAGACTCCTGTGCAACTCACACCATGCGATCGCGACGACCCGACGTTCTTCGCGATTCAGCGCCCGGACGCCGATCCCGCGTTTCTAAGGCTTGAATGCGACTCGACTGGTGCTGTCGTCGCCTTGCACGTCGACGACCTGACTAAGATGAACAAGCGCCCTGAGCGCATATAAGCCACGCTTGTCACGCCGTTCCTTCGATCGCCGATTCAGGCACGGTGCACCTGTACGTCGCCTCTGCCCACGCGAACGTCAGCGTGTACTGCGCGTCCCCATGGGACGAGTCCCGCGAAATGATCTCCGCTATCGTCCATTCTGGAAGCGCGACCAACGCCAGGTTGCCGGCGACGACCTCGAGTACACCTCCAGCTTCCAAAATCACTACGACCTCCTCACCGACTTCATACCTGTGCATGGCGCGCTGCTCTGTGAGCGGCATCAACATCTCTCCTCACCCATCGAATCACCCTCATGTTGGGCTCTGTAGCCGATTCTTGCAGCTCCACGCGTCAACCAGTGTCGTCAAGGCGACGTTCCTACGCGATTTGTCCGCCGGGTAGCATGACGCCATGGATCCGATGCGCCGTTCGCTCCGCCTCAACCGCATCAAGGAGCTGTTCCGCGGCCGCCCCAAGGCCGGCTTCACCACGGCCGAGCTCGCCCGGGCGACCGGGGTCAGCCAGCGCACGATGCAGCGCGACATCGAAGTGCTTCAGAGGGAGGATGGATTCTTCCTTGACGCGAACACCGGCCGCTATTCCCTTCCAGTGGAGGAGCGACTGAGATCCCTCGACCTCAACCTCCAGGAGGCGCGCGCCATCCTTATCGCCACGCGCTTGTTTCTCCGCTACAGCGACGAGTCCGAGCCCCACGCCGCCGAGGCGTTGCGGAAGCTGGCGCAGATCATGCCCGAAGCAGTCCGCGCCCAGGTCAAGGCCGCTGCCGAGACGCTTGTCAACCGCCCGTTAGATCCAACCTTCACGAGGAATATCACGACCGTCACCGACGCCTGGGCGAAGGGCCGATCACTCCGCATGAGCTACAGATCCGCGGGCGGCAAACGTCCGAAAGAGGTCATCCTAGACCCGTATGTGCTCGAACCAAGCGCGGCTGGTGCAGCCACGTATCTCATCGGCTATTCACGCACGCATGGACAGATTCGGACGTTCAAGGTCGAACGCATCGTGTCGGCTGAAATGCTCGCGCAGCACTTCACCCTGCCGCCGGACTTCGCGGTCGACGACCTGTTGTCGTCTGCCTGGGGCATCATCTGGGGTGAGGGCACGGAGGTGAAGCTTCGCTTCACCAAAGAGGTGTCCTGGCGCGTCCGCGAATCGCGGTGGCATCCGTCTCAATCGATCGAGGAACACGACGACGGTAGTTGTACGCTCACCATCAGCGTGGCCAGCGTCATGGAGCTTGGCCGTTGGGTGCGAAGCTGGGGCGACACCGTCGAAGCTCTTCGACCAAAGGCTCTTCGATCCGAACTGCGCAAGGAGGCCGAACGCCTCGCGCAACAGTACGCCTCGGATCCACGGATCTAGCGCGGCAGCCGGCTCGCCACATCCGGCATCGGTTTCGGCGGCGCGTGCGGTTCAAGTTGGTACCAGTACGCAGTGCTACTGTAGTCATTCGACAGATCATTCGCGTGACCATGCTCGATGGTCACCTTGATCGATTCGCGGAAGTGAATCGGATCCTCGATGTGAAAGCGGTACATCGAGTTCTTGCCGGACCAAGGCCACTCGGGCGTGCCCTCGTACACGGTGATTCCGTGAAACGGCGTGCAAAACACGGTTTCGGGTGAAAAGGCTGTGTTGAAGTAGTCCTCCGTCCCGGTGCCCCGGATCGCGAGTTTCCCGTCTATCCAAATCATGTCGTCGCCTTCGCCATACCAGTCGTTCTGCTGCTTCTCGAAAACGTCGATATTCAGATTGCAACCGACGTAGTGCCCGCGGCCTTTCGCCTCAAGGATGGTGTAGTTGCCGTCGCCCTCGAGGTTCGGACGCTGCCAGTACTCGGCGCGTTCATCGGCAGTATGTGCCGTACCTGTTTTGCCCCAGCCTTGAGTCGGCTGCTCGACGCGAAACTGAGCATGGAAGCACGCCTGGTCCGCGGCAGGCTTCTCGTACGTCTCGTAATCAACGTAGAAGTACAGCATCATGCGCCGATCGCCTTCATTGGTAATCTCGATGCGCCCGTCCTGGCTGTATGGCATCGGAAAGAAACAATTGAAGCCTCGGCCATCGCGCGGGCTCATCGTGAGCGGCAAGGACCAGAAATCCGCCATCATCCCGTGGCCGATCCCGAAGAAGTCTCCGAGGGGCGCCTCTACACACGGTGTAACCGCCCCGTCCCAGAACATCCTCAGCACAACCTTGCGAAGGTACGCATCCTCACGCGACATCGTCGTCATCCAGATGTGTCGCACTGAACCCGGCCCGGTCAGTTCGGCTAAGGTACGAGTCTCGCCCGGATGCAACATCCAGAAGTCGAGGTTGCCGCCCTTCTCATCCCACGAGGACACCCGCCCGCGCGTAGCATCGCGAAGGGTCGCCAGATTGCCCAGTCCGCCAAGCACACTACCGCTCATCGCCTAGGCGCTCACGTTTGCATACTCTTCGGCCAGCAGTGCCTCGAACATCTTGGGGTGTGGCGGCGATTCGAGGATGCCCATCATCGAGCTCCCCTTGTGCCCTGCCGCGAATGCGGGGCTCTGCATCCACGCGAAAAATGCGTCGCGGCTCTCCCACGTGCTCAGGCTGATGTACTCGCCTTCGCTGTCGCCACGAAGGAGTGCGAACCGAATGACGCCCGCCACTTCCTTCAAGTAGCTATCGCGATCCCGCCAGATGCGCTCGAATTCCTCGCCCTTACCGGGCACTACGTTGAAGTTGTTCATCGCGACAAACATGCGCAATTCCTCGATTTCGTCTCCACCTGGACCATCCTGGTGGCGGTCAGACTCGAACCGAGGCAATCATAACAGCAAGAAAAAGGACAGGCTCGCGAGCCTGCCCTTCGTCGTTCTTGGCGTAAAGGAAGTTTAGCCGGGGAAGTCCTGCATGATCGTGATAATTGCAGGTCCCAGAATGACGATGAAAAGCGTCGGGAAGATGCAGAGGACCAACGGAAAGAGCATCTTCACCGGGGCCTTGTATGCCGCCTCCTCCGCGCGCTGGCGGCGGCGAACCCTCAGTGTGTCCGCCTGAACGCGAAGGACGGCGCCAATCGACGAACCCATCGCTTCTGCCTGAACGACAGCGTTGACGAACTGGATGAGGTCCGGCACTCCGGTCCGTTCCCCGAGTTCCTTCAATGCGTCGCGACGCGTCTTGCCCAGAGCCACGTCACGGATCGCACGATTGAGCTCGTCGGAGAACGGCCCTTCGACTTTCTCTGCAACACGCGCAAGAGCCGCATCCAATCCTAGTCCAGCCTCCACGCATGTCGTGATGAGGTCAAAGGCGTCGGGAAGCTTCTTGATGATCGAATGCTGGCGCTGCTTCGCCCGCGAGTTCACGAGGTAGAACGGCATGTAAAAGCCGATCAGCGCAAGGCCACCTAGAATGCCGGCTGTCATCAGGGAAATTGAGGCTCCTGTTGCAAACACAATGAGCACGCCGAGCCCCGTTGACAGCGCTGAAGCGACGACAACCATCGTGAGAAAGCCCTGAAGCGTCATCGGCTCGCCAGCGTAGATGAGCTTCTTTTCGACGCTCTTCAGTAGCGAAACCGGCAACAGGCTCTTTAACGCGTCTGTGACACCTCGCAGCAGGGGAACGAGCACTCGTTCGCTCGCCGGAGCTCGCGTCGCTGCTTCGGTCTCAAGCTCGGGACCGCGCTTCCATCCCTCGAGTCGCTCGCGTGCGGCAACGGCAGTCTGCGACTGGCCCCCGGACACGATGCCCATGAGCGCCAGCACGATGGCGGTAAAGATCATGAACGCAATGATCAGTGCGATTGGATCCAACGCCATAGCTATACCTCGATGTCCAGAATCCGTTGGATGACCAAGAGGCCGATAACCTCCATCACAACGGCAATGACCAGCATGATCTTGCCGAGACCTGTCTCGAAGAGTGGGTTGATATATCCCGGACTGAGGACTGAAAACAGGATGCCAACGAACACCGGCAACAGTCCGATCACGATACCTGTGAGCTTCTGCTGTGCAGTCAGCGTTTGAATCTCACCGCGAATACGAATACGCTCTCGCATCGTGCCCGCCACGGTGTCTAGAATCTCACCGAGATTGCCTCCGACCGTGCGCTGAACCAGGATGGCGGTCACGACGATGTCCAGGTCGTACGAGTCGTTCCGTTCGCTCAACGCCTGGAGGGCTTCCTCCGCTCCGGAACCGACGTTCATCTCGTGAATCGTGCGGCCAAACTCGGTCGAAATCGGGTGCGCCAGCTGTTCTGACGCGACGCTCAGCGCCTGGATAAGGCCAAACCCGGCCTTGAGCGAGTTCGAGATCATCGTCAGGGCCTCGGGCAGCTGCGCATTCAAGCTGGCAAGCCGTCCGTTCCGCCGCCGGTTCATGTACCACTTGGGTAGGTTGTAGCCGACGATGGCGGCCACAGCCATGATGCCCAGGCCGAACAGGCCCTGTACAAAGAAGAACGGGATGATAAACGCCACGCCAGCGAGCGCGAAGCGAATGACGATGTATTCACCTGGGCTGAGCGTCATGTCGGCGCGTTCAAGTTGGTGCGTGAGGCGTTCCGTGATGTTGGGCGAGGCGATCTTCGCCATCATGCCCGTATCTTGTCTCCCCGTGCGAAGCGCGGCGGCCTGGCCAACTTCAACGACCGATGTCCCAGACATCAGGCCTTCTAGCCGTCCTCGCACGTTCGACGCCGGCACCGTATTGCCGTAGAACGCGAACAGACCAACCACGACTGTGGCCATGACGGAAAGTGCTGCTACCGCTGCGAGAGGATCGAGAGCCATTAGAACCCCGCTGCTGCGAACAGATCCGGCGGCAGGTGAATGCCTGAGACCTCAAACTTCTCTGAGAACCTTGGTCGGATACCCGTGGTGCGAAGCGCACCCATGATCCGCCCATCTGTGTCGACGCCTGTCTGCTCGAAGCGAAACAGATCCTGCATCGTGACCACTTGGCCTTCCATGCCCGCAATTTCGGACACGGTAGTCACCTTGCGCGTGCCGTCCGGAAAACGTGCAATCTGGATCACAAGGTGAATGGCCGACGATATCTGCTCGCGGATCGCCTTCACCGGCAACTCGAAGCCCGCCATCAGCACCATGTTTTCGATACGGGCGAGGGCGTCTCGCGGCGTGTTCGCGTGAACGGTTCCCAACGAGCCCTCGTGACCTGTGTTCATGGCCTGAAGCATGTCGAACGCTTCAGGCCCACGAACCTCACCGACGATGATGCGGTCAGGGCGCATGCGGAGCGAGTTGCGAACGAGATCGCGCTGCGTCACTTCACCCTTGCCTTCGAGTGAGGGTGGACGCGCTTCGAGCGTGACGACATGACCCTGCTGAAGCTGAAGCTCGGTCGGATCCTCAATCGTCACGATGCGCTCGGTATCCGGAATGAACGACGAGAGTGCGTTCAGCATCGTCGTCTTACCCGAACCAGTACCGCCGGAGATGATCGTGTTCAACTTCGCCTGAACGCAAGCTCGGAAGAACTCGCCTAACTCGTTCGTGAGGGCACCGGTGGCCACCAGGTCGTTGATGGTCATCTTGTCCTGGCGGAACTTTCGGATCGTGATCGTAGGACTCTTCGGAGCCACCGGGGGGATGATTACGTTGACACGCGAACCATCCATCAATCGTGCGTCCACCATCGGCGACGATTCGTCGACCCGGCGCCCAAGTGGCGCGACGATGCGTTCGACGATGCGCATGATGTGTGGGTCGTCACGGAACCGAACGGAACTGAGGTACAGCCGGCCTTCCTTCTCGTAGAAGACTGTGTCTGGCGCATTCACCATGACCTCAGAGATGCTCCCGTCTCGAAGCAGCGGCTCGAGCGGACCCAGACCCAACACTTCATCAGCAACAGCCGCAACCAATTCGTCTCGCGTGGTGCCGACGATACCGGGCATCTCCTGCGCAATGAGAGTACGCGCCGCTTGCTCGACGGCCTCTCTCGCCTTGTCTTTGCCAAGGCCCTCCAGCTTGTTCGGGTCGAGTTCTTCGATGAGCCGCTGGTGCAGGGTGAACTTTAATTCGTTGAGAGCCACCACGTTTTGCGAGAGTTGGCCCGGGCGCGCGAAGTTGCCACCAGGCGCGCCACCGCCATTGGGGTTGGCTGGCGCTCCACCCTGGCCCGGCTGGATCCTCTTGGTTTGCCACTGAAACTGACCCATAACGTTGTCCTTCCGGAGTTCTCGCTAGGCTGAACGGCCGAGGAATCGGTCGAGGAATCCTCGCTTCTCCTGGCGAGTTCCCGTCAGGGCATGCGCCAGGTCGATGATCGAGCGCGAAACACGGGCGTACGGCTTCGCGATAACAATCGGCTGCCCAAGCTGCGTACTTGAGGACACGCTCAGGTCGTGCGGGATGCGCCAGAACACGTCGTACTCCAGAACCCGAGCAACATCGTCCTCGCGAAGGCTGTTCGCAGCCGTCGAGTGGTTGATTGTCAGCTTGACCTTGTCCTCTGAGACCGCCGCCGCGCGGAGCATCTCCAGCGCCAAAGCTGTGTCCTTGATGCTTGCGATGTCCATGCTCGTGATGAGCAGAATCAGGTTGGCAAGCTCCAGCGTCGCCGCGATGAGCTCGTTGAACGTTCCAGGCGTGTCGATCACGACGTAGTCGTGTGTCTGAGCTACTAGCTCGACGATCTTCTCGATGTGCTGCGGCGTCATGTTGCGCCATTCGGTCGGGTGCAACGGCGCCGGAAGGATGTTCACGCCACTGTAGTGCTTGACCAGGTAGTCCTTGATGCTGTCGCGGTCGATCTGGTCGATCTTCTTCGCCACGTCCGCGATGCTCGCCTCAACGGCGATGTCCATCATGATTGCGACGTCGCCAAAGCGCGTGTCCATGTCGAGGAGACACACGCTCGCGCCCGTGATCTTGGCCAGCGTGACCGCGAGGTTCGTCGAAATGGTTGTCTTGCCAATACCACCCTTCGCACCGAAGACCGTGATCACCGTGCCGCGGCCTGTCACCTCGGCTGCGCCACCCTCACTTCGAATACGCTTGCGCTCTTCCTGTTCAAGGACGCCGTAGACGGCGCGACTCAGCTCCTCTGGCTTCAGCGGCTTGACGATGTAGTCTCGTGCACCAGCGACCATCGCTCGGCGCACCGACTGCGCGTCTGTCAGTGAGGAATACACAATCGTGGGCGCGTTCGGCACCGCGTCTGCGAGTTGCTCGATCGTCTGCAGTGCAAGCGCGACTGGCTCCTCCACGGAGACGACGAAGACATCGGGCGGCGTTTCCTTCGCCACCGTGACAGCTTCGACGCCGTAGCCGGACTCGCCGATGACCTGGAAGTGCGCGAGCTGAACCGCGCGCTTTGTCTCGGCCCGACTCGACAGGTCGGGGTCAATGGTGACGATTTCTGGATTCCTCGCCATGGATTGCGTCTCCTACGACTTTCGAATCGGCCTATCCTGCTGGCCGCCTCACATTACGGCTGGTTCGAGTAGATCTCTGGCCTCATCGATGCGGGCAACCGCGCCACATCGGACTCCGGGAGGACGTCAATCAAAATGCTGACACCGCCATCAACCGTCGCAAGGTCGCCGATGCCGCGAAGTCCCGCGCGCAACGAACCATTCCCCTCAGCGAGGACGATCTGCTGTGCCTGGATTGGCGTCAGCAAGAGGGTGATCGTCACCGCGTCTGGTACTGGTGGCGCCTGGTCTGCAGCGATTGGGGCCGTCGTGTCCGTAGGTGCGCCAGGCGTGGCGCTTGTTACCGGCCCGGAGCTCACAATCGTCTGCGCGACGGCAGCCACCTGCACATTGCTCAGGATGGTCTTAGAAATAACTTCGGTTCCCTCGCAGCACGTCCAAATCAGGTCGATGAAATCTCCGGGAAGAATCAACCCACCGGCAGTTTGCACCTGCGAGGCATTGACCGACACCGCGCGCATGCCCGTGGGAACGACGAGGCTTAGAGCAGCGTCAGCTACAGGTCGCGACGTGTCCACGACCGCGCCAAACGTGACCTGCTGATTCACTTCGATGGGGTACTTGGTCACCTTGCCAACCGCATCCTCGATCGATGTGAAGGCACCCACGGTGATGCCGTTCGCAGCGACATTCTTGATTTCGAGCATGTCTGGCGTGATGGTCGTTCGCTGCTTGATCGCGACCCGGGAGACAACGACGGGTTGGTCGCCGCCGGCGGCCGCGCCACCACCCGATCCTTCATCTGTCGCGGCGATGCGCGCGTACACCAACGCGGCGCTGAGGCCAGCGAGCAGAATCGCCACAAACAAGAAACGGCGGTTCAGGCGACCCTGTGTGCTACTTGCGGCTCGTTGTGCCATGGTCAGTCCCCCATGAAATGTCCGAATGCGGCCCAGCGGGCCAATGTGCTGTATAGATATCGGCGGTGCGATACGCCGCTTTACGTGCCAGCAGGCCCCGCTTGCCAGCTATCGGCGCGAATAGTCCCCGTGACCCCTCCTGCTGCTCCACTCCCCTACCATCTTTCCCTTAGGTAGCCGGATCGAGCAGCTTCATTTGCTTCCGGAGCGAGTTCAGCGCGCGATGTTGAATCACGCGGATCGCCGCAACGCTCTTTCCGATAATCTCGGCAACTTCCTTGTAATCCAGATCCTCGATAAAGCGGAGGATGATCACCTGTCGTTGCTCCTCGCGAAGCAACAGGATGGCCGCATGGACGAGTTCCCCGTCGGCCGTCTGCATATACGAGCTTTCCGGATCAATCCGCATTTTCTCATCGACGATGCCGTCATGAAGCTGCGACGACTCCTTCCTGGACCGCAGATGACTTACGCCAAGGTTGTGCGCAATGCGTAGCAGCCAGGAGACGAACGGCGCTCCCCGGACCTGGTAGCGAGGTATCGCCTCCCATGCCCGAAGAAACGTCTGCGAGGTCAGATCCTCCGCTTCCGCGGCATTTCCAACCATGTAGTACAGATGGCGGTACACGCGTACGACGTGCCGGTCATAGAGCTCGGAGAACGCCTCTTCGTCGCGCTCGATCGCTCGAAAGACCAGCGGCGTGTCGTCGTTGGCACGCGGGATAGCGCTGTTAGCACCGACCATGCGGAATGCACTCCTGCAAGCTATGGGCGTCCATCGGGCAAGCTGGGATGGATTGACTGTCCGCCTGTTCCCGTAGGGCCGCGCTCTGCGTGCCCTTCGGGGATTCCCTGCTCGCTCCATGGAGGATCGGCAGTCGTACTAGGCTGCTTGAGGGTTAGACTCGGGAGGAGTCGGATTCTTACGGCCAGTCTGCGCGGCGCTGCATTAGCTGGCGCGCTCGTCGGGCGAATCGACGTTCTGATGCCCGAATCCCATGTCTCGTGGCATCATCTCCGTCAGTCGCCGTGGACGGTCCTCGGAGGCGGTTCCGGGCTGCGGCAACACGAGGGGCACCTGCGGCGGTTCGGGCTTCTCACGCAAGACGTTGGGGACGTCCTCTGCTTGAGTCGGCGAAGATATTGGAGTTGGCGCGGGCCTGAGCTCGGCCAATGCTTCCTCGGTAGGCACGCCTTCCGGAAGCAACTTGAATTCGAAGGTGTGCCCGCCGATCGAGAAACTCTCGCCAGGCTCGAGCATTTGCCATCCGCCTGGAGCGCCTTCGAACGCTATGGTCGTCAGGCGCGTCATGCGGTGGTACATGAGCGTCCCCTTCCGAATCCACAAGCGGGCTTCTTCGGAAGCGAGTGAAGCATCGTCGATGTGCACCGCGCACGTGTCGCCGTTGCCCAAACTCACCGGTTTTCCACCCACGGGATAGAGGCTTCCCGCATCGGATCCAGACCGCGAAATCAACACACCCAGAGCCTCGCCGATGTCTTGCACAGTCGGAGCGCCCACGGCATCAGGCTCGACGCCGACTTCGTCCTCGGCTGCCGGAGTGCCGCGGCTAATGGTTCGGTGCTGCCCAGTCCAAGGGGTCACGCGCTGGTCAGGCGAGACCATGGCCAATGTCGGTCCGGAGGTCGTGCGAATGCGCTGAATCACTGCGTAGCCGATGCCGATCAGCGCCACAACGGCCACGATCGCCGCTAACGGGAGGATCGGCAGGCCCCCGCCGTCGGTCGCTGACGCAGGATCATCCACCACCACAGGCACCGCTGGCACGGAGGTAAAGCTCACGCCATCGCCATCGATAATTTGATCGCCCACCGTGACGGCGACGCGCAAGGTGTGTGAGCTTTCGCCGAATTTGTCCGGATCGTACGTATAGGTGAAAGGCGCCTCAGTTGTTTCGAAGACGTTGACATCGTCAACGTAGAACGCAGCTTTCGTGATCGGCTGGGTACCGCCCGCGGTCACCGTTACATCACGCGGTTCGGTGATTGACTCACCAGCGGAGAGCCCCGTTACAACCACATTGGGCGCGACGAAGCCGGGCCCAGGTACGAACGGCGCCGTCGCTGAGCCAGTGCGCCCACCTGCGTTGACCTGCAGATCGATCGTCGATGAGGGCTTACCCGTAGCCGCTGCCGCGTCGATCGTAACGAGATACTGGTTCTGCAGGATGCGCCCGATGCTGGCGTACACACCCTGCAAGTCTCCGGATCCGGGAGCCTCCAGGTACTGACCGTTCGTTGCGTTCGCGAGTTCGATGAGGAACGAGGAATCCTCAATCGCAGCGCCCTGCGCGATTGTAAACACGGGCACGCCGGACAGCGAAGCCGTCGTAAGGGCGTCCTGCGCGGTGATGCCGGTGACGATTGCGTCAGCAGCGCCGTCAGTCAGCATGATCATCGCGCGTCGTAGCGAGGTCGAGGTGGCCGCCTGGCGAATCGCAGCGTCCGTTGCCTTGTACGTTTCCGTCTGCCCGCTCGAGGTTAGTGAATTGATCGCAGCAATCGCCGTTTCCTTGTCTGTCGTGTAGTCCTGCTGCAACGTTACTGAGTTCGCGAAACGCATGACGGCGACCCGGTCCTCGGGCGCAAGCCCGCGGATAAAGGAGATGGCTGCGGCCTTCGCCTGCGCCAGTCCTTCGCCCTCAGTGCTTCCGCTCGTGTCCATGAGCATCAGCACATCAAGCGGAATCGTCTGACTGGAGGCGAGCTCAGCTTCTGTGACAGCGGCCGGCTGGCCATCAACCGTCGCGACAAAGCTGTCCTTGGTGAGACTGCCGGGCGTTGTCGCGGTTGTGTCTTCAATGTTTACTACCGCTTGCACCAGGGGGTATTCGAGCTCAGTGATATTGGCAACAGTGACTCGGACAGCGTCCTGACCGCTGACAACTGACGCAAACGTCAGCGCCGCTGCACCTGCGATGGCGCTACAAAACACGGACCGCAGCCGTCGGGTGCCAACCATCACATTCGCCCCTTCTGTCGCCACCGGAGACCTACTCACGAGTCTCTTCGGTGCATCTGTCAAGAACGCATTGGGCGACCTTGACACCACCTTGTGCCGGTGGCAGGATCAACGCCTCAGCCGAGGGCGTACCGAAGCGACGGGCCATCAAACGGCCCACGCTCTCAGAATCAGTATCGACAGTTCTGGCGACGCGTTGAGCGTCGCCGCGCGCCAGGCAAGGATGCGAGGCACGCAGCTCTTCCTCTCCGCCAGGCGGAGAGTCTTACATCGGGGCTACGGGCCCAGGGGACGCGCGTTCAGGAGGCGGGGCCTGGTTCGCGTCCCCTGGCCCCAACCCGCTTCCAACCTCTGAGACTTACTCGCCAACGCGCTTCACCTTTGCTTCCCTCAACCGATACTTCCTTCGGAGGACGCTGGAAGAGCCGCTGCTCGTCTGTCTGTTCGTGCGTCAACCAGGTTTGCCCAAGAGGATGATCCGCATTGTCGCTGCCCAATGAGGGGACACCTGTATGACGACAGAAACCGCCACCACGCGCTCCCTCGTTGATGCCGCCGACAACGTGAGCGGCCGCGCCGAAGACGTCGGGGGCGCTCCATTCGTCCCGCAGCCACAGACCGTCGACGAAACCGGCCTCGATTTCTCGATGATCCTCGATCTCGTTGTGAAGTCGATCTACTTCGCCGGACGGCCGGCGGCCCGCCAGATCTCTGCGCAAATAGCACTGCCATTTCCGGTTGTCGATGAGATTCTGACGTTCATGAAGCGCGAACAAATGGCCGAAGTCGTCGGCAGCTCGGGCATGGGCGAGCAGTTGTATCAGTACTCTCTGTCTGCCAAGGGCATGGAAAAAGCCGAGGAAGCCCTCTCCCGTAATCACTACGTCGGCCCGGCCCCGGTGCCATTCGAGCTTTACCTCGAAGTCCTGAAGGCACAGTCGATCCGGAACATTCGCCTCACGCCCGAAAGCGTTGGCCGTGCCGTGTCCCACCTCGTCCTCGACGACTCGGTGACGGAGGCACTTGGCCCCGCCGTTAACTCTGGCCGCTCGATGCTCATTTACGGTGGCTCGGGTAACGGCAAGAGCACCATCACGGGCGCCGTCGGACGAATGCTCCCGGGTGAAGTCCTGATCCCGTACGCCATCGACATCAACGGCATCATCGTCAAACTGTACGACCCACGCATCCACCAGGAGATCGCGCCGGATAAGGCGGACCGGCGCAACATGGAGCCGAATGGCGCGAGTGCTGAACGCCGCCGCGACCGCCGCTGGGTCGTCGCAAGGCGCCCAATGATTACGGCCGGCGGTGAGCTCACCTTGGCTGAACTCGAACTGAAGTACTCGCAGCAGTCCAAGTTCTACATCGCGCCGCTGCAATGGAAGGCGAACAGTGGAATCATGATCGTCGACGACTTCGGGCGTCAGATGATTCAGCCGAAGGAGCTCCTCAACCGCTGGATCGTGCCGATGGAAGAGCGCGTCGACCACCTTGCGCTGCACACTGGCGATATCGTCGAGGTGCCATTCGACTGCCTCTTGATCTTCTCGACGAACCTCCATCCCTCACAACTGGGTGATGAGGCATTCTTCCGGCGCATCCGTCACAAGCTCGAGATCCCCGACCCGACAAAGGATCAGTTCATGGAGATCCTCGCTCGGGTATGCCAACAGCGAGAGATGCCCGTGGATCCGGAGGCAGCGCACTACCTCGTCGACAAGTACTACACGCGCCTGGATCGCGGCTTCAAGGGCTGTCACCCGCGTGACCTCGTCGAGATCATCAGCGACATCTGCATGTTCCACGGCGACCGGCCGGTCTTTGACCGCCGCTACCTCGATCAGGCGGCGCACTCATACTTCGTCGCGCTACAGGATCCGAAATCACGCCAGCTCGGCCAATTCGGGGGCCTCGGCCAGGCCGCCTAGTGCCGCTCGCAAACTAGAGAAACGAACGACCCGCATCACTGCGGGTCGTTCATTTGTCTGCTGAAATCGCAGCTAGCTTCGAGATGCCTGCCAGGTCAACACTCGCTGTACAGCAAGCGTCGCGTCGCGCACGCTGTTAAACACAGGCAGTCCTGCATCGGCGACGTTCTGCTGGAATGCGAGCGTCCCCGCCATGCCCATCTCGGTCGTTGGGATGCGGGCGACGCACACAATCGGCTTGCCGGACTCCTTGCCGACCTCTCCAAGCTTCTGTGCAGCCTCCGACGCCACTTCGACGATGCTCGGGCCTTCAGCGCGCATGGCGCCCCAGGAATAGCTGGTGTGGTACAGGATGTAGTCGATGTTGGGAGACTCCGCGACGATGCGGATCGTGTCGAGCATCGGCTTCAGGCCATCAGGGCCCCAACCTACGCTCGTGTCCACCGGATTGCGGACGCTTGTACCCGCGGTCGGCGTGAAGTCGTGCAGCTTTTGCTGGATGTCGGCTGGAAGTGTCGGCATTTCTAGGCCGGATGCACCGATCTCATCGGAGGCGAGCACGCTATACCCGCCACCGCCGCCGACGATACCGGCGCGTGGACCCGCGAGCTTCGGCAGATACCGGAACGCGACGACCTGGTCGACCAGTTCTTCCATGCGATCCACGCGCACGGCGCCGGCCTGACGCACCGCCGCATCGAACACCTGTAGCGAACCCGCAAGGCTGCCTGTGTGCGACGCCGTGGCGCGCGAACCTGCTTCTGTGCGCCCTCCCTTGAGAATCACGACCGGCTTCGCAGCAGCGGCCTTACGTAGCGCACGCATGAAGTGCGCACCATCTGTGATGCCTTCGATGTAGCAGGCAATGACTGAAGTCTCAGGATCTTCGGCACAGTACTCCAGGAGTTCGGACTCACGAACATCAGTCCCGTTGCCGTAGCTGACAACCTTGCTATAGCGAAGGCCGCGCACAGCCCCCGTCCGGCAGAATTCACCCGCATTCGCACCGGACTGTGAAAGCATCGCCACTGGTCCGGGATCCGTGGGCAGAAACGGCATGAAGGACAGGCCAGACGCCGGCGAGTAGAGCCCCATGCAGTTCGGCCCAATCACCCGGATGCCGGCATCGGCTGCCCGCTGAAGAATGCGCGCCTCCAGCGCCGTCGCATCCTCGTCGCCTGTTTCGCTAAAACCTGCGGTGAAGAAGTGGACGACCTTCACGGCCTTCGCCACGCACTCGTCCATCAGGCCCTCCACGAATCGCAAAGGGACGGACGAGATCACGTGATCGACGTGGCCCGGGATCGCTGTCAGGTTTGGATAGCACTTGAGGCCGGCGATCTCCTCAGCCTTGGGATTTACCGGATAGAGGTCGCCGTTGAAGCCCATCTCCTTCGTCGCGGCGACGAACGAACCTGGGCCGTCCTGCGTCGATGCCCCGACGACGGCGATAGAGCGCGGATGAAACATGAAATCGAGCGCGGAAAAGCTGCCCTCGGGCATTGGAGTCTCCTTACGAGTGCGTGCCTGCATTCTGGTCACGCCTCACCATTCGCAGAAAAAGAGCCGCTCGAAGCGACTCTTCCCCTCGATCGTATCAGGGCCTTGGAGCGCGAGCAATCGACGCTCGCACAGGTGCAGACACCCCAGAACGCCTGGGTGCCGCATAGCCCGATCCCGTTTTTTGGCTTCAGATCTCGCCAACCAAGGGCCTCAATCCCTAACAGGGAGTAGGTGAAGCACTTAAGGGTTCTCCCACCCCTGCCGAGCATGACTGTGACGGTTGGTGTGAGCGCCGGGGTTGGCGCGCGAGCAAGGCGGCACAATGCGCATCGTCCCAGAACCAGAGGCCAACCCTGTCGCAGCCTTCGTCAGCCGCCACGCACGAGTAGTGGCGTGGGCGGGCATCGGGGCGGCATGCGTTGGCTCCCTGCTTATAGCATCCGCAGCCACGAACGCGGGCGCCGCTCCGCCTGCCGCCGCCGTTACGGCAACGCCATCGCCATCCCCTACGGCGACTCGAACAGCGACGCCATCAGCCACCGCGACCGCTACTTATTCGCCAACGGCAACGCCCACGATGACGCCTACCGCCACTCAGCGACCCGCGACGAGTACGCCTCGTCCACCGTCCACAACCGTCCCCGTTGCTGCGACCAGCACATCGGTTCCACCGCCTCCTCCGCCAATTACGACTCCGACGTCGATTCCAGTCCCACCACCTCCGGCCTTCGCGGCGACGGGCATGGATGGGTATTCACGCGCGCTCTTCGACGCAACGAACGCACGCCGCGCGGGCGTCGGCGTAGCGCCCCTCCGCGAGAACGGCTACCTGAACGCCATCGCGAAGCTTCGCTCGGACGAGATGGCACAGCACAACTACTTCGCGCACGTGAGCCCGATTACAGGTGAGAATGTGTTCGCGCTGATGGATCGCTATGGCGTTCCATATGGCTGGGCAGGAGAAAATCTCGCCAAGAACAACTACCCGGAGAGCGAGTGTGTGCAGGTGGCGGATCAGGCGTTATGGGACAGTCCGTCGCACCACGAGAACATCGTGAATCCGAACTACACCGACGTGGGTATCGCGCTCACCGTCGATTCGAGTGGCATGAAGTATTTCACGATCGTCTTTACGGGTCCGCCGTAGGCGAATTGCTCACCCGGCCCGGGCGACATCGGCCGGCGCAATCTCACGCAGTGGAATCAGGCCGTCAAACCGGTCGACAACCGCGACGTCGTCAGGAGCAACTTCGACGCACGCCCCGCCGCGCGAACAGCGTCCGTCCATATTCGGCTGCACGCCCTTCGCCGCGATGTGGTCCGGACAGATCGCCGCAGCCTCAGCCAGCGCTGGTGAGTTTCCGACCACGACGTACTTGACCAATCCCTCGCACACTTGCGCCGGACAACGGTGTTCGTTGAGATGGATGTCGTATTCCTCGCGAAAGTGCTGCAGCGTATTGCGCATGATCGTCGGGGACAGCGTCCCGTGAAAACAGTTCGAATACTGGAACGATGCATCCAGTGACTTGAGATGCGCCACGTCCTCACCTCGGCCTTCGCCGCGCGACGTGCGTTCGAAGATCTCCACCATACGCTGATTGCCAATACGACATGTCGTGCACCTGCCGCACGATTCGTCCTCAAGGAAATGCGCCATCATTACGTTGAGGTCGACGACGCAACGGCGATCGTCGAGGAAGATCAGCCCACCTCCGCCCATGCCTGTGCCAAGTTCGCGAAATGGTTCCGGCTCAAGCCGTAGTGGCCCGGCAACTGCAGCCGGCAAGAGACCAGAAAGCGGCCCGCCTTGCTGGAGCGCCTTGAACGCCAGCCCATCGTTGATCCCACCGATGCCGGCGAGCAGTTCATCGACGGTCATGCCGAACGGCACCTCGACGCACCCTGTACGCCCGACATCTCCCGAGACCGTGAACATTTTCGTCCCGCGGTTGGCCTCGGTCCCGACCGTGCTGTACGTGTCGGCGCCGACCCGCATCAGTGCCGTCACGCAAGCGTACGTCTCGACGTTGTTGACGTTTGTTGGCTTGCCGAGGACGCCCGACTGTGCTGGGAATGGCGGCTTGATGCGCGGCATCCCGCGCTCATCGTTTATCGACGAGATGAGCCCCGTCTCGTCGCCGCACACGTACGCGCCGGCCCCACGCACGACCTCGCACGTGAAGTTCACACCCGTTCCGAGAGCATCGCCCCCTAGGATGCCGCGCTCGAGGCAATCGGAGATCGCCTTGTTCATCCGCTCGATCGCGAGCGGATACTCGTCGCGCAGGTAAATCCAGCCGTGGGTCGCACCAGTTGCGTAGGCACCGATTAGCAGCCCCTCGATAAGCGAATGCGGGTCGCTCTCCATGATCACGCGGTTGACCCACGCTCCAGGGTCGCCTTCGTCCGCGTTGCAGACGAGATACTTCGGTTCTGCCGTCGCATCCTTCAAAAACGACCACTTCGTTCCCGTCGAGAAGAACGACCCTGAGTGCCCGCGAAGCGTCGAGCCCTTGACGAGCTCGATCAGGTCGTCGCGTGACATCTGGGTTGCCGCGACGAACTGTGCGTACCCGCCCCGACCGATGTATTGCTCCAGGTTCTCCGGATCGATCACACCGCAGTTGTGCATAAGCCAACGCACCTGCATCTTCGCCCAGTCAAGGTCCCAGAGCTTGGGGATGCCGTCCGCCGCGCCTCCAATGACACCGATTGCAAGGTTCGCCACGACTCCAGCCGCGGCCGCTACAGCGAAATCCGCGACCTTATCCTGAGTGACGCCCCCGTAGAGGATGTGCTGCCCGTCTGGCTTCCGGACCTGCACGATCGGCTCGGCCCACGACATACCGTCGTCGCCCGTCTGCATCACATCGAACCCGCCGGAGGCCGCGAGAGCTTCCAAAGCCGCGTAGGTCTCCCGCGCGCCGGCTGCAATCGACGACGTGTTGATGGACACGACGAACAGCGGACGCGCGGGCTTCTCGACGGCCGTCCAGGCCGCGTCACCAACCACTTTGAGTTCGTCGTAGGTGGGCAATCCGACTACCTGTTCCTGCTACTTCTTCAGTTCCCGCACGAGCTTCACGGTGCTCGCAGCCGTCAGTGAACCGACGACTCTTCCGTTTACCCAAACCTGCGGTGCGTACTCACATGTCCCGTTGCATTGAGCGAAGTGAAGGCCCACCTTGTTGTCGGCGGTATTCTCACCCATACCAACACCCAGCTCGGTCTCGAGCGCCTTGCGTATGCCGTGGCCGTTCTCGAGTCTGCACGCGAGCCCGCTGCACCAGCCGATCAGCGTCTCAGGTGGCGGCGTCAGCCTGAATTCTGAGTAGAAGGTGGCCGCGCCGTAGACCTTCGCCTCGCTGAGACGAAGTTGGCGCGCCACTACCTTCAGTGCCATCTTTGGCACATAGCCGTAGTGATGTTGGACCGCATGCAACGCGCCCATCAGGTCACCGTCCGCGGGCTTGAACTCGCGTATCAGGTGCTGGATCTCTAGCGTCGCTTCGTTGTCGGGCATGCGTCTCCGACCGCGTCAGATTCGATTATGCGATCTGTCACAGGGTAAGCCAGCCCGAACCGGTGTACAAGGGAACGCGACTTCGGTCGAGTCTAGCTAGCGGCAACGACTGCCGACGCATCCAACGCTTCCACAATACCTTCGCGCAGAAGGTCGAGGCCCCATCGCTTTTCCGCGGACACAAGCACCGCATCCGGAATGTTCTCGGTCAGCGATCGCTGGAACGAGGATAGCTCGCTCAGTGACGAAGGCAGCCCTCCATCCGCGTCTGCGAGCTGATCGACCTTGTTGAACACGGTGATCCGCGGCTTGTCAGCGATCTTCAGCTCCGTCAGTGTCTCCTCGACCGTCTGAGACTGGTGGGCCGCATCCGGATGGGTGATATCGACCACGTGCAACAGCAGCGCCGCGTCCGTCAGCTCCTCCAGCGTCGCGCGAAAAGACGCGACAAGCTGCGTCGGCAACTTTTGGATGAACCCGACAGTGTCCGTCAGCAAAGCCGGGTGCGTGTCGTCGAGATATACGCGGCGCGTCAGGGGATCCAGCGTCGCGAAGAGCTGATTCTGGACGAAGACATCGTCGTCACGCGTCAGGGCGCGCATCAGCGTGCTCTTGCCGGCGTTTGTGTACCCGACGAGCGCGACGACCGGCACGCCCTCGCGCTCACGACGCCGACGGTACAGGGACCGCTGCTGCCGGACTTCCTCGATCTGCTTCTTGAGCTTGGTGATCTTATTGCGCGCGAGCCGCCGGTCGGTCTCTATCTGCGTCTCACCCGGCCCACGCACGCCGATTGCCCCTGGCGCTCCACTGGCGCCGCTAAGGCGTTCCAGGTGCGACCACTGGCCCTTCAGCCGTGGCAGGAGGTACTCGGTCTGTGCGAGATCGACCTGGAGCCGTCCCTCCCGCGTCCGAGCGCGCATCGCGAAGATATCCAGGATGAGCGCGGTGCGATCCAGCACCTTCACGTCGAGCGCCTTCTCGAGCTTCTGCTGCTGCGATGGCGAGAGTTCATCATCGAAGATAACCATCGTATATTCGCCGTCGCCGTCCGTGGACTGTCCGCGCCGCTTCACAATTTCGTCGAGTTTGCCCTTGCCGATGTAGGTCGCTGGGTTTGGGGAGTCCATCCGTTGCAACGCGGAGCCCACGACATCTGCGCCGGCCGTCTCGGCCAGCAGGGCGAGTTCCTCGAGTGACGCCTCGCCACGCCATCGGTCGCGTTCACTATTCCGCTGCACGCCAACCAGGAACGCCCGCTCGCGTTCCTCAGCGGTGGTCTTCAAAGCCGTTCGGGCGGTTGTGTGGTCCTTGGGCATCCAGAATCAGAGTAGCAGAACTGCGATGCGCTTCAGCTGCTCCCGGCGTCAGACTTCGGGTCGTCGCGCTCGCGCTTGCGGCGCCCCTCCCAACCCAGATCACGCGCGCGATAGTACGTCCGCCCAGCGAGCTTGTCCGGTAGGTGCTGCTGCTCAACAACACCCCCTGCGTAGTCGTGCGCAGACCTGTATCCGCGTCCATAGCCCATCTCGCGCATCATGCCGGTCACGGCGTTTCGCAGGTGCAATGGCACTGGATCGTTGCGGGTCGACTCAACATCGCGCATCGCTGCACCATACGATGAGCCGACGCTATTGCTCTTGGGCGCCAGAGCGAGATAGAGCGCGCACTCCGCCATCGGAAAGAATCCCTCCGGCAAGCCAATGAAGTGCACCGACTGCTGGCACGCCGTCGCGACGACCATCGCCATCGGATCCGCCAGGCCCACGTCCTCGGAAGCGAGAATGACCATGCGCCGTACGATAAACATCGGGTCTTCCCCCGCCTCGATCATGCGGGCGAGCCAGTAGAGAGACGCGTCTGGGTCGGAGCCTCGTAGTGACTTGATGAAGGCCGAGATGGTGTCGTAGTGCGCATCGCCCTTCTTGTCGTACAGGTACGTCCGATGCTGGAGCGCCTCCTCGACGTCGGCCTTCGAGACGCGGGCTTTCGTGTCCCCACGTGCCCCGGCGAATGCCACTGCCGACTCCAAGGCATTGAGTGCAATGCGCGCATCGCCACCAGCAGATGCCGCAAGCGCCGACAGCGCGTCATCGTCGACGTCTGAGGCACTGCCCAACCCCCGCTCGCTGTCGGTCAACGCGCTCCGCAGAATGCGCTCGATGTGTTCAGGCTCCAGCATCTTCAAGGCGAACACGCGAGAACGAGAGAGCAGCGGCCCAATCACCTCGAACGACGGGTTCTCTGTCGTCGCGCCTATAAGCGTGACCGTGCCGTCCTCGACGTATGGCAGAATCGCGTCCTGCTGGGCCTTGTTGAAGCGGTGGATTTCGTCGATGAACAGCACGGTACGCCCGTCGCCTGACTTCAGGCGATCGCGTGCTTCCGCGACTGCCTTCCGCAAGTCGGCAACCCCCGCCGATACCGCCGAGATCGGGACGAACACCGCATCCGTCGACCGTGCGATGATGCGCGCGAGCGTCGTCTTCCCCGTCCCGGGCGGACCCCAGAGTATGACCGACGGCAGATTCCCACTTTCGACGAGCTTCCGGAGAAGCTTTCCTTCACCGACGACGTGTTCCTGGCCGACGTACTCATCGAAGGACCGTGGCCGCATCCGCGCTGCCAGCGGCGCCGTGGCGTGAGGCGCATCATCGGCTGACGCAGACTGCGGATCGAACATGGGAGGCGGCTTTGGCGTAACTTTGCGCGGCATGGCGAGATTGTACCGCCATGGAGGCTAGATTTCGTTCAATTCGTCGAGCCCCGGGATGTTCGAGAACCAGCTGTTAAAGATCGTGAGCTCATCAAAGAACAGGAGAACGCCCACGGCGATAATCATCGCACCCGTGATGATTTCCACCGCCGGCATAATGCCCCGAATTCGACGGAAAAATCGCGTCATCGGAACGACGGCCAGGCCCGTAATGATGAAGGGCACACCCAACCCGAGCGAATACACCAGCAACAGGTATGCCCCCTGGGCAACGTCCGCGCTGGTCGCTGAGAGTGTCAGAATCGCCCCGAGGACGGGCCCGATGCACGGCGTCCATCCCACAGCAAACGCGGCCCCAAGCCCGAAGGACTTTGCATAGTTCAGCCCATACCAGGAACCATCACTTCCGCCGAGTGCCACGGCCCCACCACCCACTGAAGCTCCGGCCGACAATGGCGCGGTTGCGCTTTCGAACGAGTACGTTCTATAGAGGAACGGAATCTTGATCACGCCAATCAGGTTTAGACCCATCACGATGAGCGCGACGCCGCCAATTTTCTGTAACGTGGGCACCATGTCGCGAACTACATAGCTGTCACCATCTGACGACACAGCCGCAATGAAGCCGACCGACGCGCCGATGACGGTGAACACTGCCGTGAAACCGAGCACGAACGCAACCGCGTGAGATCCGGCTTCCCTTCGATCAGATCGGCCTTCGTCGAGCGTGGCCGTTGTACCGGTCATGTGAGCGATGTAGATCGGGACAAGGGGCAAGACGCAAGGCGAAAGGAACGACAGCAGACCAGCAGTGAACGCGAACGCGAACCCCCACGGTCCATTCAGATAGTCGACCCAGGCTTCTGTCATGTGGAAACACTGTAGCGCGGGCCTTCAGCCCGCACGGGCAACGGGCGTCCATTCATTTGAGCTGCTAGTCGAACGGAGAATCGCCCGGCTGTGGAATACCCAACAACTCCAGGCGCGCCTGCTGAAACTTCTCGAACGCTCGAGCTTCGCGGTTCAACAGGCCCTTGAACTGGTCGCCAACCGGCGTCCGCGTGCCTTCGAGAAACACCGCATGGAGCTCGGCGAGCTTTCGCTGCCAGTCCTCATAAGCCCCCAAGTAAGCCGTGCGTCGTTCCGCGCTGACCTTCATTGCGAACAGCGTAGCAAAGGCCGCCGACACCGCTGTTTCGTGGCCGAGGATGGCGGACTACAATCTGTGGACGCTGCCGGACGCAAATCCCACAACATAGTCACCAGAGGTCACCATGCCCCAAGCGCCATCCATTGACTGGGATGCGATCACCGACGAGGCCACGCGGCTCCTTTCGGACTTCATCCGCATCGACACCTCCAACCCTCCTGGCCGAGAGAAGGCCGCCTGCGATTGGCTCGAAGGCCTCTTCCGCGCGGAGGGTATCGACGACATCACCTTCTATGACGCTTCCGATGATCGCGAGTTCGGCGCCGAGCGCATGAACATGACTGCGACGATGAACGGTGATGGCACGAAGGCGCCACTCATCCTGCTGAACCACACCGATGTCGTACCTGTCGAGCGGCAGTACTGGGACTTCGAGCCGTTCTCCGGTGCCGTTGTCGATGGCGTGATCTACGGACGTGGCGCGCTCGACATGAAGTCCATGAACATCATGGAACTCATCGCGATGTTCATCATCAAGCGCCTCGGCATCCCCCATACGCGCGACATCGTCTACATGGCGCTCGCCGACGAGGAAGCAGGCGGCGAGTGGGGCATCGAGTGGATGGCGAAGCATGCCCCAGAGACGCTCGACGCGGAGTACGTGATCAATGAGGGCGGTTGGGGCCAGGCAGAAATATTTGGCACGCGCCGCCCTGCCTTCAACTGCTCCATCAGCGAGAAGGGCCCGCTTTGGCTCAAGCTCATCGCCGAAGGGCGCCCTGGTCACGGCTCAGTGCCTCACCCGGACAACGCGCTCGATCGCCTCGTGCGCGCTCTTCACAAGATCCAGGTGTGGAACCGACCCGTCACGGTCGTACCGGAGTTGCACGAGTATTTCGATCGCTTATGGCGAGCCCAGATTCTGAACGACGAGCCATCACAAGAAGCGATGGAGAAGATGGCGAAGGAGAATTTGCTCGCGAAGGCCATCCTCACGAACACCATCAGTGCTACGACGATTCATGCAGGCATCAAGCACAACGTCATCCCGGCCATCGCCGAGGCCACGATCGACTGCCGCCTGCTGCCTGGTAAGGATCCCGACGAATTCACGCAGCAGATCCGCGATGTCATCGACGATGCAAAGGTTCGTGTCGAGCCGGTGTTCGTTTCGAGCACGCCCTCGTCGCCGATCAACACGGAACTGTTCGGCATCATCGAAGATGTCGTCCGCGATTCCGTCGAAGAGGCGCTCGTGCTGCCGAGCGTATCCGCCGGCTTCACGGACTCCCGCATCTTCCGCCAGCATGGCATCACGTCCTACGGATTCATCCCATACCTGCTCGAACAGAAGGACTCCATGACCGTCCACGGACACAACGAACGCATCTCCGTCGACAACCTCAGGCTCGGCTGCCAGGTCCTGTTCGAAACCGTGCGCCGCCTATGCAGCTGAGAGACTAGCTCCGCGAGAACGCTTGGAGCGCCGCTCGAACCCGCTCC
The DNA here is from genome assembly GCA_021731085.1 of Dehalococcoidia bacterium. Taxonomy (GTDB): domain Bacteria; phylum Chloroflexota; class Dehalococcoidia; order DSTF01; family JACRBR01; genus JACRBR01. The sequence goes on from JAKFYB010000002.1 coordinate 74,957, forward strand.
TCGAGCGTTAGGTCATCACCCGAAGAAAGATGCTCCGAGGCCGCCGTAGCCTCAGCTTGGGTGTAACCAAGCGCCATCAGCGCCCCAACAACGTCTTGATCAAAGCTGCCCTGTGATTCAGGCGTCCGCTCGACGCCTGTGCCAGCTTCTGGCAGCGTGACCTTGTCTCTCAGGTCGAGGACGATGCGCTCGGCCGTCTTCTGTCCCACTCCGGGAACCTTCTTCAGCACATCAGCACGGCCACCAACGATGGCGGCGGCAAGCTCCGGTGCCTCCAACGAAGACAGCATCCCTAGCGCAACACGTGGCCCCACTCCACTCACGGAGATCAGTTGGTCAAACAGCGCGAGATCTTCGCGTGTGCGGAATCCGTACAGAGTCAGCGCGTCTTCGCGGACATGGAGATGCGTGTACAGACCCACGGTCTGTCCGATATCGACGGTATCGGCAGCAGATGTTGGCACAGACGCGAGCAGCCCGATCCCACCAACCCCGATGATCAGCCAGTCGGTGCCCTTGTCTTCGACCGCACCCCGAATCCGCGCTATAACCATCGCTGGAGTATATGGCTCGATCCGCCGCCTGACCTGACGTTATGTCGCACATCCTCAGATCTGCACAGCGCCTACGGCCACCACAGCGCGCGGGCCTGCGTCCTTAGGTCATCCCGATGGTCCGGATGGGCAACGGCGATCAACTCCTCAGCTCGTTGCCTGTGGTTCTTTCCCCAGAGCCGCGCGATGCCGTACTCCGTGATGACGGTATCTGCGTAATACCGCGGAATCGTTACGTACGACCCCGCGTCCATCTGCGCGACAACCTTCGACACTGCGCCGCCCATCGCCGTCGCCGGCAACAGTGTGATCGCTCGGCCCTTCGGCGAGAACACGCCGGCCATGTGCATCTCCGGCTGACCACCAGTCCCATTGATCATGCGGCCACCAAACACGCTCTCAGAGTTGATCTGACCGATCAGATCTACCGTGATTGCGTTGTTGATTGAAACGAATCGATCGAAACGCGTGAGCGTGCGCGGATGCAAGACGTACTCCGGATCCGCGAGCTGGAAGTGCGGGTTGTCCGCGATGATCTCTATATCCGTCGGCTTCACGCCCGTCCATGCCGCAGCCATCGACTGACCGTTGTGGATCTCCTTCTGGCTACCATCGACGATGCCATCACGCCACATCTCGGCCAAGCCTGGCCATCCGAGTTCCGTATGGATCCCCAAATGCTTCCGCCCATTGAACGCCCCAGCGGCCACCATCTGCCGCGAAGGCTCGCCAACGCCAATCTGAATCGTGTCGCCATCGAGGATCAACGTGCTCAGATGCTCGGCGATTCTCTCGGCTTCCGCCGACGGTTCCGCCAATCCCAAGACTCCACGTATGTCAGTCGGTGAAACAGCCGCGAGCACGGCTTTAATCGACGAGAGAATCTTGATGTCCGGCAGTTCCTTCCCCAAATCAACCCAGCCTTGCCGTCGCGCCGGATCCTGCACAGTTGCGACGATCTGGTCGAACTCATCTCGCGTAAGCGGCGGCGGAGTGAACTCGACGAAGTGATCGATCTCGGAAACATGCATGTGCACATCGCCGTGCACCGGCACCAGCGACTCATCGACCTGGGCAATGACGATGGGCACCCGCTTGGCATAGCCACGTTGCAGCCAGTGATGCATCCCGAAGTGCACGTATCCGCCGTTATCGGGCTTCGAAACGGTGCACATCATCACATTGGGAACTTTGACGTCGGTGTGGCGCCCGTCGTCGTATGCCTTCATGCCAAGGGAGAACAGGTTCGGGAGATACGTGCCTCGCTGTTCATCCATGACGAAGCGTGCGAAGTCCCCGATGAACAACTCAAACTCAACCTTGAATGTCGTCTCGTCCGGCTGTCGCAGCCAACCGGGGTCGGCGGCCGGTGCCAGCAGGCGGACCATCACGTCCTTCAGTTCATCTTTTCGTGCCGCCAGCCCCAGCACCAGCACAGGAGGTGGAAAAATTGGCACCATCACAGTGTCGCCGTCTTTGACGACCTTCATCGCCTCAGCGGCCGTCGTGAGTCTTGTCTGATAGATCTCCCGCCAATCAGTCATCTTGTCTCCCTCGCGCGATATCCTGCGCGACGCATGCCATAGGCCAGGCGCCACCGTACATCCGAACATCGTGGGTTCGTCGCTAGGTGCGAGTATGGTGGTTCAACGGCTACGGTCAATCGACGGTGTTGCTGTGGGAGGGTTCAGTCAGGCTCTGACACCTACGTCTTCCAGCATGGCCGCGAGGTCGTGCCCCAAATCCACGCGGAAGTGCACTCCCGTCATGCCCGCCCCCCGGGCGGCAGCCACGTTCGGCTCAAGATCGTCTACGAAGACGCAATCAGCGGCGGGAAGTCCGATGCGTTTCGCCGCCATCGCGTAGATGCGTCCATCCGGCTTCGCAATCCCAACCTCGGCCGACACCACGATGTCGTCGAATAGGTCATGGACTTCGATCAACCGGAGCTTCTCACGTAGCGTCGAGTCTGCGTTGCTAAGGACCTGCGTCTTGTATGCCGGCAGCAGACGCCGTATCAGATCGATATTCTTTGTGATGAGATGCTGTCGCTCGTGCCAGTGTTGATGCAATGGAGGCACCGCTCTCCCTGCCTGACGATCGAGTTCGTCCTGAACAGCCGAAAGCCACACGTCGCGCGTGCCAACCCCAACTTCGAGTGGCTGCCACAGCTCATTTCGGTACATCGCTTCGACAAGCGCCTTACCTTCGAGGCCATGCGCAAGCGAAAGCTCCCGCGCGATGTCCCAGCGCATGTCCCAGATCACGCCACCGTAGTCGAAGATCACGCCACGAATCGGCACGTAATCTCTCCTCTTCTTCCTGGAACGGCGGCGACTATCGAGGGCGGTACCGATTCGCAATCGGTAGTCGCCTGTCACGACCAAACGCCCGCTCGGTGATCTTCACTCCGGGCGGCGCCTGACGCCGCTTGTACTCATTGCGGTCGACTAGGCCAGCGATCCGCTCAACGGTTGCGCGTTCGAACCCCATCGCGACGATGTCGCCCAGCGACCGGTCATCCTCGACGTACGCCTCGAGGATTGGATCGAGCACCTCATACGGCGGCAGAGAGTCGCTGTCGAGCTGGTCAGGGCGAAGCTCCGCACTGGGTGGCTTGTCGATCACGGCCTGCGGAATCACATCGTGGCCAGCGCGTTCGTTGACGTAGCGGGCGAGAGCGTAGACCAGTAGCTTTGGCACGTCTTTGATGACGGCGTACCCACCGGCCATGTCGCCGTAGAGCGTGCAGTATCCCGTCGCGAGTTCGCTCTTGTTGCCCGTCGTCAGCACCATCCAGCCGAACTTGTTCGACAGCGACATCATCACGTTGCCGCGGATACGGGCCTGCAGGTTTTCCTCCGCGACGCCGAACTGCGTATCTCCAAACGCTGGCTCGAGCATGTCGAGTGATGCGGCAAACGCTCCTTCGATAGGCAAGCTCATGTACTGAATACCGAGGCGCTCCGCCAGCGCCTGCGCATCCGTCTTGCTGCCTTCGGATGAGAACCGCGATGGCATCGACACGCCCATCACGTTCTCCGGCCCCAGCGCCTCCACGGCGATCGCCGCGACCAGAGATGAATCGATCCCACCCGACAACGCGATCCCGACCTTCGAAAACCCCGTTTTCTTCAGGTAGTCGCGCGTCCCCAGCACCAGCGCGCCCCACACCTCAGCAACATCTTCGAGTGGCTCCGCGATTTTCGGATCAATCGCAGGCCGCGAGCCTATGAATGAACCAACAGACACGATCACTCGCGAAGTCTCTACGCCTGAATCGGGCTCGCGCTCGTTTCGCCCTCGCGGTTCGCGCAGCCGCGCCTGGGTGACAGTGTCGACGTCCATGTCGTAGACGAGGAGTTCTTCTGCAAATTGCTCAGCACGCGCGACGAGGGATCCGCGCGCGTCGTAGATCACGCTGTGCCCATCGAACACAAGCTCGTCTTGCCCGCCGACCATATTCACGTAGCAGACCCCGACAAGATTGTCGCTCGCCCTGGTCGAAATCATGTTCTCGCGAAAGGCACCCTTACCGCGATGGTACGGCGATCCGTTGATATTGAGAATGACCTCAGCACCAGCGAGCGCCTGGTCGCGAACGGGGCCATCCGAGAACCAGATGTCCTCGCAGACATTAACGCCTACGTCGATTCCCGCGATGACGTAGATCGGCGATTCGGTGCCTCGTTGAAAGTAACGATTCTCGTCAAAGACACCATAGTTCGGAAGGAACTGCTTGTGATAGCGACCAGCGACCTTCCTATCGCTGATAAGGGCTGCTGCGTTGAAGACGTGTTCGTCGTGGTCGATGAACCCAACGAGAGCGGTAATCCCCACGGTTGCTGGCACCACGATTTGGTCCAGCGCGCGCACATTGTCCTCGACGAAGGAACGCCGCAGCACGAGATCCTCGGGTGGGTACCCGGTGATCGCCAGCTCAGGGAAGGCGACGACATCCGCCCCAACATCGCGAGCGCGCCCGATGTACTCGACAATCTTCGACGCGTTGCCTTCGAGGTCGCCGATGGTCGTATTGATCTGTGCAAGCGCAATACGCAACGTCCGCATGAGGCCTCCGCACTTAGTGTACAAGTAACACTAAGTACCGGCCCGCGAAACGCCGCTCACGGATTCTTGGGAACAGCGACGATGAGCTTGAGGAATCTATCCGCTCCAAACTCGGTGACCTGATCAAGGTCTTGTTCCAACGACAATGCACATTCGGTCAGGAAGAACTGCCCGCCGGAGTCGATCACGTAGTCGATGTCCTTCTCGCGGATGTATGACCGCGTATCGCAGTCAGCCAGCGCCTCATACGCGTCGCGATTCACCACGCCATCCAGATTCACGACCGTGCGGTTCCAGAAGTACGCCGGTATTCCTGCGTTGTATGCTGCGATCCGCGCCTCCGAGGTCGTGTTCGCTGCAACCCACGACGACATACCCGGGAGGTCGCGTTGCCACGGGTACCCATATAGATCGGCGGATTCCTTCTGTGGGCCGTAGCGCATCATCAGCAGGACGGCGAGAATGCCATACACACCCGCGGCCACTAACCACTTTGGCATTGCGCGCACCAGCACCCCATCGGCCGAGGTGCTCTGCTTGACGAGCCAGTCACGCACATCCAATACGACGCCCTCTACCCAGAATGCGATTACGCCGATTCCACACGCGGCAAACACCGCATACGGCGCGTAGTACCAGGTGCGCACGAACCAGCGGATGCCGGATTCATAGAGCAACGCTGCGAACAGCCCTGCAAATGGCACTGCGAGTAGCCCGAACCCTGACAGGGTCTCAGTTCTTCGTCTCGTCGGGAGAAGAGCAATGGCCGAGAACGTCGCCATCGCGGCCACCCAGAACGGCCACACACGGTGCTGGAACGTCACCATGAACTGCCACGGCAACAACCTGTACACGGTGTTGCGCATTTCATCCCAGCCGTGCTCTATTCGCAGTCCAAGGCCATCTTCGTTCGCGGCCAGATAACTGTCCCGAAACACGGTGCCGCCAGCGATGGCGCTGTCTTGCATCGGTGACCCAGTCGCTGCCCAGCTCCACACCAACCACGGCAATACCACGACAAACGCTGTGCCCGCTGCCACAACCGGCCCTTGCAACGAGCGACTTGACCGCCAATCTCCGACGGCGAAAAAGGCAACCACCGCGACGAATACCAGCGCCGTGTCAACGCGCGCGAGTGTCATGAGGGCCCCGATGACGCCCAAGGCCACGTATGTTCGCGTTGCACGCTTGCTTCCTGAACGTGCCATGATCACAAAGAGCCAACAGAACGCGGCAAGCGTGAACATCGCGATCGATGTCTCGAGGCCATTCACCGCATACGTCGCGATCGCTGGATGGAGCGCGAAGAATCCTGCACCTAACAATCCCGCCAGTCCGCTCCCCGTCAGCCGTCGGATGATGTCGAAGATCAGCGGCACCGTAAGAGCCCCCAGCACCCCACCGAGGCTGAGTGCAAGGTGGACAGAAAGATGTCTATCATCAATCGCAAAGAACGGGAGGACGGTGGCCATCCACAACGGGTGAAAGCCGTTCGTCACGGTCTCACCGTCGAGCGTAGCGCCGTGCCCGTGCATGATGTTTCGGGCGATCTGGAAGTAGTAGAACGAGTCGTCGGGAACCGTGTTCACGACCAGCGTCGTCATATCCTCCCACGCTTTCTGGAGGCGCAGGCCAAGCCCGATGATCGTCAGGGCAACCAGTGCAGCCGGAGTCAATAGGCGTACTAGAACGTCGGATTCGGCACCGGATCGGACGGCACCCTCGCTGCCAGACTGCGCGACGCCGGCTTCATTCATCGGTACAACTCACCGCACCACTCTACAACCCGCCCCGCAGTCCGAAGCTGTGTCTCTAAATCCAACGAATTCCCTGAATGCGAGTAACACTCCGTGATGGAGGCCGTTGTCTTTCTTGACAAGGAGAAAGCCATGACAACGACCCTCGCACTAGACTCATCCGTGATGCCAACCGAACGAAACACCCTCAGCAGCATCCAGGAACCTGTAACGGCATCGGCACTCGGCTTGGATCGCGCGCTGCTGCTCGACCTCGCGCTCAAGACGCTGTTCTACGGCGGCCGCATGAGCTGCACCGACCTCTCAGACGCCCTCAAGATCTCCAGCTCAGCAATGCAGGATGTTCTCCACGCAGCTACGAAGGATGACCTCGCCCAGATTCTTGGCTCGGACGGCCACGGCCCCGGCAGCTACCAGTACGTTCTCAGCCAAAAAGGTATCGAGCGTGCCAACGAGGCGTTCGGCAGAAGCGGCTACGTTGGCCCCGCCCCGGTTGCGCTTGACGCCTACATCCGCCAAACGGCGCAGCAGACCGTTCGCGACACCACGCTGACACCCGACCAAGTACAGAACGCTCTGGGCTCCCTAGTGCTAGGAGATGAGACACTGGACCGCGTCGGCCGTGCCGCGTCATCCCGCCGGTCGACCCTCATTTACGGCAATTCTGGCAACGGCAAGACCTCGATCGTTCGTGCGCTGGGAGCAGCCTCCCACGGCTCCATCCTGATCCCCTACGCGATCGAGATGCTCGGCCAAATCGTGCGCCTCTACGATCCGTCGAAGCACACTCTCGCGCACGACGACCAGCCGCGACACGATGGTCAATACTTTTCGGCCCGCCACGACCGCCGCTGGGTCGCCATCGAACGGCCCGTGATCTGGGCAGGCGGCGAACTCACGAAGTACAGCGTCGAGCTCCAGTGGGACGAGCGCACCCGGCTCTACGAAGCGCCTCTCCAGCTCAAGGCCAACGGTGGCACCCTGATCATCGATGACTTCGGACGCCAGAGGATGCCGGCTATCGACCTCCTCAACCGCTGGATCGGCGCACTGGAAGGCTCGACCGATCACCTGACCCTCCACACGGGCCAAATGGTTGAGATTCCCTTCGACGTCATGGTGCTCTTCTCGACGAATCTCACGCCGTCTGACCTTGCTGACGATGCATTCCTCCGCCGCATCCGCTACAAGATCGAACTCCCGAACCCGTCCCCGAGCGAATTCCGCCAGATCTTCGAGCAAGAGTGCGAGCGGCGTGGCGTCCGCTTCGATGCCCCCGCCGTGACGCACCTGATCGACCATTGGTACACCGACCGCGACCTTCGCGGCTGCCACCCACGCGATCTCGTCGAGGCCATCGCTGATGCGTCCGTGTTCGCAGGACACGCACCAGCCCTGACGCCTCGCGCGGTGGACGAGGCCTGCGAAACGTACTTCCTTCACGAACACGCAAAGAGCTAGACCAACAAGCGTTCCAAGGCGGCTTCCAACTGTTGCGCCAAGAGCCCCGCACTCATACGAGTTGCGAGGCTCTCGGCATGCCCGCAATGTTTCACGTGCCGAGACCCCGTCCGCTACAATCCATCCTGATGCGCGTATCACGTCCGCTCGCGCCAACCGTGGTAGTCGTGTTCGTGCTCGCGTTGGCGGCGTGCGGCGACTCGGGTGAAGACGTTCCTGACTTCCCCACTGTGATCTCTCTCGGTGAGGGAGACCTCTTCCCAAGCATCATCAACAGCAGCCTCGCCGTCGGCGACAACCGCGTCGTCATGCAGCTCATCAACAAAGACGACGAGCTCGTGCTCGATGCGGGCATGGATGTTGGCTACTACAACCTCAATGGCGAAGCGCCCGTTCTCGAGAGCGAGGCGGAAGCTCGGCTCATCTCGACGGAACTCAACTTCATCGACGAGAACAGCGACTTCGAACGGACGGTCACGGGGATGGGCGGTGTCTACGTCACCCATGCAACATTCGACGAGCCCGGCGACTGGGGCGCTGAAATCACTATCTACAGCGACGGCGAAACGACCGTCATCCCCTACCGGTTCACGGTTCGCGATGACACCGAGGAACCGGGCGTCGGTGATCCCGCTCCGCCTTCTCTCCAGGCCACCACCGCCACCGAACCTATCGAAGAGATCGACACGTCAGCACCGTTTCGGGAAGCAATGCACGCGATGACTGTCGCCGACGCATTGCAGACCGGGAAGCCCGTAATCATCACCTTCGCGACGCCAGCCTTCTGCACCAGCCGCACATGCGGACCCATCCTCGATCTCGTGGTTGATCCGCTGTTTTATGCCTATGGCGACGATGTCGTGTTCGTGCACATCGAACCCTACGTCCTGCGTGATCTTCGCCAGACCAACGTCCAAAACCCCGTGCCAGCCGTTCTGGAGTGGCGCTTGCGTTCCGAGCCATGGGTCTTTGTCGTCGATCAGGAAGGCGACATCGCGGCTAAGTTCGAGGGAATCGCCGCGCATGACGAAGTCGAATCGGTGCTTCGAGAATTGCTCGATTTGCCACCGATTGTGCAGCCGACGCCACAACTCGCCGACTAGGTAACGTGCGGGCGACATTGGCCAGTAAGGCCTAGTCCGCATGCTCCGGCGCAAAGACCCGCTGGCGCAGCCACACGATGCTACGGCTATTCCACATCGTCACGATGTAGCCAAGTCGCATCAGTACGACGCCGATGATACCGACGACCCCGAGGAGTACCGTCGCCTCCATCCACGTCTCATCGACCCAGTGGATGAGGATCGCTCCCAACGAAAACAGTGCGCAGATGCTGTAAATGATGAACAACAATCCGCGCGGCCCCACACCGTACTGCTCGAGCCGATGATGGATGTGATCGCCGTCGCCTTTCATCGGGTGTTGATGATGCAGGATACGCTTCGTCGCCTGCAACACGAGATCTAGCAGCGGATAGCCGAGCGCAACCAACGGCACGAGTACGAACACCTGGTCCGTCGGGCCGGTAGACGCGCGAATCGTCAGCGTGGCCAGCAGGAAACCCAGCACGTACGCGCCCGAGTCGCCGACGTACGCTGCGGCCGGCGGCAGGTTAAACGGCAAGAATCCCAGCCCGGCGCCAGCAAGAGCGATAAGAAGCAGCGCGACGGTCGGGTGATCCGAGCTCTGCGCGACGGCAGCCATCGTCACGCAAGCGAAGATGCCGACACCCGCCGACACGCCATCGCGTCCGTCCACGAAGTTGAGCGCATTCGTCATCGCCGCGATCCACAAGACCGTGACGAAGAACCCCACCCAACCAAGGTCAATGCTGAAGCCGCGCGGCAGCCCGACCTCGTCGATGCGATATCCAGCGGCGTACGCGGCGCTGCCCGCCGCGAGAAACACTGCCATCCGCAAGTACGGCGAAGACAGCTTGATGTCGTCGACGAACCCGACGTAAAAGACCAGAGCCGCCGCTGCGAGCAGCCCGAAGAACGCACCAGATCGCGGTGCGAAGATCTCCTCCGCCTGCCCTGAAATTGCCGCTGCTACAAACGGCGTCATCGCGAAGGCAGCGAGAAAGACGACACCGCCCCAACGCGGCCGCTCCGCCGAACCACGGACGTGGAACAACCTCAAGAATCGCTCGGTGCGCGAAAGCCCCAGCAGGACCAGCGTCAACGCTGCGCCCAGTCCGATCGAGATCGCAAGCGTGAGGAAGTACATATCGACCATCAGCGGGGCCTCCGGCGTCCCTACCTTCGAAAGGAAGGGTATCGCAGCGGCCCCCAGACCCGCTACAGCGGTTCGTGCCCAAGCGCGCGCTCGCCTGCGGCCGCCGAGCGCCCGAGCGCCCACGACGCATCGGCATCAGGAACCTCCACGCGGCGGAAGTTCTCCCGTCCGAGGCGATCGACGAGCGCCGCGTACTGCTCGCGAAACCGCGACTCCCACGGCGCGAGATAGCACACCTCACGCACGGACGCCTGAAGGAGTTCCTTGAGGCAGCCGAAGCACGGCTGTAGCGTCGTGTAGACGGTGCAATCCTCGACAGCAACACCGAATCGCGCAGCAGCGAGCAACGCGTTCTGCTCGGCGTGGACGCAGATGCACACGTCGTACGCCTCGCCCGGCGGGTACGCCTCCGGATGGGCGCAGCGGTGGCATCCGCCATCCTCACAATTTGTCATCGCCGTCGGGGTCCCGTTGTGTCCCGTGCTCAGGATGCGCCGATCGCGCACGACAATCGCTCCCACGCGCCGCCCGGTGCAATTGGCGCGAGATCGTACAGCCATCGCGATGCGCATGAAATAGTCGTCGGGTGGGGGCCGCGTCACGAAGTCACATCCACCGCCGGAAGGTCGAGACTCCCAGCGTCCGGATTCTCGATCTTCAGCCGGCCACCACCAATCGTGATTGCGACCGCCCTATCAATATAACGGCCGATGATGTCGGCGGGTGGCATCGCCGAGCAGTCCATCGTGCCCGTGAACGTCGCCGCAGTCGTCGTCATCGTCACCGTCGTGCCATCACACGTGATAGCAACCAGCGTGTGCGGTGAAGTGACTACGGCCGTCCCACCTGGGAACCGCTCGATGGCGCCAAACGTCGCTTCGCCGCCGGCGGCCACTGTTGGCGGCGTTACCCGGACATCGTCCGCTCCGGAGTCGCTACAGGCAGCAAGGACCGCTGATAGCGCGAACGTAACGACGAACATAGGAAGTAGTTGGCTCTTGCGCATCATTCAGGATACCTACCATCTACCATCGGCCACCTATAACCTTCGGCAATGCGCGGAGGATTTATCGCCGGTATCGATCTGGGCGCCACAAACGTCCGCGTCGCCATCGCGAACACCGATGGCGAGATCGAGGCGCGGCGCCACTTTCCAACACCCACAGGCTCGCCCGAAGACATCCTGAACAAAGTCTCGCGCACCGTCGATGACCTCGTCCGGGGCGTTTGGGTTGGCGCCCGTATCGACGCCATGGGCATCGTCCTGCCGGGCATGGTCGATCCCGATGCAGGCGTCGTCGCCTCGGTCGCCAACTTGCCCGGCTGGGACAATGTCCCGCTCGACCGAATCCTCAGCGGCGGTGCGGACGGCAAGCAGCGGCGCATCGTCGCCACGGAGAACGACGCAAACGCCGCGGCGATCGGTGAGGGCTGGACGGGCGCAGCCCGCGGCCTCAAGCACTACGTGTTCATTGCACTGGGTACTGGCATCGGCTCCGGTGTAGTCATCGACGGCAAGCTGCATCGTGGCGCACATTTCCTAGGCGGCGAGATCGCCTATTTCTCGATGACGTCTGAACAAGTACGGACCGGCGGCTGGCAGCACAATCTCGAATCGCTCGTTGGTGGCCGCGCCGCTGAGACGAAGGCCCACGCGTTACTCGGCAGCCACGCAAAGACCACCGACCTCTTTGACGCCGCACAAGCAGGGCAGCCCGAAGCGCACGAATGGCTCACACAAGTCCAGGAGTATCTCGCAATGGCCGTCGTGGACGTCTGCGCGTTGCTCGACCCTGAACTGGTGATCTTCGGCGGTGGCGTGATTGCAGCGCAGGGCGCGGCACTGCTCGATCCCGTCCGCGAGCTCGTCCATCGAAACACGCCGGTCCGCACGAAGCTCTCCGTGAGCGAGCTTGGCGAGGACGCGCAGATCATTGGCGCGATGAAGCTCGCACTCGACAAGGAAGGTGTAGTGAAGTCGGCATAGTCACCGACTGGACCGAACGATGACAAACCTCATGGTTGGCGTCGCATCCGCCATCATCACGCCGCCTGTGGGCACGTACCTCGAAGGCTACGGTGGCCGCGAGGGCGGTTCGGTCGGCGTTCACGATGATCTGTACGCCCGGGCGCTCGTCGTCGACGACGACCAAACGCAAGCCGCCATTGTCGCCTGCGACCTCATCGGTATCGACCGCCACACGACTGCCGCCGTCCGCGAACTCGTCGCCGCCAGCACGGACATTCCCTCCGCCAATGTCATGGTGTGTGCGACTCACACCCACGCCGGACCGGTCGGCATGCACCGCCGGGACGACGAACGCCTGCGAGACGTACAGAACCGCACCATCGCCGGTGCCGTCGAGCAGGCGTGGCGAAACAAGCAGCCTGCCGTCATCAAGGCCGGTCGCGGCAGCGTCGACACGGTCAGCCAGAACCGACGCGATCCCGCGGGCCCGACTGACGATGCTCTGCGCGTGCTGCTCTTCGACTCCCCAGACCGTGCTGCGCCCCCTGTCGCCTCTCTCATAAACTTCGCTTGTCATGCGACGGTCCTCTTCTACACGAACGTGCAAATCAGCGCCGACTTTCCCGGCCAGGCAGTGAACACGGTGGAGCGCTTGACGGCCGCGCCGTCGATGTTCCTCCAGGGCGCTTGCGGCGATGTGAATCCGCTGTGGGTCGAGCAGGACTTCGTCGAGACAGAACGCGTCGGCACGATCGTCGGCGCCGAGGCGGCGCGGCGCATCTACGAACTACGGCCGCTCGGCCGTCAACAGCGCGTCTGGAACATCCGCTGGGACGACGTACTCGAAGCGCCTGTCAGGTCCGGCGACCTGATTGCGCCGCGTATCCGCGTCGCAAGCCGCACAGTCTCCGTGCACCTTCGAACCCTCCTGCCAGCCTCCGCCTACGACCGTCAACTGGCTGACCTTGAGGTCGAACGCCGCATGGTGCGAATTGACGACACTGACGGCCGACGCCGCCTGATGGAGAAGGTCACACGTCTGCGCGGCGAGCGTACGACATCAGAATCCCTCCACGGACCCGCAGAACTTCGTCCTGAGATACAGGCGATCTCGCTGGGCCCCGACTGCGCCATCCTCGCGCTGCCGGGCGAGTTCTTCGTCGAAACGGCGCAGGCGATTCAAGCCGCTGCTGGCATCAAGCACTTGCTCATCGCCTGCTATGCCAACCACCACGTGATGTACGTCCCGCCCAAACATGAGTTCGCCCGCGGCGGCTATGAACCCGGCGTCGCCATCCTCGACGAAGACTCAGAAGCAGCGTTCCGCACTGCGGCCGTCGAACTCTTGAGTGAAATAGCCGTCAAGTAGCGCGATCCAACCAACCGCTGCGAAGAACAATCGCGCGATCCCCTGTGTCTCCACCGCCGACCACATTACAATCACCGCCATGAAGCAGGTGCTGGTCTTCGAAGCCCACGGCGACGACATGGAGTTCTTCGCCGGCGGAACCATCGCAAAGTTCGCTGCTCTCGGCCACGCGGTGACCGTCGTTTGCGCTACGGACAACGACAAGGGTTCGTTCGAGCTCTCAGCCGAGCAACTACGGGCCGTTCGCGACCGCGAGCTAAACGACGCCGCGGCCATACTTGGGATCACGCGCGTCATTCCACTTGGCTACTCGGACGGGGACCTTGCCTACGACGCTCCTCCACGCGAGCTGCGCGGCCAGTTCATGCGCATCATTCGGGAATTGACGCCCGACATTGTGATCACGTGGGATCCCCATGCGCCGTATGAAGGCCACCCCGACCACCGTGCGGTAGCCACAGCGGCAAGCGAAGCCGCTGCGTTCTCCCATTTCCAGAACTTCTATCCGGAGCATCTCGCCCAAGGTCTCCAAACGCACTACGTGAGCGAACACTGGTTCTTCGCGAAGTCACCAAGGGATCAGAACAAGTTCGTTGATATCGACGACTTCATAGACGTCAAGATCGGGGCCCTCCACGCCCACAAGGCGCAGATGGTACTGACCGTCCGGGACATGCAGTTTGGGCTCGAGGCATCCGGCCTCAGCGTCCCATGGCTCGCGTCCCTCGATCCGCACGACTATCATGCCGTCATCGACAAGCAGATGCGCGCTGCTGGATCGGCCGTCTCGAAGCGGAGCGGACTATCTTGCCAGTACGCAGAAGGCTTTAGGCGCAGTCGTTACAACGGCATTGAGTCGCTCGCCAAGGATCAATTGATTCCGGAGGACGTCTAAGTGAAGCTCGGCTGCAGTTCATGGTCCTATCACGCTGCCTTTCGCTCTGGCGAGATCGACCTCCCTCGGTTCATCGAGATCTGTGGGGACGAACTCGAACTCGACGGTGTCGAATTGGTTGATCTGCACTTCAGTTCGACTGAACCCGCATACCTTCGCCAGGTCAAGAAGCAGTGCGTCGACCAGCATCTCACGATCGCTGGTCTTGCGGTCAGCAACGATTTCGGGAGCCGCGAACGGCGCGACGCCGAGCGCCAGAAGGTCCAGCAATGGTGCGATGTTGCCGCGTATCTGGGTGCCCCAATCGTGCGCGTTTTTGCCGGATGGTCCCCGCCACCAGAGCCACCCCGCGACGACGGTCGAATTGTGGGCTTCATCAGGCGTATCGTCGGGCCGTCCAGGCCTGATCCGCGCCGCGCGTGGTCCGACATCGCCGAGACGCTGCGACAATGCGCCGACTACGCTGCTGAACGCGGCGTGGTTCTTGCGCTCCAGAACAGCATCAGCGATGGCATTATCGGAACGCCGCCGCAGATCACGCAGATCGTCCGAGACGTCGGATCGCCGTGGCTGAAGGTCTGCCTGGACCCCGCCGATCTGCGCGACGGCACCGGTGTCGACGCGGCATTGCCGATGACCGTCCAGGCGCACGCCCGCATGCGCGAAGTCAACGATGACGGCAGTGACGCTCATATCGCGTGGCCGCTCTTGTTACCGACACTAGCGCTCGGTCGCTACCGCGGGTTCCTGCTACTCGACTACGAGGGTGTCGAGTCTCCCGAGACTGCAGTGCCGCGCGCCGTCCGTTATCTGCGCGGTCTCCTCTACGTTCTCGGTCGCCAGCAGGTTCTCGCAGAACCCGCGAGCGAAGCCGAACGCAGCACAGTCTCGGTGTTCTCACACCCGGATCTCTCTTCGGACGCCGTGACGGATGCCATCGCTCATATTCGCGGAGACGTCCTGGCTCGATGATCCGCGCCGTCATCTTCGACCTTGGCCATACGCTCTGGGACATTCTCCCGGATGATGCGGGCGCGCTCGACGCCGCATATCGTGACGTGCATGCAACGCTCGTCGCCCGTGTTGGAGCCGGCATACCCGAACCACGAGCATTTCGCGATGCCGTTGCCGCAGCCCTTCGAGAGGACGCCGACACGTACTTCATGGCCGGCCACATCCTCGAACAACCGCCCACGCACATATGGGTTGAACGCGGATGCCTCGCGCTCGACCTTCATCTCGACGAATCACTGCTCCGCGAGATCACGATCCCGCTCTTCGCGACGGAGATTGATCGACTGGCGGTCATGCCAGGGACCGTCAAGGCCGTGAAAGGCCTCAAACGAGACGGCCTTGCCCTCGGCTGCGTTACAAACACCCTCACAGACCAGGCGACGATAGAGTTGATGATTGAGAAGTACGGATTCGGCGGCCTGTTTGATACCGTGATCGTCTCAACTGAACAGGGCTACAGAAAGCCACATCCCTCCCTGTTCGAAGCAGCCGCCCGCAACCTTCAGGTCACGCATACCGAGGCGCTGTTCGTAGGAGACAGCCCATATCACGACATTGCTGGCGCGAAAGCCGTTGGCATGTACGCTGCCCAAACGCGGCAGTACGCTACGAGGCCTTTGGTGGACGGCATCCCGGAACCAGACGCGGTCATCGACCACTTGTCAGAACTTCCTGAGGTAGTGCGCAGACTGTCGAAGACGCGCTAGGCTTCACATATGTCGCGCAAGAAGCGCCAGGAGTCCTCCGACGACGACGTGACGTACTTCGTCACGAACGACATGCGCATGTTCGACGGACATCTCGATCCGGATGATTGCGAGATCCTGCGTGGCAAGCACCTCATCACGGGCGAAGACGCCCTGCGTCTGGCCGCCGAAGAGCAGGCAAGCAAAGCCGCCGGCTCTGAGGTCGGGAAGCTCTCCGCAAAGCAGGCTACACTCGAGCCCGGTAAAATCTGCCTGACACCGGAAACGACGACCGAACTCGGCAAAAACGCCATCGCGACGCTAACCCATTACGAAGGTCTCGCGTCCGCCCTCGTCACCAGGCTGCCCATTGCGCCCGCCGTCAGGAGCGCCCGCATCGACGACAAGTGCACGTGGCGCGCCGTTGCCCGCCGCCTGCACGAATCGATGCAGAAGGAGCACCGCCTCGCGACCGGACTGTGGGAGCCCGCATCGAATCAATTGATGGGAATGGCGCTCTGCAAGGTCGCGGCGCAGACCTACGACGAGGATTTCATGGAAACGCCCTGGAACTGACTCGATTGACCCGGGAGCCGACTAACCCCGAAGCCGCTCGCCTGCAGCCCGTGCCAAAGGATTGGCCCCACGCATCGCGTCGGCCTTCGCTTGCTCTTCTCGTTCACGCTTCGCTTGGTCGAGATCGCTCGTAGCGCTGTCTAGCAGGTCCTTCGCCGATGCTCCATCCTCCGGAAAACAGACGATTGCAACGGATGCCTTCAGCGGCTCCGGCGACCCGTCCTGACCAAAGATCGAGACCTGCGAAAGGCTAGCGAGGAGGCGCGTCGTCACTTGCACGGCAGCCGCGCGGTTCGTCTCCGGCAGCAAGATCGCGTACTCGTCCGGACCGATGCGCGCAACGATCTCTGGTGGCGACACGGCCTCGGCGAGCGACACTGCAGCGCTGCGAAGGAGTTTGTCGCCCATCGACTGCCCGTAGTTGCTATTGAAATCCCCGAATCCATCGATGTCCAGCACGACGAGGGACAGAATCTTCGCGTAGCGCCCGCAACGGATGAGCTCCGCCTCGATCGCTTCACCCATGTAGCGTCGGTTGTACACCCAGGTCACCGGATCGATGTCGTTGAACCGCGCCGTGTCTTCCTGTGTTGCGATGTCGCGCAGTGCAAGCGTGAAGTGCCCAACAAGGAGCTCCACAATTTCGGCATCGACCTTCGTGTGGTCAAACGCGAACATCACGACGCCATACGGCTCCCCCTCGACGAGCATCGGCACCATCGCCACACGCTTGATACCGAGCTTGGCCTCAGCTTCCTGCACCCGCTCGGCGTCGAACGTGCCTTCCCAGAATTCGACCATCGAGTCCCGCATGACGACCTCGCCGCCTTCGATGATCAGTCGTCGGAAGTGGTTTACCGGCAGCTCCAGTTCCATCGCCGTCAAGTCTTCCTGGAACGCATCCATGACCTTCTCGAATCGAGATTCGACGATGCCCTCGAGTGGTGCTGTCGTCAGCGTGTCGCGCTTCTTGTCCAGCGTGAGGGGATACACGAAGATCGACTCCGTCACACTGGGCGCTTTCTCAAGGAATGCCGACATCATCTCGCCCGTACTGCCGGCGCTGTGCAGGAAGAGCGACAGGATCACGAGGTCGAACAGGCGACCCTCGCGTCCTTCGGGGCGCGACATCTCAAGCGACTCGATCGCCACGAACGGTTCGGGCGACTTCGTCTTGTCTTTCTTTGTGGTGAGCCAGTTCAAGGGCATCGCCCGTTCCTACTCTTCCTGAATCTTTATGACCATCGTCTGTTCGTTGTGCACTTCCACCAGCGTCTCGCGGCTCATCACCCGGCCGACTGCAAGCCGCAGCACCTCTGGATCAAGGGGACCGACGCTCTCGATGAGCACCATCGCAACGCCGTTGCTATAGCTAAGGAGCGACATGTCCTTCACGCTGTCGAGGCCCTGCATCGCGCGATGTAGGGGCACGAGGTCGACACCGCGTCGCTTGTCCTCGACCGTGATGCGGTACTGCCGCGGGATACGATCGTCGAGATTTCCGTCGGCATCGATTGCCCGCAAGCGCGCCGCCGGCTTTTCAGGCAGGAGCGCGGGCTCTTCCACAAGTTCCACTGCGGTGGCCGTCTGCGGTGAGGGGTCACGATAGACCGTTGGCCGTGGCGGTGCCCCAAACTGCATGCTCGAAACCTGCGGCCGGTCGTCCCATTCGTCATCATCAGCAGCGGCGGCCGAAGGCCGCACAACGCTCAGTGGCTTTGGTGCATCGCTAACCGCGCCAGCTCCGAGGAGCCGCTCCAGTTCCGCGATGCGCGCGGCCATGGCACGCACTTCGCGCTGCGCATCCTGCAACCCCTGCTCTAGCCGGAGTGCCGCGATCTCCCATGTCGAGGCTTCACCCAACAGCCGCTCGTCGCGCCCGGGCCACGGCGTTGCCTCCGGCCGCGCGTCATCATCATGCGGCGCCGCACGCAGGATCGACTCGGCTTCAGCCACCTTGATCGCTTCCTCAACAGGGTCGGGGCTTTTGAACACGGACGAAACTGAGATCACGGCCTCATCATCGACCTCGGATGACTGCACCGCCTGAGCCTGCACCCGCCGAATCGTCGCCTCAATCGGATATTCGTCATCGTCATCGTCTGCAGCATCAACGGCAGACGATGCCTGTGCGGCCTGCGCTTGTACCCGGCGAATCGTCGCCTCGATCGGATCCTCGTCAACTTCATCGCCTGCAGCATCGACGGCAGGCGATGTCTGCGCGGCCTGCGCCTGTACTCGGCGAATCGTCGCCTCGATCGGATCCTCTTCCTGCCCAGTGACGATAGGAGCAGGTTCGGTAGTTTCGATTGCCTGTGCCTGCACGCGCCGGATCGTCGCCTCAATCGTGTCTTCGTCCGCTCCAGTCGAAGTATCAGGAGCAGCATCCGCTTCCAGCGATGTGCGCGCGGCCTGTTCCTGCACCCTCCGTATCGTCGTCTCAATCGGATCTTCGTCCTCGGGCGCAGGCGCTTGCGATGATACTGGCGCGAAATCATCGGCGTGCGCGGCTGCCTGTTCGCGCACGCGGCGTATCGTCGCCTCGATCGGATCCTCTTCCTCGGACTTTGCTTCCTCAGGCGCCGCTGCTGCCTGAGCCTCGTACGCGGCTGCCTGCGCCTGGACGCGGCGGATGGTCGCAGTGATGCGATCCATATCGGGCGCGCTTACTTCGTCGCCCGACTGTTCTTGATCGTTGTCTCTTGCCATAGGTGCCGTGACTCCTGGCCAGCTTGCCGCAGGGAAGCCCTATTGGATTCTCGGCACCGCAGGAACCTGCCAACACGCCTCTCCCGCACAGCTTCGAGCCGAATCCGGCCTCATTCGGCTACAATGCCGCCCATATGCGCATTCTGCTGGTCAATGGCCCGAATCTGAACACACTCGGCACGCGCGAGCCCGAGATTTATGGCACCACCACTCTCGGAGATATCGAGCGGATGGTGACCGATCGCGCCCAGAAGGCCGGTGCCGAGGTGCGCTCGTTCCAGGCAAACGCCGAAGGCGCCCTCGTCGACTGGCTCCAGCACGAAGCACCGGCTGCTGACGGCCTCATCATCAATGCCGCCTCCTACACCCACACGAGCCTCGCGCTTCGAGACACCATCTCCGCGATAAGCATCCCCGCTATTGAAGTCCACATCTCGAACATCTGGAAACGGGAGGAGTTCCGCCACTTCTCGTATCTCTCCGCCGTGTGTGTGGGCGCGATCGTTGGCCTTGGCGCTCGCGGATATGTGCTCGCCACCGACGCCCTCATCGACATCATCAAGGAGTCGAAGTAGCGATGTCGCGCCACTTCGGAGAGGTCATTGAACTCTCGGCCGTGAACCCGGACGGAGATCTCGCGTGCGACACGGCCATCGCAACGGCCGACGCTCGTCGCGGACTAAGTGACGATCTCGCACGCCACATCCGCAAGCCCGTGCGCGACCTTGCTGATGGCGTAGAGGTTCGCTTCGCACCCGAAGGCTGGGATGCCGTTCAGCGCTACGTGGAGCTTGAGTCCAAGTGCTGTGACTTCCTCACTCTGCGTCTTGAGCGCACCCCCGAGAACGTACTCCTAACGGTCACAGGCAGGCCGGAAGCAAGACCCTGGATCGATCAGATCTTCGCCTAGTTCAGTTAGGAAGGTCACAGCATGAAAACCCGCCTCGAACGGCTGCGCGATTCTCTCGCCGAACGCGAACTCGACGCCGCACTCATCTCCAACGCACAGAACCGTCGCTACCTCAGCGGCTTCACAGGCTCGGCCGGCTACTTGCTCGTCACGTCAACCGACGCGATTATCGCCACGGACTTTCGCTACTACGAGCAGTCCGCCGCCCAGGCGCCCGACTTTCGTCTCCACAAGACCGTGCAGGGTTTCGACGTCTGGGCGCCGCCGATGTTCGCCGGACTCGGCGGCAAGAAGGTCAGCATCGAGTCCACCGACATGACTTTCTCGACCCACCGCGCCCTTACGAAGGCGCTATCTTCGCTCCCAGACACCGATCGCCCGGAACTGGTTCCCGTTGGCGACCTCGTCGAAAAGCTCCGTCTCTACAAGGAAGCAGGCGAAATCGACGCGCTGCAGGCTGCTGTCGATCTCGGGGATGCCGCGTTCGTGCACGTCGCCGAATGCGTTGAACCCGGTTGGACCGAGAAGCAGGTCGCGTGGGAGATCGAAAAGTACATCCGTGAAAACGGTGGCGATGGCCTGTCGTTCGACACGATCGTCGCCGGTGGCCCATGGGGCGCCATGCCCCACGCCTATCCCCGCGACCGCAAGCTGGAAGCGGGCGAGGGTATCGTCATCGACATGGGCAGTGACGTCGGCGGCTATATGTCCGACCTGACCCGCACCATCTTCCTCGGCAAACCGGACGACGAGTTCAAGAAGATCTACGACATCGTCCTGACGGCGCAGCTCACGGCCGAGGAAATGGTGAAGCCCGGCATGACCGGCGAAGAGTGCCACATGATCGCGCACAACGTCATCGAAGCCGCCGGTTACGGCGAGACCTTCGGACACGGCCTTGGCCATGGCATCGGGCTGCAAGTCCACGAAGCGCCGCGCGTGGGCCGAACATCCAACGACGTCCTGGAAGACAACATGGTGTTCACCATCGAACCCGGCATCTACGTCACAGGCTGGGGTGGCGTCCGCATCGAGGACATGGTCATTCTCGAGAACGGCAAGGCCCGCATCATGAGTACTTCTCCCAAACTCGCATTCACAGGCTGACCAGCCGCTAAACTACTTCACAATCCGACCAATACCTACGACCAGGAGCCTACAACGTGATTTCTACCGGCGACATGAAGCGCGGCGCAACCATCGAACTCGACGGCCGGGTCTACCAGGTGATGGAGTTCCACCACATCAAGATGGGCCGCGGCTCCGCGCAGATGCGCATGAAACTCCGCGATGTCCGCCGCGGTGACACGATCGAACGGTCGTTCCAGGCTGGTGAAAAGTGGCCGCGCGTCCGTGTCGAGCGCATCTCGATGCAGTTCTCCTACGCGGAGGACAACATCATGCACTTCATGAACAACGAAACGTACGACCAGGTGCCACTAACCCTCGACCAGGTAGGCGACGCCAAAGACTACTTGCCCGAAAACCAGACATGTGATGTGCTATTCCTCGGCGATGAGCCGATCGGCATCGAACTCCCGTCCTCCGTGGTGATGAACGTCGCCCAATGCGATCCCGGCCTCAAGGGCGACACGGCAACGGGCGCGACAAAGCCGGCGACGATGGAGACCGGCCTCGTCATCAACGTCCCACTCTTCGTCAACGAAGGTGACAAGATCCGCGTCAACACCAGCAGCGGCGAATACCAGGAACGCGCCTAGCTTCCAATTGCCTCGTTCGGGCCTTGCTCTCCGCCCTTTGCCGAATCAGCGCATTTGTTCGACAATGGCCGAATGCAGATATACG
Source organism: Dehalococcoidia bacterium (assembly GCA_021731085.1). Classification (GTDB taxonomy): domain Bacteria; phylum Chloroflexota; class Dehalococcoidia; order DSTF01; family JACRBR01; genus JACRBR01. The sequence goes on from JAKFYB010000002.1 coordinate 96,972, forward strand.
CCGTCCGCGAGGTCATCGCCCGTCTGCGCGATCTCATTGCTGCAGACAGTCTCCTCAACGACGTGTGGGTAGCAGGTGAGTGCTCGAACGTTAGCCGGCCCGCCTCCGGGCACGTCTACTTCACACTCAAGGATCAGAACGCCCAGCTTCGGAGCGTCTTCTTCGCCAACCCACGCGCCAAGACATCGCGCCTCATCGAGAATGGCGCAGCAGTGCTCGCGCACGGTCGAATCGCCCTTTACGAGCAGCGCGGCGAACTGCAGATTGTCGTTGATTACATCCAGCCCGAAGGCGCAGGTGCACTGCAGGCTGAGTACGAGCGCCTGCGAACCCAACTCGAAGAGGAGGGACTCTTCGACGACTCTCGCAAGCGCCCACTCCCGCGCATGCCCAAGCGGATTGGCATCGTAACGTCGGCTTCAGGCGCTGTCTTTCATGACATCTGCAATGTCCTCGCTCGCCGCTGGCCCCTCGCCGAAGTCGTCCTCGCGCCAACGCCCGTTCAAGGCCCCGACGCGGTTGCAGGCATCGTCGGTGGTATCGACGCCCTCAACGACCTTGGCGACATCGACGTCATCGTCGCCGCGCGTGGGGGCGGATCCATCGAAGAGTTATGGGCATTCAATAACATCGCCGTCGCCCGCGCGATCTTCTCGAGTGCTGCGCCGCTCGTCTCCGCCGTCGGCCACGAGACAGACTTCACCATCGCAGACTACGTCGCCGACATGCGCGCGCCAACACCGTCCGCCGCTGCAGAACTCATCTCGCCCGACCGCCTGCACTTCCAGACACGACTGGGAGGAGCGGTCGGCACGATTGAGTCCATTATCCAACGCCGCTTGAACTCCCATCGAACCGCACTGGATAACGGTCGCCATGCGCTCGACCGTCGTTTCCCTGACATCAACAGGCAGCGCCAACTCGTCGACGCCCTCACGCGTCATGGTCTGGCTGCGGCAGAGCGCCAACACAGCGAGGCGGCGCATGGAGTCGGTGCCTGCGTGTGGCGCCTGAAGTCGCTCAACCCTTATGCCACCCTCGACCGTGGGTACGCAATTGTCCAAAAGAAGGGGCTCGTCGTTTCAAGCGTGGACATGGTACAGGCCAGCGACACGATCGACATACGCGTCAAAGACGGAACCTTCAGCTCGACCGTGGGTGGCGCACCGATCGCGAAAAAGCGAACTCGCCGCGCGATCTCGGAAGCGCAGGCGTCCCTGTTTACCATGCCCGAGGAACGGGCCTGACGGAGGAAGTATGGCGAAGGAAACAAAGCCCGCGAAGGTCGAGCCGTTCGAGCAACTCTATGGCCGTCTAGAAGCGAGCGTATCCAAGCTCGAAGACGGCGGCCTCTCGCTCGACGAGGCAATCGCACTTTACGCGGAAGGTATGACGCTCGCCCGCGAGTGCCAGCAGCGCCTCGACGAAGCCGAACAGAAAATCACGAAGCTCCGGGAGTCCTTCGCGCCGATCGCGCGTACGAACGGCACGCTCCTCAACGAAAATCCTGAGGACATCGAGTACGTCGCGGAAGACGAACCCTTAATCGAGGACGACGACTTCCCGTAGGACGAGCATCGTTGCATGCACTCCTCGTTACGGCTACGGTGAAGCAACGGAGGGTTCGTTGACACTACGCATCGGCTGGTTCACAACGGGACGAGGCGAAGGTTCGCAGAAGCTCCTGCGCACCACCGTTAACGCTATCCGCGAAGGGAGCCTCGACGCCGAGGTCTCGTTCGTCTTTTGCAATCGCGAACCGGGGCAGTTCCCAGCCACAGACGATCTCTTCCGTCAGGTTGAATCCTACGACCTACCCTTGATCACCCTGTCAGACCGCCGGTTCCGCAAGGAGCACAACGGAGAGATTGCCCGCGCCGGTCAGCCCCTCCCCACGTGGCGTACAGGCTACGACGAAGCCGTTGCCCAACTCCTTGCGGTGTACACGTACGACATCGGTATGCTCGCCGGCTACATGCTCGTGATGACTCCACCGTTGTTCGAGTCGCACCCGATGCTGAACCTTCATCCCGCGGCGCCGGGCCAACCGGAGGGCACATGGCAGGACGTAACTTGGAAACTCATCGATCAACGGGTCGAACATGGTGGAGTACGCATTCATCTCGTCACGGCGGGACTCGATGAAGGCCCTGTCGTCACCTACTGCACCTACGGCCTACGGGGGGCCTCCATCGATCTGCTCTGGCGCAACGCCGAGGGCAGGGAAGCGTCGCACATCCGCGAGACCGAAGGCGAGCGCTTCCCGCTCTTTCAAGAGATGCGCCGTCGCGGATCGATGCGCGAACTACCGCTCGTCGTGGAGTCCTTGCGCGCGCTCGCGGATGGCCGACTGCGGGTTGACAAGGGCGACATCTTCACCGGCGATACCCGCGTCGTCCGCGGATACGATCTGACTCCCGAAATTGAGGCGTCGCTCGCTCGACCGGCGATTGTGTGAGCTTCGTTCTGGCACACACAGCAAGATGCGCCCGTAGACGTTGAGAACCGCCATCTCACGTCCAGCCGAACGGCTTGACTTGCGATTTCTGTAATTGACGGAACGCAATAATCGCCGGTACAGTGCACATCCATGCAATCGAACTGCTCCGCCTGCGATTTCGCCCTGGATGGCGCCGACAATTTCTGTCGGAGCTGTGGTGTCTCCTCGACTGCCGCCGCTGCAAATCTCCCTGCGACGCGCACCAACGCGTCGATCACGCTATGGCGCCCCCATGCGTCCCCTGTAGTGAAGGGTGCCGCGGTCATGGCTGCAGGCACCATCGGTCAATTCGTCGTTCGAAGGGCTATCAGTGGGCTTGTCGGCGGCGGGTCGACCGGCGAAAACAGAAAGCGGCGTTCGATCTTCGCGCGCAAGAATGCCGACGGGCTGCAGGACGAAGCGCAAATTATCACCGAAACCATGATGGTCCGCCGCGTCCGCATACGACGGCCAACATAGCTGCAATCACAAGGACCGCCCGGGTGGGCAGGACAGCACGACCCGGATCGCGATGCCACAGCGCCGCTTCATAACCTTTGGCCTTCTCGCGTTGACGCTGTTCTACGTTCTCTTCACCACGTCTCGCACCGCAACCGCCCATCAATACTTGGTCAACGGCAGTTTCGAAGACGGTACGGAGGCTTGGTCGATACTGTCCGATGGCAGCACATTTGACACCGCGCCCGATGCCGTCCATTCCAGCGATGGCCTATACCGCGGCCGCATCGTCCTCGGCCAAGCAAATTTTCGCCTGAATCAAAGCATCGCCGATGTACCGCCGGGAACCTACCAAATGGCGATCAGCGTCCGCGTCGAATCGACGAATGCAGTTGTGAAGCTCGAAGTCTTGACGGATCCCACCTGGGCCGAGCGGCCCGCTTCCGTAACATTCACGGCTACTCCCGGGGAGTGGCAACACCTCGTTTCCGACATCGTAATCCCGGGCGCGTCATGGGTTAGCATCCGCATGTTTGGCAGTGGAAATGTCGGTGACCGCATCTACATAGATGGCGTTCGATTCGACGGCGCCGCTCCCGCCACGATGACGCCGACTTACACGCACACGCCGCTACCACCTACCAACACACCAGTGCCACCAACAGCGACTAAAACTCCACGGGAGACTACCACCGCATCACCTGAGCCAACCTCCACCACCAGTCCCGCCCTATCGCACGCCATCGCTACGGGAACCCTCGCAAACGGCGGCTTCGAGGACGTCGCCGAAGGCAAACCTCTCGCATGGAGTAAATACGGTGGTTCGCTGTCCGTCGCGGCGTCGCCGGTCCGCACAGGTGGCCATGCCGCCAGGCTCGAATCTGTGACCGACTCCACAAAATGGCTCTACCAGACGGTTGTTGTCACAGGCGGTTCCTCATATTCGTTCGATGCGTGGCTCCGGTACGACGATCCGAATGTCGCGTCAGCCTTCCTGCGAATCTCCTGGTATGCGTCAGTCGATGGTTCAGGCGAAGCAATCGGCACCGCCGACTCCCTCGCACGCCTCGAGACGTCTTCGGCCGACTGGCGCTATCTCACGACGAGCAGTGTCGCGGCGCCGGCCGACGCGCGGACTGCGAAGCTCCGTATCATGCTCCAACCCACGTCGACGGCCCTCGCCTCCATCTACGCCGATGACGCCGCATTCGCCCCAGCAGATCCGGCTCTGAGCACATCTGTGCAACAGCCTGGAGACGCAAACCAAACATCAGCGAGCAGTGCCCAACGGAGCGGAGCATCGTCGGCCAACCCAGGGGGGCGCCAACTGTCCTCTACCACGGATATGGCGACAACATCCAGAATCGTCATCAGTGAGATCCTGTACGACTCCCTCGAACCACAGGACTCCGAAGGCGAATGGATCGAGCTATACAACGCCGGCATAGAACCCGTTGACCTGAGAGGTTGGGCGATCGCCGACAATAAGTACGCCGACTTCCTGCCAGCCCACATGCTCGAACCGGGCAACTACGTTGTAATTGTGGCTTCGGATAACCTATCTTCAGATATGATTGAGCGTGAGGTCGCTGCGATTCGCATTGCGGGCAACATCGGAAACTCGCTCAACAATAGCGGCGATGTCGTGGCGCTCATCGACCCATCCGGCCGTTTCGCGGACGTCGTGTCTTGGGGCGACAACGCTTCCGCGTTCGACCCTGCGATCACAGACGTCCCGGCCGGCCACTCGATCGCGCGGCGATCGGCCAGCACTGACACAAACACCGCTAACGACTTCATTGATAGCGAGCAACCGTCACCGGGCCTCGCATATACGGACGGCAGCGCGACGGAGCATCGACCGGCAGTCGCCACGTCCAACAATGTGCAAGTCCTCTCAGGCGAATCCGGAAGTTCATTCGGCTGGATTGCGTGGGCGCTAGCAGCGGGCTCTATGGGCATCCTCGCTGTCGTCGCAGCTGCTCGACTAGGGCCCGTCGTCACACAGCGCCTCCGCCATCAATGAGCAGCGAACGCCTCCAAAAGATCCTCGCGCGCGCTGGCTATGGATCTCGCCGTGGAGCGGAAGCGCTCATCACTGCAGGACGAGTGACCGTCAACGGCAGCAGCGTGACGGAACTCGGCACGAAAGCAGACGCCGAATCCGACACGATCACCGTAGATGGCACTGCACTCACCGTCGCGAAACAACATGTGCACATCGCCCTACACAAGCCCGCGGGCGCCGTCACCACAGTAAGCGACCCCCAGGGTCGTATGACAGTGATGTCGCTACTCCCGAAGAACCTACCACCTCACGTTATCCCCATTGGTCGCCTCGACAAGGACACCGCGGGCCTCCTTCTGTTCACCAACGACGGCGAGTTCGCTCACCGCATCGCCCATCCGCGATACGAAATCGAGAAGGAGTATCACGCCCTCGTTGCAGGTGTACCCTCGCCTGAGGATCTGGCTGCAATCAGAAGCGGCGTCGACATCGGCGGCCACATGACAGCACCAGCGAAAATCGATGTCGCAAGACCACCTGCGGGCCACTTTGAACGCCCTGGAGACACCTGGATCCAACTCGTGATTCACGAAGGCCGAAAGCGCCAGGTGCGCCTCATGTGCGCGGCAATCAATCACGATGTCCGGATCCTCGTGCGCACGCGTATCGGCGGCGTGTCAATCACCGGCCTCCCTCTCATGAAGACACGCCCGCTCACCACCCTAGAAGTCACCGAGCTTCGCCGAGCCGTTGACCTCTAGCCGGGTTCGCGACGGGCTCCGGGTACACTCACCCCCAATGGACGCTATCGCCATCGACGGACCCGCTGCTTCCGGCAAGACGGCGATCGGCGTCGAGCTCGCACGCCAGCTCGGCTACCACTTCCTCGATACCGGTGCCATGTATCGCGCGGTCGCATGGGTTGTCCTCGAACGCGGCATCACCCCCACGGATGAGGCAGCAGTTGCTGCCCTTGTCGACACAATTACACTCGCAGTGACGCACCCTCCGGTTGGCTCACCGGAAGCCACTGGGGTGCTCGTTGACGGCGTCGATGTCACTCTTCGGCTCCGCGAGCCCGCCGTCGAAAACGCCGTCTCGCTAGTCTCCCGTGTACCTGCGGTGCGCCGCGCGCTCGTCCGCATCCAGCAGGAGATAGCGAAGAGCGGACGTGTGGTTATGGCGGGTCGCGATATCGGCAGCGTCGTCCTTCCCAACGCCCGGCTCAAGGTGTACCTCGACGCGTCTCGTGAAGTGCGGGCCCGTCGCCGTGCCGACCAAATGCGCGCAGCAGGACAGACTCCGGACACTGACGCCCTCATCGCCGATCTCGAGCGGCGCGACAGCATCGACTCAAACCGCGAGGCTTCGCCGTTGACCGCCGCGGCTGGAGCCGTAATCATCCACACAGACGAATTGAGCATTGAGGAGGTGGTGCGACGGCTGGCAAATCTGGCACAAGAATGATCTGGCGCATCGTCCCCCTCTCGTATTGGGCCATCGTGTGGTTCATCCGCCTGTGCATGGTCATCTACCTGCGTGGTTGGTCGGTCGAAGGAAAGCAGAACATTCCAACAACCGGCGGAGCGATCATCGTCGCGAACCACCTCAACAACGCCGACCCTTGCATCATCCCGGGCGTATTCAACCGCCGCATGAACATCATGGCCAAGAAGGAGATGTTCAGCTGGCCCGTCATTAGCGTGATGTTCCGCCTGATCGGCGCATTTCCCGTCGACCGCCAGAGCGCGGACCTCGGAGCGCTTCGTGAAGCGCAGAACATCATCGCGGGCGGCAACATGTTGCTCATGTTCCCCGAAGGCACGCGCTCGAAGGATCGCGTGATGCATGCTGGCTTTCCCGGTAGCGCCCTGATTGCCTATCGCACAGGAGCGCCCATTCTGCCGGTGGCAATTTGGAACACGGAACACCTCAGGTGGCCCCTGTTCGCTCTCAAGCCCCGCATGCACCCCAAGGTTCACGTCGTTATCGGTGAACCCTTCTACCCGCCGAAGGCCGAGCGCATCACCTCCGAACAGGCAAAGGCAGCGACCGACGAGATCATGTGCCACGTCGCCGAGCTACTGCCCGAGCAGTATCGTGGCGTCTATGCAGAGGCCGTAGCCGGTCGGAGCAATCCCCAGTCCGAACCCGTCTGAATGCAGCGCCCCTTCTCCGTGTTCGGCGCCGCTCGTACAATGACGCCATTGGAATCCGTCTGTTTCATCTGTTGAAAAGAACCCACAATGAGATTCGCAAATCGCATCGAAAGGCTGCCTCCATACCTCTTTGCTCAGATCAGCAAGAAGGTCGCGGAGAAGAAGGCGCAGGGCATCGACGTCATCTCCTTCGGGATTGGCGACCCTGACCTGCCGACGCCACCGTACATCCTCGACGCCCTTCAGGACGCGGCGCAACAGCCCCAAAACCACCGCTACCCCGAGACCGAAGGTCTGCCTGAGTTCCGTCAAGCGGTCGCCGACTGGTACGACCGCCGTTTCAGCGTCAAGCTCGACCCGGCGAAGGAAGTGCTCTCGCTCATCGGCTCGAAGGAAGGCATCGGCCACGTCGCGCTGTGCTTCATCGATCCTGGCGATATCGCACTCGTCCCCGATCCTGCGTACCCGGTGTACGCGATCGGCACCATGTTCGCAGGCGGCGACACGTACACATTGCCCCTTCGCGAAGAGAACGGCTTCCTCCCCGATTTCGATGCCGTACCGACTGATGTCGCCGCACGTGCGAAGGTTCTTTGGCTCAACTATCCGAACAACCCAACAGGGGCCGTCGCCGACATCGATTTCTTCGAGCGGGCCGCCGCGTTCGCCAAGAAACACGACATCGCAATCTGCCACGACGGGCCGTACAGCGAGGTCTCTTACGACGAGTACGTTCCCGTCAGCTTCCTGCAGGCGAATGGCGCTATGGATGTCGGCATCGAGTTCCATTCGCTTTCCAAGAGTTACAACATGACTGGATGGCGTATCGGCATGGCCGTTGGCAATCCGCTAATCATCGACGCCCTCATGCGCGTGAAGTCCAACATCGACTCCGGTCAGTCACAGGCCATCCAACAGATGGCGATCGCCGCCCTCACCGGGCCGCAGGACGTCATCGAGGATCACAACGCCATCTACCAGCGCCGCCGCGACAAGGTCGTTGATGCGCTACGCAAGCTCGGCCTGCAGGTCACGCCCCCGAAGGCCAGCCTGTACGTCTGGGCGAGAGTCCCCAACGGCATGACATCGGCGCAGTTTGCCGAGCGACTCCTCGACAAGGCCGCCGTCATCGTCACGCCCGGCAACGGCTACGGCGAGTACGGCGAGGGCTACGTCCGACTGTCGCTGACCCTGGCCGACGATCGGGTGGATGAGGGGCTGCGGCGAATTGCGGCGGTGCCGGCATTGGTGTGAGGGCGTCTGTGCCTCACGGAGTCAGTCGATCTAACTCGCGCTCAATAGTCGCGAGCGTTTCTGTCGGAAACGGATGCTCGATCCAGTCCTTCAGGTAGCCCGCTTCTCCATGCTTATCGAGTACCACCTGTGCAGCATCTGCAAAGCTGCGGGCAGCCTCGACCAGCGGCAGTGAGAGCGCGAACACCGTCTTACCATGGTCATCTGGCGCCTCATCCATTTGATCGTCGAACCAGAGTATTTCGATCTGGACATGACTCGCCTTCTCGCGAAAGATCCAACGGAACTCGCCGGGCTCCTCCTCCCATGAACACCGTCAACCGCACCCTCCAGCAGATCGGCGATTGCACGTAGTAGGCCACCGAGAGCATCGCTGAGATATGACGCTGACAGATCCGCAGCGCGATCGCCCTGCGAGATCTTCGCGGCCGCCCACCCTGAGCCAGTGAGCCAGTACTGGAACTGCATCAAGAAGACCTTCAGCCTGGGTTATGAACGGGAAAGGGCGGACAACAATGTCCGCCCTTAGATTCGGCAGTCACGCGCTACACACCCTTACGGCCCATCTCGCGCAGTCGGCGGATCCGCTCATCCATCGGAGGGTGCGTGCTGAACAGGTTACTGAAGCCACCCGGCGCCTTGAGTCCGGCCAGCGGGTTCACGATGTACATATGCGCCGTCGACGGGTTGACCTGCATGGGCCGCATCTGCACGCCCTGGTGAAGCTTGGCGAGCGCGTCGGCGAGTGCGTCCGGGTCGTGCGTTGTCTTTGCGCCGGTCCTGTCCGCCTCAAACTCACGCGTGCGCGAGATCGACATCTGCACGATGCTCGCAGCGATCGGCATCAGAATGATGGCTGCGAGCGCGAGCAGTCCGTTGTCGTTCCGGCGGAACATCATGCTGAACGTGATCCACGATATGGCGCTGGCGAGGACGGCAGCGATCGAACCGATCAGGATGTCTCGGTTCCCGACGTGGCCCAGCTCGTGCGCCATGACGCCCTTGAGCTCGCGGTCGTCGAGCAAATCCATGATGCCCGTTGTCGCGGCGACAACGGCGTGGTGCGGGTTCCGCCCCGTCGCAAACGCGTTCGGCGAGGGGTTCTGAATCAGGTACACCTTCGGCTTCACAGGCAGCTTCGACAGCGGCAGGATTTCATCGACGATCGCGTGCAGCCGCGGCGCCTCCTCAGGTGTCACTTCCTTCGCGCCCGCCATGCGGAGGGCCATCTTGTCGCTGAACCAGTACGCGAAGAAGTTCATCACGAGCGCCAGCACGACGAAGGTGACGAGACCGGCGAGACCACCCAGGAAGATGTATCCCAACGCGCCCAGCAGGCCCGTCAGCACACCCATAAGCAGCATTGTCTTGGCGATAGCGCCCATCTGGTTTGGTTCCTCTTTCCTCTGACCGGGGAATCTATCCGGCCACGTTCATCATAGCAATTCGCCAGACACAGATATGTCGAATCAGTTGCACCGGTCAGAGCGGAGCGCGACCGTTTAGCCAGCCTCGCCGGCGCTGTCGCATGACGCCGCGGTGGCGGCCGGCGTAGATTCTTCGCGTTCGCTCAGAATGACTGGCTTGGAGATCCCAAGCGCATCGTTCATCTGCTCGCATGCCGGCAATGCACAACTGCCTGTGCTGTCTCTTGTCCGGCGCCTGCTGTCTGCTCTTTGCCGTTTGTTGGTACGATACTCACAGATAAGTCGAGATAACACGACACGAAAGGCACACAGAGATGGACGCCCCTACCGGCGAGGTCGGACTCTTCATCGACCTCGAAAACATCCGCTACAGCTTCCTCAACGTCTATCACATCGAGCCCGATGTCGCGTCCTTCATCGAGAAGGCGCGGAAGCATGGGCGCGTCTCCGTCGCCCTCGCCTACGCCGACTTTAGCGAGCATCCACAGTGGGTGCGCCGCGCTCTCGACGTTGCGGGCATTTCGGCGCGCGATATTCCCGTCCGGCGCTTCATTCGTGACGGGCAGGACCGCCTCAAGTCCTCCGCTGACCTCCACATGCTCATGGACATCATGGAGACGGCGCTCGACCGCCCGCAGGTCACTACGTACGTCCTCATGACGGGCGACAGCGATTACATTCGCGTCGTCACCTGGATCAAGAACCGCTTCGACAAGCGCGTCATCGTCTCCGGCGTCCCCGGCACGATCAGTTCCGATCTCGTCGCGTCCGCGGGCGAAGCGGACCATCTCGAAGCCGGCGAGAACGTCGAGACGGACGCGCTCAAGGCGACCATTGACGCGCTCACGCTAATGATGAAGCGCACGACACCGCCGACGGGCTTCTGGACGATCAAGCTCATCGACCAGTGGGCTCGCGACCACCGCAACGGCGTGCCCGGCAGCGATCCCGACAAGTCGAACGCGATCAGCTACATGCTCCGCAACGGCCTTATGCGCCGCTACAAGACCGTCACCGACATCCGCGAGGTCACCATCAGCGAGCTCGACGAGACGCACCCGAACGTTCGCGACCTCCTCGTGCAGGTCGGCCTCGAACTGAACCCGACGCCAGCTCGCTGCGTCGCCTGCAACGAATGTGCTCCTGCCGACTCAGGCGCCTGCGCCTGCTGCGGCGCCACCATCACCCTCCAGTGGTCAGAAGCCGGCAGCTGACGAACGTCCTCATCCATCCGCTCGTTCGCCCACGTCCAATCACACTGGCGACGGGAGTTCGTTCGGCAGTTTTGGTGTTTCGGAGTCCTTCCAGGCGTCCTTTCAGATTCAGCCTCGGTTCCTTATGTACGCTTTTTGGTACGAGAAGGGTTCGCCGAATTCCTACCCTTGCGGTGCACGGTAGGGGCCCAGAAAGCAACCTCCTAGCGCCACGTGGCACAGCCGCTCAGAAATCGCTTGCAGTCAAGCAATCGACATGGACCCGCTGCGAAGATCGCGAACCGTTTTTGACGCCATCATTGACGCTGATCGTGATCGAACAGAGCTTGAACCCCTCGATCGAGTCTGGTGACGTTGTGACAGATGCTGGTGGCGACGAAGGATCTGCCGCCGGCGACGTTCCAGGGACGGCCGTCAGTGTGAGTTTTCCGGTTGTTTCGCTGAACGAGAGCGGCGCCGACCAAAAACTGCTCGGGATCGATTCATCGCAGACGGCCTCGCGCGCCTCTTGTTCGAGCGCATCGCAGAAGTGATTGAAACCAGGTGACCCCACTTCGAACAACCCTTCAAACTCGACGTACATTTGGCGGCAGCCCGGCGTATCGTGTGCGATGGTTATCGCCAACTCCTCACCCTCGCGATAGATCCGTCCGCGCTCGGGCATGCCGTCGATACGAAAGCGTGGATCGTTACAGGCCCCAGTGAAAATATCGTTCGGCGGAAATGCCCACGGATAACTTTCCCGTCGTTCCGCAACGCTCGTAACCTCCGGTCTGGGACGCTCAAGATAGAGCCTGACCTCGACGATGATCCCGTCCTCTCGCCAGCCGATCTCGTCCTTTCGCAGAATGAACGTCCAGACGAGCCATGCCGCGAAAATAACGGCGACCGCCGCTATGGAAATGCCCGCGATAGTCTCCTTCGCGTCGGGACGCCATGGAACGAGCTTCGGCGCGCGCTTCTCGTCGGCAGACAGAAGCCTTGACTCGGGCCCAGGTGCCGGCTCGTCGCTCACGAACGCCTGACCTCCGCCTACTCCACCGTCACCGTCTTCGCTAGGTTCCGCGGCTGGTCGACGTCACAGCCGCGCTCGACGGCGATGTGATACGACAGCAGCTGCATCGGGATGGACGTCAGCAGCGGGTACAGCAGCGGGCCGACGCCTGTTGCGGCGCCCGGAATGCGCGGCAACTCCAGCACGAAATCGCACTTCGCGGCCAATTCGCGATCGCCCTCCGAGATGATGCCGACAACGACCCCATCGCGCGCGCGCACCTGCTCGATGTTCGAGAGCATCTTCTCGCGCGTCCCGTCGTCCAGCGCGATCGCGACGACGGGCATCGACTTGTCGATTAGCGCGATCGGTCCGTGCTTCATCTCGCCCGCCGGATAGCCCTCGGCATGGATATAGCTGACCTCCTTGAGCTTCAGCGCGCCCTCCATCGCCATCGCGTACTCAAGCCCGCGTGCCAGAAAGAGGAAGTTCCCGCTCTCGGAGATCTTCCCGGCGATGTCCGCGATCTGATCGTCGAGCTTCAGCACCTGCCCCATCAGACTCGGCATGATCGCCAGGTCGCCCAGCAGTTCGGCCAGCCGCGCGTCGTCGACCACGCCGCGCACATGGCCGGCGTAGCACGCGAGCATGTACAGACATGCAATCGACGCTGTCATCGTCTTCGTGCTCGCGACGGCCACCTCCGGGCCGCAGCGTGTCAGCACGAAGCCGTCAGCCACTCTCGTCGACTGAGCGCCTGGCGTGTTGCAGATCGTCAGTTGCGGCGCGTCGCGGCGCTTTGCGTCGGCCATCGCCTCCAGTGTGTCCACGGTCTCGCCGGACTGTGCGACCGAGATCACCAGCGTCTGCGGCCCGATGAGGGCGTCGCGGTACCGGAACTCCGACGAGTTGTCGACCTCCGCCGGTATGCCGGCGATGCGCTCGAAGTACGTCCGCCCGACCATCGCCGCGTGCATGCTCGTGCCCATGCCGATCAGCATCACGCGATCGACAGCACGAAGAACGTGGTCGCTCAGGCCCAGATCCTCAAGCTCAACCCCCGCAGGCTCGAAGATCGCGCGTCCGCGGAACGTGTCGATCATGCACTCCGGCTGCTCCATGATCTCCTTGAGCATGAAGTGCTTGTGCGCGCCCTTCGCCGCGGAAACGGCGTCATACGCGACGTGCTGTGGTTCCTTCGCCAGCGGATTGCCGTCGAAGTCGACATACACCGCCCCAGCGGCCGACACGCACGCGATTTCGCCATCGTCGAGAAACACGACGCTCTGCGTCTCCGGCAGGACGGCCGCAAGGTCGCTGGCAAGAAACATCTCGCCGTTGCCGTAGCCGACGACGACGCCGCCCGCATTGCCGACGCGCGCCGTGACGAACCCGTCGACGCCGGAATCAGGCCGCGATGTCATGACGACGATCGCGTGGGCGCCCTGCAACCTTGCGAGCGTCCGCCGAAATGCCGTTAGCAGGTCGGCGCCCTCGTCCATGTACGACTCGATCAAGTGCGGCAGTACTTCCGTGTCCGTTTCGGATCGTAGGTCATGCCCGCGCGACTTCAACTCCGCCCGCAGGTCGAGGTAGTTCTCGACGATGCCGTTGTGAATGACGACGATGTCGCCGCGGCAGTCGCGATGTGGATGTGCGTTTTCGTCCGTGGGCTTGCCGTGCGTCGCCCATCGCGTGTGTCCGATGCCGGTGCGACCGGCCGGATACGCACCCTCCAGTCCATCACGCAGCACGGAGAGTTTGCCTGCCGTCTTCGCGATCTCGATCCGCTTGCCGTCGTCTCTGCCGTCGATGACGGCAATGCCCGCGCTGTCGTAGCCGCGGTACTCAAGCCGCTGCAGGCCATCGAGCAGCAGCGGCGCAGCCTCACGCTCGCCCGTGTATCCGGTGATGCCGCACATCAGCACACCCCCTGAATTGAGGTGACTGGTGACAGGTGACAGGTGACAGTGCTAGTTCTCACACGAATGCTCCTCTCGCGTTCGCGCCAGATGGCGCGATCCGCTCCTGCGAGCTCTAGCTCGCAGCGGTTGCTTCGTTTTGTGAGGAGCCGGGGAATCGAGGCACGTTCGTCCTCGATGCACGCTGGGTCGGTCTCTGTCGGGCACTCACGCGCTGCGTTTTGTTCCGCCCATTACGACTGTGCTTGCCGGGAGGCCATCCGCCGAGTTCTTCGATAAGCCTCCGCCTCGTCATCCTTCCGCCTCTCTTCGTGGAAGGACCTGGCGCTACAGCATCTTCAATGCCGTTTGTTGTTTCTGCTCCCGTCCTCACGCGCTCGTGTTGACGGCACCTCCCTTCGTCGCGGTCGTGGCATCGTAGTCGACCCACGACTTGCCGTTAGTTGTCGCTCCGGCTGATGCACCGGTCACGCCCGATACTACACCATCTCGCACGATTTGCAAGACCTCGCTCATCGTGGATGCGAAGGCGATCGGGACGCCGAGCCTCTCGCGGAGTTCGTCCGGCGTGACGTCATCCAGAAAACGGGAACCCGTATAGTCGAGGGAGTAGCGCGGCAGTATGACTACATCGCCTAGCTCGATGTCACGAAGCTGTGCTGCGATGTCTCCGGCCACGAGCAGGCCCGACACGTTCACTCGTGGCCCGAAGAAGTCGTTGCGGATCGCCCGCACGTCGACTCGTACGTTCGCGTGCTGACCGAGTTCCGATGCTACACCTCGCAGCACAGGCTCAATGAGCGTTGCGCACGCAATCGTGACGTGCTTCACGGGCATGCGCGCTTCGGATTCCGGGCGACGAGAGGCGCCATTTGAAGCTCGAGCGAGGCCCTTCGACCCTAACCGAAGCGTTGATTCACCCTTTTTCGCCCGCTTCCAGTCTTCCAGTAGCGAGCGCACCATGCCGATGCCATTTTCGTATTGTGGGAAGCCGTCGTAGTGCGAGGCCGGCGGTGGGTCGACACCCGCGGCGATGTAGAACTCGTCCGCGAGATACAGCAACGAGCGACCGTGCGCCTTCCGAAACTGTTTCTGAAAATCGGCTGCCTGCGCGATGACACCTCGCGCGTACTCTGCCGTGATACCTTCGATCTCGTCGGCGTGCGCGCCCCGGGCGATGCGGTCCTGCGCCGTTTCGGTCGCACCAACTGGCACAACGGAGATAGATGTGACGATCGGGACGTGATCTGCGAGATCGCTGATGGTGCGGTCGAGCGCAGGGCCATCGTTCACGCCCGGGCAGAGCACGACCTGCGTGTTCGCCTCGATGCCGATCGACCCGAGGCGACGCAGTTGCTCGACGATGTCGGGTGCATTCTTGTTGCCGAGCAGGTAACGTCGAAGGTGCAGTTCGGTCGCGTGCACGGAGACGTTCAGCGGCGAGAGGCGCTGTTCTTCGAGGCGCTCCCAGTCGGACTCCGACAGGTTTGTGAGCGTGACGAAGTTCCCGTGGAAGAACGACAGCCGATAGTCGTCGTCCTTTACGTACAGCGTCTTACGCATGCCCTTCGGATTGCCCTTGAGGAAGCAGAAGAAGCAGGCGTTGTTGCACTGGCGCACGCCGTCGAACGCGGCGTCCTGGAAGTCGATGCCTAAATCTTCGTCCGGCTCCTTTTCAATCTCGAAGATCGTGGCCTGTTCACCGCGCACTACTTCCAGCTCGATCAGGTCATCCGTGGCGAAGAACTGGTAGTCGACTGCGTCGTTCAGCGTACGGCCGCCGATGCTCACGACGCGATCGCCCGCCTCGAGTCCGATCTCGTCCGCAATCGATCCCGGGCGCACGGCATCGACAACGCCTCCACTGTTTGGGCGGCGCGTGCCTGGCCGGCGTACGACTTCGGTCATGGTGAAAGCAGCCTAGGACGCGAGCGCGTACAGGCGCTCGACGACCTCGTCGATGACAGTGTCGGGAGTCGAAGCGCCGGCGGCGACGCCGACCTTCTCACGTCCAGCAAGCCACCCGCGTTCGATCTCGGCTGCTGACTCGACGTGATACGTCTCGACACCGGCTTCGCGCGAGACCTCGGCAAGATGGCGTGTGTTCGCGCTCTCGCGGCCACCAACAACGACCATCAGGTCAACATCTTGCGCGAGTTCCTCGGTCGAAGCCTGCTGGCTCGTCGTGGCATTGCACAGCGTATTGATCACGCGCAACTCGCCGATGTCGTCCATGTGCGTGTTCAACAGCTTATGCACGAACTCGGCGAAGTGGCCTTCGGTCTCGGTCGTCTGCGAGAGCACGCCGATGCGCGACGGCATCCAGTCCGGGAGTGGCGCGTCCAGCTCGTCGGCGGAGCGCATCGTGATCACTTTGCCGTTCGCCCAACCGAGTATGCCGCGAACTTCCTTGTGATTGGGGTCGCCAAAGACGATGACCCCGAACCCCTCGTCCGTCAGCTTCTTCGCCCACTGCTGGGCGCGCGTCACGATCGGGCACGTCGTGTCGACGATCTGGGCGCCGCGGTCGTTCAGCTCCTGCAGTACCTGTGGGCCGACGCCGTGCGCCGTTATCGCCACCGGCTTCCGCGCGTCGACAGCTTCCATCGAGATGATCTCGACGCCGCGGTCACGCAGTCTCCCGACGACTTGCGGATTATGTACAGTAGACCCGAGGCTATCGATTGGCCCCAGTTCACCCGCGGCGGCCTCCATCATGTCGACGGCGCGCCGCACGCCCATACAAAACCCGAGTTCCTTCGCCTTGATGACCTGCATGCAAACTCCTGTGTGCAGATTCAGTATAGCCGCCGCGCCAAGGCGCGAAGGTATCAAATGCGCACCCTGAGTACCCGATGGCGTTAGGCCTGTACGAATATCTGCACCGAGAACTCGTTCTGCACGCTGCCGTCTTCCGCGCTGAAGCTGAAGGCCACGAGGTCGTATTTCCCGTTCGGCGCGTCAGTCGGGACGGTCATCGTTACCGAGAACGGCATTTCCTCAGTTCCTCCCGCCATGCCCGACGCTGTCGCGACCGCCGTCCCGGCAGCGTCGCGCAGCTCGAGATTGAACGCCGCCTCGAAGACCACACCGCGACCTTCGACGACGAGAGCACTGCCCGGCGCAACGGTGGCGCCGCACTCCGGTGACGTGATGAACAACGGTGGCCGCTCGGTCGAGAGCGTGACGTCGCGCTCGACCAGGTTGATGATCGAACCGTCCATCGCGCTGAATTCGTACGCGCGGAGCGTAACCGGCGTCTCCGCATCCGGCGGCGGAATGTCGAGCGTTGTCGCCCAGGTGCCAGGTGTGCCGCTCCCTGACGTCGCCATGATGCTTCGCGCGCAGAGTGCGTCGCCCGTTGCGTCGAGCACGTCCACCGTCAGTGCGGCCTCGAACGTATTCGCCGTGCCGCTCAGCTCGATTGGCGTCGAGACATGCGCGCCCTCTGGGGGAATGTCGATGGTGATCAGCGTCGCCGGCGCGGTCGCTGCTGGCGTCGTGCCTGGCGTCACGGTTGATGCGGATGCTGTTGTGGTCGCCGCGGGCGTCGGTTCTGCGTCGTCATCATCGCCGCACGCCATCAACAGGCTCGAGCCAGCGACTAGCACCACGCCTGCGATCATTCGTACTTGCATGTCGTCCTCCTCCTCCACAATCCTTGGAGAAGTGTAACGCTCGTCCCTTCGCCTGATATCCTCGGTCGATGCACATCGTATTCATGGGCTCGCCCGAGTTCGCACTCCCATCTCTGCAAGCGCTCATCGATAGCGAGCACACGGTGGTCGGCGTCTTCACGCAGCCGGACAAGCCGACAGGTCGCGGCCGCAAGCTCGCACCACCGCCTGTGAAGGCGCTGGCTGAGTCGCACAACATCCCGGTATTCCAACCGCGGTCCATCAGCAGTCCTCGCAGCGTCGAACAGTTGCGCGAACTGCAGCCCGACATCGGCGTCATCGCCGCCTACGGACAGATCCTCAAGCAGCCCGTCCTTGATCTTCCGCGCCTCGGCGTCCTTAACGTCCACGCCTCGCTGCTGCCTCGATGGCGTGGCGCCGCGCCGATACCCGCTGCCATCCTCGCAGGTGACACGGAGACCGGCGCCACGATCATGCAGGTCGTACTCGCGCTCGACGCGGGCCCGATGCTCGCGACCAAGCGCGTCCCTATCGACGATTCCGACACGACCGCAACCCTTACGCCGAAGGTCGCTGAAGCCGGCGCCGCCCTGCTTCTCGAAACGCTGCCTGCATACGAACGCGGCCCTCTCAGTGCCGTCGAGCAAGACGATGCCCTCTCGACCTACGCGCCCCAGCTCGAGAAGAGCGACGGCCGCATCGACTGGGCCGCTGAGTCCGCCGACCAGATCTGGCGCAAGGTGCGCGCCTACAACCCATGGCCGATGGCGTACACCACGATCGACGGGCAGCCGCTGCGCATCCTCGAATGCCTGCCGCTAGAGGACGTGAGCCTGCCAGCCGGACGCGTAGCCGCGCGCAACGCGTCCGACGATCCGCGCATCGGCTGTAGGGTCGGCGCGACACCGGGCGCGATCGGTGTGATCACGCTGCAGCCGTCAGGACGCGCCGCGATGCCCGCCGATGCGTACGTGCGCGGGAGGCGCGATCTTATCGGCGCAACGTTGGAATGAGATCTCGCCGGCGCCGGACGGCAAGAAGCGGGAACGAGAAGCAGCCGTTGTAACAACCGCCCCAGCGTTCGGCGCGCAACTCGGACGGTGTCTTCAGGCGCATCACGGCTTAGCAATAGAAGATGAATCGCGCATAGGACAGGCGATTGAGGTTCATCTCGGTTCGGTCCTGGATTGCATTGGTGAGCAACGCGGAGCGCATCGGGATCCGGTTCCTCGCCCGAAACCAAGACCTGCGCCCGTCCCCATCTGTCGGGTACCAGCTCAAGCCGTTGCCCGCGTTCGTTCCAGGCGCCTCGGATGAATGGCAGATCACTCCCTGGGACGTTGTCCACCGTTTCTCGCGCATCCTCAAACGCAACGATTCCGCCGTTGTCGTATACGACGAAAATCGCGGGTGTGAGTACGCTGTCGTCAACTGTCATCGAGCGTTACACCCGTCGCGACGTGCAAGAGCACTTCCACAAAGAGTCGCCCCCATTCCGGCGAGCCCCAATCCGTCTCTTTCTCCTTCACACGAAACTGAGCTAGCGCTCGGTCGACAAGTCCTTCCGTCGAAAGGCGATCCGTTGATATGTCGCCAGCGTCCTGCAGGGCCGCGACGAGGGTCGACCGAAACTCCGCATCGTGTACCTCGTCATCTTCACGAACTACTCGCAGCGCGTATTGCTGTTTGACTTCGAAGCGCAATTTGTGACCCAGTGCATCCCACACCGATTCGACGAGTGGAAGATGGTCGTTCGGGAGCAATTCGGCCTCGTACGTCTCGTCGAAGGCGATCAACTTGCCGTTTGTGTACTGGACGAAGATCGGGGCGTGGATCGAACCTGGCATCGGCTACTTCCGGCGAAACTCGCGCGCGATCGCATCCGCTGCGAGATGCACGATGGTCGGCCGCCCATGCGGGCAGGTCCTCGGCGCCTCTGCGTCTTCGAGCAGCCGTAACAACTCCCGCTGTTCGTCCGGCGACATGCTCATGCCGGCGCGCACGGCAGCGTGACAGGCAAGGGATGCCGCCACGCGATGCCCCGGCTCCTCTACGGTATCTTCGCGCGCCATCCGGTCCAGCAGTTCGCCGACGGCCTTCGCGACATCGCCGCCGGCCAGCGATGCGGGAACCGTCCGCACGACGTACGCCGCGTCGCCGAAATGGTCGATCTCGAATCCAAGCGAGACGAACGCGTCCGCATGTTCCACGAGCAACGCGCGTTGATGCGGCGAGAGGTCGATAGTCAACGCTTCGAGCAGCGCCTGCACGTCGGGCGACCCGATCCGCGCCGCCGCGAGGAAGCGCTCGTACAGCACACGTTCATGCGCGGCGTGCTGGTCCACCAGATACATCCCGTCCGGCCCTTCGGCGACGACGTACATCGCATTCACCTGGCCGACAGCTCGCAGCAACGGCAGCCGCTCGATCATCGTCGCGACGGCGCCTAATGGTTGGCCTTGTGTTGTTGCTTCACCTGGGCGTGCATCGCGCGAGAACGCTGGCTCCACGCCGTCGCCGAACGATGGTTCGTCGCGACGCGCAGGTGCGGGCATCGGCATCTGCACAGGCCGCCGCGTGAGAAACAGCGGCGGTCGATCCGCGTTGCCGTCAGGCGCTGCGGTTCCCCCCCATACGCCCGCCGTCGCGTGCGGAACCGGCGCGCGATCGGCGATCGTCCGTCGCGCTGCTTTCTGCACGAGACCAAATACGGCGCGCTCGTCGCGCAGGCGGACTTCGGCTTTCGTCGGATGGACGTTGACATCGACCTGATCCGGCGGCACGGTGATGTTCAGCACGGCGATCGGACGGCGGCCCACGGGCAGCATGCCCTGGTACGCCTCTTCAACGGCAAATGTGAGCGATCGATTCTTCACCCAGCGCCTGTTCACGTAGAGCCCGATGTAGTTTCGATTCGACCGGTGGACGCGCGGGTCGCAGACAACGCCCTCAACGGAGGCTGCGCCGTCTTCTGTTGGCGGCACGTCCAGCAGAATCGCCGCCGAACCGACATCCGGCCCGTAGACGGCTGCAACGGCCTCGATGAGGCTGCCGCTGCCCGTCGTCTGCAGTACAACCCTCGTGTCGACCATCAGCTCGAACCGCACGTCGGGATAGGCCATGGCGTAGTGCGAGATCACGGCCGACACCTGTTGTGCTTCGCTCGCCGGCGAGCGCACGAACTTCAGGCGCGCGGGCTGAGCCGAAAACAGGCGCCGCACCGTGAAGACCGTGCCTGGCGATGCGGCGCCCGCGCCCTCGTCGGCAATCTCGCCATCTCGAAGCTTCACGCGCGCGCCGACGTCATTGCCAGCAACGCGCGTCAGCAGCTCGACTTCCGCCGCAGCAGCGATGCTGGGAAGCGCCTCGCCGCGAAAACCGAGCGTCGCCACGCGCCACAGGTCGTCTTCAGAGGCGACCTTGCTCGTCGCGTGACGTTCGAACGCCAGGCGCACCTCCGACGGCTCGATACCGCAGCCGTTGTCGGCCACGCGGATCAAGGCCAATCCGCCTTGGAGGATCTCGACGGCGATGTGCGTGCTGCCGGCGTCGAGGGAGTTCTCGACCAGCTCCTTCACGACGGACGCCGGCCGCTCGACGACCTCGCCGGCGGCGATCTTCGCCGCTTCATGCGGAGCAAGCACGCGGATCGGCATGGGGTTCCTTCCTGTCCGTTAAGTCGCGATTGTATCGCAGCGTGGAGGCTCAGAGGATTGTGTTATGCTCGATTCGCAGGCGATCGGAGCTTGGACGTGTGGAAGGGATACCCTGTGGGTCGCCGCCCAATAATCGATGCACGCGTGCTTACGGGTTTCGCCTCCATTGGCGCGGCAATCCTCATGCTCGCGTTGATTATGTCGAAGGACGCTGGGCTGTTGGCGGTCGACGCAGCGCCACCAGCGACCGAATTCAACCCCTTCGCAAGACCTGACGAAATCGTGGTGCGTGCCCGCACTGTGAGCGACCTCGCACTGGTCGAACAACTGGCGGCGAGCCTCGGATATGAGATCGCCGACCGCGTGGACGAGCCTCCGTCGCTCTTCATGCCGCTGCCGGACGATGTCAGCCTCGAGGATGCGATCACGGCATTCACGTCGAAACCCGGGGTGCTGTACGCCGAACCCGCCTATCCGATCACGATCCTCGATCTGCCGGCGGACCCGCTGTACGGCCAGTTGCAGCGCACCTATCTCGATCAGATGTCGGCGCCCCAGGCCTGGGACATCACGACAGGCTCGCCCAGCATCGTCGTCGCCGTGCTCGACACGGGCCTTTTCGTCGAGCATCCGGACCTCGTGGGGCGTGTGTGGGTGAACGCGCGAGAAGTGCCGGGCAACGGCGTCGACGATGACGCGAACGGATGCGTCGACGACGTGAACGGCTGCACGTTTCTTCACTCACCGAACGAGGTCTGCGGCAACGTCAGCGGCGGCAACGTGACGGATGACATAGGCCACGGCACCTTCGTCACAGGGGTACTTGCAGCATCGGGCAACACCACCGGCATGGTCGGCGTGGCGCGCGGCGTCACCGTGCTTCCGGTCAAGATCCTCGACTGCAAGGGCAGCGGCAACACGTTTTCGCTCGCCCAGGGCATCCTCTACGCCGTCGAGCGAGGCGCCCGCATCATCAACGTGAGCCTAGGCGGGCTGACGGATTCGGCCTACGTGCGAGAGGCCATCCGCGTGGCGCGCGAGCGCTACGGTGCCGTCGTCGTCGCGGCGACAGGCAACAGCGGCGGATCCGTTTCTTATCCCGCGAAGTATCCGGAAGTGCTCGCGGTTGGCGGCACGAACACTGAGGGCACCGGTCGGGCCGGCTTCTCCAACAGCGGGCCTGAGGTCGATGTCGTCGCGTTCAGCCAGGGCATCGTCGGGACAGCGGCACCCGTTGCATGCGAGACCTTCAACTGCGTAGAGACGGACCGCGCGTATGCGCTCGGCGACGGCACGTCTTTCGCGGCGCCGTTGGTGTCCGGCCTGGCGGCCCTGATCCTGTCGCGAAATCCATTCCTCAGTCCGGACGCGGTCGCAGGCATCATCCGTTCGACGGCCGACCCCATGCCCGCGAGCGACCGTCCCGATTGGGCCGGCGCTGGACGCATCAACATGCTGCGCGCCCTCCAGCTTCCGTTCCGGATCGGAACACCTGGCTCGTCGCGAAACTAGGCTTGACCGCCACCACTTGTTCGAAGAGTTGCGTCGCCCGCGCCGTCCCGCGCCTGGTTACGAAGCTCGTAGAGCCGCGTCAGTGCATCTAGTGGCGTCATGCTGTCAATGTCGAGTTCTGCGAGATCTCGCCGCAGTCCATCATCCGGCGGCGTCGACGCGAAGAGTGAGAGCTGTGGCACCTGCAGCTGGCGTGCCGCCGTTCTCGCTGGTTGCGACTCGAGATCGAGGAGAACCTCGCGCGCGCGTTGGACGACGGCTTTCGGCAGGCCCGCCAACTCAGCGACATGCACGCCATAGCTGCGATCGGCGCCGCCCGGCACGATGCGGCGCAGGAAGACGATGCGTCCATGCTCTTCAGCGACGGCGACGTTGAAGTTCCGCACCCGCGGCAGTACGTCGGCCAGCTCGGTCAGTTCGTGATAGTGCGTCGCGAACAGCGTCATCGCGGCCAGCCCCGGACGATTGTGGAGATACTCCACGACGGCGCGGGCGATCGCCATGCCATCGTAGGTGCTCGTGCCGCGGCCGATCTCGTCGAGGATGACGAGCGAACGGGAGGTCGCGTTGTGCAGGATCGCGCTCGTCTCGGTCATCTCAACCATGAAGGTCGACTGCCCCGACGTTAGGTCGTCGCCAGCGCCGACGCGCGTGAAGATGCGGTCAACGACACCGATGTGCGCGGACGATGCGGGCACAAACGATCCGACTTGCGCCATGAGCACGATGATGGCCACCTGGCGGAGGTAGGTCGATTTCCCCGCCATGTTCGGACCAGTTAGCACGACGATCTGCGCGTCCGCCGACGCCAGTTGCGTGTCATTAGGTACAAAGGCGCCGGCCGATAGTGCGCGCTCGACCATCGGATGGCGGCCGTCATGAATCTCTACACCGTCATTGCCGTCGACGGCCGGACGGACGTACCCATGTCTCGTCGCGGCTTCAGCCAGTGCCGCGCCAACATCCAGCTCGGCAAGCACGGTCGCGGTTTCAAGCACCTGCGAAGCCGCGGCGGCCACCTGCGCGCAGACCCGGCGGTAAATGGCCGTCTCGATCTCCTGCGCGCGATCTTTCGCGCTGAGGATCTGCGTTTCGTACTCGCGCAGTTGCTGCGTCGTATAGCGCTCGCCGTTCACCAGCGACTGGCGACGTTCGTAGTGCTCAGGGACGGAGGCAGCGTTCGCCTTGCTGACCTCGATGTAATAGCCGAAGACGCGGTTGTAGCCGATCTTCAGCGATTTGATCCCCGTCCGATCGCGCTCACCGGCTTCGAGTTCGGCGACGAACCGCCGGACGTCGCGCGTGATCAGGCGTAGGCGGTCAAGCTCCTCTGAACATCCCACGCGCACGACATCGCCGGATTCGAGGACGGCCGAGGGTTCGTCAGCGATCGCCTGTGCGATGGCGGCAACGACATCGTCACAGTCATGCAGGCGTGCGACTACGAACGCAATCCTCGGATCGCTTTCCGCCGCGATCGCCTCTCGCAGAAGGGGGACGGCCTCCAGTCCTCCGCGCAAGGCAACGAGTTCGCGCGGCTGCGCAGTGCCGGCAACGACGCGCGCGATCACGCGCTCGAGGTCGGGCAGCTTCGCGAGCAGTTCACGGATGCGTGTACGGCGCAGGGCGCTTTCGTGACAGTACGACACTTCGTCGAGGCGCTCGTTCACCGCGCCGACATCACACAGCGGCTGGCCGATGCGCCGGCGGAGCAGGCGTGCGCCCATCGACGTGGAGGTGAGGTCGAGCGTGTGCAGGAGTGAACCCTCGCGGCGATTGTCGAGTCCGGCCGAAAACAGCTCCAGATTGCGCATCGTGTGGCCATCGAGACCGGCGTACTCGTCCGACCGATGCGCCCGCAGCGCCGTGATCAGCGGCACACTCGCCGCCTGGTTCTCGCGCAAGTAGAGGATGACGGCGGCGGCGGCATCGACGGCTGGCGACGCAGCGTCGAGCCCGAATGCCTCAGCCGACGCGGTTCGAAAGTGTTCCTGCAGCGTCACCGTGGCAAGCTCATGGTCGAACCACAGCGGCTCGCACGCAGTCGTATGCGCTCCCGCATCGAGCCATTCCGGCCGCGTGGCCGACGATGGCAGCAGCACTTCGGCGGGACGGATGCGGGCAAGCTCGGCAGCCACGGCTTCGCCACGCAGGACGCCCGCAATGAACTCGCCCGTGCTGATGTCGACGTAGGCCAGACCTATGTCCGCCGTCCAAGGATCGTCGGTGCCGCGGCGTTGCGTGCCGGGCGCGAGACAGGCGAGGTAGTTGTTGGCGCGCTCGTCCAGCAACGTGTTCTCGATAAGTGTCCCGGGCGTCACGACGCGCACGACCTTGCGGTCGACGATGCCTTTCGTCGTTGCGGGATCGCTCACCTGCTCGCACAGTGCAACCTTGTAGCCCTTGGCGATGAGCTTCGCGATGTAGCCGTCGACGGAGTGGTACGGGATGCCGGCAAGCGGGACGCGTAAGCCCTTCCCCATCGGCTTCGACGTCAATGTGATCTCAAGCTCGCGCGCGCAGAGCTCCGCGTCATCATCGAAGGTCTCGTAGAAGTCACCGAGACGGAAGAAGACGATGGCGTGCGGGTATCGCCGCTTCACGTCGAGGTACTGTCGCCGGATGGGGGAAAGTTCGCTCACAAGCCGAGTTTACAGCGGCATCGACGTTGGCGATGTGCCGGATTCGCGGTCGAAGTTATGTCTCGCGTTCAGCAGCGGACTTCGCCTGGCGTTGCGCCCAGCGTTCGGCCATCTGCATGCCGTAGAAGCAGGGGATAGCCATCAGCAGGCACGGGATGCCGATGAGCAGACCCTGGACGCCGACGAGGCTGATGAAGAGTCCGAATGAGATGAAGAGCCCCATGCCGAGGACGGAGACGATACGGATCACGGCGATAAGCGGTGAGACTGGTTCGAGCGGCTCGGGTTCCGAAGTCTCGAACCCAAAGCCGTCGTCATACTCTTCAATGACGGCGGGTGGGACGGCGGCTGGGGTCGTGCCTGGCGCTTCGTGTTCTGTGGTCACGAGGTGATCGTAGCCGACGGGGCGCGATGCGAACACCGCGGCTGCGATTTCCACACATTCGCGACGGCGTTGCGCGCTTGACGAATGTGCGAGACTTGATCCGGGCCTGCTGTCGTGGCGGCACGTACGGATACCGTTCAGCGCCATGGAAATGGAGAGTCCCATGGCAAACTGGGAATACAAGGTCGCGTACGTCGATTTCAGAGGCAGGATTTCGTCAGAAGGGGCGGAATACATCCGCCAGGGCGGTGAACACCGCACCGGGTTCGTCCGCGGCTACCTCGACAAGCTCGGCGAGGACGGCTGGGAATTGACCGGCATGCTCCCCCTTCTGAGGCCGGAGAGCAGCTACTTCGTCATGAAGCGCAAGCGCGAAAAGAGCGCGGGCGCGGAAGCGGCGCAAGGTTAGCGTAAGTTAGGCGCTGAGGTATCCGCGCCGTCCGGCGGCAGGCCCCCCTTCTCGACCATGGACGTTGGAAGACGGCGGATGGAAGAACATCCGACCCGCCTCTGCACCGACGCCGTGCCGGGTGCCGACCAGGCGATCAGCCGGCGATGCCTACGCCGCCGTCGATCGTGATGCACTCGCCCGTGACCATGTCGGCGCCTTCGATAAGGGACAGCACGAGTTGCGAGACGGTCTCGGGCGTGCAGACGCCCTTGAGCGGCGCCTGTCGCGTCTGGTGCGCCTTGGCCGCTTCGTAGATCTGGTCGCCGAGCCCGTTCTTCAGCCAGCGCGTTTCGATGAAGCCGGGCGCGACCGCGTTGACGCGGATTTCGGGGCCGAGGACCTTCGCGAGCGAGATCGTCATATTAATGAGCGCGGCCTTCGAGGCGGCGTAGGCGATTGACGAGCCGGTGGCGCGCGTGCCTGCGACCGATGCGATGTTGACGATGGCCGCAGCGGGCTGCCCTTCGACG
Source organism: Dehalococcoidia bacterium (assembly GCA_021731085.1). Lineage (GTDB taxonomy): Bacteria > Chloroflexota > Dehalococcoidia > DSTF01 > JACRBR01 > JACRBR01. The sequence goes on from JAKFYB010000002.1 coordinate 123,642, forward strand.
ACGGACGCGCGCATTGCGGTCGCGGCGGCGCGCGAACAGAAGAACGCGCCTTTCACGTTGACGGCGAAGATGTCATCCCAGAACTCACTCTTCATGCCGTCGAGGTCGGCGAACGGGACGAAGTGCGTCATGGCCGCGTTGTTCACGAGAATGTGCAGGCCACCGAACTCGGCGACCGTCTGCTTGACCAACGACTGCACCTGGGCGTCATCGGACACGTCGGCCTTGACGAGCAGCGCGTTACCACCGGCCGCCTTGACGAGCGCGACGGCCTCGCGTGCATCGTCCTCCGACCGCGAGTAGTTGATGACAACGTTCGCGCCTCGGTTCGCAAGATCGACGGCCACCTGTCGTCCAACCCCTACGGCTGATCCCGTGACGATCGCCGTCTTTCCACGTACATCCATCAATCCTCCAGACCGTGACGATGGCGCTCGGCATTGAATGGCCCGCGCGCGTCCGGCCATGATGACAGCGCTCGCCGTGCGAGGCTAGTGCAAGCCCTCTATGGAGGGGCGGCAATTCCGCCGACCGTTGATCAAGGATGTGGGCCCGGCTTGGCCGCAAGCTGTCCGGAACGGGCGTCAATTTTGATGCTGGTAGAATGGCGGAATCATGAAGGAACCGATGAAGGGCCTCGTCATCAGCGGCGGCAAGGGCAGCCGTCTGCGGCCGTTCACATACACCGGCGCCAAGCAGATGGTGCCAATCGCCAACAAACCCATCCTGTTTTACGCGATCGAGCACCTGATCGCGGCGGGGATCACGGACATCACGATCATCATCTCGCCGGAGACGGGCGACCAAATTCAATCGCAGACGGGCACCGGGGAGCGATTCGGCGCGAATATCGACTACATCGTGCAAGAGCAGCCGGGAGGCATCGCGCAGGCGATCGGTATCGCGGCTGATCACCTGGAAGGGCATCCGTTTGTCGCCTTCCTCGGCGACAACTTTCTCACGCAAGGCATCGTGCCGCAGGTACACGCGTTCGCCGCGGGTGGCGACGAGGCGAGCATCATGCTCAAGCGGGTACCCGATGCGCGCCAGTTCGGTGTCGCCGAGTTTGATGGCGAGCGGCTTGTTCGCGTGGTCGAAAAACCGGAGAGCCCGCCGAGCGATCTCGCCGTCATCGGCATCTATATGTTCACATCGCGCGTGTTCGACGCGATCGGCAGCATCAAACCATCGGCACGGGGCGAGCTTGAGATCACCGACACGATTCAGTGGCTGCTCGACCAGGGCGACCGCGTGCGGGCCGACGTCGTCGATGGCGAATGGATCGATACAGGGCGGCACGCCGACCTCCTGACGGCCAATCGCATCGTGCTGGAAACCGCCCCTGACGACCGCGGCGGAGGCAACGTCGACGAACAGAGCCGCCTCCACGGGCGCGTCATCCTGCAAGAGGGATGCAAGGTCGTGAACAGCGTGATCAGCGGCCCGGCGATAATCGGCGAACGCACGGTGATCGAGAATTCGTACGTGGGGCCTTTCACAAGCATCGATCACGACTGCCACATCGAAGGAAGCGAAATCAGCGGGTCGGTCGTACTCGAGAACACGCGCATTCAGCACATCCAGCACCGGATTGAGGACTCGCTGATCGGCCGCGATGTCGAACTGGTCGGCGACGACCGGAAACCGCGTGGCTACCAGCTCATTCTCGGCGACTTCAGCCGCGTTCGGGTTCCCTAATGCGAAGACTCTTCGTCGCAGGCGGCGCGGGCTTCATCGGCAGCAATTTCATCCGCTACGTGATGCGCGAACGTCCTGACGTGGCTGTTGTGAACTTCGATGCGCTGACGTACGCAGGCAATCCGGCGAACCTCGCTGACGTGTCCGACGAGGCGCGCTATTCCTTCGTGCACGGAAACGTTGCCGACGCTCCAGCGGTGGCAGCGGCGATGGAGGGCTGCGACGCCGTCGTGAACTTCGCCGCTGAGTCGCACGTCGACCGGTCGATCGAGGATGCCTCCGACTTCATGGAGACGAACGCGCGCGGCGCGTACAACGTGCTGGCCGCCGCTCGCGATCTCGGCGTCGAATTTGTACTGCACATTTCGACGGACGAGGTATACGGGCCCGCGACCAAGGACAATCCTCGGCACGAGAACGACGCGTTCAAGCCGCGCAGCCCCTACGCCGTGAGCAAGGCCGCGGGCGACATGATGTGCCACGCGTTCGCGGAGACGTATGGACTGCAGGTCGTCGTGGCACGACCGGCGAACAACGTAGGCCCGTACCAGTACCCGGAGAAGGCGATCCCACTATTCGTGACGAACGCGATCGAGAACGAGCCGTTGCCGGTATACGGCGAGGGCCTGCAGCTACGTGACCGGCTGTACGTCGAGGACAACTGCCGTGCGTTGTTGTTGCTGCTCGAACGTGGCGACAAGGGCGAGGCATACAACATCCAGGCGGACAACCATCGTCCAAACATCGATGTCGCGCGGACGGTGCTTGACTTGCTCGACAAGCCGTACACTTTGATCCAGTTCGTCGAAGACCGCGCGGGGCACGATCCGTGTTACTGGATGGATTCGTCGAAATTGCGAGCGCTTGGGTGGGAGCCGCAGTTCGATTTCGACGCCGCGATGCAGGAGACCGTGCGCTGGTACGTCGAGCACAAGGACTGGTGGCGACAGATCAAGTCGGGTGATTTTCGCGCGTACTACGAGCGTCAGTATGGCGATCGTCTGGCGGCGAGCCGTCCGTACGCGTCGTAGTTTTAAGCGCGCGTCGTTTCCCACGGCCCGACACATAGGTCGGCCCTCCAGGGCGATACACTTCCTTCATGAAGATCATCATCACAGGCGCGGGCGGACAGCTTGGCCGCAGCCTATTGCGCGCGCTGGCGTCGCATGAGACGATTGCGCTTGGCCACGCTGATCTGGATGTGACCAGCCTCGGCGCCTGCATTGATGCTTTTGAGTTCCACAAACCCGATGCCGTGATTCACTGCGCGGCGATGACCGATACGGCGCGGTGCGAGAAAGCGCCGGCGCGGGCGCGCGAGGTCAACGGCATTGGCACGGAGCATGTCGCGCAAGCGTCGGCCCGATCGGGGGCGCGGTTGGTGGCGATAAGCACGAACGAGGTGTTCGGCGGTGACCAGACGACGCCGTATGGAGAGGCTGACCGGCCACACCCACTGAACGTCTACGCTGTCTCGAAGCTGGATGGCGAATTGCTGGCTTCGGCAAGGCATCCCGACACGATCATCGTCCGCGCTTCCTGGTTGTACGGCGACGGCTACGTGAACTTCAACGAGAAGGTTCTCGCGGCCGTGGCCGAGGGACGGCCCCTGTCGTTTGTGACCGACGAGATCGCGACACCAACGTCCACGGATGAACTCGCCACCGGGATCCGCGACCTTCTTGAACGCGACGCGGCGCCAGGTGTGTATCACCTTTCAAACGAGGGTGAGGCATCGCGCTACGACTGGGCGCGAGAGATCCTGCGGCTTGCAGGAAGGACCGACATTGCTGTCGCGGCAGTGACATCGGACGAGCTCCGCGCGAACGGCTACAGCGGACCAGTGAAGCCGACGTACTCGGCGTTGGGCAATACGCGGGCGGCGGCCCTGGGCATCAAGCTGCGGCCGTGGCGGGATGCGCTGGCGGCGTACTTCGCAGCGCGCGTGAGCGCATGACGTCCGAAGAACCGTCCGTCGCGATTATCGTCGTGAACTACAACAGCGCCTGGTTCATCGACGAGTGGTGCGCTTCGCTGCGCGCGATCGACTACGTGAACTGGCGGCTGGTCATCGTTGATGCGCACTCGAATGACGACTCGCTGGCACGCATCGAGGCAGCGTTTCCTGAGGCGACGTACCTCCGCTGCGGCGACAACGTGGGCTTTGCGATGGGAGTGAACATCGGCGTGCGGGATGCGGAACAGCGTGGCGATGACTTCGTGTTGTTTCTGAATCCAGACACGGTCGTTGAGGCGAACTTTCTCACGCGGCTGGTGGAAGTGACGGATGAGCGGACGATGGTCGTGCCGAAGATCCTGCATCTCGACAATGCTCGATCGGACGTGAAACTGATCTCGACGCACGCGGGTGGTTTCGACTGGCGGCTCGGCCTGTTTCGCGACACCTTTCACGGCCAACCGGAAGGGCCTGCGACGAACGTGCGGCGCGACGGCTTGGAGACGGCCTCGTTTGCATGTGCGCTCGTGCCGACGGCCGCGTTTCAGGCTGCGGGAATGCTCGACGAAGCGTTCTTCATGTACTACGAAGAGACCGACTGGTTGCGGCGCGCGATCGCGAAGGGCTACCGGATCCGCTACGAGCCGTCGTCGCTCATACACCATCGAGAGTCCGGGGCGAGTGGCGGTGGCTGGATGACGCCCTTCAAGCTCTACTACGCAACACGAAATCGGCTGTATCTCGTGCGCAAGAACTCGCGATCGCGGCGCGACTTCGCGTACTTCACGGCGTACTTCTGGGCGACGCGTGCTGGCACGACGGCAAAACTTGTGCGTGCAAAGAAGTGGCGCATGTTGCGGGCGATGTGGCGCGGAGTGCGCGACTACTATCGCGGCAGGATGGGCCGGACGTACCAGGTGCAGGATCTCTAACGCGTGGCGGCGCCATTCGTCGGGAACGTGAATGTGAACGTTACGCCGCCGGCCGCCTCGTTGGCCGCTTGAATCCGGCCGTGATTGAGTTCGACCAGTTCGCGCGCAATTGAGAGACCGAGACCGCTGCCGGAGGCCGTTCTGCGTGCACGATCGCCGCGAAAGAAGCGGTCGAAGATGCGAGGCAGGTCGTCCTCGTCGATCCTCGAACCCGAGTTGGTAACCGCGCAGAACAACCGGGCGGTGTCCGCGGCAGCAACGACGGTGATGTCGCCGTTCTTTGGCGCGAATTTCACGGCGTTCTCGAGGACGTTCGTGATGGCGCGCTCGAGCTTGTCAGGATCGGCGTCTTGCAGTACCAAGTCCGGCTGGATGTCCAGGCCGACCTCCACATCCTTGGCATGCGCGACGGGCTCAATGCGGCGGACGCAGCGGGCGACAAGCTCGTCGAAGTCGACGTTCTCGCGACGCGTTATGAGCTGACCCGCATCGATTTCGCCGAGATAGAGGAGGTCTTCAAGCAGTGCGTTGACGTGCTGCGCTTCTTCGCCCAGTACCTGCCCGATGTGCTGCACGTCGTCCGGTTCCGCCGTGCCGTCGGTTAGGGCGTGGGCATAGCCGGTGATCGACGTCATCGGTGTTTTCAGGTCGTGCGAGACGTTGGCCAGCAGGGCGCGCATCTGGTGATCGCGCTGGCCGACGCGCTCGGCCATCACCGTGAAGGCGCGAGCGAGGCGGCCGACCTCATCATCGCGGCCAACTTCGACGCGTTGACCAAAGTCGCCCTGCGCCATTGCTTCGGAGGCGGCGGTGAGGCGACGGACGGGGGTCGACACTTGGCCGGCGAGGAGGATGGCGGGAATCAAGGAGAGGGGTATCGCGATGAGACCGGCGAGGACGAGTGATGGCAGCACGCCGCGCCAGGCGTCGGCGATCGTGTCGGATTCGACCGCTATGATGATGCGGAACGGCACAACGTCGTCGCCGGCAACACCGAATGCATCGAAGTCGGTTCCTGACGACGCTGAGACGAAGGTCAGATCCTGTTCGGGAAAGTCGGCGCTGGGCTGCCAGGCGACGAAGCCGCGGTTGTAGTCGTTAAGTGACGACTTGGGAATGCGCAAGATGACACCGCCCAATCGTTCCCCCGTGTCGTAGAGCACGACGTCCTGACCGGTGACGATGAGGATACGTGCGTCCTTCGCATTCGCGATCTCTTGTAGCGCTTCGGAGAGCTGCTGCGGCCGAGGCGCACCGTTGGACTCCGCGGCAGGGTCTCTGTCGTTCGCGACCAGCGCAATGAGCGCTTGCTGATAGATAAGGGGCGATGAGGCGGCGATGCGGTCGAGCGCGCGCTGCTCGCGGTCGGCCCGGTCGCGTGCGACGAATACCGCGCCAGCGAGGCCGAGGGCAATGACGATGATGCCCATCATGGCGAGAACGAGCTTCGTCTGGAAACTGAAGAGGAACGAGCGCAGGCGTGCCATCACGCTGGAACGGCCTCGACGAGGCGGTACCCGCTGCCCCAGACCGTCTCGATCCGGAGCCCGGAGCCTTCGAGCTTACTGCGCAGGCGCACGATGTGAACATCCACAGTGCGCATGCCGTAGAAGGACGTGCCCCAGACGAGGTCCAGGAGCTTCTCGCGGTCGAGGGTGACATTGAGGAAGCGGCCAAACGTGGCGAGGAGGTCAAACTCCTTCGGAGTGAGTGTGATGACTTCGCCGCGCACGGTGGCTCGGCGGTTGGGTATGTCCATCCAGAGTTCACCTGCAGCGATCGTTTCGCTCTGAGGCTCGGCCGTGGTGCGGCTGCGGCGGAGGACGGACTGGACGCGAGCGACGAGCTCGGCCGGGTTAAACGGCTTTGTGACGTAGTCATCCGCGCCATATTGCAGGCCGGCGACCTTGTCGACGTCGGACGTGCGGGCGGTGAGGAAGATCACGGGCAATTCACTGCGCTTGCGCAGGTGGCGAACGATCTGTAGTCCGTCGGGGCCCGGCATCATGATGTCGAGGATGGCGAGATCGAACGCCTCGTCGCGGAGCAGGCGTTCGGCGGCGTCACCATCGTGTGCGGTCGTCACGTCGTAGCCGGCTTTCCGTAGGTACATGCGGACGAGCTCCGCGATGTTCTTGTCGTCGTCTGCAACCAGAATGCGGGCGAGCCCGTCGCTGGTGTTCATAATTGTTACGTCTCCAGTCGGAAATAATCGGCAGGCGACGGTCTGGCGCGTTCGCGCCCGAGTGTCGCACTGCCTCTGACATCCTAGCGTCAGCTTCGATCCGCATGTGTTGCGGACTCGTTAATCTCGGCCTCGCGAACGACGCCGGAAATTTCTTTCCGGAATTCCTGTTTGGCCCTACAGATTTTGCGGTGGAAGACGATTGATGTCAGTGAGACAACTGAACAAGCTCCGACAAAGGCAAACCCGTCGAAAGGCGGCGACGCAAAGCTACGGGCCTAAGTCCCTCACCGAGCTGAGGGGGATGGCCGCCGAGCTACCGAAGGCTCCTGAGTGGGTCGGAGTCTGTAGCCCTCGACCGGCTATAGATCGAGGGTTTTTTGATGCCCTCCGGCCCCATCGTTAAGACGGAGTCCGGCTGTGGTAAAAGTAGACACGCTTTCCCAGCGCTCACGCCCACAGTGGGCGGGCGCGGCCGAACACATCGTCCGTCTGATTCACCCAGGTTCCACCAGCGCAGAAGGCCGGGGTCACACTACCCCAACCCCTGACCCTGACCCCCGTGGTCCCGGCCTGAGCACCCCGTGTGCGCTTCGCTTGTGCAACAGTGCGCCGTCCGTTCCTGAAGACGCGGTCTACCCAGACCGCGAGGACGGTGCCACCGGATCGAGCCGGGGCCTGCAACCCACGCGTTAGCTGGTTCACCAGTCAGCTTCGCAATGCCCGTCTTCCTGGACGGGCCCCCGGCTCGATCCGGTCCCACTCATCTGCTGAAACCATCGGCAGTCAAACCCAAGGCCTGTTGCCACTGCTTGACAGGCCTCGCCTCACATCGAGATACCGTTTCAATACGCGGAAGCTGCTCGGGCCGCAGTCGCGCGACTCTTGACAGGACTTGGGCGAGGCGTATAGTAGCCGCAGAGTCCCGCACGCAACATCTGTAAGTCACTGTTCAGCCCGGAGGTTCCTCATGACAGGGAAGTCGTCGCTTCGCGCCGCTCTGATCACGTCATCCGTCGTTGGCATGGCCCTGTTTGCCATCATCGTCGGAGCGGCGCTCGCGTTCCAAGCGAAAAACACGGAAGCAGGCGCTCCCCTACCGTGGGAGATGCACTTCGACTGCAATCCGGCGGTCGGAATCCAGACGTCCTGTACGTATCCTTCGGGCACGTTGACGGTCAACGTCGATGCGATCGTCGTCAACGACTCGGCCCCTGCGACGCGCATCGGCGCAGGCGGATTCGATGCGGTGGTGAGTCAACTCGTGCTCGATCCGGTGATTCCGGGCTCGTGCGACCCATCGGGGTTTGACTGCAACCCGAACTTTGACCAAACAGCTATTACCGGCGCATTCGCGTGCAGTCCGCCAGCGCCCGCGCCCGACGTTAACACTGATCCGTCGATCGCGGATTCAAAGATTGGCTGCTTCAACGGCGCCGCCGATGGACCCATCATGGCGACAGGCAGCGCGTTGCGCTTCGCGACCGTCCACTACAACGTCGTGGCCGACGCAACGACGCCTATGACCGTCGTCGAAGGAAACCTCTACGACGAGTCGTTTACAGAACTCCTGTCATGCAATCCCATCGTCACGGTGCCGGGAACCTGCTTCGACGCCATCATTACCATTGGAACGCCAACGGCGACTGCCACGGCAACAAACACGCCAGCGAATACACCAACGCCAACGCCGACGCCAACGGACACGGCGACGCCAACGGCAACAAACACGCCGACGGAGACACCCACACCGACTGACACTCCCACGAGCACGCCGACGAACACGCCAACGGCCACCAACACACCCAGTGTTGCGGACTCCGATGGTGACGGCCTGCTGAACGCCCAGGAACTGCTTATCGGTACGGACCCAAACAACCCTGACACGGATGGAGACGGGCTTTCGGATGGCGATGAAGTCAACATCCACGGGACCGATCCGCTGAACCCCGACACCGACGGCGACGGTCTTTCGGACAGTCAGGAAGTGCAGACAACGCTCACCAATCCGCTCAACCCCGATTCCGACGGCGACGGACTGAGTGACGGCGCTGAAGTCAACACGCATAACTCCAACCCCAACGACAGCGACTCTGACAACGATGGCCTTTCTGACTACGCCGAGGTGATCAACTTTCTCACGAATCCGAACGATGCAGACTCAGACAATGATGGTCTCGACGACTTCCAGGAGGTCATCACAGGGACGAACCCGAATGACGCTGACACAGACAACGACGGACTCTCAGACGGAGATGAAGTCCTTGTTCACGGCACGTCGCCCTTCCTTGCTGACACGGATGGCGACGGGCTGTCCGACCCCACGGAAATCAACGTCACCAACACCGACCCGACGGACGCGGACACAGATGGCGACAGCCTCAACGACGGATCGGAAGTGAACACGCACAACACGGATCCAAACGACCCCGACTCGGACGGAGACACCCTCACGGATGGCGCTGAGGTGCTGACCTACACGAGTAATCCGAACAACACGGACACGGACGGAGACACGCTGCCGGACGACTACGAAGTCACGAACTCATGCCTCAACATCATCGTCGCCGATGGTGCTGGTGATCCCGATGCGGATGCTGTAACGAGCGTCGGCGAGTTCGGCCAGGGCACACTGCCCTGCGATCCCGACACAGACGACGACGGCTTTAAGGACAAGCCTTCAGCTTCGCAGGCATACATCAATTCGAACGTTAACGAGGACAACTGCATCCTCATTGCCAACCCGGGGCAGCTGAACAACGATGGTGATCGCATCGACCTGCCGCCGGCGTTCGCGTTCGACGACCTGACGAACCCGAACTCGGACGCGACCGGTGACGAATGCAACCCTGACGACGACAACGACGGCCTTTCGGACGTATTGGAGACGAGCGGGCCACCGTGTGCGAGCGCGACCGGTCCGACGAACCCGGCGCTGCTCGACACTGATCAGGATCGGACGCACGACGGGTTTGAGTGCCAGTTCAACACTGACCCGACCAACCCTGCGAGCCGACCTCCGAACGTGATTCCACCGGATCCCGACAACGACGGACTGCCGACGCTGCTCGAGGCGATCCTCGGGACGAACCCGAACGACCCTGACTCCGACAATGACGGATCTCGCGATGGCACCGAAGTGCGGTCATACAACAGCAACCCGAACGCGCTGGATTCTGACGCTGATGGGTGCCGCGATGCGAAGGAAATCGCGAGCGTCAACTTTGACCGCGTGGTGAACGTCGCAGATCTCGGGTTGCTCGCAAGCAATTATGGTCCGTCGAGTAGTCCATCCTATGTTCTGGCATTCGACGTGAATAAGGACGGCTCGATCAATTCGGCCGATATGGGCTTCCTCGCCAGCCAGTTCGGTGTCTGCTAGCGGACTACACGCGCACCTAGGCAAGAAGGGGGAGGCCACATGGCCTCCCCCTTCTTCGTTGTCCTCATCTAACCGCTTACCCAGGCGCCAGTTCTCCGGAAGCGGGTGCCACGACCTCAGCCGGAACATCCCGCTGTTGGAGCAGCCAGAGCTTGAAGTAGCGTCCTCGCAGCGCGAGTAGCTCGTCGTGGGTTCCCTGTTCAACGATCTCGCCGTGGTTCAGGACGATAATCCGGTCACAGCCGCGCACCGTCGCCAGTCGGTGAGCGATGATAATGCTCGTCCGCTTGGCCGTCAGTCGTTCGAGGCTGTCCTGGATGAGCGCTTCCGTCTCCGAGTCGATGTTCGCTGTTGCTTCATCGAGCACGAGCATAACCTCCGGGTCGAAGGCGACCGACCGTGCGAAAGCCAGCAGCTGCTTCTGGCCTGTGCTCAGGTTTGCGCCGCGCTCGACGAGCTTGTGCTGGTAGCCATCAGGCAGTTGATTGATGAAGCGGTCAGCGCCCACCAGCCTCGCGGCCTGCCGGACCTGTTCCGTCGTGATCGACTCATCGCGTAGCCGGATGTTCTCTTCGATGGTGCCGGTGAAGATGAACGGATCCTGGAGCACGAGGCCGATGTGACGGCGGACCTGGTGCTGCTTTGCCGTCGCGATGTTCACACCATCGAGCCGGATGGCGCCTTCCTGAATATCGTAGAAGCGCAGCAACAAATTGATCAGGCTCGTCTTGCCCGCGCCGGTTGCGCCGACGAAGGCGACGCGCTCACCCGGAGCGATGCGGAAGCTCACGCCCTTGAGTACCCACGTTCCAGGCGTGTAGGCGAAGCGCACGTTCTCAAAGTCAACTTGGCCGGCGATCTTCTCGGGCAGATCAACCGCCTCGGCGCTGTCTTTGACTCCTTCTGGCTCGTCAAGCAGCGTGAAAATGCGTTCGAGAGCTGCCATCGCCGACTGGAGGATGTTGAACCTGTCCGCGATCTCCCGCACGGGGTTGTAGTACATACCGACGAGCGTCAGGAACGCGACGAACTGGCCGATGGTGAGTTCCGTGTCGAGCACGAACTGGCCACCGACGACGATGATGACGCCGGTCGTGATTGCGCTCACCATGGCGACGACAGGCTCGAACGCCGCGAACTGGTGGACGACGGACATGTTCGCCGCTTGCAGCGCGCCGCTATTCTCATCGAACTCCACGAGGTCAGTCTTCTGGCGGCCGAACATCTGGATCAGCAGCATGCCGCTGATGTGTTCGGCGGCGAAGGCGTTCATGCGTGCCGTGTGCAGGCGCTGACGTCGGAACGCGTTGCGCATTGCTATCGCGAACCATCGCATCAAGAACGCCAGCACTGGCATCATCGCCAACGTAATGAGCGCGAGCTTCCAGTCGATCACGAACAACAAGATCGCGACGCCTACGATCATGCACACGTCCCTTAAGATCGTGAGGGCGCCGGCCGTCAGAAGCTGGTCAAGCGCAACGATGTCGTTCGTGAGGCGCGTGACAAGGCGTCCAACGGGATTGGCGTCGTAAAAGGAGATCGACATCCGTTGCAGGTGGCGAAACAACTCCAGCCGCATGTCGTTCATGACGCGTTGCGACACTTGAACGAGCAGCAGCGACTCGGCGTATGTGAAGACGAACAGCAGCACGAGCACGACAAGATAGAGGGCCGAAATCCACCACATGTCGTCGGTCGTGCCGTTCGCGACATCACGGTCGATCGCTTGTTGCACGAGTAACGGCTGGACGAGCGTAAGGGCCGTCACGAGCACAAGCAGCAGGATGGCGAGCGCCATGCGCCAGCTGTAGGGCCTGATGTACTGAAGCAACCGCCCGACGAGTTCTGAGTCATACGCCTTACCTATGACGTCGTCCTCTTCGTTGTAGCCGATGGAGGTCATGCGGAATCACCTCCCGCAACCACGTCCGCCTCCAACTGCTGTTCGAGACGCTGCCGGCGGTCGATCTGCGCGTAGGCGCCGTCCAGCGCGACCAGTTCGTCGTGCGTGCCTCGCTCAACGATCCGGCCCTCTTCGAGGACGATGATCTGGTCGGCCCACTGCACCGCTGACACGCGATGGGCGATGATCACGGCCGTCCTACCGGCGATGTACTCGCGGAGGCCGCTCAGGATTCGCTCCTCTGTGTACGCATCGACGTGCGAGAGAGCGTCGTCGAGCACGAGAATCTGGGCCTCGCGTGCCAGGGCACGGGCGATCGCCGTACGCTGCTTCTGTCCGCCAGAGAGCGAGACGCCGCGCTCACCGACGACAGTCTGCATGCCACGAGGTAGCTGTTCGAGGTCGTTCACGAGCTGCGACACCTGCACAGCCTGTTGGATCTGTGCGGGATCGGCGCCGCCGCCCCAGGCGATGTTTTCTTCGAGCGTGGCGGAGAAGAGGAACGACTCTTGCGGGACGAACGAGATGGACGCGTGCAACTGTCCAAGTGGGATCTCGCGTAGATCCGTGCCGTCAAGCGTGACACGCCCTTCCTTAACGTCGTACACGCGGGCGATGAGGTTGACCAATGACGTCTTGCCGGAGCCGGTGGCGCCAACGATGGCCATCGTGGTGCCGGCTGGGACGGCAAGGTTGATGTCGTACAGGACGGGCCGGTTGAAGTATCCGAAGCTCACATTCTCAAAAGCAATATTGCCCACGACGTTTGTGATCGGTGATACATCGCCTTCGTCCGCGACTGCCGGCTTACGTGAGAGCACCTCCTCGACCCGCACCATCGAGGCCGCGGATTGCTGGTACATGTTGAACGTCCAGCCGAGGCTGATCATGGGAAACGTGAGCAGCACGATGTACGCGTTGAACTGGACAAACTGACCGAGCGTGATGGCACCGGACTCCACCCGCAATGCGCCAACATAGAGCACCACGAGGGTGCTAAGCCCGATGAGGACCGTGAGCATCGGCCAGATTGCGGTGCTGAGGCGCGCCCATGACACGTTGGCCTGCTCGAATCTGTGCAGCTCCTCTTGGAATGCCTTCGCTTCGTTGTCTTCCTGGACATAGGCCTTGATGACTCGTGCCCCGGAGAAATTTTCCGTAACAAACGTTGCAAGATTTCCGAACTGGGTCTGAACGATGTGGTAGCGCTTTTCAATGACCCGACCCTCGTAGATGAAGAGGAGTGAGATGAGAAGGAGCGGTACGGACGCGAGCAGCGCGAGTTGGACATCGATTGTGAGCATGATCACAAGCCCGGCCACGAAGAGCAGGATCGAACGGAACAGGTCCATCAGGCCGGGGCCGAGGAACTCGCGCACGGTGGTCACATCGTTTGATACACGCGCCAAGAGGTCGCCCGTCTGATTCTCGTGGAAGAATTTTTGGTCGAGGCGCTGCAGATGTGCATACACGTCGTTGCGGAGTTCGTATTCAATGCACCGGGACGAGCCGCTGACGAAGATGCGGGTTATGTAGCGGAACCCGCTGTCGAGGGCCTGGATGCCAATGGTGAGGCCAGCAAAGAACAGCAGCTTCTCCGTCGAGACGCCTTCCCGAAGACTGTCGACCGCCCGGCCGAGCACGAAGGGCGCCATGATGCTGGCCGCGGACGCCAGAGCGAGGGCCAAGAGTCCGAGCGACATGCGGACGCGATACCGGTAGACGTACGGCCAAAGCCGCGCGGTGAAAACCACGGAGGATGCCTTTGACAAAAGTGGGACAGACGTGAAGTTTAGATGACACGTAACGCGCCCGGTAGAGTACAATCTGGGCACGAAGACGCGAAGCAGGAATCGTGAGCATGACTTCACCTATCCCTTGACACAGACTCAGGTTTGGGGGATTGTAGGCCACATTCACGAGGTTGAGGGAGTGGGTTCTCACTGAAGGGAGACTTGAGACATGGCTGGTAGCTTCTGGAATAAGTACACAACGCAGCGCCTCTCGCGGCGCCGGATGTTGCAGAGCACGGGTGTCGCAGGCGCGGCAGCTGGCGCGGTGCTGTTGGTTGGATGTGGTGGCGGGGACGACGATCCGGAGGGCACGCCTGGCACGGGAACGACGCCGAGCGCGACGGGCGAAGCAGGAACGCCGGTAGTCGGTGGGCGCTACTCCGTTGCCAGCACGGCAGACTTTGACACGTTCGACCCGTACATCGGCATTGCAGCTTCTGTGGGTTACTTCCCTCGTCTCTACAACACCCTCGTGAACTTCTCGTCGCTCGACTCTAGTTTCCGGTTCGACGACCTGTCGACAGGATACGAGCAGCCGGACGACAGCACGTACGTCTTTGCGATTCGCCCTGGCGTGAAGGTCGGCCCGAATGCACTCGGCGTTCCGGAGCGCGACCTCGTCGCTTCCGACATCGTGACCAGCTACGACCGGATCAAGAGCCTCCCCCAGTCGAATGCATTCGCCTTCATTGGCACGTGGGTGACGTCGCAAGAAGCATCAGCGGATGACATGACCTACACGATGGGCATGAAGGGACCGTACGGCTACTTCCGGCCGCGCATCGGCAGCGCGATCAGCACCATCGTCCCGAAGGAAGCGCTGACGGATGAGAACATCGGGAAGCTCCGGCAGAACGCAGCGGGCGCCGGCGCATTCATCCTTGACTCGTACACGGAGGGTCAGGGCGCGTCGATAAGCCGCAACCCGAACTACTACCGCAAGGACGAGGCCAACGGCGGCGCGGCGATACCGTACATCGACGGATTCGACGTGAAGATCATCACAGACCGCAGCGCGATGAGCACAGCGTTCAGCGCGAGCCCACCACAGTTGGATGTCTACACGGCCGCGGATGTCAACGAGGCACTCTCACTGAACTCCGACGGCAAGTACACGGAGCGCAAGGACCCCGTGAACACGTTCGTCGCGTTCACGATGAACCCGGACAAGGACCCCTGGAAGGACGACCGCATCCGCCAGGCGGCGATGCACGCGATCAACCGCGAGCAGATCATTGAACTCGTCTACAGCGGCGAAGCGAAGGCCAACGGACTTGTGCACTGGCCGCTCGGCGACATCGGCCTCCCGGACGACGAGCGCGACGAGCTGCAGAAGTACGATCCGGCGAAGTCGAAGGAGTTGATTAAGGCGGCCACCGGCGAGGACACGATTGACATCACCGTCATCTTCCCGGCTGAGTCCGCGATTGAAGAGCACAACCTGATTCTCCCAATCTGGCTCGAGCAGATGGCTGCTGCCGGATTCAATGTGAAGCAGGAGCCGCAGGACTTCGCAGCGTGGCTCGACAACTACACGAACCTCAACTATGACGCGAGTCTTGCGCTGAACCAGGTGTATGAGACGGCTGAGTTCAACATGGACTTCCAGCACTCGAAGGGGCCCGCGGGAAACAATATCTACGCGAAGGGTGTGGGCGCGCTGTACCCGGACATCGATGCGGAAATCGACCGAGTCAAGACGCTGACGGACCCGGAAGAGTTCAAGACGGCTATGCACGAGTTGCAGCGGCGCCTGTACGAAGTAGGGCCGACGTTCCTGCCGCTTGTGAGCCCGTACTCGTTCACGCTGTACCAGCCGTACGTCAAGGCGATTCCGGAAGGCATCGGCGCGAGCGGTCTCTGGGTCAACACATGGTACCTGGACGGTAAGTCCTAGCACGGAAGAGCGCACATGCAGACGTTCATCATCCGCAGGTTGTTGATCGGTGTGCTGATCATCTTCGTGCTGTCTGTCGCAGTGTTCTATTTGTTGCGCATCGTGCCTGGGGATCCCGCTGTACGAAGATGCGGGCTCCAGTGCACGGAGGCGCAGATTGCGGCCATCCGTGAGGAGATGGGTCTCAATGACTCATATCCGCAACAGTACTGGGATTGGCTGAGCGGCGTGCTGACGGGGGATCTCGGAACATCTCAAGTCAATGATCGACCCGTATCCGAGTCGATTAGAAACCGGCTGCCGGTGACGCTCGAGTTGATGGTGCTGACGATGATCATGACGATCTTCGTGGGCATACCGTTCGGGATCATCTCCGCCGTCTGGAAGAACTCTCCAGTAGATCTCTCTGTGCGATTCACGGCGATCCTCGGCCTTGCCGTACCCGCTTTCTGGGTCGCGACGATGGTTCTGATCATCCCAGTCGAGTTGTGGGGGTACGCGCCGCCGATCGGTGAATACATCCCCTTCCGGGAGGATCCCCTCCGCAACATGCAGCAGTTTCTTCCGGCCGCCGCGGTACTGGCATTAGGTTCAGCGGCCGGCGTCATGCGGCTCACGAGGTCGTCGCTGCTTGAAACGATGCGGCAGGACTACATGCGCACCGCGCGCGCCAAAGGCCTCAAGGAGCGAAGTGTTGTGTTTGGGCACGGGCTCAAGAACTCACTCATTCCGGTGGTCACTGTCCTTGGCCTCCAGGTTTCCGGCTTGCTTGGCGGCGCGCTTATCATCGAACAGATCTTCACATTGCCCGGACTTGGCGACTACACGTTTCGGGCGCTCTTTGCGAAGGACTTCGAGGTCGTACAGACGATGACGCTGTATGCGGGCGTCACCGTCGTGCTCCTGAACCTCGCCGTGGACGTTAGCTATGCGTGGCTCGACCCTCGCATTCGTTACTCATAGGGGAACCCACGATGGCAGAAGACGTAGCGGTCCGTTCCAGCGTGTTCCTTGAAGACACCGATCACATGTCGGCGCCGACTATGGGGTTTTTCCCCAAAATGTGGACGCTGGCGCGCCAGAACCCCCTCGGTGCGTTCGGACTGGTCGTCATCGTCGTGTTCGTGGTCATGGCGATCTTCGCACCGCTGATCGCACCGTTCGACCCGAACGCGTTTGCCGGATCACGCGACGAACCCATGTCCAGCACCCACTACTTCGGGACGGAACGCTTGGGTAGGGATATTTTCAGCCGTACCGTGTACGGCGCGCGAATCTCCCTTTCAGTAGCCGTCGTTTCGGTACTGCTCGGCGGCACCATCGGCATTCTGTTCGGGATTGTCTCCGGCTACATGGGCGGCTTTGTTGACTCTACGTTCCAGCGCAGCGTTGACGCCATCATCGCCTTCCCGGCGCTCCTCCTTCTGCTCATCATCACGCAGGCTCTCGGGCCGTCGTATCGGACGATTGTCTTTGCGCTGATGCTCGCCGTCATACCGGGCGTAACGCGTGTTGTTCGTGGCGCCGTGCTGTCTGAGAAGAACAACCAGTACATCGAATCTGCCCGCGCGAGCGGAGCAGCAACGCCACGCGTGATTCTGCGGCACATTCTGCCCAACATCATGGCCCTCGGCATCATCGTCATGACGACGCTGCTTGGTGGCATCATCCTTGCGGAGTCCGCGCTTTCATTCCTCGGCCTGGGTATTCCTGGAGTAACGTCGTGGGGGCAGGACGTCAACCGTGCACGCACGCAGCCCTACCACATTCCTTCGGCGTTCTTCCCTGGCCTAGCAATCACTTTGACAGTCCTCGCGTTCAACCTGCTTGGCGACTCTGTGCGGGACGTGATCGATCCACGCCTCCGCGGCAGCCGGTAACACCACCACTCGTCCCCTTCCTGATTGACTCTCATTAGCCTGCCGGGCGTCTGTGTATGAGCGCGCATTGGATGATGTCTAATTCCGGAACACGACCTCAGCCTTGCTCCCTGCCTTCTGCATGCGTAACGTACGGCATCAGCGCACGCCCCGCGTGCATCGCGACTGGGAGGTCGAGAGTTTGGAAGAGCCTCAATCACGCTTCTACACGTCGCAGCGTCTGCGCCTCCACTACGCCGTCTGGGGGCATGAAGCATCCCCACCACTCCTCCTCATCCACGGAAACCGCGACCACGCCCGCACATGGGACGAGGTCGCCGTCCGGCTGCAAGAGCAGTTCTGCGTGTACGCCGTCGACCTGCGCGGGCATGGTGACAGTGCCTGGGCCGTCGGCGGCCAGTACTCAATGCCGGAGTTCGTTCTCGATGTAGCGACCTTGGGCGCCCAGCTCAATCGCTCGCCACTGACGGTGATCGGACATTCGCTGGGCGGCGCTGTTGCCTTGAACTACACCGGGATCTTTCCAAAGCACGTCAGCCGCGTGGTGGCGATCGAGGGCCTCGGACCACCCCTGCGCGAACCGACGCCGGGCTCGCTACGGATGCGGAAGTGGATCAAGGACATGCAGCACTTCGACACACGAAAGCCGAAGCGGTATGCCTCAGTCGATGACGCCGTGAAGCGGATGCGTGAGGAGAACCCGCACCTGACACCCGACATGGCGAAGCACCTCACCGTCAACGGCATGAACACGAATGCCGAAGACGGCTCGCTGAGCTGGAAGTTCGACAACTACGTGCGCCTGCACTCGCCATACGAGTTCAATGTCGCGGAAGCGCGGGAAATCTGGAACCAGATCCGCTGTCCTACCCTCCTGATCCGCGGTTCGGAGAGTTGGGCATCAGACCCCGAGCAGGACGGGCGAGCTAGCGCGTTCCACGACTACCGCAATGTCATGATCAAGGACGCTGGCCACTGGGTGCACCACGACCAGCTCGAGCCGTTTATGACCGTTGTCTGGCGTTTCCTGCAGGACACAGCCTAACCAGCCAGGGCAATGGCAAGTCTTAGCGCCGCTGCATAGATGGCACGATCGGTCTGGCCCTGTATGGCGAGCGTGAGGACCGAGGCGTCATCCATCGGCTCCGCCGCGACAGTCCGGCGCACAGGCTCCTCAGTCCAATCGGAACGAACATGCATGTGTCCGCTTTCGCTGTGAAACGAGACGGCCAATGTGGCCGCATCTGTATGGAGCGTGACGCTCTCAAGTTCTATGCCAGCTGGTGAAGGCGCTATCTGCACAACGACTGGCCGGCTTCCGTCGTAGAACGTCGCGACAACGCGCGTATTCGCAGACTCGATGGTGGCGGCCGTCAGATCGAGGCGGGACACCAGCCATCCCGCATGAAGCAACGCCCCGGAACTGACGCTTCCTGACCCACCAACGACCTCGATCGACGCGATCTTGTCGATCAACTCGCCGCCGCGCCCGTCGAAGAGCTGCGCCGTCAGTTCGCGCCAGGCCGCACCGCGCTGCCACGCAAGGTCGACGATTTGCACGTCGTCGTCGTCACTCGCAGCAGACTGAATCGCCGCCAATGACAGGGCGACGACCGCGCCGCCGGCCGAGTCCACATACAGGTAATCAGTGATCTCGAGGATCTCGTCGGGCACGCGACGGAGCGGCTCCGGGTCGCCGACGAGCCAGAGGTGAACGGGGAGTTCCGGCACGAGGAGCGCGAGGACTGCTGATGCGAGTTCCGCCTGCATCCTGGGCGCTGCACGAAGCAGTATCTCTTCGGAGCAGATGTGCTTTCCACCGCTTGCCGTCCGCCAGCAGTGAGCAGAGATCGCCGACTCGACCTGTGTGGCGTCGTCCGCCTGCGCCGCCAGAATGCCGCGACACGGGTGCTGCTGCGCGAGGGAATCCATCAGATGCTCGAACCGCTCCCCCGCTTCCAGTTCGAGGCCCCAACTGACGACGTTGCTGATTCGGAGGCGCACGCTCGACGAATCAAGGGCGCCGGAGGAGGCGTCACGCCAGATATCATCGAATGCGGACTCGATCTCACCTGCCTTGACTGGCAGGAAATGCTCGATGAGCCGCTCCACTGATGGGCGTCCTACATCCGGTGCCATTCGCGTCCATCCCCTTCCATCAGGTCGCGCGCGCCGTCAGGTCCCCAGCTACCGGCCTCGTAGAACTCGAGGGGCCGCTCGCCGTTGCCCCATGCGTCAATGACGGGCGAAAGCAGCGACCATGCGGCCTCGACGCTATCCCAACGTGTGAACAGCGTTGAGTCGCCAATGATCGCATCGAGGAGAAGGCGCTCATACGCCTCGGGCGGATCCGTGCCAAAGGAAGTGCCGTATCGAAAATCCATGTTCACGGGCCGGACATCACTTCGTGTGCCCGGAACCTTCGCGCCGAAGCGAAGCGAAATGCCTTCGTCCGGCTGGATGCGCAGCACGAGCAGGTTCGGTGTGGGGTCGTCGCCGCCGCCCAACTGCCTAAAGAGCTGGAGCGGTGGGGTCTTGAATGTGATGGCGACCTCGGTCGCGCGCTTCGGCAGGCGCTTTCCCGTGCGGAGGTAGAACGGGACATCGGCCCATCGCCAGTTCTCGATATGAAGACGCAACGCCGCATACGTCTCGGTCACGGATCGGGGATCGACTCCCTCCTCGTCGCGGTAGCCGGACACGGTCTGCCCGACGATAGCGCCCGATGCGTACTGAGCGCGCACAGTCTCCAGTGCGACGTTCTCGACGGGAACGATCGCCTGGAAGACCTTTGCTTTCTCGTCACGCACAGCATCCCCGCTGACAGAGGCTACGGGTTCCATCGCCACCAGTGCGAGTACCTGCAAGAGGTGGTTTTGCACCATATCTCTCAGAGCGCCTGCGTGCTCGTAGTAGCCGCCGCGGCCCTCGACGCCGACCGTTTCGCCGACGGACACCTGCACGTTGTCAACATAGCGGCGATTCCAGATCGGCTCGAAGATTCCATTGCCGAAGCGGAAGACGAGGATGTTCTGCACGGTCTCCTTACCGAGGTAGTGGTCTATGCGGTAAATCTGCCGCTCGCGGAAGACCTGGCCGATGTGTTCGTCGAGTTGCCGTGCAGAAGCAAGGTCGCGTCCGTAAGGTTTCTCGACGACGAGCCGCGTCCAACCGCTTGTCGCTGCAGGTCGGGCCAGATTGTTCTTTCCAAGTCCCTCCGCGATTACTTCGTAGGAGTCAGGCGGAGTGGCGAGATAGAACAGGCGATTGCCTCGCGCGCCGTGCGCCTCGTCTTGCTTCTTGAGGCGCTCGCCCAGGCGCGCGTAGGCAGCGTCGTCGTCGAAGGTGCCACTTACGTAGTGCAACCCGCGCGCGAAGCTGTCCCACAATTCTTCGACCAGCGGTTCGCGAGAGTACTCCTGGACTGCTTCCTTCATGAGCGCTCGAAACTGGACGTCGTCCCAGTCGCGGCGGGCGAAGCCGACCACGGAGAACCCGGCCGGCAACAGGCGCAGGCGCGACAAGTTGTACAGCGCCGGGACAAGCTTGCGCGCGGTCAGGTCGCCCGTCGCGCCAAAGACGACCACTGCGCATGGATCCGCCGATTTCTGGATGCGCGTGCCCGCGCGGAGTGGGTTGGGTGTGGCAGCGCTCA
The DNA here is from genome assembly GCA_021731085.1 of Dehalococcoidia bacterium. GTDB lineage: Bacteria > Chloroflexota > Dehalococcoidia > DSTF01 > JACRBR01 > JACRBR01. The sequence goes on from JAKFYB010000002.1 coordinate 144,927, forward strand.
CTTGCCGGGATCCGCGTCTTGAACTGCGTGGCCGCCGAATTCGTTGCGCAGTGCCGCCTGCACCTTCGCGGAGAAGGACTCCTGTTGGCGCGAGGCGAAGCGGCGCATGAGTGAGAGTGTGATGATCGGCGCGGGGACATCCTGATCGATGGCCTCCTGCACTGTCCAGCGACCCTCGCCGGAATCCTCAACGTAGCCGCGAATGGAGCCCAAGCGCGGGTCTCGCTCGAATGCGCGCTCGGTGAGTTCGAGGAGCCAGGATCGCACCACGGAACCGCGGTTCCACAGCGCCGAGACCTGATGGAGATCGATGTCAAAGGACGAGCCCGCGAGCAGTTCGAAGCCTTCGCCGTATGCGGCCATCATTCCGTACTCGATGCCGTTGTGGATCATCTTCACGAAGTGGCCGGCGCCGCTTGGGCCGACGTGTGCGTAGCCGTTCTCAGGCGCGAGCGTCCTCAGGGCGGGCTCAACTTGCGCGAAGGCCGAGGCCGATCCGCCAACCATCAGGCAGAAACCTTCTTTCAGGCCCCAGATTCCACCGCTCGTTCCGGCGTCGAGGTATTCGATGCCCTGGAACTTCAGCGCCTCTCCGCGGCGCATGGTGTCGTGATAGTTGGAGTTACCGCCATCGATGAGTATGTCGCCTTTGGCCAGAGAAGGAACGACGGCGTCAATCGTTGCGTCGACGGGCGCACCGGATGGAACCATCATCCAGATCGCACGCCGTTCGCCGGAGAGTAGGTTCGCAACTTCGGCGACGGAAGCCGCGCCCGTCGCGCCGTTGCGCACGGCTTCCTCCACTGCAGCCGGGTTGAGATCCGTCACGACGACACGATGGCCACCTTCGAGCAGGCGCTTGGTCATGTTTGCGCCCATGCGTCCGAGCCCAACCATCCCGATATCCACGGTTAGCCTCCTTGTAGTGCCTACTCGTTCAGCGCTGTCTGCAGTGCTGCTTGAAGGTCATTCAGTGTGCTGTTGTTGCTGCCCAGATCAATGGTAACGACAGGGCGACCGAGACGGAGGAGTGATGCGCGGTCGCCCGCAGCCTGTGCGCGTTTCAACTGGCCGAACGCGTACGACTTGCCGGGAATAGAAATATCGGCTGGAGGGCCAGCGCCGTCCGCACCAGCATCGCCCAACACCTGGAGAAAGGCACCCACCTGCGGGCCACCCTTGTGGAACTGGCCGGTGGAATGGAGGAATCGCGGCCCGTAGCCCAGCGTCGTCGGTACATCAAAATGTTTGCCGACGGCCTTCCGAATAGCCGCAAACGCTCGCTCTGAGCCAGTGCTAGCGGGTGTGTACGACGTGATAGCGAAGTACTTGGCTGTCTCCAGTGCCTGCCCTAGAGAACTCAGGGAGGCAGTTTCTTCGGACGATCCGAGACTCGTGGCATCGATCGCAATCGCACCCGTCGCTTCGAGATCAGCCAGCCCGCGGTTGGTGTTGTCTTTCGACTCCTGCACATTTGGCTCGTCGAACGGATTGATACCGAGAATCTGACCGACGATGGCAGTCGCGAACTCCCAGTTGAAGAACTCACGCCCAAGCTCGTAGGCGCCACGAAGGTCGATTGTGATCACGGGATGTCCTGCCTCGGCCACCGCTGCTGCATGGCGATCCAGCGCCATGTTGTCATCCCCATCCACGCGCAGCTGGACGAAACAGCGGTCAGCGCCGTAGTGCGAGGGATCGAGCAGCGGCTCATCGACGACAGGGAGGATGCCTGTGCCCTGCTTGCCGGTGCTCTCGGCGATCAGCTGTTCGACCCACAAACCAAACGAGGCGATCGTTGGGGAGAGCAGGAACGTGCATTTGTCACGACCGTGTAGTGCTAACTCGCCGAGCGCCGCTCCGAGCAGCGCAGTATCGTTTGACAGCGTCCGCGCGTTCGCTACGGCACCGGTCGCAGACGCGAGCAGCGCACGGATGTCGAGGCCGGCCACCGCAGAAGGAACAAGGCCGAAGTACGAGAGTGCGGAGTAGCGGCCGCCAATATCTCCAGGGTTCACGAACACGCGACGAAATCCATGCTGTGTCGCGAGGTCTTGAAGCGGCGTTCCGGCGTCGGTAATCGCCACGAAGTTCTCGCCTGCGCGCGAACCCTTAGCGTCACCGACCAGCCTGTGGAAGTAGGCGAACAGGCACAGAGCCTCAAGCGTCGTCCCGGACTTGGACGACACGAAGAACAGTGTCTTCGCGACGTCGATGCGTTCTCGCACGTGCAGGATGGTCGCGGGGTCCGTGGTGTCGAGGATGTGAAGCCGGAGGGCTGCATCACCTGGAGATCGATCGGTGATACTCTGGCGCAGCACTTCCGGCGCCAAGGATGACCCGCCCATGCCGAGAACTACGGCGTCCCGGAAGCCCGCGTCGCGCACCTCCCTGCTGAACGCCTCGATCTCTTCGACACGGCTCTGCATCAGGCCGACTACGTCGAGCCATCCGAGGCGATTCGCAACCGACGATTGCCTGGCGGCATCCCCGCCCCAGAACGACGCATCCCGGCGCCACACCCGGTCGAGTTCAGGAGCGAGCAAGGCGGCACGCGCGCGCACAGGCTCTTCCAAACTCCCGAGTGACATCTTCATGCAGCCGACTTCGCCTTAATCTCCGCTACCTTTTTCGACGTGGTGTCGGATATCTCGACGAACGACTTCGAGAACGACTCGACGCCCGCGCTCTGCAGCTCGTCCGTGACGTCGTCGAGAGAAATGCCAGCCTCGTCGAGTCTCCGCAGGACGGACTTTGCATCGTCAACGCCCAAGTCGATGGTGCGTGCGACTACGCCGTGATCCTCGAACGCGTCGATGGTCGCTGGAGGGAGCGTGTTGACCGTGTCGGGTCCGATGAGATTGTCGACGTACAACAAGTCATTGTAGGCCTTGTTCTTCGTGCCAGTACTCGCCCACAAGGGGCGCTGGACTTTCCCACCCACAGCCCGCAACTTCGCGAAACGGTCGCTCCCAAACACGGAGAGAAACTGCTGGTATGCGACACGTGCGTTGGCGTTTGCGGCCTTTCCAAGCAGCGCCCTTAGCTGTTCCTTCGTGCCGCTATCAGTTGCCCTTTCAACTCGCTCTTCGATCAGCTTGTCGACGGCTGTATCGACGCGGCTGACGAAGAAGCTGGCCACGGAGTTCGTGGCGGTCAAGGACTGCCCTGCATCGAGCCTGCGCTCGAGGGCCCGGACATACGCTTCCATCACTCTCTCATAGAACGAGATAGCAAAGATCAACGTTATGTTGATATTGACGCCTGCGGCTAGGCACTCCTCGATGGCGGGAATGCCGGCGTCCGTGGCGGGAATCTTCACCATGAGATTCGGGCGGTCGATAGCTGCCCACCAGCGTTTCGCTTCGTCGATCGTGCCCTGCGTGTCGTACGCTTTCTCCGGCGAGACCTCGATCGAAACGAACCCGTCGCTGCCACCGGATGCGTCGAACACCGGCGCGAGGATGTCGCATGCCTTGCGGATGTCATCGGTTGCAATCCGTTCGAACATGTCCGGCGGCGGGACACCTTCTTCCAGCAATGCACGTATCTGTGCGTCGTAGTCGTCGCCGGCGGCGATCGCCTGCGCAAAGATTGTTGGATTTGCGGTAACACCACGAATGCCGCGATCGACGTAGCCTTGCAGGCCACCATCGTTGAGCATGTTGCGCCGGATGAAGTCGAGCCATGGGGATTGGCCCTGCTGCTCGTACAGTTCTTTAAGCCTGCTCGCCATGGTTCTACTCCTTCGTGCCAGCGAAGCGCGCTTCGATCGCCAGCACTTTGTTCAGGCGTCTCACGTGCCGCTCGTCACCCGAAAACGTCGCCCCAAGGAACGAGCGCACCAATTCCCGCGCAAGCTCGCTGCCGACGATGCGTGCGCCGATGGTAAGGACGTTCATGTCGTCGTGCTCGACGCCCTGGTGCGCTGAATACGTGTCGTGGCAGACGGCAGCTCTGACGCCGGCGATCTTGCATGCGGCGATCGAAGCCCCCACGCCGCTGCCACAGAGGATGATCCCCCGGTCGGCCTCGCCGCTGGTCACACTCAGTCCCACCGCATCCGCGTAGTCGGGATAGTCGACGGGGTCGGTGCTGTCCGTCCCCTTGTCGACGACGACGTGCCCAAGCGCGCGAACCTCGTCGAAGATGTCAGCCTTGAGGGCGTACCCCCCGTGATCCGTGCCGACAGCCACGCGCATTCCCTACACCCTCACACTGCCAAGTTGCTCGACCAATTGTTGGGTACGCGCGACGACGTTCTCAACCGTGATGCCGAGCAACTCGTAGACATCCTTCGCGGGCGCCGACGCGCCAAACCTTCCGTCGATGCCGATCTTCACACCATGCTCGCCCACCCAGCGCTCCCAGCCGAGCGTGACACCTGCCTCTATCGAAACGCGGCAGCGTACATCCGGAGGAAGAATTGAATCTCGGTAGCTCTGCTCCTGGTCTTCGAAGAGTTCCCAGCACGGCATGCTCACAACTCTGGCGTCTACACCGCGGGCCGCAAGCACAGTCTGCGCTTCGATAGCCAAGCCGACCTCGGAGCCCGTCCCGATGAGGATCGCGTCTGGTCGTCCGCCCTGGGCCTCACTGACGACGTACGCCCCGCGCAGCAAGCCGGCGGCGCCACCGTCGACAGTGCCCGGCAGATTCGGCACAGCTTGTCGCGAGAAAGCCAACACCGTAGGGCCGTGGCGGCGTTCGAGCGCGACCTTCCAGGCCATCGATGCCTCATTGGCATCTGCGGGGCGCACGACGTACACCTTGGGTATTGCACGGAGCGAGGCTAGGTGCTCGATCGGTTGGTGCGTCGGACCATCTTCGCCCAGGCCGATGCTGTCGTGGGTGTAGAGGAAGATCGAGCCGAAGTCGCTAAGAGCGGCGATGCGTATCGCGGGACGGTTGTAGTCCGAGAACACGAGGAAGGTGCCGCCGAACGGTATCACGCCACCGTGCGCGGACATGCCGTTCAGCGCGGCTCCCATTGCGTGCTCGCGGACGCCGTAAAAGACATTTCGACCACCGGGATTGCCGTTGCTCATCACGCCGGCGCCCTTGATCGCGGTATTGTTCGACTCGCCTAAATCCGCGGACCCACCGATCAAGGTGGCCAGGCCCGCGCCCACGCGCTCAAGGAAGTTACCCGAGGCCACGCGCGTCGCGATCGCCTTGTCTTCGACGGCATACGCCGGCAAGACTGCTTCCCAGTTCGACGGCAGGCGCCCAGCGAGGCCGTCGGTGAACTGCTGCGCCTCTGCCGGGAATCTAGCGCGATATGCGTCGAATTTCTCGTTCCAGACGGCATGCGCGACCACACCACGCGCCGCTGTTTCCTTCGTGTGCGCGATGGCAGCGTCTGGGACGAGAAACTGCGCATCCTCCGGCCATCCGTACGCCTTCTTCGTGAGGCGGACTTCATCCTCGCCGAGCGGAGTACCGTGCGACTTCGAGCTGTCCTGCTTGTTCGGGCTGCCGTAGCCAATGTGCGTACGCGCGATGATGATCGACGGACGTTCGTCGTTTTTGGCGGCGAGTAGTGCGGCCTCGACTGCTGCCGCGTCCATCCCGTCGATGCGCAGCACGTGCCATGCGTATGCCTCGAACCGCATCCCGACGTCTTCTGTGAACGCAAGGTCTGTCGGCCCGTCGAGCTGGACGAGGTTCGAGTCGTAGAGCACGACGAGCTTTCCAAGCCTCTGGTGGCCGGCGAACGACGCAGCCTCGTGACTGATGCCTTCCTGCAGGTCGCCATCGCTGGCAAGCACGTACGTGTGGTGGTCGACGATTCCCGCGTCGGTGCGGTTGTACGTGGCGGCGAGAAAGCGTTCGGCCATCGCCATGCCCACCGCTGTCGCGAACCCCTGGCCGAGCGGCCCAGTCGTGGTCTCCGTGCCCGGCAGCAGGTCAGACTCCGGGTGACCCGCGAGCGGCGAGCCTAGCTGCCTGAAACGGTTGATATCGTCGAGCGTGATCCCCGGGTAGCCGTACAGGTATTGCAGGCTGTAGAGCAGCATCGACGCGTGGCCCGCCGACAGCACGAAGCGGTCGCGGTCGGGCCACGATGGGTCGGACGGATCGTGCTTCATGACGCGGTCCCAGAGGACGTACGTCATGAGTCCCGCGCCCATAGGCGCGCCTGGATGTCCGGAGTTGGCCTTCTGAACGGCGTCTATCGACAGCGTACGAATCGTGTTGACCGCGAGCTGATCCACCTCGTTCAGATTCACATCTGGCATGCCGGATCACTCCCCCGAGCTTCAGTCGTGCTTTCACGTTGTCGTTGGAAGTATACCCGTGGCACCAGCTTCAGAACTGCACTTATGTCGGCTGAAGATGCTTCAAGTGTGTGTCGTGTGCAATCGTCAGGCGAAAAGCGCGGGGCTCCCGCCTGTATGGACGAAGACGACCGCATCGGTCGCCGCAAAGCGCTCTTCTGCGATCATCGAGAAGAGGCCGACGAGGCCCTTGCCGGTGTAGATCGGGTCAGCGAGCACGCCTTCTATCTGCGCGAGGCGCTCGATGGCTCGCTGGCCATCCGGCGTTGCGACGCCATAGCCCGCGCCGAGCGCCCGGCCATCCACAGTCACCAAATCGGCTTCTGTTTCCGGAATACCTAGCTCGACAGCCAGACTCGCGACTATCGACCGAACCTCCGTAGTGAGTTCAGCGACTGACTTCGCGACAGCAAGTCCAACAACGGGAGCGTCCACGCGGAGCCCGAGGAAACCCACGATCAACCCCGCCTGCGTGCCACCCGTTGCTGTCGCCAGCACGACAGTGAACTCGGTCTCGCCTGCAATCTGGCACTGGCGTAGGAGTTCGTCCGCGGCGAGGACATGGCCAACGGCGCCTCGCGCGTCGGAGCCGCCGACGGGGATCGTATATGGGATACGCCCTGCGCTTTCGATGGTGGTTTCTATTTCTCGCATGAGCGTGGCTCTGACGTTTCGATCGTCGCTGCCGGTGAACCGGATCTCGGCGCCGAGCAGACGGTCAAGCAGGAGATTGCCTGCGTACCACTCGGGTTCCGTCCCGCTGACGACGAGGTGCGCGCGCAAACCCGCCTTCGCACAGGCGGCCGCCGTGAGCCGGCAATGGTTTGACTGCTGGCGACCGGCGGTGATGACGTCCGTAGCGCCGCGCTCGAGCGCAGCGCCGATAAGGAACTCGAGATTGCGCGTCTTGTTGCCCCCGAGGGCGAGCGACAGCAGATCATCGCGCTTGAGGTACAGGCGCGGCACCGATTTGCAGCCGTCTCGTCGCAGCGAAGTCTCGAGGCGCTCGGCTCGCTGGAGTGGTGTCGGGAACGTGGCGAGTGAAAAGCGCGGATAGCTGGCAACGAGGCTCTGGTACGATTGCGTCACCGGGCGATTCTACGCGATCTGGAGCTTCGAAACGATGGTCACGAGAGTCTCGAAAGAGAGCCTGACCGGCAACCCCGGCCAGAACAATGCAATGGAGCGCGTCATAGCGATCTCGCGCGACACTGTCGGCAGCGAGAACCTGTACTCGAGCATCGTGCACACTAAACCCGGCGGGCGCACCGAGATCCACCATCACGGCGCGTGTGAGACGAGCATCTACATTCTTGCGGGGCGAGCGCGCTTCTATTCCGGCGAGGGCCTGCGGGACATCATCGACGCGAACGAGGGCGACTTCGTGTTCGTGCCCGCGTTTGAAGTCCACGTCGAAGAGAATGCATCGGGTTCCGAGGACCTCGTCGTGCTGCTCTCGCGAAACTGTCCCGGGTCGGTGGTACATATCGTCGACGGGACGATGCCCGAGTAGTGATTGTCCACTCCGACGTCGATTCGCTGTTACGCGCACACCGTCTGGAGGCTGTCGCCGAGGTTCCGTTCACGCACACCGGCTTCTCCGGTGCGACGTTGACGCGCCTCACCCGCGCCGACACAACATTCGTGCTCAAACGAATGGCCATCACCCGCGACTGGATCATGCGTGCGACGAACGACGAGTCGTGCCGCGAGGTCGAGCTTGCGGCGGCAGCGCCCGAGCTCGGACCACAGATCCGCACGCCGGCGGTCGGAGTTGCTCGCGACCGCGACGGATTCGCGCTGCTCATGCACGACGTCACGCCAGATCTGATCGCTCCTAGCGCAATCTCTCGAAGCCAACTCGAGACGATCATCGAGCACATGGCAGAGCTGCACCGGATCACACCACCCAACGGAATAGTGGGATGGTGCGATGTCAATCGACGGCTCACGCTGCTGACTCCACAGACGGCCTCGATCGCCGCCGCGTATGGCGCGCCTGTTGCCGATGACATTGTTGGCGGTTGGAAGCTTTTCGCGACGCTTGCGCCCACAGAAGTAGCGCGCCTGATCGACCGGCTGCAGAAGGATGCCTCCGTGCTTCTTCGAGCGCTGGAGTACCTGCCGGCGGCCTTCCTTCACGGTGATCTAAAACTCGACAACATAGGCCTCGCGCCGGATGGACGCATGTGGCTGATCGATTGGGCGCTGACCGTGGTCGCGCCGCCCGCCGTCGAACTGGGTTGGTTTCTCGCGATCAACTCGCGGCGTCTGCCTGTTTCGCTCGGTGAGACGATGTCGATGTATGCGGACGCAGCGCGAATCCCGCCAGCGAGTCGAGAGGGCCACGATCGGCTCACGATTCTTTGCGGGTTGCTGCTGCGAGGATGGCGGAAGGCGCTCGATGCGCATGAGGGCGAGCCCGAAGAGTTGCGGTGGTGGTGCGCGAAGGCAGAGGAAGCCGCTGTGATCCTCTAGTGAGTGGAGAGCGCCCGCACTTGCGCATAGAGTCCGCGCAGCTCCTCCGGCGGTTCGACGACGTGGTGCCGCAGGTCGGCACGAACGCTCGACGGATCAAGCTTCTTCCCGACGAAGGCCGACAACGCCGTTGTAGCGGTCGAAGGGTCGCTCTGCAGTTGTGAGAACTCGACTGTGAACGCGTCGAGCGCGTAGTCGTTGAGGACTTCCAGAAGCCGTTCGTACTGGCTCTTCCAGACGTGATACGCGGCGAGCTTTGGGTCGTCGCCAACCTGTCCGAAGTACGCCATCGTCGAGGCGGCGACTTCTGCTGGACTGCGTAGGCAGACAATGATCTTGGGACGACCTTCGAGAAAACCGAGCCAAGACTCCAGCGTCCAGCAGAACCGTGGATCCTTCCACGCCGGTGTTGCGCGCGCCGCGGCATCCAGCATGTAGTCGGCATATTGCTGCGCTGCATCGAGCAGTTGGGCGCGGCTTGCCCCGGTGAACGGAGGTCCGATTCCAGCCGCGTGCAAGATCGCCTGGTTCACTTCGATGATGTTGCGTTCTTCGAAGTACCCTTCGGCGTTGTGTTCGTCGCCCTCCACGAGATTGTGGCCCACCGCGATGCCTGCGTTGTGTAGCAGTTGTGCCACAGCGCTGGTGCCGGAGCGCCCGCTGCCGCAGATGAGGAATTGTGGATTCGCGGACGTCACGACCAGCGGTTGCGTTTCACGTAGTCATCCCAGGGAAGTCGCGCCGCCTCGGGCACGGACTTTGGCGGCTTGGAACGATAGCCAAACCCAACAACGATGCACACGCGCCAGTCCTCGGGGAGGCCCAGCTTCTCGCGTCCACACTCGACGTGATGGATGCTGACCGGACACGACCCGACACCTTCGCCCCAGGCAGCCACCATCATGTTCTGTGCGGCGCGCCCTGCATCGAACTCCTGCCGCGTGCCAACGTCTGTGAGCGCCACGGCAATCGCCAGCTTTGCCGTCGGAAGCCAGCCGGCGAAGTCGCCGCAAGTCGCGATGACAGCGATTTGCTCCGGATCATCGATGACGATGAATCTGCATGGCTGCGTGTTCTTGGAACTGCCCGCCATCCGCCCGGCCTGCACGATGCGACGCGCCGTCTCTTCCGAAATGGGCTGGTCAGTAAACGACCGCGTGTCCCGCTTCGAGACGATCGTCTTGAAGGCACTGTTTTCTGGCATGCATGATTATCCCGCCATCCGCGGCCTGTCACCAGTGCCCTCACGCATACCGGCGGGGAGCGGTAACCTAACCGCATGCGATATGGATTCACCTTCCCCTTCGACGGTCTTCCCCTCCACGCCCACAAGGACGCCCTACAGGAGGCGGAGCGGCTCGGCTACACCGACGCCTGGTCGTATGAGATCGACGGCGTCGACTGCTTCACACCACTAGCGCTGGCCGCCGCGTGGACGGACAAACTGCTTCTTGGCACGGCGATCGCGAACACCTACACACGCGCCCCGCTCGCGCTGGCGATCTCCGCCAACGGCATGGCTGAAGCGGCGCCAGATCGCTTCGCGCTTGGCATCGGCGCTGGCTCATCGGTCATTGTCGGCCAATGGGGCGGCGTACCCTTCGACATGCCGTATCGCAAGGTGCGCGACGTTAACCGGATGGTGCAGGCGATGCTCACCGGCGAGAAAGTCGTCAAGGAACTCGAGACGACGCAATCGAACGGCTTCAGGCTGTCTCGCAAGATGGCGCCAACGCCGAAGATCTACATCGCCGCGCTGCGCGAGAGGATGCTGCGGCTTGCAGGGGCCGAATCTGATGGAGTGATCATCAACTGGCTGAGTGCCGGAGATGTACCGAAATGCGTCGCCGCCGCGCGCAAGGGCGCGGAGAAGGCCGGGAAGGATCCGGCAACACTCGAAGTCGTATGCAGGATCTTCGTCTGCATGACAGAAGACAAGAATCTCATCGACATGCTCGGCCGCCGCATGATCGCCGCTTACCTCAATGTCCCGGTGTATGCCGCGTTTCACGAGTGGCTCGGCCGCGGGCCAGCGTTACAGGGCATGTGGGATAACTGGCAGGCCGGCGACCGAAAGGCCGCGACGGCGGCGATCGCGCCACAAACGATCGAGGATCTGCTGGTGTACGGCGACGCGGAGACGTGCCGACGAAAGATCCAGGCCTACGTCGACAATGGCGTGACGGTGCCAGTCATAAACTTCATCCCGCTGGCTGGAGATGCGGCTGGCAGGGCCAACCACTCGCTCGAGATGCTGCGGGCACTCGCGCCTACGCGGGCGTGAACTTCACCGTCATTGAGGACGGGCCACCAGGGCGCAACGCACCACCCTCGCCCGCATCGAGCACTTCGAGGCGCGTGATGCGCTCGGCCATCTTGGCGAATGCGATCTGTCCCTCGAGGCGGGCAAGCGGCGCACCTAGGCAGTAGTGAATCCCCATCCCAAAGCCTAAGTGGCGGTTCGGGTCGCGGTCGATGATGAATTCGTCGGCCCGGTCGAACGCCTCTTCATCGCGATTCGCTGATCCAAGCAGCGCCAACAGGCGATCACCGGCCGGGATCGTCGTGCCGCGCACCTCGACATCGCGAGTCGTGCGACGAATGGTCGCCGGGAACGGCGGGTAGTAGCGCAAGCACTCTTCAACGAAGCTGTTCACGAGTTCCGGCCGAGCGCGCAATTGGTCGAGCACCTCCGGATGCTTTGAGAGCACGCGTGCGGCGTTCACGAGCAGTCCCGTCGTCGTCTCGTTGCCAGCGACGAGGAGCACGCGAGAAACGACCAGCAGATCCTCGACTGACAGGCGCTCGCCATCTTCACCCACGGCATGTACGAGCGCGCTGAGTAGCGTATCTTCGGGCTGCTGGCGAATCTTCTCGATGTGCTTGGCGAAGTAGGCATCAAACTCGCGGTTGATGTCATCGATGTTATTAGAGTCCGGATCGAAGAGAGCTGTGCCGACGTTTTCGATGATAGCGTCGGACCAGCGCTTGAACGTCGCCAGATCACCATCCTGCACGCCGAGCATGCTGGCAATCACGCCGACGGGCAGCGGATACGACATCCCCTCAACGTAGTCGCAGGTCCCCTTCTCCAGCATCGCGTCAATCAAGCGGTCGCAGTTCTCTTCGATGAAGCCGCGCTGCAGCTCGACCATCCGCGGCGTAAAGGCCTTCGTCAGAAGTCCGCGCATACGGGTGTGGATCGGAGGGTCGTCGAAGAGGATCGTCGGCGGACGCTTCTCTCCCCGCTCGTCGGCGACTGACACGCGTGAGGAAAACGTCTCGGGATCACGAAGAATGCGCAACACGTCCTCGTACTTGGCGATGCCCCAGAATCGCTCACCCATTTGCACCACTGGGTTGTTCGCGCGGAGCATCTTGAACAGCGGAAACGGATCGCCTTCAAAGACGGGGACGTTGAAGAGGCTTCCGGATCCGAGCGTCGCTTCGGCGGCATCCGGCGCTTCGGACGTGACGGTGTCGGCCATGGCGGCATCCCTTTCCTGCGGTTCGCCAACAGCGAATATTTAGGTGAAGACAAAATAAACCTGCTTGAGGCACCCTGTCAAGCCCTACGGAAGGTTCAAAGCGAAGCTAACCTCAGCGTTAGTAGCCACCTGAATGGCCTCGGCTACAATCGAGGGCGGAGTCGAAAGGACTTGTACGTGCCAGAAGAGAATGCACGACCAGCGCTCGACATGATGAACTACGGCATGTACGTCGTCGGTTCACGCGGCGCCGCGGGCCTCAACGTCATGGCGGCGCACTGGCTGATGCAGATCAGCTTCAAACCTCGCATGGTCGCCCTTTCCGTCGAAAATGATGCCCGCACGCTGGCCAACATCCGGGAGACGCGCGTCTTCACCATCAACGTCATGGGCGAGGACTCGCGCGAGCTCGTAGCAGGCTTTCTGCAGCCCGCGAATCCGAGCAAGGTTCAGGGCCGCAACCCGGCTGGGCAGCTCGTCGTCGACAAGCTGGCTGGCGTCGAGTACAAGCTGATGGCAACCGAATGCCCCGTGCTCCGTGATGCCTTGGCGTGGTTTGAGTGCGAAGTGGATGGCGGGTTACCCGCTGGCGACCACACGCTAATCGTCGCGCGCATCACGGACGGTGGGCAGATCAACGTCGGGAAGCCGCTCCGCGACGATGATCTCGGATGGACATACTCGGGCTAGGTCAGTGGTCTCCGCCAGGCCGAGGCCGGCGGCTACGAAGCGGTGCGCCACGCGACGCCAAACAGCGGGATCGGTTCCTCAAACCCGCGCAACGTCGCCGGCCCCTTGTTCACCAGCACGAAGCCGTCTCCGGCCAACTCGCGTACATTGTCTGTCACGAGAATCTGGTGCGCTTCTGACACACTGCAGACGCGCGCTGCCAGATTGACGGCGGTGCCAAACAGGTCTTCATCTTCGACTACCGGCTGGCCCGCGTTGATGCCGATTCTCAGTTCCAGGGCAAGATCCGCTGTCGCGTTGTGCTCGGCGACCGCGCGCTGGATCTGAATCGCCGCGTCAAGCGCACGCGGCGTCGACAGAAACGACGCCATAATGCCGTCCCCCGTGTGCTTCACTTCGCTGCCCAGGTTAGCTTTCAGCGCATCGCGGACGATGCCGTTATGGGCGCGCACAAGATTCTGCGTTAGTTCATCGCCTATACGCTGGGCGATCGCGGTCGAATCCACGATGTCGGTAAACATGATTGTCATGGTGCGCACGCGGCTGGGATCAAGCGCCGGAGCCCCGAGAAACTCTGCGATGGGCCCCCGCTCGCTTGACGGATTCTTGGCGTAGTTGCCATCGAGGAACCGCAGGGTCGCATTCGGAATCGCATCAGCAAGCGACGTCGCAATAGTCACACCGTCGTACGGCGTCTCACGATGCTGGAGGACGAGCACCGGCATCTGCAGTTCAGGCAGCAGGTGCATAACGTCGATCTTCGCGAGCTCGCCAATCGCGCGGATTGCGTTGTCCTGGGATGTGCACGCGCGCGCAAAGGACGCGTATGCTTTCGCGCCATCGGTGCCCCAACCGTAGCCGAGGCTGGCCAGCGTCTCCGTAAACATCTCCCAATTCGCGCGCATGAGGCCCGTCACAGCCTTGGTTTGCTGTTGCTCGCTGACAGTTCGGAAGTCCGCGTGCGCGTCGTACAACACGAGGCGCGAGACAAGATCCGGATGACGGGCGGCGAACACGATCGCGACGGGCGCAGTGGTCTGGAACCCCAGCAACGCAATTGGCCGCGTAGTTAGCTGTCCAACAACCGCTGCCAAATCCAGCACGCGTGCGTTAAGGCTGATGTCGTCAACATCCCGATCCGAGAGTCCAGATCCTCTGCCGTCGAAGCGGACGAGTGTACGGTAGTCGGCAAGGTGGCTATACAGCTCGATATCGACAGGGCGTTCCAGTTCGAGCGCGATGTGCTCGAACGGCCAGCCGGACAAGTACACGAATGGCGCGCCATCGCCAACCGTCCAAAATGCGATACGTACGCCGTCTACAGTCTCGACGTGGCGAATCTCAGGAGTTTCCACGCGAAGATTGTACCGCCGACCTAGGCATGCGAGCGGGCCTGCAAGCGGGCAGCAAATTCATGAACTGCTGCCACCTGTTCTCGTGTTTCGACAGACCCCGGTCGCAATTCTCGAACACGCTCGACGGCCGCATCCGATGTGAGGCCGCCGCGGACAAGCCAGCACGCGACGACCGTCCCGGCGCGCCCTAGGCCGGCGGCGCAGTGGACGTCGGCCACGCCGCCATCTGCAATCGTGCGATCAATCGCCGCGAGCGCAGTGTCTATCTGGCTGGCAGTCGGCGGCGTGAAGTCCCGGACAGGTAAATGCAGCTCAGTGAGCGAAACACGTGCGAGGCGTTTGGCGCCATGGTCGCGGTCGTGGAGGTTGATCAGCAGCGTGACACCTTCGGCGCGCAGTTGTTCGTACTCCTCGTCGCCGACCGGATAGCTCGACACAATCAACCCGTCGTCGACGCGTGTCCAGTTGAAGCCCACGCTATGAGCCGGCGGCGGCTGCCGCGGGCGCGGGAAGCGAGAACGACCGCGGGTTCGTCACGTAGCGGTCGAGGAACAATGCCATGATGCCCGCCACCTGCCGGCCGAATTCCGGCGTACTGTCGAAGGCATGCGGCGCATCCGCATACACGTGTAGCTCCGTTGGTACGCCCGCCTCGATGAGCCGCGTGTACATCTCGAAGCTCGAAGCGTCCGGAACGATCGCGTCCTTGTTCCCTGTGACAAGCAACGTCGGAGGGAATCCGGCCTTCGCCCATTCCACGGGGCTTGCACGCCGTGCATCGTCCGGGCCAGCGGTCTTCTCGAACAGAAAGCGGATCGTTGGCGCTAGCGGCTGTCCCGCGACCTGCAGGATCGTCGGCGCGTACATGGCGACGCATGCCGCGACGTGTGTGGCCACACCGGGGTTGCCGCCGTTGCCCTCGAACTCAGGTTCGCCAGGCGTGCCAGCCACCATGAGCGCGACGTGAGCCCCAGCGCTGTTGCCCTCGACGATGATCTTCTCCGGATCGATGCCGAGCCTCGCAGCGTTCGCGCGCATCCAACGCAGGGCAGCCTTCACGTCGTGGATCTGCGCCGGCCACTTCGATTCGCCGGCAAGGCGGTATTCCGTCGCAACGCAGACATAGCCGATGCGTCCGAGCAGGATGCCGTAGCCATGAAGCTGCGATCGGTCGCCGCTCAACCAGCTGCCGCCATGCACTAGCAGGACGGCGGGCCGGTTCGAGCCGGCTTGAGGCGGGTGATACACGGTGCACTTGAGGTCGCGGCCACCGCCGGTTCCAAACACGACGTCCGCTTCGACCGTCACACGACCAGTTTGCTGATCCGCCATTGCCGCCTCCGATAGCTGCGATTGATCTCTTGCACGACACTACGATCATCGCTCGCAACGAGCAAGAACTGAAGCTGATTCCGCCATTCGTCAACTAGCAGCTACCCAGATACGAGCCTAGAATGATGCGCTCAAAAAAGAGCGGCGCTCCGGCGAGGAGGAGCATCCAATAACAACGAGGGGAATCACCATCATGGCCCGCAAGAACGGCACGAATCCAAGCGACCTGCCCGCCGCAACATACACGTTCAGCATCCAGGCGCAGTACGCGAACAAGCCCGGCATGCTCGCCCAGATCGCGGCGGCAGTGGGCGACCGTGGCGGCAGCATCGGTGACATTGACGTTGTGAAGAGCACCGGTTCGACGATGGTGCGCGACATTAGCGTGTCCGCGCGGGATAGCGACCATGCGCGAGACATCGTCGAGCACGTCAAGCGTGTCAAGGGCGTGCAGGTCAAGAGCGTCTCGGATCGCGTCTTCCAGTCGCACAAGGGCGGCAAGATCGAGATTCGCAACAGGGTGCCGGTCACGTCTCGTCGCGATCTCTCGGTCGTGTACACGCCGGGTGTCGCGCGTGTCTGCCTCGCAATCGACAAAGACCCCGAGGCCGCGTACTCGATGACTATCAAGGGCAACACCGTCGCAGTGGTGAGCGATGGGACGGCAATCCTCGGACTCGGCGACCTCGGTCCGGAGGCGGCGATGCCGGTCATGGAGGGCAAGGCCATGCTCTTCAAAGCATTCGGCGGCGTCGACGCATGGCCCATCTGTCTCGCGACGAAGGATCAGGATGAGATTGTCAATATCGTGAAAGCGATTGCGCCAGGCTTTGGCGGCATCAACCTCGAGGACATCTCCGCGCCACGCTGCTTCTACATCGAAGAGCGCCTGAAGAAAGAACTCAACATCCCGGTGTTCCACGATGACCAGCACGGAACCGCCGTTGTTGTGTTGGCTGCCGTGCTCAACGCGGTGCGCATCGTGAAGAAGGACATCACCGACCTCAAAGTTGTCGTGCTCGGCGTGGGCGCGGCGGGCGTTGCCTGCTCGAAGATCCTGATGTCGGCAGGCGTGACGAACATCATTGGCTGTGACCGCGCCGGCATCATCCACAAGGGCCGCAAAGAGAACATGAACTTCATGAAGGACTGGTTCGCCGAGAACACGAACCTGGAGGGCGTAAGCGGTTCGGTGTCCGACGCGATGGAAGGCGCCGACGTGTTCCTTGGCCTCGCTGGCCCGAACCAGATCACAGTCGACGACGTGAAGAAGATGGCGCGTGACCCGATCGTCATGGCGATGGCCAACCCCGATCCAGAGATCCGCCCCGAGCTGGCGAACCCACACGTCGCGGTGATGGCAACGGGCCGTAGCGATTTCCCGAACCAGATCAACAACGTCCTGTGCTTCCCCGGCCTCTTCCGCGGCGTGCTCGACGTCCGCGCGCGGCAGATCACGGAGAACATGAAGCTACGCGCGGCTGAGGCGATCGCCGCGGCTGTCGGCAAGAACGAGCTCAGTTCGGAGTACATCATCCCGAGCGTGTTCCACCCGACTGTCGCGAAGAACGTCGCGAAGGCCGTCGCGGAGGCGGCGATCGAGGATGGCGTCGCGGAGCGCGAGAGGCCACCGATCCCGGTGTTCCTCTAGGAACTCAGAACCTAGGCGTTGTGGGCCGTCTGCTCGGCGATGAAGGCGACAAACGTCTGCTGTGCTTCCTCGTCAGCCGTGCGGCTCGACTCCCATACCAACCAGGCACCGAGGGACGCGACGGTCACGGTCGCGAGCAGCATTGAGTAGCGCAGGGCATCGCCTTCGCTGAAGTCTGCCATCTGGAACAGCTCCGAGACGCCGCCGACAACGAGCGGCGCCATAGCCGCGCCCATCACGGACAGCGACAGGCCGAACGCAGCGAACGACTGACTGCGGATCCGCGGCGGCGAGCAAGCGGCGACGATCGGAATCAATCCACCGGATCCGATAGAGGCCGCGAACGCACCGAAAATAAGCAACACCAGCGCGAGAGGCGCGTACGGCACAGCGAACGCAGCCGTCCACGTGACGAGTAGGATGACGACCGACAACGCGCCCAGCCGGCCGAGGTAGCCAAGCCCACGATGGAGGCGGTTGTCGGCGAACGGGCCTGCGAACCACTGGCCGATGAATGCAGCCACCGCGAGGATCCCGAAGACGCCGCCGGCCTGCTCCGTCGTGAGTCCGTACTCCCGCTCAAATAGCGTCGGCAGCCACACGAGGACGCCAATCAGCGTGAAGCCAATCGCTGCGTTCGCGAAAATCATGTACCTGAGTGTCCGCGACTTGAAAATGATCCCGAGGCTTTCAAAGAAGCCCTTCTTGTCCGTTGGCTCGCGTAAGAACTCCCCAAGCATTGGGTTGTCGACGCGGGCTTCGTCAAGCTCTGCCGCGCCGCGCTTTGGCTCCGGAAGGGTCAGCGCGACAAGGCCGAAGATGAGGCCAGGAATCGCAGCAGCCGCGAAACCCCAGCGCCAACCGATGCCGGCAACGATCGCGGCTCCGAGCACCGCACCAAGGATTGAGCCAAAGGCGTTTGCAGAACGCCAGTAGTTCATCACGCGACCACGGACAGAGGACGGATAGTAGTCGGACAGGAGGCTGAGGTGCGTTGGCCCTATCGTCGCTTGACCGATACCGAGCAATCCTCGTGTCAGGAAGAGTTGCAAGAAGGTTCGTGAGAACGCTGCGAGTAGTCCGGAGAAGCCCCAGATCATGGCTCCGACCGCGAGAATCGTCGTCCGCTTGGACCTGTCCGCGAGGTTACCGACTGGCAACGAGAGGATGCCCGTGAGGAAGATCACCGCGAGGGGCAGCAAGCCGACTGTGAAGTCCGACAGCCCGAAATACACGCGGATGTCGTCGAGAGCGATCGTAAGGACGGCGCGGTCGAACTCATCGACAGCGTTGAGGATGAAGAGGATCACGAGAGGGCGGAGCGCGTACTGCCGAAGTGACGGCAGCTTGCGCGTGATATCGGGAATCGCGGCAGCTTCTGCTGATGGGTCGATCACGCAGGCATGGTATTCGGCGCGCCGCTTAGGCGCCCTCCGGGATGACGATTCGGCAGGCGCGCGGACGGATCGGCAGGCCGGCTATCGCAAACGTGCGCGTAACGGCGCAAACGGCTACTGTTTCCGCAACCCTGCCGACTTTCATCCGGAGGCACCACAATGAACACCTTCGCCTCGAAGGCTGGCTGGGTCATGGCCGCGCTCGCTAGCGTCACCTTAGTTGCGTCGTGGGCCGGCGCGATCAACGCCGGGCCGCTGGATCCGCCCGGCGATCCCGCTTCGACGATGAAGACGCTCGATGACATCCCGGGATCATGGAGCCGTTTGCTGTCTTCGACGGGTGGCTGTGCTTCCGACCGCTTCGATTGCGTGCTCGAAGGCGACAGTGCCGTGCTGGATCGCGAGACCGGCATCGTCTGGGAGCGTACCCCGTCGGAGAACACGCTCGACTGGGACACCGCGTTCACGGCGTGCCGCGACCGGAATGTTGGCGGCCGCCGGGGGTGGCGCGCGCCGACCGTGGCGGAACTCCAGTCACTACTCGATGAAACGACTGCCGACGGCTTGCCGGTCGATCACCCGTTTGTGTACGCCGGTCCGAACGTCACGTTCTGGTCAAGTGCACGCGATACCGCCAGTCCGGCCGGGAGGTCGCTGCGCGTGAGCATTGATGACGGCACGGCGGTGAACGATCTGAACGAAACAGCTCACAGAGTCTGGTGCGTACGTGGTCCGGGCGGCGTCGATGTGCAGTAGGGGGCTAACTCTTCACGAGCAGCGCATCGTTGTCGTAAAGCTTGTACACGCGCACGCCGCCTGCCGCACCGACCTCTAGGCAGAGGCCGCAAAGGATGCACTCGTCGATGTTGTCTTCGACGAGCGATACGCGGCCACCCTTGTCCACGAAGATGTCGACCGGGCACACGCCTTCGAGATGCTTCGCGGCTGCGGCGTCGTTCGCGACAACGTCATCGACCTCGACTCGAACGAACATGCCTGTCTCTGATCGAAGGGTCATCGCGATACTCCAACCGTAATCTGCAGTGATGTCACGCTCCGCCTCCGGCGAGCCGGCGCTTGAGAATGTCGGGGATATCCTGGATTTGCTCGGCGACCGAAATACCTGCGTCCTTCATGCGGGTCAGCTTCTCGGCCGTGGTGTCTGCTTTGCCTTCAACGATCGTGCCCGCGTGGCCGAAGCGCATGCCGGGCATCTCGTCCATGAACTTGCCTGCCATGAACGCGACGACGGGCAGCTTTGAGCCGCTCGCCTTCATGTATTCGGCAAGCTGCGCCTCCATGCGACCACCTGGCTCGCTGTAGATGACGATCGCTTTCGTTTCGGGGTCAGCATCGAACAGCGGCATCAATTCCGCGTAGGTCGAACCGATGATGGCGTCGCCGCCGATGCTGACGGCCGTGCTCTGTCCGAGGCCCGCTGCTGTGAGCGTGTTCGCAATCTCGGTCGTCATACCGCCTGAGCGGGACATGATGCCGATCGGGCCGGGTGTGTATGCCTTGCGCGCCGAAACCGCCGCGCCGCCCATGCCGCCGACTCGCGACTTGCCAGGCGTCAGCACGCCCAGGCAGTTCGGCCCGATGATCCGCGCGCCTTCGCGATTCGCGTACTCAACCATCTGCGCCACTTCGAGGCGCGGAATACGTTCCGTGACGATGACGATGAGCTTGATGCCGTTCTCGATCGCCTCGAAGCAAGCGTCGCGCACCGCGGGCGGTGGCACGGAGATAACGCTGGCATCAACGCGCTGCTTCTTCGTGATCGCCGCAACGGTGTCGTACACCGGAACGCCGTGCACGTCGCGGCCGCCGCGGCCCGGCGTCACGCCCCCAACGAGCTTCGAGCCGTAGTCGATGCACTCGCGCGCCATGTTTACGGCCTCGCGGCCTGTGATGCCCTGGATGATGAACGTCGTGTTCTCGTCGATCAGGATGCTCATGAAGACACCGATTCCTTTGGCCCATGCGGCTGCTCGGGCATCGTAAGACCCTCCAACATGATCAGCGTGCCGTTCGTCGCATCCTTGCGCAGACTGATGACGGCCTGATATGCCGGCGATTCGTACCACGCCTTCAGCGACGCCATGTCGGGAAACTCGCCGATGACGGTGCGCGGGAACGGCGGCGAGCCTTCGACCGCCTCCACATCGTTCGCTGCGACGAGATGACCGCCGAAGGGCCCAATCGTCGACATGACTGCCGAGGCGTACTGGCGGTACATGTCGAGGTCGTGGACGGACATCTGTGCAATCACGTAGGCGGCCATCACACCCATCCTTCGCGTTTGTAGATCTTGAAGCCGTCAGCGAGCGCCTGCTTGATCTGCTTTAGGATGACGGCATCCTGGGTCTTCAGGTGGAAGCATGATCTGCCCTTGAGGAGCGACAGGAGTTCTGGCTTGAACATCTCCTTCACTTCAACCTCGGCGTAGATTGGCATGTAGTAGAAACCGATGTAGCCTTTGCGCGGAATCACGCCCGCAAAGTAGATCTCTTTGCGCTTACGACCGTGGACGACCATCGGCTTTGTCTTCCACAGGTGGTACCCGCCCCACTCGTCGGTTCGCACTTCGAACGGCGGCGTGTACTTCGCGAGCAACGCCTTCATCTCAGCGAAGATGCCGTCGGGCAACTCCACCTTCTTGGCAGAAGTCTTGCTGGGTGAGCGCTTGGTAGGCGCGTTGGTCGCCATCACGCGCCTCCGACTTTCATGACGGCGCGGCGAGCGGCCTCGGACATCGGGACGGTGCGGTCGGCATACTCGACTCCGTACTTCTCGAGAATCTTGAAGCCGTCGGCCTCCCATGATCCGGGGATGCGAAAGATTGCGATCGTGTCAGCGGGGTCGCGGCCCGACTCGATCACGCCCTTGATCACGCCACGAGCGACAATGTCCACGCGCGTGTTGCTCACGACGTTCATAATCACACAGATCTTCTCAACGCCCGGCTGTTGGAGTATCAGCTTCGTCAGCTCTTGCGCCTTGTGGACACTCGGATTGCCGCCGATCTCGCAGTAGTTGGCCGGCTTGCCGCCATACTTCTTCAGCGCATCGAAGATCGTCAGGCTGCCGCCTCCGGCGCCGATCACACATCCGAGATTGCCATCGAACTCCACCACGCGGACGACGCCCCGGTGATCCTCAGCATCCACCGTGGCGACACGCATCTCAAATTCGGTGGGCTCGCGGGACTGGCGCGACTCGTCGGGACCGATGCCCAGTTCTTCGAGCACAGACCGCTGCTGGTCGCGCGCCTCGTCCTCCATGTCCATGTGCGAGTCGAGCGCAATGAAGCTGCCGTCCTCAAGTTGGGCGAGCGGATTGATCTCAGCGAGCGTGAGGCCGTGCGCGAGAAATGTCTTGGCAAGCCGCGAGACGATGCGCGAAAGCTGGTTTAGTTCGTTGCCGGAGATACCGAGCGATGCGACAAGCTCCTTGAACTTGAACTCCTGCAGCGGCTGGAACGTCGAGAAGTGAACGCGCGCGACGTGCTCGGGATGCGTCTCGGCGACCTCCTCGATGTCGATGCCGCCCATATCGCTGAAGATGGCGACCGGCAGCTTGGCGTTGCCGTCGTAGATGATGCCGGCGTAGTACTCCTTCTTCACCGATGACTTGCTCTCGACGAGCACGCAGCGTGGCGCCTGCTCGTTGATCACGAGCTTGAGAATGTGCTCGGCGTGCTTTCGCGCTTCATCGGCGGAGGTCGCGAACTGGATGCCGCCGGCCTTCATGCGGCCGCCACTCAGCACCTGCGACTTCAGCACCACCTCGCCGCCGATTTCGCCGGCCAGCCGTGCCGCCTCGTCGGCCGACGTCACAGCGCCGCCTTTGGAGGTGGGGACGCCGTTTTTGGCTAGCAGCGCCTTCGCTTCGTATTCGTAGAATCTCATTCGAATCTCATTCGCTCGTCCCTCGATATGCCTTCGACGGTGCATGGTACGAGGGGAAGCGCGTTCGAACCACAGTGCCTTCTCGCCACCTAGACCTCGAACAGCCGTTCGCTATACTTCGCCCAAACCCCGACCCTACCGATAAGGATCCAGTGTTAGTCGACCTGCATACCCACACGCGCCCGCTCTCGTGGGATTCGTATCTCACGCCCGACGACCTCGTCGAGCGGTCGAAGCAGGCCGGGCTGGACGGCATCTGCCTCAGCGAGCACGACTATCTCTGGGACCCGCGGGAGGTCGCTGAGTTGGCGAAGCGCCACAACTACCCCGTCTTCCCGGCGATCGAGATCAACACCGATGACGGCCACATTCTGGTCTACGGCATCGACAAGTACGTGTACGGCATGCACCGCTCGCACGAACTCGCGCGTCACGTGAAGGACGCGAAGGGCGCGATGGTCGCCGCCCACCCGTACCGCCGCCAGATGCCCTGGTACATGGAGGACGAGCGTGACTACGAAGAGGCGCTCATTCGCGCGTCGCGCAACCCGGCGTACCAGTACTGCGCCGGCCTCGAGGCGCTCAACGGCCGCGGGACGATGAAGGAGAACGAGTTCTCGCGCCGTCTGTGCGAGTACATGAAGATGCCAGGGACGGCCGGCACGGACTCGCACTCACGAAGCGATATCGGTCGCTGCGCGACGGAGTTCGACCGCGACCTCGCGAGCGTCGAGGACCTCATCAAAGAGCTGGCCGCCGGCCGCTTCCGCCCGGTCGACATGACCGGCGGCACGCCGCACCGCCTCGACCTGACGGCGATTCACAACGCTGGACAGTCGGCGGCTGGCTAGTTCTCTCGGCTGAAAGACGACCCAGAGACCTGAGACTCGGGCAAGTCGCACAACACGTAGCCTTCCCCATCAAATGCACCAACGAGAAGCTGTGTCGCAGCACTCGCGAGGTGTTCAATGGTGGTGGGTGACCACTTAGTGCCTGATTCGCTAGGCAGTTTGGTCTTCACGCCGACAAGCTGCCAGGAAGGTGGCCCCCAATCAAGAGCCTTTAGCGCCGCAGCAGGCGAAGGGCCTGGCGACACAACCCAGTACAGATCTGAATCCACATAGGCAACAAGCGACTTGTCGACAGAATCAAGGAACGGATCGCCACGCCTTGCTACCGTGTCCTCTAATACCCACGCGCTGCTCCCCACGGACCCACGTGCAATCTCCTCAGCCAGTTCGTCCTGAGGTGCAAGAACCCTTTGCCAACCGATAGAGCGCTCGCTGTCGGAAGGTTCAGTCAGCCCATGCTCGAAATTTTGCACTCTCGAAACGACGACACCATCCACCACCAAGCCTCGGTAGTTGACTGCTTCGTCGACGCGATTGAGCAAGAGACGAGAAAGCGTCCCGCCCCTGGCCAGCACATTGCGGACGTGGCTTGTCGCGCGTCCGCGATCCGCTTCCTGTGTAAAGTCCAACCGCATGGTCCACGTCGGAACCGAGCTCGTTGGCTCCAAGCTAAAGTGCGTCGTTTGGTCCAAGCCCTTAGCGTTCGAGAACGTGGATCGCCATCGCGGCGGCTTCGCCCTTCATCATGCCGCCGCCGTTCTGCGTGAGGCCGACCTTCGCGTTCCCGCCCTTCACCTGGCGGTCGCCGCATTCGCCCTGGAGCTGCCAGTAGACCTCGACAAGCTGCGCGCACCCGGTCGCGCCGATCGGGTGGCCCTTCGACAGCAGGCCGCCGGAGGGGTTCACAGGAATCTTGCCGGTGATCTCGGTCGCGCCTTCTTCGATGAGCTTGCCACCGTCACCGACCTTGCACAGGCCCAGTTCTTCGTACTCGATCAGTTCCGCGGGGGCTGACGCGTCGTGTAGTTCGATGACGTCGATGTCTTCGGGGCCGACGCCGGCCATCGCGTAGGCCTTGTTCGCCATACGCGTCGTCACGCCGGGCTCGCCCTTCTCGCGGTCCTTGCCGCTGCCGAGGATGGACGCCGTCACCCAGACAGGCTTCGTCGTGAGCTGCCGTGCCTTCTCTTCGCTGACAAGGATTAGCGCCGCCGCGCCGTCGCCGATCGGCGAGCACATCAGACGGGTCAACGGTTCGGCGACCATCGGCGATGCGAGAATCTCCTCGACCGTATACGTCTCACGGTACTGCGCGTTCGGGTTGAGGGCGGCGTTCGCATGGCTCTTGACCGCGACCTTTGCAAACTGGATCGCCGTTGTGCCGTGGCGCTTCATGTGCTCGCGGGCAGATGCGGCGTAGAAATCCATGAACATTGAACGTGATTCGCCCGCGCCGCCTGCTTTGCCACCGCCACCTGCATCGTCAGCCTTCTTGGCCTCGGTCTCGCTGCGGCCGCGTTCCGCGGTGCGCGCCATCAGCTCCTTGATCGCCTCGATGTCCACGGCCGAGCCGATCGCCTGGAACGAGCGCTTCTTCTCTTCGTGATAGAGTTTCTCGACGCCGAGCGCGAGCACGCAGTCGTACATGCCGGACGCGACGTACATCCACGCGAGGTGGAATGCAGTCGAGGATGAGGCGCAGGCGTTCTCGGTGTTGATCATCGGGATATCGCCGAAGCCCATGTCGCGCAGGATGACCTGTGCGCGGATCATCTCCTGGCCAGTGATCAGCCCCGCCGTCGCATTGCCGACGATGGCCGCCTCAATGTCCGGCATCTCGACGCCGGCGGCCTTCATCGCCGAATCGACCGCTTCTTTACCGAGCGACTTCAGCCCGCGGTCCATGTGCTTGCCGAACTTGGTCATCCCGGCGCCGACGACAGCTACCCTGCGCATGCGATCTCCTCCCGCCCGTCAAGGGCGATCGTCTCGTGTGGTGTGCCCTCAATGGTACGCCTCCGGCCCCGTTCTTTCCACCGAGGAACCTGCGGCCCTCATCCGGTGTAACAATGGCTGAGTGGATGCCGTCGAGCTTGACGAGACCACCGCCATCGAGCGAGCCGTCGCCGGCGATCACGCCGCATTCGGGACGCTCGTCGAGCGCTACCAGCAGGTCGCCTTTCGCGCGGCATATCTCATCGTGCGCGACGCGCAGGAGGCAGAAGACGTCGCGCAGGAGGCCTTTGTGCGGGCATACGGGCAGCTGGCGACGTTCCGGATCGGCGAACCACTGCGGCCCTGGCTGCTGCGCATCGTGCAGAACCAGGCGCTGAACACAATCCGCGCCCGCAACCGCCGTACAGGGCTCCTCGGTCGCATCGCGATCTTCGCACCTCACACAGCCCCTTCGCCGCATGCAGAGGTGGCCGCATCGGATGAGTCGTCACAGGTTCTCGCAGCGATCGCGGAGCTACCGGACGACGACCGAACGATCCTGCACCTGCGCTACTTCCTCGAACTTCCGGAGCGAGAAATCGCTGCGGCGATCGGGCGTCCGCCGGGCACGGTGAAGTCGCGACTGCATCGCGCGGGTCAACGCCTGCGGGCGGTCATCGAAACGAAATACCCGCGTCTCCGGGAGGGC
Organism: Dehalococcoidia bacterium; assembly: GCA_021731085.1. Taxonomy (GTDB): domain Bacteria; phylum Chloroflexota; class Dehalococcoidia; order DSTF01; family JACRBR01; genus JACRBR01. The sequence goes on from JAKFYB010000002.1 coordinate 171,005, forward strand.
GACGATGGCTGAACAGACAATGTACGGGCACGACCTGCTGTTGCGTGCGGCGGCAGACGCGGCGTATCCGGCGACGCCTCCTCTACGGTCGACAGTGGAGGCGCACGTAGCGACGCGCGGGGTCTCGCCTACTTCGCCGTCTCCTGCACGACGCGCGTTTGCACCGCTCGCCGCTCTCGGCGTCGCCGCAGGGGTCATCCTTGCGGTGTTCGTGGTGCCGACGTCTCGCAGTGCAGTCGCCGATTTCTTTGGCATCGAAGGCTCGCGCATCGACATCCTCCCGACGGCGACCGCACCGACGCCGTTCCCTACGCCGCAAGACATCGACGCCAACGCGGTACCATCGACGATCGAGCAGGCTGCCGTCCTAGCGGGCTTTTCGCCAGCTCTCCTGGAGGGCACGTCTCCGTCGCGCGTATACACCGTCTCGTACGGCGCGGAGCACGGCGTCATCCTCCGATATCCGGAGTTCGATCTCTGGCAGGTCGGGGAAGGAAGCTTCGAGGGCTACTTCGACAAAGGCGTGCCCTCGGACGTCGTCGTCACCGATCTCATCGTTGCGGGTGTGCCCGGCACCTGGATCACGGGCGGTCCGCACTTCGTCCTGTACCACAACGGGACCGACGACGGCCAAGGTGAGCCGCGCACGGTCGAGCGCAACACACTGATCTGGCGCACAGACGCAGCGCTGTACCGAATCGAGACGCTGCTGCCGATCGAGGAAGCGCTCGCCATCGCCGACACTCTGCCGTGAGTGCGCGGCGGGCGCGCGGGAACCGGCGACAGGCCCGCGGTGTATGAGACGCGAACGGGAGGTGTCTCATGCGACGATGGATAGCAGTAACAGCGTTCGTTTCAGTACTCGCGATCGCGGCGTCAGGACTGGTGCTCCAGCGGACGGCTGACGCAGGCGGTGGTGGCTGTCACGAGCCGGTCACGGACGCGGCGGGGGACGCCGTGGTTCTGCAACAGAACTGCATGATGCCGACGATTCTGCGTGCGGATGCAGGCTCCACGATCAGGTTCACGAACAACGATGAGGCACTCCACAGCGTGACCGGCGCGTCCACAGGCTGGGGCGACTTCGACACGATGGGGCAGATGCAGACCGTCACACAGACGTTTGCAAACGACGGAATCTATCCGTACTTCTGCGTCCTTCACCCAGGCATGATCGGCGTGATTGTAGTTGGCGATCCGAGCGGATCTGGCGCCGTCGACCTGAACGGAGACAACAAACTCGGGGTGGGGTCACCCGCGGAATTCGTGTCGTCCGCTCCAAACACTGCAGCCGATGTGGATTCGGCGGCCGACGGCGGCGGCAATGTCGTCGCAGCGTCGATGCTATCCGGTGCAGTCGCGCTGATCTTGGGCGTGGCGGTTACGGCCGTCGTGTTGCGTCGCAGGCAAACGGCCTAACACCCACAGAAACAGAAGGAGAGCCTCGGACAATGTCCGAGGCTCTCTCGTGTTCGCGTAACCGAGCGACGTTTAGTTCAAGCGCTCGATGATCGTCGCGGTGCCGATGCCGCCGCCACAGCACATTACTTCGTGACCGTAACGCCCACCGGTGCGCTCGAGTTCGTGGAGGAGCGACGTCATGAGGCGCGCGCCCGTGCAGCCCAGCGGGTGACCGAGGGCGATGGCGCCACCGTTCACGTTGACCTTGCTCAGGTCCGCGCCCGTCTCCTTCTGCCACGCGAGAACCACGGAGGCGAACGCCTCGTTAATCTCGACGCGATCGATGTCTTCCATCTTGAGGCCGGCCTTCTTGAGGACGGCGGGGGTCGCCGTGATCGGGCCTGTCAGCATCAAGTGCGGGTCGCTGCCGACCACCGCCTGCGCGACGATGCGGGCGCGTGGCTTCAGGCCAAGCTCCTTCGCCTTATCCGCCGACATCAGCAGCACAGCGGCCGCGCCGTCGGTGATCTGCGACGAGTTGCCGGCATGGTGCAGGCCGTTCTCACCGAACGACGGCTGCAGCTTCGCTAGACCCTCCATCGTCGACTCGCGAATGCCCTCGTCCGTCGCGAAGGTCGCCTTCACGCCTTCGTGCTCGACTTCGACGGGAAGGATCTCCTTCTCGAACTTGCCGGCGTCCTGCGCGGCGCGTGCGCGGCGCTGGCTCTCGACCGCAAACGCGTCGAGGTCTTCGCGCGTGATACCCCACTGGCGCGCGATGTTGTCCGCAGCGACGCCCTGCGATGTCAGGTCGTACGCCTCGCGCATGTGCTCCGTGAACGGGAAGCCCGCCACCTTGAAGTTCGAGCCCATCGGCACGCGCGACATGTTCTCAACGCCAGCGCCAATCGCGACATCGACGACACCCGCAGCGATCAGGTTCGCCGCGAAGTGAATGGCCTGCTGGCCGGAGCCGCACTGGCGGTCGACCGTCGTGCCGGGGATTTCGATCGGGAAGTTCGCCTCAAGGACGATGTTGCGACCGATGTTCGCGGCCTGCTCGCCAACCTGGGAGACGTTGCCGAAGACGACGTCGCCGACTTCATTCGCGTCGACACCCACCTGATCGACAACGGCACGCAGCACGGCCGCGCCCAGCGTCACAGGATGCGAACTCGAAAGTTGGCCGTTGCGGCGACCCATGCCGGTCCGCACGGCGTTCACAATAACTACTTCGTTGGCCAAGACTGCCTCCTGTAATGCACGTCCCGCGCGCGGGACGCCTCGGCGTGGGCTAGTCGGCCCGCGCTACTCGTGATGTGAAGATCGTATGACAGTGTATCGCCGGTTGCGCTTTTCGCCTACCCCCTCGCCGACATTTGATGAAACCGCAGGTTCTTGTCGCAGAAACGCGCCCCACGTACCTTGTCCGCATGACCGACCGCCCCATTGCCGACGCCGACGATAACCCAAAGACCGTTCCCGCACCCATCGACCCGATGGCCTTCTACTTCCAAGACGTGCTGCTTCTGAGCAAGAAGGACGCCACGCGGCTGTACCTGATCCGGCATGGGCAATCCGCCTCGAATCAGGCCCGCGTCGAAGGCCGCCTCGGCGAGTTCGACCCGCCGCTGACCGAAATCGGCGTCCAGCAGGCGGAGCGTGTAGGCGAGCGGATGGCCGGCTACGGAGTCGATGCCATCTACGCCAGCCCACTCCAGCGTGCCTACAACACAGCGCTGCCCATCTCGAAACGAACAGGCATCGAGATCAAGGTCGTCGACGACATCCAGGAGATCAATGAGCCCAACCGCGATGGCAGCATCGACCCCAACTACAACCGCGAAAATGTCGACCACCTCGCCGTCAAAGCGCGCTTCGAGGCGGAGCCGACATGGGACAACCTGCCGGGCGGCGAGAGCAGCGCCCATTTCCGCGAGCGCATCGCCCGTGGCTTCGCGCAGATCGTCGAAGAGTGCCCGGGTCAGAAGGTCGCGGTCGCCTGCCACGGCGGCGTCATCCAGACGTATGTTGGCATGGTGCTAGGGCTCGACAAGAACGATTTTCCGTTCTACGCATTCAACGCGTCCATCACGTCGATTCGCGCGTGGCAGGACAAGCGCGCTCTCTGGCGCCTCAACGAACTGGCGCACCTCGAGGGCCTGCGGATGACGTAGGGCGTGGACCTCGCCCGCGTGCCCGCCTTTGTCCCCTGCCTGTCGATCGGCGATCTTGTTGTCGTGGCAGAAATTTCATCCGCGAAGCTCAGCATTCGTGCAGAACTCTTGCCGTCCGGCCCGAGTACACACGTGCTTGATGTCGGGTGCGGCGATGGCCGGCACATCCTTGCGGCGGCAGCGCGCGGCTGTGTCGCGGTGGGCGTTGACTATGACCCTGCCGAACTGCTGAAGGCGCGGGCGCGTCTGGGCGGGATGCCGATCGACCTCATCGCCGCCGATGCCTCGCACCTGCCGTTCGCAGATAGAGCATTCGGCGCCGTGATCTGCACCGAGACGTTGGAGCATCTTCCCGACGATCAGGGCGCGATGCGAGAGATCGCGCGTGTACTCGCGGACGGCGCGTTGCTACACGGAGCAGTTCCGTCTCACTTCACGGAGCGGCTGTACTTCGCGCTGTCGGCGGGTTATCGGAACGCCCCGGGCGGACACGTCCGCATCTTCTCACCTGCTTCGCTTGCATCGAAGCTCGCTCGCGCGCGGCTGCGCGTTGATGACGTGCGCTACATCCACTTCGTGGACTCGCTGGTGTGGCTGCGCTTCTGCCTGACCGACTATCTCCGCCCGCAGCATCACCCTCGGACCGACTTCGAGGCCGCCGTGCTGGTGGCGATGGCGGTCGAAAGGCCGGTCGCAACGTGGCGCACTCGGTTGCGCTCGGCGATCGGCTCATCACGCTTCATCGCCGCGCTCGACTGGCTCGGCGCGCTCATCTGGCCGAAGAGTCTGATGTTTGTCGCGACAAAGACGTCGGTGGCGATCCACTCGCGCGTTCCGACGATCGCGCTGGAACCAGACGAAGTGTTAGCGTAGAGCGATGACAGCACTGTACGACACCATCGGCACCACGTACGGTCGCTATCGCCGGCCAGACCTTCGCGTCCAGGCCGCGATCGATGCTGCGCTCGGCGATGCCAAGACCGTCGTGAATATCGGCGCGGGCTCAGGCTCCTACGAACCCGCAGGCCTGATCATCGCGGTCGAGCCTGCACGGACGATGATCGCACAGCGCCCGATTGGATCCGCGCCCGTCGTGCAGGCTGTCGCCGAGCATCTGCCCTTCCGTGACAAGCAGTTCGATGCGGCGCTCGCCATCCTCACCACGCATCACTGGCCTGACCCGCGCGCTGGCCTCAGGGAAATGGCACGCATCTCGCACAAGCAGATCATTCTCACACACAATGACGCCGCATTCGCCAACTTCTGGCTGACTGTGGAGTACATCCCCGAGCTCCCAAGACTCGACCTCGCCGAGCGCTTCATGCCGCCGATCGAAGATACGATGCGCATCACCGACATCATCCCGGTGCCCGTGCCATGGGACTGCACAGACGGATTCTTGTGCTCCTACTGGCGGCGGCCAGAGATGTATCTCGACCCCGACGCACGCGCCGCGATATCAGGCCTCGCCCTCCTCGGCGATGACATCACCGGCCCGGCCATCAACCGTCTAGCCGCTGACATCAAGTCTGGCGCCTGGGACGCGCGCTACGGCCATCTCCGCGAACTCGACGAGCTCGACCTCGGATATCGCATCATCGTCGCCGAAGGTGTGATCGGTTGATGGCCCTCGATCCGGCCTTCGAGAAGCGCATGGTTGAGGTGTTCGGCGAGGACGGTCGCACGTGGCTTGACGGTCTGCCTGCGTTACTTGAGGCGTACGCAACACGCTGGGACCTCGAGATCCACGCGCCTTTCCCGCTGAGCTACAACTACGTCGCTCCGTGCACGCGCGAAGATGGGACACCGGCTGTCCTCAAGGCGGGTGTGAAACGCGGCCCCGTTGGACACGAGATGGCCGCGCTAGGTCACTGGGGCGGGGATGGCGCGGTGCGCGTGTTCGAATCGGACGAAGCAGCAGGGGTCTTTCTGCTGGAACACCTCAAGCCGGGCGTGCCCATCATAGCTATCGACGACGCCGAAGCAACGACGGTAGCAGCACGGTTGATGCGACGCATTTGGCGACCGCCGCCAGCTGACCACGCGTTCCCCACGCTCGCCGACTGGGCGGGAGCCTTCGACCTCCTCCGGAAGAGACATCATGGCACGACGGGTCCTCTTTCGAAGGCCAAGATAGAACGCGGCGCGTCCCTCTATCGCGATCTGCTCGCATCTCAGCCTGACCAGATCGCCCTGCACGGCGACTTACACCATACGAATATCCTCAGCGCCGAGCGCGAACCGTGGCTCATCATCGATCCGCACGGCGTCGTCGGTGACCCGGCCTTCGAGGTCGGGGCTTGGCTGCGCAATCCCGTGACCGATCCGGGAGAGCGGTACGAGGAGCGTGGACTCCTGCGTCAACCGGATGTCGCCGGTATCCTCAGCCGCCGGCTCGACATCTTCGCCAGCGAACTGGCGCTCGACCGGCAGCGCTTGCGCGATTGGGGCATCGCCTTCGCGACCCTGTCCGCGTGCTGGTCGGACGAATCGAGCCACACGGAAAGCTGGCAGCAGGCGCTGACAGTCGCGGACATCCTCGCTACTCTCTGACCACGTTGCCGGCGCCTCATCCGCTATCCTGAAGCATGAGCACCGACACCGGCCGCCTCGCAGAATCCTTCTTTCACGACAACTACAGCATCGATCAGGCCACAGCATCGGATCTGCTCGCGACGGCGATGAGCCGTGGCGGCGAGCACGCCGAACTCTTCTTCGAGCATCGCCAGGGTTCCAATATCGCATTCGAGCAGCAGGCGGTGAAGACGGCGAGCCGCAGCACGACGCAGGGCGTCGGCATCCGCGTCATCCAGGGCGAGGCCATCGGCTACGCCTACAGCGAAGACCTCTCGCGCGAGTCTATGCGGCGCGCCGCTGACACCGCCGCCCGCATCGCCAGCCGTGGTAAGACCGCCGACCCCGTCGACGTCGTCCACTACGAATCTGCGAATTACTTCGCCCCGACTGCAAACACCGTCGACGTGCCTGCTGCCGAGAAGGTCGATCTTATCCGGCGCGCCGACGAAGCCGCGCGGGCCTACGACAGCAGCATTGCCCGAGCGGACATCAACTTCATCGACGAACTCAAACGCGTGATGATTGTCACGAGCGACGGGCGCATCGCCGGCGACATCCAGCCGCTCGTGCGCTTCAACGTTTCGTGTCTCTCAGAGCGCGATGGCAGCCGCCAGACGGCCCGCTGGGGCGGTGGCGGCCGCATGGGCCTTGCCTATTTCGAACAGCAGACACCCGAGATGCTCGCGCAGGAAGCGGCGCGGCAGGCAGTGCTGCTGCAGTCTGCCATCGAAGCGCCGGCCGGCATGTTTCCCGTCGTCCTCGCATCAGGCGACAGCGGCATTCTTCTCCACGAGGCCGTTGGCCACGGTCTTGAGGCCGACTTCAACCGCAAGAAAACGAGCAACTACACCGACCAGGTAGGCAACGTCGTCGCGTCCGAACTTTGCACTGTCGTCGATGACGGCACGATCCAGGACAGCCGCGGCAGCATCAATATCGACGACGAGGGCAACGCGCCCGGCTACAACGTCCTCATCGAGAACGGAGTTCTCGCGGGATATATGCAGGACCGCATGAGCACCGGTCACTTCGGCGTGAAGCCGACGGGCAACGGCCGCCGCCAGTCGTTCAAGCACCATCCGATGCCCCGTATGACGAACACGTACATGCTCGCAGGGCAGTCGTCGCCTGAGGACATCATTCGCGGCGTCGATCGCGGCATCTACTGCGTGTCGTTCAACGGCGGCCAGGTAGATATCACGAACGGTGACTTCGTCTTCAGCGTCACCGAGGGCTACATGATCGAAGACGGCAAGATCACGGCGCCCATTCGTGGCGTGAACCTCATCGGCAACGGCCCGGACGTTCTACGCAAAGTGACCGCCGTCGGCAGCGACTTCAAGCTCAGCGACGGGCGCTGGACGTGCGGCAAGGACGGGCAGTCCGTTCCCGTCGGCGTCGGCATCCCAACCGTCCTCATCAGCAGCATGACCGTCGGCGGCACCGCCGCGTGAAGCCTGCCATGGGGCTTGTGAAAATGGCTATCGTTTCCTCGCTGTTCGCCGTCACGATAGCGAACTACTGCGTGTGGAAGCAGCGGCGGAACAGCCAGTCGCAGCGACACTTCGCAGGACTACCTTAGTCAACTCGAAGCTTCACTGATCTCGTAGAACGCTTGGAAAGCAGTGGAAACAACGAAGAATCTGTCGAGACGGCTGGCGCTGCCGCGTGGGAGGACTTTCTGAAGGAACTGGGTGATCTCAAGCCGCCTGCGGCACTTCGGCCCGAACATGACGAATTCTTGGAGTCTGCAAGCGCTCTTTCCGCAGACACGAGTACGGATGGTCTAGTTCTGGCGGATAGAATGACTGAGGCGTGCGTCGCCATCGAAGTGAAGGCGACGTCACTCGGAGAAGCAGTCGACTTGGCATGTGAGTAAGATCTCGGATCGCCACTGAGACGCACACGCATCAAGCGGGACCCCGTCCCGGAAAGGAACGCCATCATGAAGAAGCTCATCATCGTCGCCGCAGTCCTTGGAATCGCAGTATTCGCGTTCATGAAGCTCTCCGGCTCCAAGAGCGAAGAGTTCGAGTTCGGCAGCTAGGCCGACTCCACTCCATGCAAGAAGATCTCCGCAGCATCGCGTCTGACATCGTAGAACGTGCGCGCCAACTCGGTGCGAACGAAGCCGACGCGTATATCCATAGCGGCGTCGAATCGACGATCTCCGTTCGCAAGCAGGAGACGGAGAAGCTCTTCGAGGCAGGATCGCGCTCGGTCTCAATCCGCGTCATTAAAGAGAAGCGCACGGCCGTCTGCAATACGTCCGACTTTACACCGAAGGCGCTCGACGAGATGGTGCAGACAGCCGTCGAGCTAGCGTCGATCAGCGAACCGGACGAGTACGCAGGGCTGCCGGCGAAAGAAGATCTCGCGACCGAGTTCGGCGCGGCGCTCCAGATGTACGACGAGCGGATCGACTCGCTGAACATGGACGAGATGAAGGACATCGTCCTCCGCGCGGAGCAGGCTGCCTTCGACTTCGACAAGCGCATCACGAACAGCGAAGGAGCAGAGTTCGGCGTCGAGCGCGGCGAGACCGTGCTCGCGAACACGTTCGGCTTCTGCGCGAGCTTTCCGTACACAGCCGCGTCGTTCTCGGTCTCAATCCTCGCTGACGATGCGGGCGGCAAGAAGCAGAGCGACTACTGGTTCACGGCGGAGCGCGCCTTCCACAAACTCGAGACTCCCGAAGATGTCGGCCGCCGCGCTGCCGCGCGCGTGATCCGCAAGCTCGGTGCGCGCAAGGTGCAGACGCGCGAAGTTCCCGTCGTCTTCGAAGCAGGCGCGACGGGCTCCCTCATGGGCATGATCGTGGGTGCAGCTTCAGGCGAGGCGTTGTTCAAGCGCTCGACGTTTCTCACGGATGACGAGGGCAAGGAAGTTGGCTCGCCGCTGATGACCATCACCGACGATGGCACGCTGCCCGGACGCCTCGGCTCGCGGCCGTTCGACGGTGAAGGCGTGACTCGCCGGCGCAATGTGCTGTTCGATCGCGGCGCGTTCAAGATGTTCCTGTTCGACAGCTATTACGCGCGCCGCCTCGGCCGCCGTACGACGGGTAGCGCTGCCCGCGCGGGCGACAGCATCACGATCGGCACCGGCAACCTCATCTGGGAGCCGGGCGCATCCGACCCACAGCACATCATGGGCGACGTGAAGGACGGCCTGTACCTCACCGGCCTCATGGGCTTCGGGCTCAACCCGACGACGGGCGACGTATCGAAGGGCGCGCACGGCATCTGGATCGAAAACGGCCAGCTCGCCTATCCCGTCGAAGAGATAAACGTCAGCGGCAACCTGAAGGACATCATGCGCAACATCGATGCCGTCGGCAGCGACCTTGAGTGGCGCGCGGGCTCGGCGACGCCAACCATCCGCGTGTCTAAGATGATGGTCACCGGACTCTAGGCGCTACACCGCCTGCCAGTAGCGCTTCCCCTCACCGCGCAGGACGCGACCGAACGACAGGCCCGGGAAGTGGTTCCCTCGCACGAGTGCAGTCGTACCTTCGAGCTCGCGCATGGCCGCCTCCTGGCCCGCGCGTGCGAGCGCCGGATCGACATCGCCAGCGCCTGACCACTCCGTCTCGGTGATCTGCGCTGGGCATGACACGGCATCGCCGAGGATGAACGCTCGGTCGGTGCCCGACGACACGACGACGCCCGCGTGACCGGGAGTGTGCCCCGGCATCCAGTACACATCGACGCCCGGCGCAAGTGATGCGCCGCCATTCGCCGCCTCCCAGCGCGGAGCAACCGCCTCGAAGATATCGCGCCGTGCAACCTGCTGGGGCGGCAATTCGCCGGCCCAGTAGTCCTGTTCGGCGGAGGTCCAGCGGTAGGTCGCGTTCGGGAAGGCGATCTGTAGTTCCTTGTTCTCGTCACGCAAGGCGGCCGAACCGATGTGGTCGACATGCAGGTGCGTGATGAATACCGAGTCGATCTCCGACGGCTTCACGCCCGCGGCCGCGAGTTCGCCCATCAGATCGCCGCCGTGGAATGTATCGCCTTTGACTGGTCCGAGACCCGTGTCGATCAGGACCATCTTGTCGCCGCTGCGGATGACGAAGCAGGTGAACGGGAAGGTGTAGAAGCCTTCGTCGTCGAGCAGCGCCTTGTGTGGTTCCCATGTCTCAGGCGTGGACAGCGGGAAGTATTCGGTGCCCTTCATCTTCGCCTGGCCGTCCGACACAACGATGATCTCGATGTCGCCGACTTTGAACCTGTTCGCCGTTCCACTCATGGTGCTGCTCTCCCTGGAAAAAATGCTCGAAAAAAAGTGGCGAATAATAACCAGTCAACTGATCAATTAAATCATCCGCAACAGGCACTGTTTGGGCGACATCTTCCGCCAGCATAAGGACTCACCGGGTGAAGTCACAGACCCTGATGGCACTCACACGCGAGCGGGCGTTGGCTTCTCGAGCCAAGAGTATCCAGCGGTCGCGACTTCACCTGTCGCGGCCGACCATGGATTTCCGGCACGCGTGGTTGCGACCGGCGCCGAACCTCTCCGGGCGCCGCCAACAACATAGGCCAGCGATGCTGGCCCATTCTGAACGAGTTATGCGCGGGATACGACGGGTCAGGCTTCGGATATGCCGGCGATGAGGTTACCCAGCTTGCGGTAAACATCCGGCGAGAACGCCATGCCGATGTGCGTCGCCGAGACGCGATGATTAAGCGCCTCCTCTTCCTCGATGCAGACGCGCCAGTCGACGACGCCATCATACGTCGAGTAGATCGCGTGGCGGTCGAAGTCGTCCTTCGGTTCGCCATCGCGCATCGTCGCCACGAACTCACACGAGCACTGCGGCGTGAAGCACTTGCTCGTCACCTCGCGGCGCCGCTTGCGCTCCCCAACAATGTTCGAGCGCACGAAGTTGGCGACACTTAGCACCATCGGGTGCGCCTGCACGCCCTGGAACGGCGACCCCATCGTAATCACGTGATTGACGATGTTGGATGTGCGGTGCGCCGCGCCCCGCGCCAGCATGCCGCCGAGCGAATGGCCGACGATGGTAACCGGCTTCCCGGTGTCCTCGTACGCCTGATGGATTGTCATGCACAGCCGCTGCGTCAGGATCTCCGGGCAGTCCACATTTCGCCCGATGCCGCTGAAGTACGGCTTGTAGCCGATGCGCCGGAGCCACAGGTACAGCTCGGTCAGGTACTTGTCGTCGCCGAGGAAGCCCGGCACCACGACGACGGGCTCGCCGTTGCCGTGCGGGATGCCAAAACCGTAGTAGACGGGCGAGAGATGCAGCGCGAGCCAATCGACAGGAAAAAAAGCCTCGACCCAGAGCGGCCGAGACGTGGGCTCGTACCCACCGAGGTCAACTTCGCCGGGGACGGCGTTCTCCAGTCCCCCGCCATTGCTGCCGGCATCCGTCCGATAGAAGCTACCCGCGGATAACGCCATATTGCCTGCTATCACGAGAATGCCCCGGCACAGAGTTGCCCCCGGGCGTAGTGCCTATCTCAGGCACCATTCATAATGCTTCTCGGCAACTCACCGTATCACCTTCGGGGCCGATTCCGTTGCGCTTTCATACGAATTGTTAGCGCGCCGGTAACGCTACCTGAGGTTCAGGGGAGTATAATCGCCGAAGGATACCGGCGTCCACGAAGCGCACGGCGCAGGAGAGCGAGCCAATCATGGCCGACAACACGAAGTTGACACAGCGAATGAGTGCCGAAGATGCTGCATTCCTGTACTTTGAGCGGCCCGAGGCTGCCCTCCATATCGGCTCAGTTGGCATCTACGAAGGCACTATTGCTCTCGAGGATCTCTACAAGCGCATGGAAGCGCGGATGCACCTCATTCCGCGATACCGCCAGCGGCCCGTCACGCCACCACTCTACGCCGGTCACCCCACGTGGGAGGACGACCCAGAGTTTTCGCTCGAACGTCACCTACGGGTGGTCCAGCTGCCGGCACCGGGCACTGAGGCGCAGCTTCGGCAGTTCTCGTCCGAGTTGTTTGCGCCCATGCTTCCCCGCGACCGCCCGCTGTGGGACATCACCCTCGTCCATGGACTGGAGGGTGATCGCACGGCGTTTGTCTCGCGCGTTCACCACTGTCTCGTTGACGGCGTGTCAGGTATCGAACTGTTGCTTGCGGTGCTCGACCTCACGCCGAACCCGGAGCCGACGCCTCCTCCACCTGAGGCATGGAACCCTGGCCCGCTGCCCGATCCACTGACGGCGTGGGCGGACGCGATGTTCGATCAGTGGAACAAGGGCATCGCGCAGTACAACCAGTGGCAGGCGAACGTCCTCAACCCGCGCGACCAGATGCGCTCGATGACAGATCTTGGTCGCGCGATGCAGACCGTCCTCCCGAACCTGCGCCCACCGACTCGCACCCCTTGGAACCGCCCGATCGGCGGTGCACGCCGCGTCGCCTGGACGAGTATGTCGTTTCAGGAGGTCCGCGGTGTGCGTGGCGCCCTCGGCGGCACCGTGAACGACGTCATGCTCACAGTCCTCGGAGGCGCGCTCGGCCGTTACCTGTATGGCAAGGGCATCAACACCGACGACATGCGCGTGCGGCTGATGATCCCCGTGAATGTGCGCAACGAGTCCGAAAAGGGCGCACTCGGTAACCGCGTCTCGATGATGCTGCCGAACATTCCCGTGGGCATCGCCGATCCCGCGAAGCGACTCGACGCCGTCCGCGGCGAGATGGAGACGCTAAAGGCGCGCAACCAGGCCGACGCTTTCGAGTCGCTTCGCCGAATGGGCGAGAATCTGCCTGCTCTCTATCACGTGATGGCGGGCATGGGTGGCATCCCGCCGGGCGGCGCCAACCTCGTTTGTACAAATGTGCCCGGCCCGATGATCCCGCTGTACGCCGTCGGCCACCGCATGATCGCGCACTACCCGCTCGTGCCATTGGCCGGCGACCTCGGGATCGGCGTGGGCATCACGAGCTTCGACAAGGGCCTCTACATGGGCGTCATGGCAGACCCCAACATCCTGCCAGACATCGACATCATCGGTGAGTACTTGGCCGATGAGTTCCGCCGCCTCCGCGAAGCCGCCGGCGTGCCCATCGATGACCTGCCTCAAATCGGCACGCGAAAGAAGAAGCCAGCGCCGTCATCGAGCGCGAAGGCCATGCCCATCAGCACGCCCGTTACGGCGTAGGTTCCGGGCTTCGGCGGACGTGGATTGCGAAAGCAAAGAGCGAGGCGCTTGCCTCGCTCTTTCGTTCCTCAGCACAGCTAGAATCAGTCGTTGAAGCCGTCGATATCGTAGGACATGATCAGCATGTCGTGCGTGCGCCCCTCCGTGTCGACGACGTGATCTGCGAGCAGCGCCTCCGGCGTGAAGCCGATGCGCTCGAACGCACCGCGTGCCGCTTTCTGGTCGGCGACCATGTGCGCCGTCAGCTTGCGCAGCCCCAACTCCTTCGCAAGCTGGAACATCTCCTCGACCAGGATGGAGCCAAGTCGCATGCCACGGAAATCGGCTCCAACGTTGGTCCGGATCTCACCCACGTGGCGAGTCCACAGCGCTTCGTTGTGATGGAGCGTCGCGTAACCCGCAATCTTGTCACCTTCGGATGAAATAACAGTGACCGACTTACCCTGCTCGATACTCCGCACCCATTCCTCGACGTTGTGCCGGTCAGTTATGTCTCGTCGAAGGAACAGCAGGTCCTTCTTCGGCAGGTCCTTCGCGAACGTCAGCACCAGGTCGATGTCCGTGTATGACATCAACCGCATCGTGAGCGTCTTGCCGTTGCCGAGCTTTACCTCGCGTGGGTACACACGCTTGAACTCGGGGACCTGCACGTCCGTTGTCATGAACCGCTCCTTACCACGCCCCCAGTGCCTGCCGATGGCCCGCGACGCACTTCCTTTGGGTGCGACGATCGTATCACAGCAACAGCCCCAATGGGCGATGCGATGTGAAGCCTCCGTGAATCCAATTGGGCCTTGAGGGATGCAACCGTTGGCCGAACCCGCCGTCAGGGCGCGACGCGCCCTCGCGCCATATCCGCGATTGCCTCGATCCCTCCCGGATAACCGCCGCCCGCTATGCCGACCTTCACGATCGCCGAGGCCCACGGGCGAAGGATGGACGTCAGTTCGTCCAGATCGGCGCCGATTGCGTCCGCGATCGGCACTTCCATCTCGTCCGTCTCGGATTCAAGGCGTTCTCGGAACGCACGACCTTCCGCCGTGAACGCGTCGCCTTCCACCCAGCCTTTTGCGCGCATTCCGTCGAGCGCCGCATCCATCTGCGCCATCGTCCACCCGCGCGTGGCCGAGTACGTCTTCAGCGGAATCTGCATCTGTAGCTCGGACATCAGCTGAATTTCCACGGGTTGCACGAGGGCCTTTGTCCATGTGGAGATGTGACTGTCGCCGCGATGCTCGCGCAGCATGTCGCACAGTCGCCAGAGTTGGCCAACCACGTCCGTCGGAAATGGGAGCGACTTCAGGCCACTGAAAAGCGGGTGGCCGGCGCCCTCCGCCACATCAAGCCCTCGCTGCAAAAGCTCGATCGCACGCCCGATCGCCTTCGCATCGGGCTCGCCGAGGAGTCGCCGCAATGAGGCAGTTGCGCCATCGTACCGTGCCTCCAGCAGTGCTTCTGGTGTCGTCTTCGACCAGCCGTCATCCACGGAGGCGACGACGATTGCAGGCGAGAACACGCCGAACGCCGACGTCACGACGAGGCCACTCGGCTTTCCGAGTGATGCGCCGCGGCTGCAAAAGTACGCGCCACCGAAACCCGCCAATCCAAGCTTGGCGTAGTTCGCATGCGCCTCAGGCGCGAAGTACACATTCGCGCCGATTGGTTCACAAAGATTGCGCAGGTCTCTCGTCCGCTGATCCATCGATTTCGCTCCCATGCTTCGCCGGGCTTTGGTTCCCAACATTGTATGGCCGAGACTCGTGGCCGCTAGGAGATGCGGCGCACTTGTCGTTGGCCCGCGTCGGGACTAGGATTTCGCGAGAATCCGGTTGCAGTGGAGGATGTCGTGACCAATCTGGAGACAGTTCAACAAATCTACGCCGCGTTCGGTGCAGGCGACGTCCAATCGATTCTCTCCAAATTGGCGGAGGATGTCGAGTGGGACGCCGACTCAACGAGTACGGCACCGCTCGTGCAACCCAGGCATGGGCGTGCTGGCGTGGGAGAGTTCTTCGCAAGTACGGCCGCCGTCGACTTTACGAAGTTTGCGCCGACCGAGTTCTTGGCGAATGACAATGTGGTGATCGCCCTGATCGATGTCGAGTTCACGGTCAAGGCGACCGGAAGGACGGTCTCGCAACTGGATGAAGCGCACATCTGGCGGTTCAACAGCGAAGGTCTCGTAGTGAACTTTCGTCACCGTGTCGACACGCAGGCGCATCATCAAGCGTTCGTGCCTAGTAACTAGCCCAGCTGCCAGCGATTGCCGTGCTGCGAGAACCATCGCAGCATACCTTCGCGGTCGGTCGGATTGCGGCTCATCCAGCGGATCTCGTGCGAGTCACCTTCGAGGTCGCGCCATGCTGCGCGCAACGATTCGATCTCGTCCGTGTCGATGCGACATGACGACACGACCGGATCCTCCACACCGTACAAGCGCGCCGCGCTCAGCCCGAACACTTTGCGCTTGATTTCATCCGTGAGAATCGGGTAGCCGTGCTGCGCTGCGAACTGTGCATCTATCTGGAACGTCCGAAATGCCGCGATCTGCGGCTGCGGCGACCCTGTCCAGATGCAGTCCGTGCCCCACAGCACGTTGTCTTCGCCACAGTACTTCAGAAGCTTTCCGAGCAAATGCGCTGCCTGCGTTGTGTCCGACATGATGTTGCGCCAGATCGACCCTAGCTCGGCATACACGTTCGTGTTTGGTTGGACGCCGTTGTCTTCAAGACTCTTGATCAGTACATCCGTGCCCTGCGGGTTCTCCGCGTTGTACGGCCCCTCGCGCGTGCCTGGGAACCAGCCGGAGTGATAGACGACGAAGTTCATCTCCGGATAGCGAGCAGCAACAACGCCGATGTCGCGCGGTGAGGCCGCCGCCCGGTCGAATCCGAACAGCGGCAGGCCCTTGTGCGCGCATATCGTCGTCACGCCAAGCTCAAGCGCCTTCTCAATGACCGGAATACCAAGTGCCTCGTCGTCCAGGTACCAGCCCGTGCCGTCCGGGGCATACGGCGTGTACACCTTCCAGGCATTCACCTCCATGGCCTCGGCGCGCGCTTGCATGCGTTCAAGCTGCGATTCGAGGGCTCCGGGAAAGGCGTTTGGGACGACCACGCTGTGCAGCTTCATCCGATTCGAGTTCGGAGGCGAAAGCTGATTGATGATGTCTCGCGTGCGCTTCATCTCGTCGAAGTTCAATGGGTCTGAATTGTCCGTCGACGTCGGCGTATCTGAGAGAACGGCCATCGTGGTGTCGCTCTCGAGGAAGATGTCGTGTGCGTAGTAGAATCGGCTCAAGCAGTCGAGCTTGTCGGTCTCGATGCAGGACGGGTCACCGCCGAGAAAACGCGCGAAGAACTGCGCGGTGACGGGACTCTCCTTCACCCACGGCCCTTCCGGGTCGACGTGGTGCGTCTGGACGTCGAAGATGAACTCGTCACCTTCGAGCTTGCGGCATACCTCGTCGGGATCTGCGTCCGTTGGCACATCGAACGTGCCGCCGCTTTCAACGCCATCCGGCAATGAGCCTTTATCTTCGTCGTCACAGCCGACGAGATTGATCGCCGCGAGCGTCACTGCGATACCGGCGCTGCTCTGCAAGAACCGCCGACGGTCGACGCCCTGCTTGCGGGAAATGCGATCGGCCAACTCATGCGCCAACGCCTCGGATTCGCTGTGCGTCCGCGACCGTGCCTTGGGAACGAATTCGCCGTTAGATGCCTGTCCGGGCGTGAATGGCAAGACGATCGGCAGTTCTGGATCGGTCTTACGGCCTCGCATCGTGATCATCCTCCAACTCGCGTCAGCGTGGATCAACTGGTGCATGGTATGCAACACGACCGAATAAACGACGTCGAAGGTCCAAAGGGATACTCTGTGTATTCCATTCCAGCGAGTACGTTCATTTAAGCGAGCCAAATCCGATGTTCAATATCGAAATTCTCGATACTGCGACGCTTATGTATGAAATCGTATTGACAGTACGTCAGCACAAACATACGATTGCCCCGCGACGGCGATCTGAGGCTGACGGATCGACGGCGTATCCCCGCATCTGAGAGATGTCGTTCTGGTGGGCGCTCTCTCGCCTTGTGCCACAAGCGTTCGTATTGCGATGCCCGTCCCGGGGGGCGGACGAGCTTCGTATTCGCTTTGTGTACCCATTCCGACGCCCCGGAACACACCGCCTTCGGGCACAAGGAGTTCAGTCAATGACTTTGCCGCGTTCGTTTATTCGATCGATGGGGCGCTCCAGGCGCCGACTGCTGCCGATCGTCGCCCTGGCGGCGGTGATCTTTACTGCAGCGGGCGCAGGCCTGTTCAACGGCAGCAGCGCCACAGCCGACACCGGCACCATCAACTTCAACTCCTACTCGCTTGGCAGCATCCACGGTCAAGATGGTTGGTCGAGCCTCGGCTCGACAGGCGGCGGCTGCGCCACCTACGACCACGCCGTCGTGCAGCAGCAATTCATCATTCTGGGTAACGCGCTGCGACTATCGAATGCGGTGACAAGCGGCTGCTTCAGCGACCAAACCTTCTCGCGCTCGCTCGTCGATGAAGCGGGCGAGACCTCGGCCGTGAACAACGGCATGTCAGGCGGGACGCGTCAGAACCGCTTCGAGTCCGAGTTCACATTTGCGTCGGTGGTACCTTCCGCCCAGCAACCAGGGCTCTTCGTCTCGATTTCGCCTGACCGAGGCGACGGGGCTCGGATGAGCTACCTCGGCTTCGAGGATCAGGCGGACGGCATTCACGTCCTGTTCTACGACTATCAAGATCACTCGCCGTTCGGCACCATCCTCGGCGACGCTGCCGGTTGCGGAGCCGAAGATAACTTCGTCCTCACCGACATCGCAACCCTGAACCGCTCCCTCGCGCACACGATCAAGTTCGATATGGGATTCGTCGATGGGTCCCGCAATGACACCGTCAGCGTTTACATCAACGGCAATCTCGAGATTACCGGCACGAGCTGGGAAGACTACTACCGCTACTGCGAAGGCAAT
>JAKFYB010000015.1 GCA_021731085.1 Dehalococcoidia bacterium
AGACGCTGCCGAGCCATCGGTTTCGCCTGCGAGTACGGCGCGCCGGGAGAGGTTGATGCGCCCCATCGAGTCGATTTCGATGACCATCACTTCGATCTCTTCGCCGACCGAAAGCGCTTCCTCGACGGAGGGCACGCGCTCGGTCGAGATTTCCGAGATCGGCACGAGGCCGTCCTTGCCGGGCGCGATCTCGACGAAGGCACCGAAGTTCATCAGGCGGGCGACGCGGCCGTTGTAGATCTTGCCGACCTCCACGTCCTTCGTCATCGCCTCGATGATGGAGATGGCGCGCTGCGCCGCCTCGCCATCGGGGCCACCGATGAACACGGAGCCGTCGTCCTCGATGTCGATCGTGCAGCCGGTCTCCTCGATGATCGATCGGATGACCTTGCCACCCGGGCCGATGACCGTGCCGATCTTCTGCGGGTCGATCTGGATGCGGTGCATGCGCGGCGCGAAGGGCGACATCTCCTCGCGTGGCTTGTCGAGCACCTTCAGCATCTCGCCGAGGATGTGCATGCGGCCGTCGCGCGCCTGGCGGACGGCGGCCTTCATGACCTCCATCGGGATGCCCTGGATCTTGATGTCCATCTGGAGGGCCGTGATGCCCTCTTCCGTGCCGGCGACCTTGAAGTCCATGTCGCCCATCCCGTCTTCGAGACCAGCGATGTCGGTGAGCACCTTGTAGTTGCCGTCTTCACCCATGATGAGGCCCATCGCCACACCGGAGACCGGCGCCTTGATCGGCACACCGGCGTCCATCAGCGAGAGCGTGCTGCCACACGCGGAGCCCATGGACGTGCTGCCATTGCTGGAGAGCGCGTCGGAGACCACGCGGATGGTGTAGGGGAAGTCATCGGAATCCGGCAGCACCGGTGTGATGGCGCGCTCGGCGAGGGCGCCGTGGCCGATCTCGCGGCGACCGGCGCCACCCATGCGTCCCGTCTCACCTACGGAGTACGGGGGCATGCTGTAGTGGTGGAGGTAGCGCTTGCTTTCGATCGGTGAGAGCGAGTCAATGCGCTGCGCGTCGCCAACGCCACCGAGCGTTGTCACGGAGAGAACCTGCGTCTGCCCGCGCGTGAAGATTGCGCTGCCGTGCGTGCGGGGAAGGATGCCCGTCTGGCACCAGATCGGACGCACTTCCGTCGATTTGCGACCATCGGGGCGCTTGTCGTGCTTCAGGATCGATTCGCGGACCGTCGTCTTGAGGAAGGAATCCATCGCCTCGCCGACGGCCTTCTCGCCGTACTCCTCGCCGTACTTTTCGATGAGGGTGTTCTTGTGGCCATCGAGGCCGCCCTGGCGCTCGTCCTTCGCCAGCGCGAGGAACTCCTCGACGTTGCCGGCGAGATCCTTGTAGACGTTCTTCTTGAGCGTCTCGTCGAGGACGGGCGGGTTGAACTCCATCTTCGTCGGTTTGAAGTGCGCGATCATCTCCTCCTGCAGTTCGATGAGGATCTGGTTCTGCGCCTGGCCGTACTCGAGCGCGCCGAGAATGATTTCCTCCGACGCCTCGTCCGCGCCGGCCTCGACCATCATGATCGCGTTCTTAGTGCCCGCGACGACGATGTCGATGAGGCTGTCCTCGAGCTGGTCGTACGTCGGGTTCGTGACGTACTCGCCGTCGATGTAGCCGACACGCACGCTGCTGACGGGGCCACCGAACGGAATGTCGCTGATGACGAGGCACGCCGATGCGCCGACGGTGCCGAGCACGTCGGGCTGGTTCTCGCGGTCAGCGGACAGCGGCTGGATGACGCACTGCACTTCGTTGCGCATCGTCTTCGGGAAGAGCGGGCGCAGCGGGCGGTCGGTCAGGCGGCAGGCGAGAATCGCGTCCGTCGAGGGGCGACCTTCGCGGCGGAAGAAGCTGCCGGGGATTTTGCCGATCGCGTACATCCGCTCTTCGAAGTCGATCGTCAGCGGAAAGAAATCGGTGCCGGGCCGCGGGTTGCGGGCCATCGTCGCCGTGCAGAGCAGGACGAGATCGCCGTACTTCACGAGGCAGCTGCCGTTGGCGAGACCGGCGACGCGGCCGACCTCGATGGATAGTTCCTTGCCGCCGATTTCGCGGCTGAATGTCTTGATTTCAGGTACTGGCATAGTTTGTGGACTCCTTCGTCCCTGTGATGTTGTGCGCTCGCGTCCGGCGGAAGTCAGCGAGAGTCGTGGTGTGTGTTGTGCAGCGACCGGATCTTGATTCGGGCTTCCGCCGGGCTGCGTCGACTTGGTCGAAAGACGTGATCTCGAATTGTGGAAGGTGTTCGGGGGCTCTCGCCGCAGCGAGTGTTCCGTGCGCCCGTCAGTCGAGGTCGTCGTGTTTCAAATATTCGGCGCCCATCCCTACGCGGAGGGTTCTCCAAGGGCGCGTGAAAAAGCCCCCGCTATTTGCGGAGGCCCAGCTTTGCGAGGACGGCGCGGTAGCGCGTGACGTCCTTCTTGTTGAGGAAGGCAAGTTGACGCCGACGCTGGCCGACGAGCTTGAGAAGCCCGCGCTGCGTCGAGTGGTCCTGCCTGTGCTGCTTGAGGTGGTCGGTGAGGTAGTTGATGCGATCCGTGAGGATGGCGATCTGAACTTCTGCCGAGCCTGTATCAGTCGCGTGGGTCTTGTGCTGGCCGATGATATCGGCCTTGCGCTCTGCTGTCAGCGCCATACGTCGTTGTGTTCCTCTCTCTTTTGGTCGGTTTGAAGGTACCAGAGGTGGGAAGGGCTGGCAACCGGGTTAGCCCTGAAGAACGGCTCTTCGCGGGTTCGCGCGTGCTGTGCCCGGCGCGCGAACCTCGCCCTAAGTTCTCCGTCTAATGGCGACGAGCGACATCCCGCCCGCAGCCACGGCAAGCCCAATGAGGCCCACAACCATCGGCCAAACGCTTGCATCGGAGCCCGACCCGGTCGAGGGGAGCCCTACGGGAGCACTCGAACCACCGCCCGCGTCAAGAGTGCCAACTGGGATCGGAGCCCCGTCTGTGCCAGAACGCACTGGGAAGGGCACAAGTCCTTCGGGCTTGGGATTGCCGAGCATCGTCGAAGGAAACACGCCGCGCACGATGCGGTCCTCCGACACGCTAATCGTTGCCACATAAAGGCCGGCGTTCGTTTCCCACGTCGGAACGCCGATGAATCCTGGACCCCACCAGAACATCAAGAGGTAATCGCCTGCGGGGAGGTTCTTGAAAAGGAACGTGCCGTCTTCGGCTGTGAACAAGCTGTAGCCACCACCAGTGCGAACCAGTTCAACCAGCGTAGTCGCCGGTTGGTCAGATTCTGATGCACGCCCGTCGCCATCGGTGTCCAGAACGAAAGTACCCTGCAGCGACCCATCCGCGGACAGAATGTCGCTCCCAGGCGTCGGCCAGGCGATGGGCGTGGCCGATGGCTCGGGTGCCGAGGTCTCTTCGATGACGGCGATAGCAACCGCCGTTCCCGTCGTGACAGGATCATTCGGTGACTGGCCGAAGGCAGGTTGCACTGTGCTCACGAACAAAAGGAGGGCGATTGCAAAATATGCGGCGAGGATGCACATCTTCACGGAACCATTATAGATCGATGCACTGAAAGGTGTCGCGTACGATGCGATGATGGAGCAAGCACGGGAAATTCTGCAACGATTCGGGAGGTGGCCGACGGTCGTCGTCTGGGCCTTCGCAATCGTCGCGCTTTCGTCCGTGCCGAACTACTTCCCGGCTCCGAGTCCAGGCGAGTTGAGCTTCGACAAGGTCGTGCACTTCGTCGAGTACTTCGTTCTCGGCGCGCTGGTCGTCGCCGCGGCGATACGCTCGAACACTTCGCTCCCAATCTGGGTCATCGTTGGCGCGTCGATCGTCGGTGTGGCCGCGTTCGGTGTAGGCGATGAGTTGTATCAGCGAATGGTCCCGGGTCGTGATACGAACGTCTACGACTGGGCGGCGGATCTCGTCGGCGCGACGCTCGGCGCTTTCGCGGCCGCGTATGTGCTTTCCTACGACTCGCGTTGTTCCGGGCGACAGAGGTCGTAGTTGGCGGCCTGGGCGGCGGTGGCGCCTTCGTGGGCGGCGGTGACGATCTGGTGGGCATGGGGCTTCGTGACGTCGCCAGCGGCGTAAACGCGCTTGCGGCTCGTGCGCTGCTCGGTGTTGACGGCGATGAAGCCGCTGCTGTTGCACTTGAGGCGAAGCATCTTCGCGAGCGTGTCGTTGGGCGTCGAGCCCTGCGCGCTGAACATCATGTCGAGCGGTATGCGTTCGCCCTTCTTGGTGAGCGCCGCGTCCATCCGGCCGTGATTGCCTTCGACGCTTGCGAGCACGTCGCGGTGGATAGCGATGCCCGCCTGTTCGAGGTAGCGCACCTTCTTCGGCGAGAAGCTGTGGCGCTCGCTGTTCGTGAGAATGCTGACATCGTCGGTGAACTCGAGGAACTGGAGGGCGGTGGTTGCCGCTTCGTCGTCGTGGCCGACGAGCAGGATGCGCTTGCCGCGTGTCTTCCAGCCATCGCAGGTAATGCACCAGAACAGCGACTTCCCCACGTACTGCTCGACATCCGCGATCTTCGGGAAGTCGTCGGTGACGCCGGTCGCGAGAATGATGGCGCGCGCGTGGACGACCTTGCGCCCGCAGGGCAGTGCGAAACCATCGCCGTCCTTGCGAACGGACGTGACGCGCGCCTCCATGAACGTCGCGCCGAACCGCGCGGCCTGGATGGCGCCCTTCTTGCGGAGGTCGCGCGCACGGATGCCGTGCGGAAAGCCGAGGTAGTTCTCGTTCACCTGGTGTGCGGTCGAGCGGCCCTCGCCCGCGTCGATGACGATGACGCTGCGGTTGAAGCGCGCCAGGTAGATAGCGGCGGAGAGTCCGGCCGGCCCGCCTCCGATAATCGCGACGTCGTAACTCGCGCTCTTCGGCTTGCGGGCCTTGGGAACGCGCTGCTTCGGGTACGGTGTGTCGGCCATGCTCCATCGTCACATGCCCTTGTGCTAGACATTCGAACGGAAGCCCCTCACACGTTGCGATTGCGTGCCAACCGGCGGTCGGCGTCTATGATTTGCTCATGGGCGAACGACCAACCGTCGCGATCGTCACCGATAGCACCGCCTGCATTCCGGGGGAGGTCGCCGCGCACTACGGCATCGAGATCGTGCCTGTGCACCTCATCGTCGGTGGGCGGACGTACGCCGACTCGCTGACTGCGGATACGTCGGAGTTCTACGAGCGGCTGCGGACGTCGAGCGAGCGGCCGACGACGGCGGCGCCTTCGCCGGGCATGTATGTCGAGGCGATCGGGCGGGCGGCACGGCGTGCGGAGTCGGTGCTAGTGATCACGGTGTCGGCGCAGTTCAGTGCGATGCATGACAGCGCGCGGGCGGCGATCGACCTCGTACGCGCGGAGTCAGCGCCCGGCTCGGGCGGGCTGGATGTGCGGCTGCTGGACTCGCGCAACGCGGCGATGGCGCAGGGGTTCGTCGTGCTGGAGGCTGCGCGTGTCGCGGCGGCGGGTGCGTCGATCGACGAGGTGGTGGCGCGGGCGGAGGCGATGACGAGCGATGTAACGCTGCTGGCGATGCTCGACACGCTGTCATTTCTGGCGAAGAGCGGGCGTGTGCCGCGCGTTGCCGCGTGGTTTGTGGGCGTGCTGCAGGTGAAGCCGATCGTGCGGTTCGGTGCGACTAAGATCAAGCTTGCGGCGCGCACACGCTCGCGCGAGCGTGCGCTCGACAAGATGGCGGCGCTATTCGCGGAAGCGACGGCTGGACGCCCGGTGCACGTCGCGGTACACCACGCGAACGCATCAGCGGACGCCGATCGTCTGCTGGCTGCCGCGCAGGGGTCGACGCACGTCGTCGAGTCGTACGTCACGGAGTTCACGCAGGTGATGGGCGCGCACACCGGGCCGGGGCTCGTCGGACTGGCATGGTGGTGTGAGGGCGGAGAACCTAACCCCTAGAATCTAGTTCGCGGGGATCAGTGATTCCACAACGTCGAGTATCGCTTCGCGGCTGTTGAAGGCTTCGGGTTCGGGTGCGGCGATGCGAATGACGGACGAGGCTGTGGTGACGAGCGCAACGTAGCGGTCGGGGGGCGCGGTGGGGCAGACGCCGCTGGCGAGGTTGCGGCGGCGGTCGCTGTAGGCGTGGTAGAGGACGACGGCCATACCCTCGACCTCTAGCTCTTCCTTCACAACACAGACATCGGGCGGCCAGGCGCGCAGGCCGTCGGCTTCAGCGATGCGCCAGTCGTCCAGACGCCACTGCTTGAGTTCGAGCAGCGTCGGACCGAACTCGTTGGCGACGGGGCGGTAGCTGACGATCGCACGGTAGCGTTCGGTCGGACGGCTGTTTCCTTCCGCAAGGAGCGCGCCGCGAAGCGCGACTGGCGGCGCGCCTTTGATCGCAGCGTCGGCGCCGATCCAGTACAGCGTCACGTCCGGACGCGGCTTCGTGATCGCGGCAACGGGATCGTCGTCAACGAATCCGATGCTTGCGGGATCGAAGTGATACGCCGCGTACGAATCGGCTGGCTTGAAGTTGTGTTCGTACAGGATGAGCCTTCCCGTCTCGCCAGAGCCCGTGACGTTGCCGTCGGCGTCGAGTGACTCGATGCGGCCGCTGCCCTCCTGCGCGATGGGCAAGTAGGTCTCCGGATCGAGGAAGAGCGTGTCGGTAAACGAACTGCGGCTCGTCGGACTGCTGACGCCACCCAGCGTGAGCATCGCGATCGCGGGCTGGCCGTGATAGTCGGCGTCCATGAGCGTCGTCGTTACGCCCTGCTCGTTTTCACCGCGGCAGGCGATCAGGATGCTGACCAGCGGATCGCTCGCGCCGCGGCACGTCGTCGCTTCGCGCAGAAATGTCGGGTCGTACTCAAGCGTCTGGTGGTAGCGGCGTCCGGTGATAATCCACGTCGTGCGCTTCACGTTCTCGGGCGAGAACACCGCCTCCATCTCGCCGCGCGCGCTGCTGTTGGCGACGTTGATGCTGGCGCGCACGCGCGTCGTGAACGTGAACTCACCCTGCGTCTCGATGATGGAGATAGTCGGCTGATAGATCTCGCCCGGGCGCGACATAGACGTCGCCATGCGCGCATAGACGCCGGCGAGCGCGGGCTGCCAGCCGAGTTCCTGCGCGGGCGTACGGATACGCGCGTCGCTACGAGCGGTAGCACAGCCGGTAAGCAAGATTGTGAGCACGAACAGGGCCGCGCACACGCGCAGCCTCGAAATAACCATGAACCCTCCGGCCCGCCAGCCAGAATGCACAGTATGCGCGATCATTCGCGCGACCAACACCCTTAGCGGTCGTAAGGGACGTAGGGACGGTGGCATGTACGAGTGCCCGGCTACGGTGTCGCTGTTTCCGTCGGTGTCGAAGTCTCCGTCGGCGTGGACGTCTCCGTGGGTGTTGGCGTCTCTGTTGGCGTTGGCGTCACGGTGGGAGTTGAGCTTGGCGTGAAGGTGTTGGTCGGAGTTGACGTCGGCCCAGGGGTCAGGCCGCCTTCGTAGAGGAAGCTGGTGTTCGCCTGGTGCTGGCCGATCGTGATCGCCTGGATGACGTAGCGCTGCCCGCGGACAAGCGGCGTCGCGAGATTGAGTCGAAGGCCCACCGTCGCGGACGGCACCCACGGGTCGTCGCTGCCTGGCGACATCTCCCAGCACGGCGCAACGCATCCGGTGTCACGGTAATTGAAGCGAGACTGATCTCCCTGTGGCCCGAACAGTGTGTAGAGCTGCGTCGGCTCGCGGATCGTTGCACCGCCGATGTTCTTGATCCAGGCGTCGACTTGCGAGTCGCCGTTGGTCGTGACCTCGACCACTTCGATCGCAGACGAGATCGAGTCTCCGAATGCCTGCTCACGGCTATTGATTGCCGCGATCGACAGATTCAGGCCGGGCATGACGCCGCCAATGATCGAGACGATAATCGCGATCGTCGCGATCGTCATGAAGCAGGCGGCGATGACCTTGTCGATGATGCGCTCCCAGCCCACTGCTGCGCGTGCGGCGGCTAATGGCTGGAGGCATCATCCGTGTTCAGAGACGCGCACGTCATCGGGGTTCGCCCCAAGGCGCGCTCGACATACTCCTTATGCGGACGTGTAGGTGACAGGCAAGTGCTTGATGCCGCCGATGAACGTCGAACGCAAGCGCTGCACGTCGCCATCGACGTGGATGTCGGGGAAGCGGCGGAACAGCTCCTCGAAGATGACCTTCAGTTCGAGGCGCGCGAACCCGGCGCCCAGGCAGAAGTGCTCTCCGATACCGAACGCCAGGTGGTCATTGGGCGCGCGCGTCACATCGAACCTGTACGGGTCGGCGAAGACGTCCTCGTCGCGGTTCACAGAGCCGTACCACATGACGACGCGCTGGCCCTCCTTGATCTGCTGGCCACGGAGTTCCGTGTCGCGTGTGGCGACGCGTGCCATGTGGGCGACGGGCGACGTCCAGCGGAGGATCTCCTCGACAGCCGTGGAACTGAGCAGCGCGGGGTTGTCGAGCACCTTCTGCTTCTCAGCCGGATTCTCGTGCAGCGCGAGCATGCCTCCGGAAATCGCGTTTCGCGTCGTCTCGTTTCCGGCGACGATCAGGAGGAAGGCGAACCAGAGGATGTCTTCGTCGTTGAGCTTGTCGCCATCCAACTCCGCTTCGATCAGCAGGCCAACGAGGTCGTCCTTCCAGTCCTTGCGGTGGGCCTGGATGAAGTTCGCCCAGTACTGGAACATCTGCATAGAGCCGCTGGTGATCGTTTGACGCGCGGCCTCGACCGTGCCGCGCTCGGCCTCGGGCACGTCGGTCTGGTACTCCGGGTCGCCGCCGCCGAGCACCTTGTTCGTGAGGTCGAACATAAGGTTCCAGTCGGAGCGCGGGCAGCCCATCATCTCGCAGATGACGGCGAGCGGCAGCAGGGCTGCGACCTCGGTTACGAAGTCGACGCCGGGCTTCTTCTCGATGTCATCGAGGATGCGCGTGACGATGTCGCGGATGTGGATCTCCATCGCGCCGACCGCGCGCGGCGTGAAACCCTTGTTCACGAGACGGCGCAGGCGGACATGACGCGGCGGGTCGGTGGTGATCAGCATCTTGCCGAAGCCCTGCATCACCTCGTCCATCGGGTTCTTAATGACGGGTTCCATCTGCGTGATTCCGTGGCTGGAGATGTACAGCTCAGGATTCCGCGAGATCGCGATGACATCGGCGTATTTCGTGACGTTCCAGAAGCCTCGCATCACTTCGTTCTCGGCGTTCCAGTGCACGGGCGCTTCGCGGCGCAACATGCGGAAGACCTCGTGCGCCTGGTTCGTCTCGAAGATTTCGGGGTCGGTCAGGTCGATGTCGTTCGGGCTGAGGGAGAGCTGTGTCATCGAAGTTCCTGTTCTGCTGGTCCGTCTCGCACTCAAGGTCGGCTATGCCGACGGCGGAGAGTAGGCGCCTACTTCTGTTCTTTCTGCCAGCGCACGGCTTGCCGCGGGCACAAGCGCACGGCGTTCTCGACGTTCGTGCGCAGTTCGTCGGGCACTTCATCGACGAGCACGTACGCAAGGTCGTCGTCGCGCACCTCGAAAACCTCAGGCGCGGCGGCCTGGCACTTCATGTTGCCTTCACAAAGGTCGTGGTCGACCGTCACCTTCATCGCGTGCCTCCAAGAACGGGGCTGGCTGGCGATTGGAGTATACGGAGGGAACGCGTCTGAGGGATCAGATGACTTTCTTGTCGCGGAGGGCTGTGATGTCCTCCCACGTGTACCCGAGGTCGAGCAGGATCTCCTCCGTATGCTGGCCCAGTTCGGGCGCGGAGGCGGCGATGATTGCGGGTGTGTCCGAGAACTTCCATGGCTGGCCAACGACCTTCGTCGGGCCCGCGATCGGATGGTCAACGGTGAGCAGATAGTCGTTGTCCGCCGCCTGCTGGTCGGAGAGAAGGGCGTCGTAGTCCTGCACCGGCGCGCAAATCATGTCGTGTGCTTCCAGCACGGCGATCCAGTCGGCAGTGGTCTTCACAAGAAACTTGTCGTCGAGCAGCTTGTAGAGCTCGAGGATGTTGACGGCGCGAGAGAGTCCGTTCGCGAAGCGCTCGTCGTGTTCGAGTTCGGGCATCGCGACGGCGGCGCAGAACGCGGGCCAGCGGTCATCGCCGACGCCGCCGACTACGGCCCAGCCGTCCGCAGTCTGGAACGTGCGCCAGATCGTCGGGAGGTAGGCGTGGCCGCGGCCGCTGCGCCGCTTGCGTCCGCCAAGGATGTACGTCTGCAGCTCCCACGCCTGCGAGGCGA
Organism: Dehalococcoidia bacterium; assembly: GCA_021731085.1. GTDB lineage: Bacteria > Chloroflexota > Dehalococcoidia > DSTF01 > JACRBR01 > JACRBR01. The sequence continues at coordinate 10,239 of JAKFYB010000015.1, forward strand.
TCGCCGAACCAAACAGCGACGTGTCGATGCGCTGACCGCGGCCCGTGTGCTCGCGCGCGTACAGCGCGGCGATGACGGACATCGCGAGATTCATGGCGCCGATGTAGTCGACGATGGCGACGCCGACGGGCAGCGGCCCGCCCTCGTCCTCACCCGTCATCGACATCAGGCCGCTGCGGGCCTGGGCGGCGATGTCGAACGCCGGGTGCTTCGCCTTGTAACCATTGTCGCCCCAGCCGGACGCGTGGGCGTAGATCAGGCGATCGTTGAGTGGGCTGAGATCGTCGTAGCCAACGCCGAGGCGTTCCATGACGCCGGGGCGAAAGTTGTGCACGACGACATCGAGCTGGGGCGTCATGCGCTTCACGATCTCGACGGCTTCAGGCGACTTGAGATTGAGCGTGATGCTGCGCTTGCCGCGGCTGTGCGCGAGGTGATACGCGCTCACACCGTTGTGCACCTGCAGGAGGCGGCCGAAGTCACCGAAGACGAGCGCCTCGGCCTTGATCACGTCCGCGCCCATGTCGGCCATGACGAGCGTCGCCTGCGGCCCCTGCTGGAACACAGTGAAGTCGAGCACGCGCACGCCATCGAGGGGACCGGGCATGGGGAGAACCTCCGAGATGGCATCGTATCAGCAGCGAAAGACGGGGACTATCCGCGATAGACGCGCTCGCCAGAAACCCAAACCTCCGTGACCGACAGCGAATCATCAAGCAGAACGAAATCCGCCGACAGCCCGGGCGCAAGCGAGCCGACGCGATCCGCGACACGCATCGCTCGCGCGGGAACGGTGGACGCCATCGCCCAGGCTTCGTGCAGTGGAACATCCATGTGCGCTACGGCATTGCGCACCGTCTGGTCGAGCGTGATGACGCCGCCGATGATCGTGTTGTCGGCGACGCGGACCGCCTTCCCGCCTTCGACGCGGATGGGCTGGCCCTCCCACTCGCCATCGCCGTCAGCGGTGCCAGCGAGCGGCATCGCGTCCGTGATCAGCGCCACGTGTTCGTGGCCCTTGGCGCGCATGAGCACGCGGGCGACGGCGTAGTCGACGTGAGCGCCGTCGCCAATCAGCTCCGCCGTGACCGCATCCGACGTCATCACCGCGCCGAGCACGCCGGGGTCGCGGTGGACGAGCGGGCGCATCGCGTTGAAGCAGTGCGTGACGTGCGTGACGCCGCGCTCGATCGCGTGCATCGCCTGCTCGTACGACGCGTCCGTGTGCCCCATCGCGGCGACACCGCCGGACGCGACGACGGCATCGATCAGTGCATCCGCGCCCGGAAGTTCGGGCGCGATGGTCATCTGCGTGATGTTGTGGCCGGATGCGTCGTCGAGTTCACCGTACTCATCGGCACTCGGCGCGCGGAGCCAACGCGGGGGGAAGGCGCCTTTTCGCACAGGGTTGATGTACGGCCCTTCGAGGTGAAATCCGAGCGCGCGCGCCGAGCCCGGCGCCTGACCGATAGCCGGCGCGACTGCGCGCAGCCGCCGCACGATATCGTCATGGTTGCTGCCGGACGTGCTGACGAGGAACGAGGTCACGCCGCGCCGGACGACCCAGGCGGCATAGCGTCGTATCTCCTCCGGATCGTCCGACATGAGGCTGAACCCACCGCCGCCGTGGACGTGAACATCGATAAGGCCCGGGCCGAGGTATCGCCCGCCTACGTCGACAACGGTCGCATCGTCAGGCGGCGTTTGCGCGGGCGAAAGCACTCCCTCGATCCGATCGCCGGAGACTAGCAGCCCGCCTTCTTCGATGCCGTACTCGCGGATGAGGCGGGCGTTGATGATTGCTGTTCGGGGCATAGCGCCTCACGCGGGCGGCCACGTAGGGCCGCCCCTACGTCTTACTTCTGGCAGTTGCGGCACCAGCTTGTGATGCGCTGGTTCGGCGAGATCTCGCTGATGTGCAGGCCGCAGCGTGGACAGCGGCCCTCATCCTTGGCGGCCCCCGGCGGCGCGCCCTTACGGTGAATCTTCAAGTGCTCACGCCACTCCTGATAGTCGAGTTCGTCCCGGAAGTGATCGCGCAGGATGGGAATGCTGCGATCGAAGACCTTGTGGATCGCCGCATACAGCCGGCCGATGTCGTCGTCGTTCATCGTCGAGCGCTTGCGGAACGGATCGAGCCGCGCCTCGAAGAGGATCTCGTCGGAGTACGCGTTGCCGAGGCCGGCGAGGAACTTTTGATTTGTGAGAACGTTTTTGATCTGGCCGGGATGCTTCTTGATGCGTGCGCGGAACTCCTCTTCGGAGACAGCGAGCGCGTCCGGGCCCATCTCGCCAAAGACGGGTAACGTCGCCAATTGCTCCGGCGCGACGACGTAGATCTTGCCCATGAGGAGCGCGTCGCTGTAGCGCAGCTGCTTGCCGTTCTCGAACGTCAGGACGAAGCACGTCTTAGCGTACTTTTTCTGCTTTGGTTCGACGTACTGGAAGCGCCCGGTGAGCATCGGGTTGACGACGAGAATGCGCTCATCGGCGAGCGGCATGAGGAGAAACTTGCCCTGCCGAAGCGTCGTGCCGAAGCGATTGCCGGTGAGCGTCGCCGCGAAGTCAGCCGCGCCGGTGCGGATCACGTGCGGGATGAGTCCCTCCGCCTGCGTGATCTCGACGCCGACGATGCGCTCGTTGAAGTACTCGCGAATGGCTTCGAGATCGGGAATCTCTGGCATGCGTGTAGGTTACCGGGGACTGGTTACGGGTTACAGGCGCGCCTGGCGAGATCTACGCGCCTTCCTTTGGTGGTGGGCCGCCGAGGAAGCCGGGCACGTCGAGCTGCTGGTAGAGCTGGAAGAGGACGCCGCCCGACTTCTTCGGGTGGATGAACATCTCCTTCCAGTCGTACGAGACGCGCGGGCCGCCGAACGGCTCGATGCCGCATTCGCGCAGGCCGCTCGCCGCCTTGTCGGCGTCCTCGACCTCGAGCGTGACGTGATGCAGGCCGGGGCCGCGCTCGCGGAGGAACTTGGCGACGAAGCTCTCCTCGCCGATAGGCTCGAGGATCTCCCATTGCATCTGGCGTTGGCCGTCGGCGCCGGGCACATCGACGACGACGCCGGCGAAGCCTTCCTTCTCGTTGCGAAAGCGACCGGCTTCCTTCCAACCGAAGACGTTGGTGAAGAAGGCGAGTTGCTCCTCCAGGTTCCAGACGGCCATGCTGACGTGATCAACGCGCTTGAGTCCCAGTGCCACAAATCCTCCGAGTCGCTGTGTGGCGGGCGGGTGCCCGTGCGGTGCTGCGCTGGAGCGCTGCGTAGAGACATTGAATCAGGTTTGCGGCCGGAGATCACGTTGACGCGCAGTTCGCCGCTCCGTTGGAGGCGCGACCTGGCGTGCATCCTCCACCATCCCGGCACACGGAAAACGCGGGCTGAAAGCCCGCCCTCCGTCTTCTGTACATGGGCGATTGGCCCCTACGGGCACTGGCCGGCGGGCGAGATCAGGCTCGCCAGCGTGCCCATATCGGCCGGATTGATGGTGCCGTCCTTCGTGATATCGAACTCCACGAGGTATTGCGGCGTCATCGACGTGCCGAAGGCGCTCGCCAACGCACCCTGGTCGGCCACGTTTACGATTCGGTCGGCGTTCAATGACGCGATTTCGCATCCATCACGCGCGCCCGCGCCGCCCGCATCGCCGTCTGTGTCGTTAGATGCGGGATTGCTGTTGTAGAAGCAGGTCTCGATCCGCGTGGCGATCTTGTCGGCGTCGCCATCGCCCGTCGGGCCGCATGCTGTGACGGCGGGCTTGCTCAGGACATCGCTCGGGTTCGTTCCGAGCGTGCACTCGATCGCATCGAGGAATCGGTCACCGTCGGTGTCGCGGCGCAGCGGGTTGGTCGCGGCCGTCGCGGGCGGGCAAGCAGGGCCGGGCAGCGAGAGTTCGTCTGCGTCGGAGAGTCCGTCGTTGTCGTCGTCCGTGTCGCCGCAGCCGTCGCCAAGCAGGTCCGAGTTCACGTGCGTGAGGTCATCGAACGGCCGTGCGGGCGGCAGGTTGATGTGGTTGTCGTGGTTGAAGCCGATGGCCTTCGTGTTCACTTCAGGCGATGGGCACGCCAGAACAAAGTCGACGGACGCGTTGTCTGTGTCCGACACCCGGGTGAGGCTGCTGGTGCCATCGCCAACGCCGAATGGCGACGCAGGTCCACCCTTGATCGGCGGCCCGAGATAGCCACCGTACGGGACACAGTCCACCCAGTTGCTCATGGTTGTGCGCGTCCAAGTCGGTGGATTCAGCGGGAACGCGCCCCCGCCACCGCCGTGGCAGATCATGCCGGCGGATGGCAGCGTCACCGGCGTGAATGTGAAGTCCGGCGTGACACCGGACGCCGTGGCGAACGCTGGGGTTCCCATCAACCACCGGCCGTTCGCGACGCCGGTGGCCACGTTAGTCGGAATCTCCAGGATGTCGCCGCCATAGGAGCCGTCGGAGTTGAAGTACCCGAGGATCGAGTGAGCGGTGATGTTCTGGCCGCCCGCGAGCATCCGCATCTCGACGTACTGAACGTCGGGATCGCCCGCGCGGCCGAACATCACCTCGTCGATGACCTCGAAGTGAAAGGCACCTTCCGCCTTTTCCGGGCGGGGCGCAGTGATCGTGAGCACCGTGAACACCAGTGCGGCGGCGATGGCGGCGAACCGCAGGACGTGCGGCGCGTGTGAGGAGTGGGTTGAGGACTGGAGCAGTCTCATGCCTGATTCCTTCCTGGCGGGGTGAAGACGCTAATCCTACTACGTCAGCACATGCTCCGGGGATGTCCATTCGCATTGCAGTCTTCATTCGTATTCTGAGCGCCCACGGATCAGGCAAAGGAAAGGGGCAGGTCGCGCGCAACCTGCCCCTTTCCGTCTCGATATGACCTTCCTATGCCGGAACTGCCTCGCGTTCCGGTTCGGCCACGGGCGCTTCCGCCCGTCCGAAGGTGAACTCCTCGCCGTCGTAGTCCACGCGGACGACGTCGCCTTCCGCGAAGTCGCCGCCAAGGATGCGCTTGGCGAGCGGGTTCTCGATGCGGCGCTGGACGGTCCGGCGCAGGGGACGGGCGCCGTACACCGGGTCGTACCCCTCCTTGACGAGTTCGGCGCGGGCTGCCTCCGTCACTTCGAACTGCACCTGGCGGTCTCCAAGCCGCTTGCCGACTTCCGCCAGCATGAGGTCGACGATCGGGCTCAGCTCCTTCACCGTCAGCGGCTCGAAGATGATGATCTCGTCGATGCGGTTGATGAATTCCGGCCGGAACGCCTCGCGCAGCGCCTTCTCCATCACGTCCTGCCGCTGGTCACGCTGGCTCTCGTCGGCGGCGCGGCTGGACACAAACCCGAACTTGCCCTTCGTATCGGACGTTGTGCCAAGGTTCGACGTCATGATGATGATCGTGTTCCGGAAGTCCACCGTCCGGCCCTGGCCGTCCGTCAACCGTCCGTCCTCGAGGATCTGGAGCAGCAGGTTGAACAAGTCCGGGTGCGCCTTCTCGATCTCGTCGAACAGGATCACGCGGTACGGGCGGCGGCGAACGGCCTCCGTCAGCGACCCGCCATCGTCGTAGCCGACGTACCCAGGCGGAGCGCCGACGACACGCGAGACTGTGTGCCTCTCCTGGTATTCGGACATGTCGAGCCGTATCATCGCCTCTTCGTCGTCGAACAGGTAGCCCGCCAAGGCGCGCGCCAATTCCGTCTTACCAACACCAGTCGGCCCGAGGAAAATGAAGCTTCCGATCGGCCGCTTCGGATCCTTGAGCCCGGCTCGCGCACGTCGCAACGCTTCGGCGACTGCTTCGACGGCCTTGTCCTGGCCGATAACGCGCTCGTGCAGCACTTCTTCGATGTGCAAGAGCTTTTCTGCCTCGCCCTCCATCATCTTCTGCACCGGGATGCCGGTGATGGATGCGATGAGATCGGCGATGTCGTGCTCTGTTACCGTCATGTCGGCCGTATGCGTCGCCTCCCACTCGGCCTTCGCGGCGTCGTAGTCCGACTGCAACTTGAGCACGTCCTGCTTCAGGCGCGCGGACTCTTCAAAGTCCTCGCGAGTCGAGGAAGCATCAACTTCTAACTGCAGCTCTTCGAGCCGCTTCAGTAGGTCGCGCAGGTCCGGCGACAACGACTGCTGTTCGATGACGTGCTTGCTCGCCGCCTCGTCGATGAGGTCGATGGCCTTGTCCGGCAGGAAGCGCTCCGTCATGTAGCGATCGCTCAGGCGCGCTGCCGCTTCGAGCGCTTCGTCGGTGATCTTCACCTTGTGGTGCGCTTCGTACCGCGGACGCAGACCCTTGAGGATCTCGATCGCGTCCTCCACCGATGGCTCGTCGAGGAACACGGGCGAGAATCGCCGTTCGAGCGCGGGATCCTTTTCGATGTGCTTGCGATATTCATCGAGCGTGGTCGCGCCGATAACGCGCAGTTCGCCACGAGCCAGCGCGGGCTTCATCATCGTACTGGCATCGATCGCGCCTTCCGCCGCGCCGGCGCCCATCACCTGGTGCAGCTCGTCGATGAAGATGATGACTTCACCCTCGGCGCGGCGGATTTCGTCCATCACGGACTTCAGGCGCTCCTCGAACTCGCCCCGGAACTTCGAGCCCGCGACCATCGCGCCGATGTCGAGCGCGAGCAGGCGCTTTCCCTGGACGTTCTCCGGCACGTCGTCCGCGACGATCTTCTGCGCGAGGCCTTCGGCGATGGCCGTCTTACCAACGCCTGCCTCGCCGATGATGACGGGGTTGTTCTTCGTGCGGCGGTTCAGGATCTGCATGACGCGCTTGATCTCAAGCTCCCGCCCGATGACCGGATCGAGCTTGCCTTCGCGCGCCGCGGCGGTGAGGTCGACGCTGTACTTCTCCAGCGCGCCGTATCGGTTCTCCGCCGTAGGAGAATCCACGCGCGCGCTGCCACGCACCTCCTGCAGCGAACGGTATATGCGCTCCTTGTCGATGTTGAACGAGCGCAGGATCTCGGCCGACTGACCGTCGCGCTCGTCGGCGATCGCGATGAGGATGTGCTCGACGCCCACGTATTCGTCCTTGAGCCGCTCAGACTCCGCGTTAGCCGTCTCGAGCATCTTGACGATGCGCGGCGTCGTGTACACCTGCACCACGTCGTAGCCCAACTTCGGCGAGCGGGCGAGTGTGTCCGCGACGCGTGCCGTCAGCGCAGACATATCGACCTGCATGTGGTCAAGGATCCGGCCGGCGAGCCCATCCTTATGCTGGAGCAGTGCGAGCAGCACGTGCTCGACGTCCCACTGCGAGTGGCGCTGCGTCCGCACCATCTCCTGCGAGGCCGCGAGCACCTCCTGCGCCTGCTGTGTGAATCTGTCTTGTCTCATCATGTCGGTCTTCCTATCTCTACCAAAGTGTTTCGACGACGCCTTCAAATGCAGGATCGGTGGTGACTAGTAAGCCCCCATACAGCTGGGCCGTTGCTGCGATGATCCTGTCGTGCATCTCCAGCCGCGAACTGATTGCACGCACGGCAGCAAATACGTCGAGGTCGATTGGAGCGACGTGCAAGTTCGGCCTGAGACTTAGCTGATCAAGGATCAAGTCCATAGTCAGCGGAGTCTTCTGCTTCTCGACCAATCGCAACGCCTCAACGAGCACGATCAAGGGTACGACGATCGGTGTTCTCGTTGAAAAAGCCTCGCGGAGCGCCAGCCTTGCCCGTTCGGAGAGACGCTTGTCTCTCGCAAGAAACCAAAGAAGGCTGTGAGTGTCTGGAACGAGCGTGTTACTCATTGTCTTGCTTGAGCCACGACGTCTTTGCCTCGTTGATCTCGCTCTCCGAAAAGTCCATCCCTTCTAGCAAACCTTCAAGTGGTTTGCTCTCGATTTGCCGCTTGCCCAACAAGCGCGCACGGAGCGACAGTAGCTCGCGCTCCACTTCATCGAGGCGCTGCAAGGCCGACTTGAGTTCCGTGTCCGTAACCATGGCTTCTCCCTTCTATCCCCGTGGCGCCGGCAGGCGGCGGTCGCGCTGGCGCTGCAATTCGTCCCGCAGGCGATCCAGTTCTTGCTCTAGCACCTGGATCTTCTCGTTCATGCGCACGATGACTTCCGCGCCCGCGAGATTCACGCCGAGATCGGCGACGAGCCGCTGGATCTGCTGCACGCGCTCGATGTCTCGCCGCGAGTAGAGGCGGCGGTTTGCGGCGCGCTTCGGCTGCACCAGGCCCTGGCGCTCGTACATGCGCAACGTCTGTTGATGGACGCCGACGATGCGCGCCGCGATCGAGATCACGTACACGGGCTCGTCGGCGTCTGTCATGTGTTCGTTCGTCATGGTCCCTCACCCCCAAACCCTCTCCCAGACGGGAGAGGGGAATAGATGTCCTTACACTCCAGCCGCGCTCAGCTCCTCGAACAGTTGCTTTTGCTTGTCGTCGAGCTGGTCCGGGAGGCGGACCTTCACGCGCGCGTACAGATCGCCCTTGCCGCCACCCTTCACGCGCGGCATGCCGAGGCCGCCGAGCTTGAAGAGCTTGCCGTTCTGTGTCAGCGCCGGAATCTTGAGCATCACTTTCGCCGTCACCGTCGGCACTTCAACTTCGCCGCCAAGCACTGCTGTTGTCACCGGAGCATCGACGTCGACGTACAGGTCATCGCCCTTCCGCTCGAAGCGCGGGTGAGGCCGCACATTCACGACGAGCAGCAGGTCGCCCTTCTTACCACCGCCCATGCCCGGTTGACCTTCGCCCGCGACCTTCACCTTCGCGCCGGTAGCGACGCCGGCTGGAATCTTCACTTCGAGCCTTCGTGGCTTGCGGATGGCACCGTGACCGCCGCATACATGGCATGTCGCGCCGGCGACCTCGCCCGTCCCGCCACATGTGTCGCACGCCTCCTGCGACACAAGTTCGAGCGTGCGCGTGGTGCCGTGATAGGCCTCCTCGAAGGTGACGTCCGTTGGTTGCTGCACGTCCTGGCCCCGCCGTGACATCGCACGCTGCTGGAACCCGCCGCCCCCGCGCCCGAAGAACGAACCGAAGACACTGCCGAGGTCGCCCATATCGTCCATACCGTTGAGGTCGTATTGGACGCCGCCGTTCCCACCCTGAAACCCGCCGTTCCCGTAGCGCGCACCGCGGTTGCGCTGCATCTCCTCGATCTGGTCAGCGTGTTCCCAGCGGTCGCCGTACTTGTCGTACTTCTTCCGCTTGTCGGCGTCGGACAGCACTTCGTACGCAGCCGTTATGTCCTTGAACTTGGCCTCCGCAGCCTTGTCTCCCGGATTCACGTCCGGGTGGTGCTTGCGGGCGAGCTTCCGGTACGCCGAGCGGACTTCCTTGTCGGAGGCCGTCTTGGGGACACCCAGAGCGGTGTAGAGATCCTTTGCCATGCAATCAGTCTAGCCAGCCAGATCGCAAACTTTCAAGGCCATTCGTACTATTATTGAGTCTTTACCACTAAAGACTCTTGATTTCTTCCTTTAGGGTCGATATAACGATCCCGAAAGGGCTGAGGCGGTCTCAGCTACAGATAGACCCAGATATGGAGGATTGTCATGGCAGATATCACACGATGGGATCCATTCGCAGAGATGTCGGACCTGCGGCGCGCATTCGACCGCATGTTTGACGACGTGCGGCCTGTGCGGTTCGTCGCTGGCCCGCAGGCGGCAGCCCTGGCAGCCGCACAAGCGCAGGAAAGCTACTTCCCCGTCGACCTGTTCGAGACCGATGGCGAAGTCGTCTTGAAGGCGTCGCTGCCGGGTGTGAAGGCGGACGACATCGACATCTCGGTGACCGGCGACCACCTCACGCTAACGGCGGAAACAAAGGATGAAACCGAGGAGAAGGGCCAGAACTGGTACCGGCGTGAGCGCCGAAGCGGCACCTTCGTCCGCCAGTTCCAGCTCCCGACCGAGGTCGACTCGGCGAAAGCCGCGGCGGACTTCGAGGATGGCGTCCTGCGCCTGACGCTCCCGAAGGCGGAGACGGTGAAGCCCAAGACCATCAAGGTCGAGGCGAAGGCGGCGCAGCCGACCCTTGAGGCTGCGAAGAGCTAGCGCGGGCTACCGCACACGAGCCGTCGCATGAGCCAACCGTTCCGGCCGGAACGATGCTCGCCAGCGACGGCGACACAAAAAGAATGGGGCGTCCACGCGAACGCCCCTCTAGTTTTGACCAGCCCATCGGCTACTCGCTCGGCGCAGGCTCGGCCGCGACAGCCTCCGGCTCGGAAATGCCCATCGCATCCGCCGCGGGCGAACCGCCGGACGGACGGCCGATGACGGTCAGCTCCAGCAGCTCCGCGACGTCGAACGTCTTCATCCGCTTGTCCTCGTCCGGCTGCACGGTCGGGATGCCATCCTCGAACATCTGGATGCAGAACGGGCAGGCGGTCGCGATGATCTGCGCGCCGGTCTCGTAAGCCTCTTCCGTGCGGGCGACATTGATGCGCTTGCCCTTCGACTCCTCCACCCACATGTGCGCGCCGCCCGCTCCACAGCAGAAGCTCCACTCGCGGTTGCGTGGCATCTCGACGCGAGCGCCGCCGGGCAGCTTGTCGATGATGTCGCGAGGGCTGTCGTAGTTGCCGTTGTGGCGGCCGAGGTAGCACGAGTCGTGGTACGTGATCGCCAGCGGCAAATCGTTCTTCGGGACAAGCGCGCCATCGCCGAGCAGCTTGTTGAGGAAGGTCGTGTGGTGGATGACCTCGAACTTGCCGTCGAAGTCCGGGTACTCGTTCTGCATCGTATTGAAGCAGTGGGGGCAGTTGGTAATGATCTTCTCGACGCCCTTCGCGTTCAGCACTTCGATCAGCGACTTCGCCTGTTCCTGGAACAGGTATTCGTTGCCGAGCCGCCGGGCCGGGTCTCCAGTACACAACTCTTCCTCGCCGAGGCAGCCGTAGCTCACGCCGGCCTCTGTCAGCAGACGGGCGACGGCGCGCGTGATCGGGACGTTGCGGTCGACCATCGCACCGGAGCAGCCGACCCAATAGAGGTACTTCTGCGAGCCGTCGAACGTCGGGATGTCGAGCCCCTCCATCCACGACGAGCGTGTGTACTGCGTGCCGCGCCACGGGTGGCCGCGCTGCTCGATTTGCATCAGCGTCGCGGAAGCCGTCTCCGGCATGTTGGCTTCGTTCATCGTCAGGAAGCGGCGCATGTCCTGCAGGAACGGGATGTGCTCGATGAAGACGGGACACTGGTACTGGCAGGCGCCACAGGTCACGCAGTCCCAGATGGGATTGAAGCCCACAGCATCGATCAGCGTCAGGTTGCCGTCCGGGCCGGTCCCGACGACGTCAGCATGTCCATTCTCACCGTGACCGTTCTCGCCATGGCCGTTCGCCGCATGCCCGTTACCGTTGGCGCCGCCATTGGCGGCGGAGCCATTCGTTGCGGGCGGTTTCAGCGCGTCCCACACGAATAGGGGCGACTGTATCTTCCGCACCTCCTGCTCGATGACGCCGCGCATGTCGTGCATGATCTTCTTCGGCGAAAGCTCCTTGCCGGTGAGGAACGCCGGACAGTTGATCTCACAGCGGCCGCACTCCGTGCACGTATACGCATCGAGCATCTGCTTCCACGTCAGGTCCTCGAGCAGCTGCGCGCCGAAGCGTTCGAGATTCTCGAAGTCCTTGATCGGCTGCAGCTTGCCGGTTGGCTCGATGCGCCGCGTGGCGACGTTCGGGACGACACTGAGCACGTGCGAGTGCTTGCTGTACGGCAGGTAGCACAGGAACGTCAGGAAGTCGTAGAGGTGGGCGTACCACCAGAAGACCAACATCCCTTCGAGGAATGCCTGCGAGAATCCAGCGTTCAACCAGAACTGCGACAACGGATAGGCGATGAAGCTGAACCGCTCGCCATCGCGCTCCGGATGCAGGGCGATCTCCAGGCTGTTCGTCATGATGTCGGAGAACATCAGGAATGAAATGAAGAACAGGATGAGCCAGGCGTCCGTGTTGAACGTCATCCGCGCCGGCTTCCAGAACCGACGCTGCCACGCCGCCATCCCGCAGCCGATCAGGACGAGGATGTTGAACAGGTCCATCGGCGGCCGCAGGAAGATGTCGTACGCGTCCTGCAGGACCTCGATGCCACCGGCGTGCTCGATCGATATCTCGTTGCTGAAGCCCTTGAGGATGAAGTTGATCGTGCGGATCTGGAGGACGATGAAGCCCCAGTAGATCAGCGAGTGCAGCAGGCCGCTGTACCAGTACTGCTTCCGAGCCACGCGCGCGTTGCCCAGCAGGTACGGCACCAGCGACGTGATGCGCTCGACGAGGTGGTCGAAGCGCCAGTCACCCCGCCCGCGCGAGAACACGGACACCTTGATGCCGATTGAATACGCGGCGAAGCCAAGAAAGATGACGAGCGAGGCCCAATAGATGTAGTTGCCCGGTGGCAATTGGCTTGGGAGCACAGTCTCGGCCTCCTCTGGACACGCGCGCCTCAGGCGCACGCTCCGGTGCAATTCGTCGGCGGGATCATATCGCGGGCGGCGGCTTCGGAATAGCGTCTCTTGCCGATCTCTGGCCGGCGATCCGACGGCCCTTCGAAATCGAGGCTCCCAATCCGGCGCGCCGCGCTTTGGTCGCAGCGAAGGCGCTCCGTGATCTGGTGGGAAGGAGGTACACGCAGCGCAGGGAACGAAGGCGCGCAAACGGCAATGGGCTACAAACCGTATCCCTCCGGGGGTTGACGGTATGACGCGCGGGACGGATGATCGCGGTCAATCGGTTGGACACGCATCGCCGTGCCGGTGCTTCGTTCGCTGCTGCTTGCGAAGAGTTTCTGAGAACGCCAACGCACCGCGGCAAGGGCGGCAAATTGACTCAAAAAGCAGAGACGCCAGACGTCAATTCTCCAGACACGCTGTCTAAGTATCCCCTTGACGGCATGCTCTGTTGGGCGTACGATCGCGCCCAACAGAGTCACGGAGACGAACTCCTTTCATACTTCGCCATGCGAATCACTCTCGTTAAGCTCGGGACGTTTCTGCAGATTCCTTAGCTAGGGGGCACAATGCAATACCGTTGGGTTGGACGGATGGCCGTCGCGTTCGCGGCCACGTCCGCGGCAATTCTGGCATCCTTCGGGACGGCCGACACCGAGCCTCAGGACAGCGACAGCGCGAAGGCCGCCGCGAGCCAGAACAGCGGCGTAGCCTATGTCGATCCAGAAGTCGCGGGACAGGTTCGCGAGGACGGGTCGGCCCGCGTGGTCGTGTCCTTCTTCGAGTCCGGCAAGCCGCCGGAGACCGATGCCGCCGTTGCCGCCGAATCGGCCCGGGTCGCCGGAGCGCGTCAGCGGACGCTCTCCGCCGTAGACACAAACGAGTTCGAAGTAAGGCACACATTCAAGGTTGTGCCCGCAGTCAGCGGTGTAGTCACCGAGGAGGGCCTCGAAGTCCTCGCATCTCAGCCCGACGTCGCTCGCATCTCCCTGGACCGCGAAACGCGCGCCTCGCTGACCGAAGCCGTCGCACTGGTCAATGGCGACGACACGCATGCACTCGGTGTCACTGGCGCCGGTGTTGTCGTGGCCGTGCTCGACACCGGCATCGACACCGACCACCCGAATCTCTCCGACGATCTCATTTTGCAGCGGTGCTACCTCTTCGACGGCACCTGTCCCGGCGGCGGCACAACGGGCACCTCGGCGGAAGACGGCCACGGCCACGGCACTCACGTGAGCGGCATCATCACGTCCAGCAACGCCGACGCACGCGGCATCGCGCCCGATGCGCAGATCGCGGCGTACAAGATCCTCGCTGACTCCGGCAACGGCTACTTCAGCGACGTCGTTGCGGCGATGGACGACATCATCGTCAACCAACCGAGCGTCGACATCATCAACATGAGCCTCGGATCCTTCGGCACGTACGCGCCGGGCTCCTGCGAGGCCGTCGATCCAGCGCTGACCAGCGCGATCGCAACGCTGAAAGCGCAAGGTGTCACAGTCTTCGCGGCCAGTGGCAATTCATTCGACGCGGGCGGCACATCGCTGCCCGCCTGCATCAACAACGTGATCTCAGTTGGCGCGACGTACGACGCAAACGTCGGCGCGGGCTATTGCGGTGAGCCAACTGTCCCGGATCTCATCGTGTGCTTCAGCAACTCCGATCCATCACTGGATCTGGTGGCGCCGGGCTCCCTCATCACATCCACCGTCACGGGAGGCGGCCTGGCCACTTTTCAGGGCACATCGATGGCCTCACCGATGGCCGCCGGCGTCGCCGCGCTCCTCAAGAGCGACGAACCCTTGCTCGCACCATCCGCGATCGAGGCGCGTCTGAAGGCGACGGGGGTGCCCGTGCTGGATGCGCGCAACAACGTCACGGCCTGCCGCGTCAACGCGCTTGCTGCGGTGCAAAACACCGTTCCAGCCCCACCCTGTGCCACCGCCGTTGTCGGGCCGCCAAATGACAACGCGATCGATGCGTTGCCGTTCGCGCCGCCGAATCCCCGATCACAGAGCAACTTCGGCGCGACGCGACAGGCCGGTGAACCACAGGCGTGCGGCGGCATCGGTTCGACCGTCTGGTTCCAGTACACCGCGCCCGCGACTGCAACCGTGACGTTGCACACCGCCGGAAGCACGTTCGACACCGCCCTCGCGATGTACGTGAAGACCGGGCCCGGAACACTGGGCACGTTCCTCGGCTGCAACGACGATACCGGCGGCACGCTCCAGTCCAAACTCACCCTCGGCGTGACAGTGGGGACGACGTACTACATCCAAGCCGGCGGCTTCAACGGCAACCAGGGCCTCCTAACGCTATCGATGCCGCCTTCAAACGACGACTTCGCCGGACGCCGCACGCTGCTGCCACCGCCGACACCCTGGAATCAGTCGACGGCGGGGGCATCCACCGAAATAAACGAACCGCTGCCTTGCAACATGGGCGGCGCCACCGTCTGGTTCAGCTTCGTCGCACCAATGACGGGATTCGCGACCGCGCAGACGGCCGGCAGCAGCTTCGACACGGTCATCGGCGCGTACGACACGGCGTCGTCACCGTCAGGCCAGCTGAACCTTCTGAACTGCAACGACGACGCGGGGGGCACGCTCCAATCGGCCGTCGACCTCCCGGTGACGTCCGGCACGACGTACTACGTGCAGGCCGGCGGCTACGTCGGCCAGTCCGGCGACCTCACGCTCGAGCTGTCATTCGGGTCGAGCTGCTTCGTGCCGAATGACAATTTCTTCAGCGCGACGTTCCTCATTGCGCCGACAAGCACATCGCAGTGCACGACGGGCGCATCGATCGAGGGCGGTGAGCCGCTTCCTTGCGGGATGGTCGGAAAAACGGCGTGGTTCACGTTCTTCGCAGACGAGGACGCAGTCGCGATAATCAGCACGTTTGGTAGCGATTATGACACCGTTGTCGCTGCGTACGACGCAGCGGATTCACCGCCAGGTCAACTAGGTACCCTTCTCGCCTGCAACGATGACGCTGGCGGCGCCAGCCAGTCCGAAGTCCTCGCGCAACTCGTTGAAGGGCGCCAGTACTTCGTTCAGGCAGGCAGCCGCGGCGCGCTCGGCGGATCGCTCTCCCTCAATGTCTCCACCGCATCTCTCTGCCTGCCACCAAATGACCACGTCGGCAACGCGTCAACGCTCGTCTCCGGAGGCTTCGACACGCAATGCACGGGCGGTGCTGGTGTCGAAGCGGGCGAGAATCTGCCATGCGGCATCGGTAGCACAGTGTGGTATCGCTACGACGCAACAGCCGATGGCGTGCTCGAGGTGAACGTCAACGCTGACTTCAACACGGTGCTGGCGGCCTACGAGGGCATGGTGTCCCCGCCGGGAGTGCTCGGCTACATCGCCTGCAATGACGACGTGCAACCAGGCGATTCGTCGTCCGGCGTCGCGATCGGGGTTCAAGCTGGACGCAGCTATTACTTCCAGGTCGGCGGACTCGGCGGCGCCACGGGCGAACTGAGCATCTATGCTTCTCTCCGCCCCGGGTGTGTCGAACCCCAGAACCAGCAGGCAGCTGCGCGTGTCGCTCTCGGCAATGAGTACAACCTCGTCTGCACTATCGACGCCACGCTACAAGCAGGCGAATCGCAGCCATGCGGCGCCATCGGTGCGTCGCTGTGGTACCGCATCACGCCAAACATCAGCGGCACGATGAACGTCGCCGTCGAATACGCAACGTTCGACACCGTGCTGGCCGCGTACCAGGGGCTCCCTGCGCCCGGCGGTGGCGGTCCACTCCTTACATGCAACGACAACGGCGGCGCGTTCGCCGGCGCTTCGGCCATCTCGTTCAACGCGACGGCGGGCGTCCAGTACTACCTGCAGGTTGGCGGCGCGAGCGGCGCTGCCGGCATGGTCAGCTTCCGCGCGACGTGCGTTGCTGATACCGACTGCGACGGCGTGCTTGCAACCGACAACTGCGGAATCCAGAACCAGTCGCAGGTGAACACCGACAACGGGCCGTTGCTAACGCCGGGCCGCCCGAATGATGTCACCGTCGCCCACGGCGAACAGAACAACGTACCACTAGGCGCTCCGTGCGACATCGACAGCGACAACGACAACCTGCTGGACTTCGAGGAGCCGCAGCTTGTATCGCCACCAGGTTGGCCGCGCCCGTGCGCGCCTAGTGTCGGTTCTCTGAATGTGTTGAACGCCGACACCGACGGCGACAGAGTCATCGACTTCGCTGAGTGCCGCCTTGGTTCCAATCCACTGAGCGCGGCATCGAAGCCACCGGTTCTATCCGTCGCCCTCGATCCCGACCGTGACCGGCTCTCGACGGCGTTCGAGGAATCCATCGGCAGCGATCCGAATGACCTCGACACCGACGACGATGGGTTCAGTGACCTGATCGAGTACTTCGGCTACGGTACCGCCCTCTGGTCGGTCGATACCGACAACGACAACTGCTCCGACGGCATCGAGATCGCGTCTGTGGACACGAACACGGCGGTCAATTCGAACGACTTGCTCATCGTCGCGCTGCAGTTCGGCACCCCGGCGCTGGTGCCGGACATCAATAAGGACGGGACGGTCAATCCCGCGGATCTGGGGCTCGTCGCGAGGAACTACGGCAATGCGCCGGTCATTAGATGTGGAGATCCGCTGCCCGGCTAGCGGCAACAATTCGATGCTGCGTGATGATGCACGGTGGTGTTCGATACACTCGCCACCGTGCATCTTCGCTCGCTCACGCTGACCAATTTCCGCAACTACCGCGCCCAGACCATCGAGGCCGGGCCCGGCCCGGTGTTGCTCCTCGGCGAGAATGCGCAGGGCAAAACCAACCTCCTCGAGGCCATATTCCTGCTCGCGACGGGGAAGGCCGACCGTGCTGACGGTGACGCCGACTACATCGGCTGGTACGCCCGCGATGAAGCGCAGCCCTTCGCCCAGGTCTCCGGCACAGCCGTCCGCGGCGACGACGAGGTCACCGTCGAACTAACCGTTGTCGGGAAGGAGGGCGCACGAGGGCTGACTGCGTCCAAGCGGTTCAAAGTGAACGGCGTCGCGCGCCGGGGAACGGACGCCGCGGGCCAGATCACGGCCGTGCTCTTCACGACCGATGACATGGATCTCGTGCGCGGCGCGCCCGGTGGCCGCCGCCGCTATCTCGACGCGATGCTGGGGCAGGCGGATCGGCAGTACGGTCGCGCCGTCTCCAAGTACGGGAAGGTTGTGACGCAACGGAACGCCCTGCTCAAGCGCATTCAGGAGGGCGACGGCGAACGCGACGAACTCGACTTCTGGGACGACGAGATGGCCCGCGAAGCGACGACGATCGCCCAGGCACGCGCGCTCGCGCTGGCCGAACTCTCGTCGTACGCGGGCGAGGGCCACGCCCGCCTGAGCGGCGAGCGCGAGCAGTTCGAGCTTGCGTACGCGCCGCGCTTCGCAGAGGACTGGACGGCGGAGCGCATTGCCACGGCTCCCGCGGAAGAGGCCGAGGCAGCGCTCGCAGAAAAGCTGCGCGCAAACCGCTCGCGTGACATCGCCGCCGGCAACACGCTCAGCGGGCCGCACCGCGACGATCTGTCGATGATGCTCGGCGGCGAACCCGCAGCGTCGTTTGCGTCACGCGGCCAGCAGCGCACCGCCGCGCTCGCAATGCGTCTCGCCGAAACCCGCCTCTTGCAGTCACGCTCCGGCGAACGCCCCATCCTCCTGCTCGACGACGTGCTTTCAGAGCTGGACGCATCCCGCCGCGAGACAGTCCTCTCGGCAATCGAAGCAGATCAGGTGTGGATCACATCGCCCGACCCGGATCGCTTCGATGCATCGTTCCGCGCATCAGCGACGATGTACGCCATTACCGACGGAGTGGCAAAGAAGTCTGCCTAGAGAAAGCGCAGCCGCAGGCGCAGCGACTCCGGGCGCGAATCATCAACGATGACCTGCGTGCCGGTCGCGGCCGTGATCGCCTCGGCGATCGCGTTAGCCGTCATCGGCTGGCTGAGGATGAGCTGGATGGCGGCTTCGTCGTCCTGGTAGCGGCGGACGGCGGCGGACTGCACCTGTGCGAGCCGGACGAGCGCGCGCTGCACTTCCATCAGCCCCTGGAAGCCGGGCACGCCAGCGATCGACACATCCACACCCTCGCCGCCGGGCGCGAATGACGGCTCCATCTCGGGAAGCTGCGGCTTTGCGCCGCCGTTGACCACGGGAGTCGCCGGAGCGCGCGTTTGCGAGAGGTCGTCGATCTTGGCGCTCAGCTCGTCGATGCGGACGGACAGGTGTTCGCTGTGATCGATGAGGCGCGTGAGGATGTCGCCGAAGCGGCTCAGTGCGTCGATAAGTTCGGGCGTGATTTGCGGCGCGCGAGCATCACGCTCGGCGGCGATGATCACCTCCGCCTCGGCGAGCGCCTGTGCGATCAGGCGCGCCGCGCGCTCGCCCGCGGGCTCTTGGATGTATTCGGAGTTGCCTGTCGCCATGCGTTTCTTACCGGCCCTCTGATCCCACTTCCATCTGTCGACGACGGCATCCATGCGCAGGGGTGTCTGGCCCCGCCGAAGGCTCACGCTTCCCGTCGCGTTCCTGCGGCGATTGCGAGCATCCAGCGTAGAAATATCGGCGGGGGACGGGGTGTGCCGGATAGGAGTATAACAGGGGCTTTCCCCGCGATTTCGTCCGACGGGCCTTAGTCCGGACTAGGGGTCTCTCGCGCTCGATCCTAAGCCTCCATCCAACCATAGTGCCCGCACGTCAAGCACCACAGATGCAAACGCGCGTGAGCCGTGGGTGCATACACCCGTCAAGTTTCGTGCCGAAGGAGTAGAACCATGCCGAAGTACGAGAACATCATCGTCACGCGCGACAAGAAACTGCCCGGCCTGATGACGATCACCCTCAACCGGCCGGAGAAGCTCAACGCGCTGAACGTCGCCCTGCACGACGAACTGCAGGACGCCTGCCACAAGCTGGAGTCCGATTTCGAGACGCGCGTCTTGATCCTGACCGGCGCCGGCCGCGCGTTCTCCGCCGGCGCGCAGATCGGCGACCGCCGCGAGAGCACGCCCGCAAATGACGTCGACCGCCGCGCCCGCGCGAGCATCGGCGGTAAGACGAGCGACATGCTCGACCGGCTGGAGCAAGTGACGATCGGCGCCGTCAACGGATTGGCCGTCGGCGGCGCCGTCGTGTTCCTGAGCTGCCTCGACGTGCGGATCGCCTCGGAGGACGCCTGGTTCTCGATACCGGAGGTCGAGCTCGACCTGCCGCTGACGTGGCAGGCCCTGCCGCGGCTGATGCGCGAGCTAGGCCCCGCGCGCACGAAGGAGCTTGTGATGGCCTGCGAACGCTTCACGGCGGAGCAGGCTGAGCGCTGGGGCTTCGTGAACCACGTCTACCCCGCCGACCAGTTGATGCCCGAAGCACGCAAGCTCGCCTCGCGCTTGCTGTCGATGGACCCGCTGTCGCTGGCGAGCACAAAGAGCGCCTGCTCCGCGCTGGCCAACATGATGGTGCCCGTCGAGGTGACGTGGAGCGACCGCGAGATGATGCTGCTTGCGTACCGGCAGGGCGCGCTTCGCGCACAGAGCAGTCAGAAGCCGGAGGTCGGAAGTCGGAGGGCTCTCCCATAAAGAAAGCGGCGAAGAAGGCCTAAGTTCCCTTGCCGCCGCGGCCTTCGCCGCCCGCGAAGCGCATCGCGCCTTTCGCGGCTTCTTCGAGCACGGTGCGCCCGATCTCGGCCTCGATCTGAATGCCTTCTTCGAGCGGGCGATCCCAGCCTTCGTACAGCGCCTGCCGGTCGGACAGCACGCACGCCTGAGGATACGCGGCGATCTGCTCCGCCAGTTCGAGCGCGGCCGCAAGCGCCTGCCCCTTCGGCGTGACGCGCGTGACGAGCCCGATGCGTTCCGCTTCCGCGGCGTCGATCACGCGCCCGCTGAGGATGAGGTCGAGCGCGCGTCCCTGCCCGATGATGCGCGGGAGCCGTTGCGTCCCGCCGTCGATCAGCGGCACACCCCAGCGCCGTTCGAGGCAGCCGAAGCGCGAGATCTCGCTCGCGACGCGGATGTCGCACCAGCACGCGATCTCGAGCCCGCCTGCGACGCACCAGCCTTCGATCGCCGCAATCGTCGGCTTCGGTGAGTGTGCGCGCGTGAACCCCATCGGTCCTTCGATCGACGCGCGGTCGCCAGCCGCCCGCGACCCCGTCGGGTTGTTCATCGCCTTGAGATCCGCGCCCGCGACGAACGACTCGCCACCCGCGCCCGTCACAACGAGCACGCGCGCGTCATCGTCGGCGACGAACTCGCGGAAGCGCGCGTACAGCTCCTCCGCCGTCGCGCGGTCGACGGCGTTGCGGCGGTCTGGGCGGTCGATAGTAAGGACCGCTGCGGCGCCTGCTCGTTCGTAGTAGACAGCCATGGGCCTGAGGTTATATCCACTGGCTGTTAGGTTCTAGGTCTTCGCCGCATTCGCACTGCTAGCAGATGGGCAACGGCTCCGTCATCGCATCGAGGTCGTTGAGACTGTAAATCGGGTCGTACATGGGATCCCCTGATTCCGCGCTCACCGGCAGGTCGAAAGAGAGCAACCCCATGTACTTCGACACGAACTTGCGGACGCGGCTTCGGAACAGCTCCTCGTCCTCCCGCTCCCCGTAGACGCGAGGATCCATCCGGAACGTCGAGATGATGCCGCGCGGGTTGCCAGCGTTTCCTTTGATTCCGAACACGAAGCGATAGTCCGTCGTGGAGTCGTACAGGTCGACCGGCGTGAGCACGATGAGCGTCACGTCTGGATTGTTGTAGTCATCAAGGAAGGAGTTCCCGGCGTAGTCGATCGAAGGCCCTGCGTCGACCTGCCCGCGCTGCGTGTTGAAGATGCCGCCCCTAATCGCCAAGGGCTCAAGAACGGAGATCGTAAGCCCGCAGTCCTCCTTATAGAACCGCACGAGGTGGTTCACCAGTTCCGGCGAGACCTGGCCGAGCAGCACCAGGCACACGCGCTTGCCGAGACCTTCGCACGTGCGCGCGCCGGTAATCGCCGTTTGCGCTTCGAGGCATGCCGCCTCCTGTTTGATGCACGCGTCGGCGTCGTCGGTCGCACCACCATCTTCGGGTGTGAGCTTGGCCGTTGCTGGTGTGCGCTCTGAGGATGTTGATGTCGGACGTGGCGCGGCCTCGGTGAGTGGTTTGTCGCCGGTCTTGCACGCGCCAGCACAGGCGGCCGCGCAAGCCAACAACAAGGAAACCAACAACCATTGCGACATGCGTGGGAACCCCCAACCTAGTATCGTCCCACCGCACCCAGCGCCTGAGCGCGCATCCTGCCGTTTGCCCCGGAGGTTCTGATGGAACGCACACCGCCGAACCGCGATGAAGCCGCCGCGTACCTGCGCGAGAACAACTGGGGCCGCTGGGGGCCTGACGACGAGCAGGGCGCCATCAACCTGATCACGCCCGAGAAGCGCGTGCAGGCGGCCGCGCTCGTGAAATCGGGGCGGGCGGTGTCGCTCAGCCGCGACTATCCGAAGACGCCCGGACGCGGGAATCCCCAGCCCGCGCAACACTTCATCCGGCTCTATGACGGCGCCGTTGTCGACTTCTACGGCATCTCCTACCACGGCTACGTGACAACGCACGTCGATGCGCTGTGCCATGTGTGGGACGAGAACGGCATGTGGAACGGCCGCGACCCAAACGTTGAAATCACGACCGAGGGCGCGAACTACGGCGCCATCCACCACTGGCGCGAGGGCATCACGACGCGCGGCGTCCTGCTCGACGTTCCGCGCTTTCGCGGCGAGCCATCGGTGACCATCGAGAAGCCGGTGCACGGTTGGGAGCTCGAGGCGATCTGCGAAGCGCAAGGCGTGACAGTCGAGCCCGGAGACGCGCTCGTCGTGTACAGCGGCCGCGAGGCGTGGCAGTCAGCGAACCCGGCCTGGAGCGGCTACAACCCGCCATCACCCGGACTGCACGCATCGTGCCTGCCGTTCGTGCGCGACCACGACGTGTCGGCGCTCGTGTGGGATCTGATGGATGCATCGCCGAACGAGTACGGCATGCGTTGGTCGATGCACGGCGCGCTCTTCGCGTACGGTGTTGCCCTCGTCGACAACTCGCTGCTCCAGCCCCTCGCGGAGGCGTGTGCAGAGGAGAAGCGCTATGAATTCATGCTCACCCTCGCCCCGCTGCCCGTAGTCGGCGGCACAGGCTCCCCCGTAAACCCGATCGCGTTGTTCTAGCGATCAGCAGGCGGAGACGCGAAGAGGCCCGGACGATTGCTCGTCCGGGCCCCACATATCGCTCGCGTTATCGCTCGCCTGGCGGGTCAGGCCGCGAGCGTTGGAGCCTCGTCGGACCACTCCTGCATGGCCTGCTGCCCCGGGCGGTCGACGTGAACCTTGTCGTCGACGCTCGTCACCCAGTTCAGCGGGAACCAGTGATGGTTGCCCTCGTCGTCCTTGGTTACCTTGATGAACACGCCCTCGATGCGGTCCACCTCCGCGAATTGCTTGTTGTCCGAGCAAACAATCGGCATGCCTTCTTTGATGTCCGTCTTGTTCATGATGCTGGTGCTCCTTGGCGCTTCGATGTGACATCCACACCGTAGCCCGCCGTACCTGCACGAACCGCTACAGGCACGCCACCACCATCAAGCCCGTATCACGAACCACCCCGCCGCTCGAACTACGCGGCGAGTCCCGCAGGTTCACGCCGCCGTCGCTGCTTGCGCGCGGGCCGAGGACTTGGCGTCGGCGCGACGAGCCACGCCGGTCGGCCTTCTGGCTCGTCGAACCGCAGCGAATCAACCCGGACCAGAGCTGCACCGACGATCGCTTCCGCAATCACGGCCGCGGCCACATGATCCTCGCAGCGACTCACCAGCACCGCCGCGCTCTCGCCCGGCTCGTCGGACACGAAGATGATCGAGTGCATCCCCAGCCCCCAAAGCCGCACCTCGTCCGCATCGATCCGCGCGCGAATCTCCTCCTCACCGGCCATGCTCCGGTGCCACGTCATCATCGAAACGAACGTCGCCACAAGACACCCCCTGTCCGACTCACGTCGGGCCCCGTCCCCCGTCTCAAGTTCCGGGATCGGTATCGGCGGCTCCGAGCCATAAGGTGTAAACAAAGTACTAACGCTTTCAGGTTGCAATGCGCCTGCAATATGAGCCGCCCTTCCTTGTATGACCCCGCCGCGAGCCAGATACTCACTGACATGCCGGACAGCGACCACCCAGAAAGTCCCCGCATCCACCTGTTGCGGGTGTCCCTCGCCAATGGCGACACTGCGGCTCTCGACGCCTTCTGGACGCGCGCCGAGGCGGAAGGCTCGCCACTCGTTGAGCCGATCGACGGTGACGAAGTGCACAGACTCGTCACGTTCGTCTACCGCGCAGCTCAACCGCTCGAGAACATCACGATCTTCCCTGGCATCGGCCGCTACGCGGACACTGCCTTCCATCGCATGGAACAGCTCGACGGCACGGATCTCTGGTATCGCACGTATTGCGTCCGGCGCGATCTTCGAGCCGCGTATCACTTCTCACCGAACGACCCCATGCAGCGCGTCAGCGAACTGAGCATCGCGGAGCAGGAGGCGTATTACGTCGAGCGCGCGCGCGCCTGGATCACCGACCCGCTCAACCCAAACCAGACGGCATTTACACCGGGACAGGCGCCACAGTCATACGTCGAACTCCCCGACGCGCCGCCGCAGCCGTACATCGAGAAGCGCGACGGTGTTCCCGAAGGCACGATCGAGCGAGAAGACATCGAGCGCGATCCGCTCGCCACGGGACGGCGGATCTGGACATACCTGCCGCCCGGCTACGACCCAGCGTCAGGCCCGTATCCCGTCGTGCTCCAGTTCGATGGCATCATCAGCCGTAAGCTCGCCCTACACACAACGCTCGACAACATGATCGCCGAAGGCATCATCCCACCCGTCGTCTGCGTGATGATGCACAACCCCGATCGCATGACGGAACTCGCCTGCAACGACACCTCCACCGACTGGCTCGCCAAAGACTTCATGCCGATGTGGCGCACGAAGTACGCGATCACCGATGACCCCGCGAGCACGGTCGTCACGGGTATGAGCCTCGGCGGCCTCGCATCCGCCTACTGTGGCCTGCGCCACCCCGACGTCTTCGGCAACGTTCTCTCGCAGTCGGGCTCGTACTGGTGGCGTCCGGGCGAAACCAGTGGCAGCAGCGACGGCAGCGACTGGCAGTGGCTCACGCGCGAGTTCGAAGCCGCACCGCAACTGCCACTCCGCTGGTACATGGATGTCGGCCTGCTCGAAGACGGCACGCGCCCGGCACATCCCACGTACCCATCGATGACCGCCGCGAACCGCCGCCTTCGCGATGTGCTAGTCGGCAAAGGCTACGAGGTCACGTACGCGGAGTTCAACGGCGGCCACGACTACGTTAGCTGGCGCGGCACCATCGCCGACGGCCTGAAGTCGTTGCTGGGGTCCGTGTAGGAGTCTGCGTGAATACCTACGTCGCACTCCTTCGGGGCATCAATGTCGGCGGCAACAACCTCCTACCGATGAAGGCGCTTACAACAATCCTCGAGAGCCTTGGATGCGACAACGTACGCACGTACATCCAGAGCGGAAACGCGGTGTTTGATGTGAAGCGGGTCCTGCCGAAAGGGTTCGTCGAAACATTCGGTACAGCCGTGCAGAGAGACCACGGGTTCAAACCCCACGTCGTGCTCCTGCGAGCAGCCGAACTTGCACAGGCCATCAAGAACAATCCGTTTCCGGTGACGGATGGCAAGGCGCTGCACTTCTTCTTCCTTGATTCCTCACCAGAGAATCCGGACCTGGCAAGTCTGAACGAGTTGAAGGCAGATTCCGAAGACTTTGCGATGAAGGGGCGCGTGTTCTTTCTGTATACGCCAGCTGGACTCGGTCGTTCGAAGTTGGCGGCGAAGGTCGAGAGAGCGCTCGGCGTTCCGGCAACCGCGAGAAACTGGAACACAGCTAGCAAGCTAGCCGAAATGGCCGGGCACGCCACATGAGAATCGAAGTCAACGGCGTCCGCCTCTTCTTGGACATCGAGGGCCAAAAGCTCGTCCCCGACGGTCCCGTCATGCGCGAGAAGCCGACACTCATCCTCCTGCACGGAGGCCCCGGCATGGATGGTGCGTACTGGCGGCCGGAGTTCTCCACGCTCGCCGACGTCGCGCAAGTCATCTACCTCGATCAGCGTGGTTGCGGCCGCAGCGATCGCGGTCCGCAGGACGGCTGGACGCTCGCGCAGTGGGGCGACGACGTGCGCGCCTTCTGCGACGCGCTCGAAATCCAAAGCCCCATCGTTTGCGGATCGTCGTTCGGCGGCGAGGTCGCGATGTCGTATGCGACGCGTCACCCCGACCATCCGTCGAAACTCATCTTGTTGAGCTGCAACGCACGCCTCAATGTCGACCGCATCGCCGAAGCGTTCCGTCGCCTCGGCGGCGATGAGATCGCGGACATCGCCCGCTCCTTCTGGTCCGATTTCAACATCGAACGCGGCATGGCCTACATGGAGCGCTGCATTCCCCTGTACTTCCGATCGCCACCCGACCCCGACCACGACGCGCGCTCCATCGTGAACGGCGATCTCACGCTCGACTACCTCAAAAACGGCGGCGAAGCCCAGCGCGCCGATTTCCGCGAAGCGCTAGCCCGCATCGAATGTCCCACGCTCGTCATGGGCGGCGAGGACGACCCCGTCGTCCCCATCGAAGACATGGCCGAACTCGCATCACTCATCCCGCCGCATCTCGTCAAATACGAACCCATCCCCAACTGTGGCCACGGCCCCTTCTTCGACGCCCCCGATCGTACAATCGAAGCCATCCGCAACTTCATCGCGGCGTGAAGCCTGAAACAATCGACATGACAACAACTGTGTTTCGAGATGTCACCGTCGTCTCCATGAATGATGATCGGCTCCTCCCGCATCATTCGGTCGTTGTTCGCGGCGACAGAATCGACACCGTGAGTCCTCTGGATGACACAGCTATGCCGCCGGACGCCATCGTCATTGATGGCGCCGGACGGTACCTCATGCCCGGTCTCATCGACATGCACGTTCACTATTTTCGGCGGCGGTATGGCATCCTCTTCGTCGCGAACGGCGTAACCACAGTCCGCAACATGTTCGGCACGCCGATGCATCTGGAGATGCGCGCTGCGGCCGGATCAGCGTCCCAACCTGGCCCTTCGATATTCACGACAGGTCCACTGATGGACGGTAGCCCATCGGCCTGGGCGGATCCTGCAGTGGCGATCATTGACACGCCCGAAGAAGCTGAGGCCTCCGTTGCCCAACAGAAGCGCGATGGATACGACTTCCTCAAGACGTATTCACGGCTCTCACTGCCAGCCTTTGACGCGATCACGGCGGCAGCAAAGCGTCATGACATACGCGTTGTTGGACATTTACCCGAGCAAGTACCGCTCTCGCACGCGGTCGAACGTGGCCTCGAGTCAGTTGAACATGTTCATTCGTTGCTACCGACTCTTCAGGCTGAGACTTCACCCTTTAGAGGACAACCGGTCGCCCGGGCCATGTTTGATCACGTCGACACCGAAAAGATCGCCAGGGCCGCAACTACGATGCGGGACGCGGCCGCCTGGTTCTGCCCGACGATGGTCGTGATCGAGAAGATGGCGCTGGTTCACAGAATCGAAGAAGAACTGGCGCGAGAGGATGTGCACCTTTTGCCAAAGGGCGTGGACGCATATTGGCGAGGCTTGAGTTCCGCCTACGGCATCACTCCCGAGTTCATACCGCTGTTGCAGCGTGCCGCAGATGTGCAGCGCACGATTGTTGCTGGCGTACATGCGGCTGGTGCCCGTCTCCTGCTTGGTACAGATTCGAACATGCCGCTGGTGGCATGGGGGTTCGCCATCCACGACGAGTTGCGGTTGTTTGTGGAAGCCGGTCTCACGCCCTACAAAGCGATTCGCGCGGGAACCTGCGATGCGGCAGAGTTCCTCAACTCCAGCAACGAGTTCGGGCGGGTAGCCCCTGGCCTGCGCGCCGACTTGCTCCTGCTGGAGGGCGATCCGTTTGCAGACGTCGCCAACGTGGCGCGGCGGACAGGCGTGATGCAACGCGGAAGGTGGCTTCCGGAAGCCGATCTCAAGCGCATGCTGGAAGAGAACGCGGCTGCGGTTGATTCAAGCTCGGGTCCCGTACCCCGTCGCTCTGAAGTCGACGCAACATCCAGCGAGGTGGGCAAGAAATGAGAATCGAAGTAAACGGAGTCCGCATCTTCTTCGACGTAGATGGCACGAAGCTCGTGTCCGACGGGGCTGTCATGCGCGAGAAGCGGACGCTCATTCTCCTCCACGGCGGGCCGGGCATGGACCACACGTCGTTCCGGCCCGCGTTCTCGCAGTTCGCCGACATCGCGCAGGTCGTCTACATCGACCATCGCGGCAACGGTCGCAGCGACCGGCAGCCGCAGGACAAGTGGACGCTCGCGCAGTGGGGCGACGACATCTACGACTTCTGCCGCGCCCTCGAGATCGAGAAGCCGATCGTGATGGGCCAGTCATTCGGCGGCTTCGTGGCGATCGCGTACGGCACGCGACATCCCGAGCATCCCGGCAAACTCATCTTGTCCAGCACCGCCGCGCAGGGGCAGGCGCACGTCGAACGCAGCATCGAGATCTTCCGCCAAAAGGGCGGCGACCGGATCGCAGAGATGGCGCGCCACGCGCTAACAGTCGGGTACGACACGCCGGAGTTCGCGATGACGTGGATGGTTGAGGCGATGCCGTTCTACAACACCACCCCCGCGGCCGATCCCGACGCCCGTGAACGCTCGGTCATGAGCGGCAAAGTCCTGATGGACTTCCTCGGCCCCGGCGGCGAAGGCCTCGCCTTCGACATGCTGCCCGACCTCGCGAAGATCCAGTGCCCCACCCTGGTCCTCGGGGGCGAAGAAGACCCCATCACGCCCATCGAGTCGTCGATGGACATAGCAGCCGCCATTCCCGCCCAGCACGTCCAATTCGAGCGCACCCCCAACGCCGGCCACGGCACCTTCCGCGACGACCCCCGCGTCTACGAAGTCATCCGCAACTTCATCCTGAGTTAGCCCTGAGGACGGGCGCCCTCGCCCGTCGCGTGTGTTACCAATTTTCCGAAGTGCCACCGAAGGATTGGAGATCGCCCCACGAAAGCGGCATGATGCCTCAGAATCGAACCGCACGCACCGGAGCGACGAGCCATGACGCCACCAACCGGCAGAATGAGGCATGACCAAGCACAAACAACGCGGCTCCGGCGACTCAACGCCCGGCAATTGATCACTTAACGACTTATTATTCGGAAACTTTTTCTGACACCTTTTTTTCGCGAGAACCAGGGGAATGACATGAGACTAAACAACAAAGTCGCACTCATCGCGGGAGCCGGCGGCCGACAGGGCACGGCCGTTCCCCTGCTCTTCGCCCGCGAAGGCGCGAAGGTCGTGCTCGCCGGCCTCGACGGCGATGAGGTCGAGAAGCTCGCATCCCTCACCCGCGAGCGTGGTGGCGAAGCCGTCGCCCGCGCCACCGACCTCACCCGCGAAAGCGACGCCGAAGCCGCCGTGAATCTCGCGCTCGAAGCCTTCGGCCGCATCGACATCCTCTACAACAACACCGGCATCTACATCGCCGGCGACAAGCGCGGCCACGAAACCACCCTCGGAGACTGGGAGACGATCATCAACGTCGACCTGCGCTCGCACTTCTTCTGCGCGAAGCACGCGCTGGCCGCGATGTCGAAGCAGAAGTCCGGCGCCGTCATCAACGTCGCCGCAGCGCGCGCCGCCCGGCTCGGAGGCAACGTCGCCTACGCCGCTGCCAAGACTGCCATCATCGGCATGACGAAGAAGCTCGCGAAGGAGTACGCCGCCGACAACATCCGCGTGAACTGCCTCTGCCCGACGAACATCCAGGAGTCACCAAACCCCCTCGACCCGCAACTCCCGCAGCAGAAGATCGCCCGCAACGGCACCCCCGAAGACGTAGCCCACGCCGCCCTCTTCCTAGCCAGCGAAGAAGCCGCATGGGTCACCGGCACTTCGCTAGTAGTAGACGGCGGCGCAGAGGTCCTATAGCCGGTCAGCTATTCAGCCGGTCAGCTTCTCAGTCTGATGCTCACTACCCGGCGCGCTTCAACCCGTACTGCCGCGTGACAGCGATCGCCTGGAACCCCATCGCCGCATACATGTCCTTCGGCGTGTCCGTCGGGTCGCACACGATGACCACCTGCCCAGCGCCATGCGCGCGAGCATCCGCCACACAGTGATGAATCAGTGATGTCGCAATGCCGCGATGCCGGAAGTCGGGATGCACATACAGATCTTCGACCTGCCCAACTCCCTCAATGCCTTCCCACGCGTTGAAGAACCCTACCGCCACGCCATCCACGTACGCGAGGAAGTACCGCACAGGCGGACACTTCAGCTTGTTCGTCTCCATCAGCCCGTCGGGGATCGCCATGTTCGTTGGGCCTTCGCCGACGCGCGCGGCGGTCTCGCCCCATTCGCCGCGCTTCAGCGCGCGCATCGCCTCCCACCCCGCGTCGCCCTCGATCAGGCGGACATCGCACGCCTTCGGCTCGCCGCGCAGCGCACCCTCAAGCAGCATCACCAGCGAATCGCTGCGCTCGTATCCGTCGAGCGCAAGCCGCGCTTCAAACGCCGGCGCAACGTGCGGGTCAAGCCGGAACGTGATGCGCGACGCATGCGCGTACTCGCGTTGTGCGCGAAGCAGCAGTCGGTCGATCTCGTCCGGCGAAGATGCAGTGACGTTGAACATGAAATTCGCGTCGTAGATCGACGGATGCGCGGTGTTCCGCACAAACGTCGCGCCGTCCGTTTCGAACACCTCGTGACCCAGCGCAAGATTCCGCCAGTTAACCTCGAGGGCTCGCTTAGCGAGAGCGTCCTTCATGGCGTGAGGATACGTCGCCTCCGTGCGATGGACAAAGAACCACAGTCCAACGTCAACCACTCGCGGCCAACGAAAACGCGGGCTGAAAGCCCGCGCTACAGAATCTTTGCTGTTTGTTGTCTGCTCTTTGCTGTGCCGTCGCCGTCAGGCGACGGCCGCCGCGAACTGGGTATCGATCTTCGCCGATGCGTCGAAGAAGTCCTGGATCGATTGATTGAAGCGATAGAACGCGTCACGCCGGTACCCGTCGTGCGAGCGGCAGAGACCTTCCCCAGCCTGGCTGAGGTCGAGTGTGTTCAGCGTGAATGCGAGATCGGCCTTGCCGTGGGTCTTGATGTTCTCGATCATCGCCTTCCAAGTCTCGTCGTCCTGCTCCATCCAGAAGTCCATGTCGCGCAGGTCATCTTCGGTCGCCTCACGGACGCGCTCACACTCGAACGCCTCGAACGTAAGCTCGAAGATCTTACCGCCGGCCTTCACGCCGACCACGGTGTCGATGGTGCCGTTGTGGCGGAACTCGGGAGAACTGTTGACGATGTTCTTGAGGGCTTCGAACCACTCGACGGACGGGAACACTGGCATGGTCGTTTCTCCTTGCGTGCGACAGGCGCAGAACCCGTCCTATGATGCGGCTTCGAGCACGGCCTTGAGGTCTGGATGGAGCCGCTCTGTGCGGTCTAGCGTAGCCCACTTGAGGCGCGCGAGGTACTGCCGAAGGGCCCTTCCGCGCATCTCGTCGTAGATTCGCAGCCCTTCGCCGATGTTGTCTTTGCCGCCGCCAAAGTAGATGGCGAAGGCAGCGCGCGTCGAGGGATCCTTGCGGTCATCCTGCACGAGCATCGTCTCGCCCTTATCGAGGTAGCGCTGGACCTCCTCGCGGCGTTCCGGCCGGTTGAGCAGGGCGTACTTCAGGTGCGTGATGCCGTATGCGATGTGGCGTGCCTTGTCCTGGATGCTGTGCGCGAAGATGAACTTCTCGGCGGCGTTCTTCGCGTACTTCTCGCCGTAAATGTACTGGCCCAGCGTGATGCTGTCGTGCAGCACCATCTGGATCGTCGACATCTCCGTGAAGTTCCGCGCATCCACAACCGAACGGAAGCCCCAGCCCGACGACTGCACGCCGAGCCCACCGCCGTTCGAGAGCGCGCGCTTGCGGAACACCTCGACAGCCCGTGCGTTCTCGAAGATCGTCGTCGCGAGGTAGAGCTTCACTTCGTGGTAGCCGTAGCTGATCTCCGGTTCCCAACGCCCGAGGATGTCGGCCTCGTTCTGTTCTTTCTCGGAGATGTGCGTACAGATCTGGCAGATCGCGCGCTCGAGGTCATCGGGCAGGGGCTGGATGCTGTCCCACGGCACGTCGGTTGCGGGCCGCCATCGCCGCTGGATGGCCTCTTCGTAGAGCGGTGCGCAGGCATCGCTCCACACTTCCTGCTTCTCGAAGATCGAGTAGCCCATACCTTCGACGCCCGGTATCGGTACCGCGCCGCGCGGCATCTCCGTCTGGAACGGCCACACGTCCGGCACATCGCCGTACTTGCCGATGTTGATCGCGTCGAGGGTCAGCCCGTGCTTTGTCGGGCGGGCGCGTGTGTTCCACTCCGTCGGCACGTTCATCCACGAGAGGTCCGGCTCAAACGGCGAGGCGCCGCCGGCCTGCTGCTGCATGAACTCGCGTGCCTGATCCGCTGTCACCCCCATGTTCATGTAGTTGAGGAGGTCGGCCTCGGACGCGCCGATCCCCACCGCCTGCTCGACGAGGTCGAGCGGCCAGTTCGCCTTCTCCGCCGCCGCCCGCAGTTCGTCCGAGATCGTCACCGCCGCAACCACCGCAGCAGTTGCCGCTGGCACGGTTGCTGCAGGCGCGGCTGCCGCGGCCGCCCCCTGCTGGCCCGCCATCACCTGGCGCGCCTGCTCGGCCGAAATGCCGCGATCCATGTAGCTGATGAGTTGGTCGGGCGATGCGCCCGCCGCCAGCGCCTGCTGCAGCAGGTCGTCCGGCCAGCCCTTCTCCTGCGCCTTCGCCCGAAGGTTTTCCGGAATCGTCGCCGCGTCGGCCATGAAGGCGCCCTCCTGCTTATCTGAGCACTCGCTAAGTAAAAGCGCGGCCCATTGTGTGATCCAGAGCGATCGGAGATCAAGTGGGAGGATTCTGCACTTTCGTGAGGGCGAGGCCAGCCCACGAAGGCAGGCGCTACGCGAACTCGACGATCTCTTCCGTGACGGTTGCCTGTGCAGAATCACCGTCGTCGTCTTCGACCGCCACGAGGGCGATGTCCGCGAACCGTCCGTCCTGCTCCGCATCGAGAACGCGCGACTTGATCAGCTCCAGCACCGCCATGAACGAGACGATGATCTCCATCCGGCTCTGGCACTCCAGCATCAGCTCCCGGAACGAAAGCCGCCGGTGCTCGAGAATGCGGTCTCGGATGTGCGCGACCTTTTCGCGCACCGTGATGCGATGGGGGCGAATGATCGGCTCCGGCGGCGCATCCGGCACCCGCGTCAGCGCGTCCTCGACCATCTCGCGCAGCAGGTCGAGCGTGACGCCGTCCAGCCCGAGCGGCGGCGGCATCTCCGGCGGCGGCGCGATCCGCGGGTACGAGTGCACGCCCGCCTGCTCGATGCTGCGAAGCTGGCCAGCTGCTTCCTTGAATAGCTTGTATTCACGAAGCTGCCTCGCCAGGTCGTCCGTCGGATCTTCGTACTCGCTTAGTTCTTCTTCCGGCACCTCAGGACGTGGCAACAGCGCCCGCGACTTCAACAGCAGCAGACGTGCGCCGATGTAGATGAAGTCGGCCAGCACATCGAGGTTGATGTGGTCCTGAGCGCGGATGAACTCCAGATACTGGTCAGCGACCTGCACCAGCGCGATGTTAGTGATGTCGAGTTCTTCGCGTTCGATGAGGTGGAGAAGGAGATCGAGGGGGCCCTCGAAGATCGGCAGCGCGAGCTGGAAGCCTTCGGCTTGCTGCGTCGTCATCGCGTGGATGATAGCAGGGTGATCAGATCGGCGCTTGAAATCAGGCGAGCCCGGGATCGGTGAGCAGCCGTGGCTGCCCCGGAGCGAACTCCTCGGCGACCTCTGCTGGCGCTTCCCCGGCGAGCAGTGCCTTGATCGCGGGCAGCGCTTCCTTCGCGGCGAGAATGCCCGCTTCCAAGCAATCGATCTGGTGCGAGGGCGAGCGCCCGCGGAAGACGGGCAGCATCGGTCGCAAAATGACCTGCGCTGATCGGCCTTGCTGGAGCGGCGTGGACACCGCGCGAATCGTGAACGGCACACCGGCGAGCGTCCGCTGAAGGGCGACGCGGTCGAGCACCGACACCGCCCGCACGGCAGCCGTTCGCAGTCGTTCGTTGAGTTGATACGGCCGTGCGATCTGCACGGCAACGATGATGTCCGCCCCGAGGTCATGTGCAGCGTCAACCGGCGCGTGATCCCAGAACCCGCCATCGAGCAGGTAGCGGCCCTGGTGCAGCACGGGGCGCGCGATAACGGGTATCGCGATGCTCGCTTCGATCGCGTCGATCATCGGGCCGCTCGTGATGGCGACCTGGCGTCGCTCCACCATGTCCGACGCGGTCGCGGCGTACGGGATCGGCAGGTCTTCGATGTAGTGACCGGCAAGGTTGCTGTAGAACAGCCGGGCGAGTGGATTGTTGGCGCGCAGCTTCAGCCGGTCGCGGAAGAGGGCGTAGACCTCACGGTCGGGGCGGGTGCGGATGCCTTCCTCGAGTTCGTGAGGTTCATGGCCCACAGCGATCAGCCCGCCGTACAGCGAACCGATGCTCGTGCCTGCGATGACGTCCGGCTTGATGCCCTCATCGGCGAGCACGCGCATGACACCGACGTGCGCGGCGCCCCTCGTGCCACCGGCCCCAAGCGCGAGGCCAAGCTTCAACGTCCTCATGTTCCGTGCCCCTCTCGCGGGGTCCCCTCTCGCGATCGTCCCTCGCAGAGAGGGCCGTCGTCTACATAAAGAATCGTGCGCGGATTGTCGGACATGACAGTAAGCCGCGTCAACGTTTCGGCTTCTGTGCTTGTCAATATCCACCAACTGCACGTCTGGATCGGGTTCAGCGTAGCAAAACGAGGCAGATCCACAGCCAAATTCGTATCTGAGAGGGTCGTGCAGCGAACCGCTTGACGCTGGGCGCGATCGGCGTATGATTGCGCCACACCCATCACTCTGTGTGATGCCCCTGCCCGCAGCCTCGGCAGGGGCATCACACGCCCCAAGCCAACAATCGCGCCCCGGCGGGCGCGCCAGGGAGGGACCCATGGCCACCTACGTCGTGCTGTACAGATTCACCCCCGAAGGCGCGAAGGACATTCGCGACAGCATCAAGCGCGCCGCCCAGACGCGGCAGGCGAACGCCCGCGTCGGCTTTAAGATCCAGAGTGTGTACTGGCTGCAGGGTGACTACGACATGGTCGCCATCGTCGATGCGCCTTCCGAAGAAGCGATGATGGGCGCGATGCTCAACGTCGTCGGTGCCGGCAATGTCACCAGCACCACCATGCGCGCCTTCGACTCCACAGAAATGTCGCGCATCCTCGCCCAGACCGTCGGCCTCAACGAAAACGACGATCGCACGACGTCGAAGCCGGTGAAGAAGACGGCGACCAAGAAGCGATAGCGTGGGCGCCGCCTGCATCTGTCGCCGAACCGGCGCGGGCGAAGCAAACTCAGTGTCGAGCCCTTATGCACCGGTTGACGACTGCCCAGCGTCCGGCGGCGCCATCTCCGGTGGTATCAGGTTGTTGCCCTCGCGTCGCCAGCCAGGCGGGAGTTTCTTCGCGACGAACGACGTGCGCGCGATCGGCGGGTAGAGCCAGGGACGCAAATGCGCAGGCTCGGCGATGTCGAAGCCGCTGCGTTCCGCCAGCGCCAGCCACGACTTGTCGGAGGAGATGCGAGGGGCATCGCTGTAGGCGCGCAGCCAGAACCGCTGCCACCACGACCAGCGTCCGTCGGCCGGTGCGAGATCCCACGCGAGGCACATCGCGCCCGGCTTGAGGACGCGGCTGATCTCGCGGAGGGCGGACTGCGCGCTGCGGACATCGAGAAAGCGGAGCATGTCGCTGCAGAACGCGACGTCGAAAGCGCCATCGGCGAACGGCAGCGACTGCGGGTCGGCGACGACGGCGGCCAGCGGGCGTCCCGCGTCGGTGAACGCGCGCTGCGAGCGTCGCCCGAGATCGGCGAGCGGTTCGACACCGAGAGCGTTGTACTCGCGGAACTTGATCTGCTGGTCGAAAAGCAGCAGCCGGCTGCCCATCGCCGACCCTACTTCGAGCACACGCCAGTCTGCCTGGACGAGCATCTCCTCGGCGACGTTGTACGCGCCCGTGTTCGAGAGCAGTTGGCCGGGCAACGAGAGCAGGCGCCGGCGCCACCATGAGCCTGCAAGCTGGCGGCGGCGGGTCTGGAGTTGTTCGGGGGTCATCGGAAGTAAATGTAGATGGCGCGAGTCACAACCGATAGCTGCGTGGCACCACGACGGAACGTAAGCCGACGCGCTGCTACAATCGCACCTCACCAAAGGAGCACTAGGTATGGAATACAGGAATCTCGGGAAGTCGGGGCTGATGGTCTCGGCGGTGGGGCTGGGGTGCAACAACTTCGGCATGCGGATCGATGCGGCGCAGACGAAGGCCGTCGTCGATAAGGCCGTCGAGCTTGGGATCAATTTCTTCGACACCGCGGACGTCTACGGCGGGCGCGGGAAGTCGGAGGAGTTCCTGGGCCAGGCGATCAAGGAGCACCGGCGCAACATCGTGCTGGCGACGAAGTTTCGCTCGCCGATGGGCGAGGGGCCGCTGTGGGGCGGCGGCTCGCGGAAGTACATCTTCGATGCGGTCGACGCCTCGCTGAAGCGGCTGGGCACGGACTACATCGACCTGTACCAGATGCACGCGCCCGATCCCGTGACGCCGATCGAGGAGACGATGCGCGCGCTCGACGACGTCGTGAAGTCGGGACGCGTGCGGTACATCGGCAACAGCAACTACACCGGCTGGATGGTCGTCGAGTCGCAGTGGGTCGCCAAGAGCGAGCGCCTGACGCCATTCATCAGCGCGCAGAACCAGTACAACCTGCTCGACCGGCGCATCGAGCGCGACCTGGGGCAGGTCGCAGAGAAGTACGGTGTCGGCGTGCTGCCGTACTTCCCTCTCGCGAACGGCTTTCTCACCGGCAAGTACCGCCCGGGCGAGGCGCCTCCGGAGGGCACACGCATCGCTGCGATGGGCCAGCGCGCGGAGGGCGTGCTGACGGACAAGAACTTCGAAGTGCTGACAGCGCTCGAGGACTTCGCGCAGCAGCGCGGCCACACGATGCTCGACCTCGCCATCGGCTGGCTGGCGAGCCATTCGTGGGTGTCGAGCGTGATCGCCGGCGCGACGAAGCCTGAGCAGCTCGAACAGAATGCGCGCGCGGGCGAGTGGAAGCTGACGCCGGAAGAGATGGCGGAGGTCGGGCGGATTACGCGACGGCCTGAGTAAGTGTGTCAGTAACCCAGGAGCAAGACAGTGGCTGAGAATCGAGACTCGTTGCTCGCGATGTTCCGGGAAACGCGAGCGGACTTCCTCGCTGCCGTCGCGGGCTTGCCGGAAGAGAAGATGGTCGAGCGGTCGCTCGAGGGGTGGTCGTTGGCGGACCACATGAACCACGTCGCCGTCTGGGACGAACTGCGTGCGGCCGACGTCGAGCGCATCTCGGCCGGTTTCGCGTCTGCGTGGAAATTGTCGAGCGAGCAGGACGACGTGTACAACGAGCTGACGTACGCCAAGAGAAAAGATTTCTCGCTGGCGCAGGTGCGGTGGGAGTTCGAGACATCGCGGCGGAAGCTGCTCGACGCGATCGCGTCGGCGACGGAAATGGGGATGGATGCGTCGCGCTACGGCGAGCCGGGGTTGGTGAGCCGGCACGAGGTTGAGCACGCGGGGTGGATCCGGGCGTGGCGTTTGAAGGCAGGGCTCTGACACACGCCTACTTGTGAGGGCGGGCATGGAACACGTACGGATCGAGGGCCTCGATATCGCGTTCGACCGTTACGGCGCGGGCCCTGTGCTCTTGCTACTTCACGGCTTCATCGCCGACAGTCGGATCTTCCATCGACAACTGATTGACCTTGCGGAGGACTTCGAGGTCATTGCGCTGGACCTGCCGGCTGCGGCCAGTCGGACGATCCGCCGGATTCGTTCCACATGGCAGACTTCGCGCGCTGCCTCGCCGGGTTTCTCGACGCCATCAGCATTGAGCAGGCGCACGTTCTCGGACAGTCGTGGGGCGGCGTGCTGGCCCAGGAGTTCTATCGGCTGTTCCCGGAGTGCGTGGAGTCGCTAATCCTCGTCGACACGTATGCCGGCTGGACGGGATCGTTTGGAGTGGAAATCGTGCTGGCGCGGCTCGAGTCCTGTCTTCAGCAGTCGCGATTGTCTGCTGAAGAGTGGATTCCCGACTGGATGCCCGACCTGTTTGCCGATGATGCTCCGCCCGCCCTGCGTGACGAGATGATCGGCATCATGTCGGACTTTCACGCCGGTGGGTTTCGGACGATGACACGCGCGCTGGCCGAGGTCGAGAAACGGGATCTCCTGCCGAACATTCGCGTGCCCACGCTGCTCATCTGGGGCAAAAGCGATCAACGCTCGCCGGTGCACGTTGTCGCGCAACCGATTGCGGCCGCGATCCCTGGTGCGAACCTCACCGTGATCCCCGGGGCGGGACACATGAGCGTGCTCGAGCAGCCGGCGCTGGTGAACGCCGCGGTACGCTCGTTCCTGCAGGAACTACATGACTGACGACACAAAACTCGACTGGGAAGCGTGGCACCGGCCGTACGACGAGCCGGGGTCGAACCTGGCGCGCCGGCTGGCTGTTGTGCAGCAGCGTTTGCTCGAGGCGATCGACGCGCTCGACTCCCACGACAGGCCGATACGACTGGTGAGCATGTGCGCGGGGCAGGGGCGCGATGTGATCCCGGTGCTGGCAGAGCATGCGCGCGGCCGCGAGGTGGAGGCGCTGCTGGTCGAGCTTGATCCCCGGAACGCTGCGGCGGCGGAGGCTGGCGTCCGGGCGGCAAAGCTTTCGAAGGCGAAGGTGCTGTGCGGCGATGCGGCGCTTACGGACAGCTACATGGGCGCGGCGCCGGCGGAGATCGTGCTGGCGTGCGGGATCTTCGGGAACATCACGCCGGAACACATCAAGCGCACCGTCGAGCATCTGCCGATGTTCTGCGCCCCCAACGCGACGGTGCTCTGGACGCGCGGGCGCTGGAAGGACAACGATCCCACGGCCGACATCCGCCGCTGGTTCGACGACGCCGGCTTCGAGGAGCTCTCGTTCGATGCGCCGGACGACACGCCGTACAGCGTCGGCGCGAACCGCTACGCCGGCCCGCCGCGCGCGCTTGAGGGCGGGATCACGTTGTTCGAGTTCTTCCGCTGACGTACGGTGCCGTCGTGACTGACACGACCATCCGGCCCGCGACGATCGACGACCTGCCGCGCATCGTCGAGATCTACAACCACTACATCGTCCACACGCCGATCACGTTCGACCTGGAGCCGCACACCGTCAACGAGCGGCGGCCGTGGTTTGAGCAGTTCGCCGAGACGCGGCGGCACCGCCTGCTCGTGGCCGTCGGTGGCGGCGCAACTGTGGGCTATGCGGGCACGCACCAGTTCCGCACGAAGGCCGCGTACGACTCGACGGTCGAGACCAGCATCTACTGTGCGCACGATGCTGTCGGCAAGGGCATCGGGACGGCGCTGTACACCGCGCTGTTCGAGGCGATCAAGGGCGAGGACATCCACATGCTCGTCGCGGGCATCACGCTGCCGAACGAGGGCTCGATCGCGCTCCACGAACGGTTCGCGTTCCGGGCGACGGGCGTGTTCCATGCCGTCGGGCGGAAGTTCGGGGAGTACTGGGACGTCGGCTGGTATGAGCGCGAGCTGTGATCGTCGGGCTCAGCTCTTTGGGTCGTGTTTGCCGGACATGTAGTCGCGGAAGTTTTGGATGTGCCATCTAACCTTGTCGCCGCGTTCCTCCGACGGAATTCTCCATATCCGGTAGGCACTCGCACACAATCCGAAACCTGCAGCACCGACACAAAACACAATCCAGATCCAGATCCGGTCGCTCTTAAGGCTGAAGTACATCACGACTAGACCCAGAATGGAGAGGCTAAGGGCCGGTACGTACTTCGTCACAGCAGGTAGTCCACCAATGCCCACACAAAGCAGACGGTTGCCCCCACCGCACCAATCCCAAGGACCGCCGTGAACCACAAGCGATCGCGGTCAAGCTCCTCCTCGGTCCGCGACACATTGCCGGTCGATAGGATCCAGTCGTAGTACCTCCACAAGAATCGCCTGAAGATGAAGAGTAACGCCAGACCGCAGCCATCGCCGCGAACCACAGCACTGGAGTCAGCGGCGTGTCATCACTCACCTAACACCGCCACATCGACCTGGCGCGTGCGCGGTTCGTACATCTCGACGAGGTAGACGTGTTGCCATGTGCCGAGGTCGAGGCGGCCTTTGCGCACGGGCAGCCATGTCGACTCGCCAAACAGCATCGCCGTCGCGAGATGGGCGACGGCGTTCTCGGGGCCTTCTTCGATGTGGCGATAGCGCCGCTCGACGGGGAACGTGGCGTAGACGGCGTCCTTCATGTCTTCGTGCAGGCGGGTGTCCGGTTCGTTGCAGGTGATCGCGGCCGTCGTGTGGCGGCTGCGCACGAGCGCGATGCCCTCGGTGAAGGCGGCGCGCTGGACGGCGGCGTCGATGTCGCGCGTGATCTCGGCGAAGTGGCCAATGCCGTTGGTGCGAACGGTGATCTGTTCGAGCGCGACGATCATGGTGGGGACAGAATAGATCAGTGCTCTTCGTCGATGATGCTCCCCACCATCGCATCTACCCTTACCTTCAGGTCCTGGTGGTCGGGGCGGGAGAGGGTGGGATCTTCGTCGAGGAGACGCTCGGCTTCCTTGCGTGTGAGTTCGATGAGCTTGACGTCGGTGAGGCGCGCGACCTTTAGGCCGGGCATGCCGGACTGCTTCGTGCCGAAGAACTGGCCGGGGCCGCGCATCTGCATGTCGGCCTCGGCTAGCTTGAAGCCGTCGGTCGTGTCCTCCATCAGCGTCAGCCGCTTCTGCGCTTCCTCCGATGGCTCGTCGCTGAGCAGGAGGCAGTACGACTGGGCGTCGCCACGTCCGACGCGCCCGCGGAACTGGTGCAACTGCGCGAGCCCGAAGCGGTCCGCACCCTCGATCATCATCACCGTGGCGTTGGGGATGTCGATGCCGACTTCGATGACGGCGGTCGAGACGAGGATGTCGGCCTGCCGGTCGCGGAAACGGCGCATCGTCTCTTCCTTCACCTTGCCGGACATGCGGCCGTGCAGCAGTTCGAGCCGCAGATCGGGGTAGACCGTCGTGCGAAGGCGGTCGTACTCAACCGTCGCTGCCTTCACGTCGAGCGTCTCCGACTCTTCGACGAGCGGGCAGATGACGAACGCCTGGTGGCCCTTGTCGATCTCGCCGCGCAGGAAGCGTTCGGCGTCGCCGCGCTCGTCGGGTCCGACCCACGTCGTCTTGATCTGCTGGCGGCCCGGCGGCATTTCATCGACGACGGAGATGTCGAGATCGCCGTACAGCGTCAGAGCCAGCGTGCGCGGGATGGGCGTCGCCGTCATCACGAGCATGTGCGGTGTGTGAGCGGCCTCGGCGCCCTTCTCGCGCAATGCGGCGCGCTGCATGACGCCGAAGCGGTGCTGCTCATCGACGACGGCCACGCCGAGGTCGTTGAACTTCACGCCTCCCTGGATCAGCGCGTGCGTGCCGCAGGCGATGTCGATCTCGCCGTCCTCGATCATCTGGTAGAGGTCGCGCTTCTCCTTCGCCTTCAAGCTGCCCGTCAGCAGCGCGATACGGATCTCCCCCGGGCGCGCGCGATGCTCGAACAGCAGCGGCGACTTCGTCGGATCGAGGAACGCCGGCCGAGATGTTGCGAGCGGACCCTCACTTCCGTTGGCCCCGAAGATCTGCTTCAGCGTGCGGAAGTGCTGCTCGGCGAGAATCTCGGTCGGTGCCATCATCACCGCCTGGCGGCCGTTCTCGATCGCGGCGATCAGGGCGCCGGCTGCGATCACCGTCTTACCGCTGCCGACATCGCCTTGCACGAGCCGCGACATCGGCACCGGCTTGCGCATGTCGTTCAGCACGTCGAAGAGCACGCGCTGCTGCGCGCCCGTCAGCGCAAACGGCAGACCTTCAATGTATGCCTGCTCCGTCGCCCCTGAGATCGGTGCGGGCTCCGCCGGTGCAGATCGCTGGAAGTGGCGGCGGCGCACTTGCATCGTGAGCTGGATCGGCAGCAGCTCCTCGAATGCCAGCCGCCGTCGCGCCCACTCGAGCGACGGATAGCTCGTCGGGGAGTGCATCTGCGCGACGGCATCCGTGATGGGCGCGAGTTCGAGGCGGTTGCGCATGTCCTCCGGCAGCGTCTCCGGCAGCCGCGTGCCGAAGCGTTCGAGCGCCTCCTGCATGACGCGGCGAATCGTGCGGTTCTGAAGGCCCTGCGTGAGCGGGTAGATGGGCACGAGGCGTCCCGTGTGGAGAAGGTCGTCGGACCACACCTCCCACTCGGGGTTGTCCATCTTCGGCCGGCCCTGGTACTCGCTTACGCGCCCTGAAAGCACAATCTCGGCGTTCACGGGTAGCTGCTTCGCGATCCACGGCTGGTTGAACCAGACCGCCTGCATCATCCCCGACGAGTCGCCAATCGTCGCCTCCGTGGAGCGCATCTTGAATCCCATCTTGCGTTCGCGTGCCGACCACACGCGCACACGCACCGTCTGCTCCGCGCCCAGCTTGAGCATCGCGACGGGCAGGGG
Organism: Dehalococcoidia bacterium; assembly: GCA_021731085.1. GTDB lineage: Bacteria > Chloroflexota > Dehalococcoidia > DSTF01 > JACRBR01 > JACRBR01. The sequence continues at coordinate 52,518 of JAKFYB010000015.1, forward strand.
ATCGCCGTAGTCGACGTGACGGCGCGGGAACAGGAGCAGCAGATCGCGCACCGTGTAGACGCCGAGCTTCTCGAACTTCTGCAGCAGCGACGCGCCAACCCGCTTTAGAGCCTGTAGCTCGCACTCGACGCCGATCTCGCGGATCTCCTCCTGCGTGTAGGGGCGGAGGCGGGTCATGGGCGTTGGTGGTCTCGATGGGGCTTTCTTCGTGATTGGAGCTGGTCGGCTGGATGGGGCTGATGGTGGACGTTGGATGTTGGATGTTGGATCGCCCTCGACCGCTACGTCGGGACGAATCGGTACGGGCCGCTTGTCGCTCCCGCCCCCGCCCGACTTGAGTTCGGTGAGAAGGCCTTCGAGCCACGCCTTCCGCTTGAGCGGCGTAAGCGACCGATACCCGCCGTCCGGGAGCGCGTGCACCTGTGCGACGACGCCGGAGCCAACGTCAGGCGCGTCGTTGCGGAGGAGGTTCTGCAGGAAGCTGTCGAGGCCGGTTGCGACGCCGCGGTCGGTGCAGCCCTTTTGGCGCTCGAATTCGAGCACCTTCCGCAGGCGTTCCTCGGCAGGGGTAAGGGTGGTGGGCACGGGGCGCCTGTCTCGAATTAGGTCAGATGTTCGAGATCAGGGTAGGAAGGCGACCGGAGGGGGTCAAGGCGGTCGCTTCAGATTCGCCACGAAGCTCGTTGTAAGAAATCCGAACGCCACCGGTCTAACTCCTGAAACCGGAAAGCAATCCATTCAGTATCAGGAGGAACAAGACCATGGAGACGACGAACAGCAACCAGAACCGCAAGTCCCGCCGCAACGCCTTCATCATCGCATCCGTCGCCGCAGTGAGCATCGCCGGCGCACTCGGCCTCGGCATCATGTATGGCAGCAGTGGCTCGGACGCCACGGACGACCGCCCGCAGGCTGTCCGCCCGACATCGACGGCCACCCAGGCCAACGGCGACTCGACCGAACAACAGCCCCAACTCATCGGTCAGGTCGAAGGCAGCGTCTCGCAGCCGCAGCAGCCCGCCGACAGCAACAGCGGCGACGCTGGCGAGCCCGCGCCGCCGACGAACACGCCGGAGCCGCCCGCGCCGACGATGACGCCGGAGCCGGCCGTCGAAGAGCCCACGGACGAACCGGAGCCGACGGACACGCCCGAGCCCTCGCCGACGCCCGATGATGGCTTCGAGTGCGTGGTCTGCGACGAGATCGTCGAGCTGGTCGACATCTGGGCGCCGGAGTTCCTCACAGGCGGCCGCACGCACTGCGACGAAGGCACCATCGTCGTCGTCACGCTGGACGAGGAAGCCGACATCTGGGTGACGTACACGATGTACGGCGTGGCCCAGGTCAGCGAAGTCGACCACGGCACGTTCGGCTACTTCAACCTCGGCGGTGGCCCCGTCATCTTCCCGGCGATGAACATCATGGTCCACGCCGAGGACGCGAGCGGTAACCAGTCGTCCGTGAACCCCGGCCTGTACGACTGCCCGTAGTCTTCAAAGCGACAAGCGACTCCATCCATTAAGAGAGCGTCCCGACATGGGGCGCTCTCTTCGCGCACGGCGTGATCGTAGGGTCAGGCTCGGATACCATCGGCAGGCAACAATGGCGCCGGCAGATTGAAGCCAAAGGCTGTACGGCGCCGTCCAACATCCAACATCCAACATCTAACATCCAACCTCGCACCACAATCGCAGCAATTCCCCTGGAGCGACCACTCATGGCCCTGATCGAGCCGAAGAAGAAGGAACGGCGGCAGATGCTCGTCGTCTCCCACACGCACTGGGACCGCGAGTGGTACCTGCCCTACCAGTCGTTCCGCGTTCGGCTTGTCGGCCTCTTCGACCAGCTCATCGACCTGTTCGACAGCGACCCCGACTACAAGCACTTCCTCCTCGACGGCCACGCCCTCCCGATCGAGGACTACCTCGAGATCCGCCCCGACCGTTTCGACGACATCCAGCGCCTCGTGACGACGGGCAAGCTCCAGGTCGGTCCCTGGTACATCATCCCCGACGAAGCGCTACCCGGCGGCGAATCGCACGTCCGCAACTTCCTGCGCGGCCACCGCGTGGCCAAGATGTTCGGCGAGGTGATGAAGGTCGGCTACATTCCCGACCCCTTCGGCCAGATCGCGCACATGCCGGCAATCCTCAACGGGTTCGGCATCACCGATGCGACGATGTGGCGCGGCACCGACGACTCGCTGAAGACGACGGAATTCTTCTGGCGCTCGCCGGACGGCAGCGAAGTGCTCGCCATCCACAAGCCGTACGGCTACGGCAACGCCGCGACGCTCCCACGCAGCCGGCGCGCGCTCGTCGCCCGCTTCCAGACCGTCCGCGATCAGCTCGAACCGCTGGCGACGACTCCATATCTTCTCGTGATGAACGGCAGCGACCACCTGCCGCCGCAGCCGGAACTGTCATCGATGCTGCGCGATATTAACGAAGAGATGTCGGACGCCGACACGGAGCACGTCTCGCTGCCCGAGGTCTTCCGCCGCGTGCGCGAGTACATCGGCGACCGCAAGATTGAGTGGCCCACGCACACCGGCGAGTTCCGCAGCGGTCAGCGCGCGCACCTGCTGCCGGGCGTGCTCTCGGCGCGCATGTGGATCAAGCAGTCAAATCAGACGTGCGAGGACCTGCTCGCGCACTGGGCCGAACCGTTCAGCGCGTGGGCAGACATCCTGCGCAAACAGGTGCCGCCGGAGTGGCGAGAGCCCTTCCCGCCGACGACCGGCCACATGCCCTTCCCGACATCGGAGGAGTCGATCGCCGCGCTCGTCGACCGCGCGTGGCGGCACTTGCTCGAGAACCAGCCGCATGACTCGATCTGCGGCTGCAGCGTCGATTCCGTGCACGATGAAATGCGCCAGCGCTACCTCTGGGTGAACCAGGTCGGCGAAGAGATCGTCCGCCAGTCCCTGCGCGCGATCGGCGCCCTCGCGCCCGGCGACCCGCTCGGCACGATCGCCGTCTTCAATCCGACGCCGCAGCCTGCGACGGGCATGGTTACGGCTACAGTGCCATGGTCGGAAGCACAGCCGTTCACGGCGGTCACCGACCCCGACGGCACGCAGATCCCTGCATCACGCGTCGGCGCCGTCCAGCAATTCCAGATCCCGGACGGCGCACCCGCCGGCTACGACAACGCACGCGCCGAGATCGCCTTCGTCGCCCGCGATGTCCCCGGCTACGGCTATAAGGTTTACAAGCTCACTAACGATACCGTCGGTGGGGCGTCGTCTTCAGGTACCACGATCGGCGATCAGATCCTCATTCAGAACGCCCACATGGGAGTCGTCGCCGACCTTGCGGACGGAAGCCTGACCATCACCGACAAGATGAACGGTCGCACCTACACAGGCCTGAACCGATTTGTTTCGGGTGGCGACAAAGGTGACGAGTACAACTACTGCATCCCTGAACACGAACAACTCGTCGACCAGCCGTCATCGCCGCCGAACATCCGGGTCGAACAACCCGCGCCTGGCGTGCAGCACCTCACAATCGAATCCTCGTACACGCTCCCGGCAAGCATCTCCGACGACCGCATGTCGCGCTCGACCGAGACGGTCGAGAACCGCATCACGTGCACCGTCACGCTGACAGACGGCGTGCCGCGCGTCGATATACACACCGTCGTCGATAACAACGCGAAGGACCACCGCCTGCGCGTGCACTTCCCGTCCGGCATCCACACCGACGTCTCGAAGGCGGACCAGCACTTCGGCGTTGTGCAGCGGCCCATCGCGCTGCCTGAATGGGATCCGGCGACGTGGATGGAGGAACCCATCGGCACGCTTCCGCAGAAGGCCTTCGTCTCCGTCGATGACGGGGAGCACGGCCTGACGATCGCGAACCGCGGTCTCGCCGAGTACGAAGTCATCGACACGCCGGACGGAACCGAGATCGCTATCACGTTGCTGCGGTGCGTGGGCTGGCTGTCGCGCGCCGACATCTCGTCGCGGCGAGGCGGCGCCGGCCCGCAGCTTCAGTCGCCCGGCGCCCAGGAGATCGGCCGCCACGACTTCTACTACAGCATCATTCTTCACGCCGGAGACTGGGCCGCAGGAGAGGCGCATGTCGCCGCGATCCAGCATCTGCGGCCGATGCGCGCGCGCTGGAACCGTCACGGGCTCGGCCACATCGACTGGGAGGGCGCGCTTGTCGAAGTGTCATCGACCGCGTTCGCCGTCAGCGCGATCAAGCGCGCGGAGGACGGCGACGGCATCATCGTCCGTCTCTACAACACGCTCGACGAGTCCGCCGAAACCAACGTCGATCTGCCGCTCGCGACGGGCCACGTCTCGCGCGTGAACCTCAACGAAGAGCACCTCGAGCACGTCCGCCGCGACGCGATCGACGGCGTCACAATCGAGGCGCGCCCAAACGAGATCGTCACGCTGCGGTTCCGGAAGGAATAGCCCAACACACGTAGCGCGGGCCTTCAGCCCGCCGGATCTCAAGCCGTAGCGCGGGAACCTATCCCGCGGGAAAATCGAACACATGGATCTCGAACTCAAGGGCAAGGTCGCGCTCATCACCGGCGCCTCGCGCGGCATCGGCAAGGCGATCGCGCTCGCTCTCGCCAAGGAGGGTGCAGACATCGCACTCATCGCCCGCGGCGAAGAAACGCTGCGCGTCGCTGAAGCGGAAGTCGCAGCAACCGGCGTCCGCACCGCAGCGATCACCGCAGACATCACGAAGGCCGCCGATGTCGAGCGCATGGTCGCGGAGACGGCGCAGAAGCTCGGCCGCATCGACATCCTCGTGAACAACGCCGGCGGCTCCTTCCCCGACGACGACGAGGGCTGGACGAACGCATTCCGCGCGAATATCGAGGCCGCCGTGCGGGCGACGCGGGCCGTCGTACCGCACATGCAGTCGGCCGGCGGCGGAGCGATTGTGCACGTGGCGTCGATCTGGGGGCGTGAAGCGGGGGGTGGGCTGCCGTACAACGCGATGAAGGCGGCCATGATCAGCCACGCCAAGAACAGCGCGCTCACGCTCGCGAAGGACAACATCCGCGTGAACAGCGTCGCCCCCGGCTCGATCCGGCACCCCGGCGGCTCCTGGGACAAGCGCGCGATAGAAAATCCGGAGCTGATGGCGAAGTTCGTTGAGGACAACATTGCGCTCGGCCGCTTCGGCACGGCGCAGGAAGTCGCGAACGTCGTCGCCTTCCTCTGCTCGCCACGCGCGTCGTGGGTGACGGGCGCCTGCATCAACATCGACGGCGGCCAGACCAAGAGCAACATCTAGGTGCCTAGTAGCTGCGTAGCCTTAGCTGCGCCCGAGAGCGGATCAAGCGAAAGTACCCGCGGAGCTTCAGCTCCGCCGCAGTCGTCGCCACAACGACAGTCGTGATATTGAGGACCAACATGCCGGACAGACTCCACACATACGCCGCCGCGATTCTCGCCGACTGGTTCGGCGAGCGTAGCGAGCGCGCATACAAGCTCGTCCGCATCGTCGATGACGGTGCTATGCCTGTGTACGTCGCATCGTCTGACGCGGGCACGTTGGCGCTCGCGGTCACGCACCTGTGGGAGCCGGAAAGCGACCCGGCGGCCGAGGATGCGCGCCAGATGATGGAAGAGCGGCTTTCCGGCGGCAACGTGCGCGGGCCGCACATCGTCTGGGTGCCGCCGCGCGGTTTCGTTCCGCCGTCAGAGCCTGAAGCGTCAGACTTCGTGATGCGGTTGCAGCTCGCCGCCGCGCCGATGCAGCCGGGCACGCGTAACGAAGTCGACCTGCCGGTCAAGGTGCAGCTCGCGAAGGTGCGAGAAGAGGGCGGCTACGCGTCCGTCATCGGCGGCCTCTCCCGCTTCTGGACGAACATCACCGACCGCGTCAGCGGCACCGTGCACGTCAACAGCATGGAGATCCGTCGCGTCTCGCAGATCGAAAGCACGCGCGAGGCCCTCTACGAACGAATCGGCGAGATCGCGAAGACCCTCACCCTGAAGGACGCCGTCGAGTTCGAGACGGTGGAGTCATGGACGGTGCAGCGGCTGTCCGGCGAGCCGCTTGGTGAGACCGGCTTCGCAATCGCACAGTCGCCACCAAAGGTCGACCCGGCGGACGGCACCCTCATGCGCCGCCTCGTCCGCAAGCGCCTCAAGGACGCGAACGAAGCGCTCGCCGCCGTGGACGCGGACGTCAAAGGCGTCGGTCTCATCGCGATCTACGAGTACGCCGAGCACGAAAACGTCGGCTCGTTCGTGAAGTCGCTGGATCCGGGGTTGTACGCGAAGCTCTCTGTCGTCGCCGCCGTCGTCGACGGCGAAGTTCGCCCCATTTTCACGCCACGAGCTTAGGGCTACTTCACACCAAGGTCGTTGATTGAATCGACAACCCCGAGCACATCCAACAGTGATCGCACGACGGGTGCGTCGATCTTCGGCGCGACACCGTCGCGGTCGATGAGAATCGGATGCAGGCCGGCCGATCGCGAGCCAAGCACGTCCGCGAGATAACTATCGCCCACGTACACCGTCTCCTCCGCCCGCACGTCCGCACGGCCGAGCGCGTACAAGAAGATGTCGCGGTGCGGCTTCGACGCGCCTACGACGGCCGACGCCACGACGAAGTCCATCAGGTGCGTGATCTCGTGTGCGTGCAGGATCGGCAGCAGGTCCGTCCCCCAGTCCGACACGACGCCCTGGATCAGGCCGCGATCCCGGCCTCGTTCGAGCGTTTCGATGACTTCCGGGAACGGCTGCCACTGCGCTGGCTCGGCGTACCAGTCGTACAGCGCCCCACCGGCCGACTCGATCTCCGCCTTCGGGTGGTCGGGCGCGATGTCCTTCAGCGCGAAGCTGTAGTACTCCGTCCAAAAACTCCGCGCACGGGCGTTCGACGAGTAGTTGCCAAGCCCGTCCTCGCCGAGCCGCGTGTAGAAGAACGCATGCACATCCGGAAATGGCCCGCGATGCTCCGCCTCAATCGGAATGCCAAGCTGATGCGCGAGAAAGTCCCAGACCTCGTCGATCTCAGCCCGCGGCTTCACGAGGGTGTGCCCAGCGTCGTAGAAAATCGCGCGAATCATGGCCTAAGGGTACGAGACGCGGATCGTAGAGGCGGCCCTACGTGGCCGCCCACTATCAAGGCTTTGGCGCCGTCCAAGACTCGATGTACCTCGGCGCACCGGCCAGTCGATAAATCTCCAAGACAAACTCTGTCTTCGCGAATGTGTACCCCACCTGATCGTCCGCGTACTCCACCGCCAGCGCGCGTTTGAGCGCTGCGTAGCGGTCACGGGCGTCGTCATGCGCGCGCAGGTAGTCTCGAAACAGGATGTATCGCTGCCACCGCCAGCCGCCGTGTGGGACCATGTGCAGGTGTGCGAGATCAACGCCATTCACTTCGTGCACGAAGATCGTCCAATCAGGAATCTCCGCATTGGTCAGCGCAAACCCCTTCGCCGCGAGCGCGTCCACGATCGTGCGACCCTCATCCATCGTCCGCACGCCGATGGCGAGATCGACGTGGGGCTTCGCGGCCAGCCCCGGCACGGAGGTGCTCCCGATGTGCTGGATATCGATGGCCACATCCCCTGCTGCCGCTGCGACGCGCTCGTGCAGTTCCGCGAATCGCTCCGACCACGAAGGGTCGTATTCAACCACGACGGGCCGTGTTCGTCCGGCCATGTTCGCGCGCGCTTTCGCCTTGATGCGCTCGACGAACTCCGTCTTGTTGTCGGTGTAACCGATGTTTACGTTGCTCGTCGCCGTCAGATTCGCGTTGTATCGCGCCGCCACTTCGCGCTTGAGCCGCGCGTAGGCATCGCGGTCTTCGTTGTTGATCGTGAGGTGATTACGGAACAGCAGGTGATCGCGCCAGAACGGGCTCCCGTGCTCGACCATATGCATGTGAAACGCTCGCGCACCGTCGCGATCCTTCCGCAGATAGCGCCGGAACGGCATCCCCTCGTCGATCTCGGTCGGCCGCTCGAACTCCGGCATATATACGTACCCAATCGCCTGCAGCTTCTCGATGATCGGCGGCGCATCATCCAGCGACCGCAGCCCAGGCATCATGTCGACGATCGGCTTCGCCGCCAGCCCGGGCACCGCCGTGCTGCCCACATGCTCAATCGTCGTGAACGCGTCGCGGCCGCACGTCGCATAAACCAGCGCGCGTTCCTCATCGAAGATGCGTTGCCAATCCGGATCATAGTCCGCAATCCAAATCGGTTTGCCGATGTTGGATGAGCCCATCACGTCCTCGACAAGAAGGGCAGGCCCGCAGACCTGCCCCTAGCACCAGTCCCTAACACCTAAACCCTAGATATCCAGGTTCTTGACCTGCGTCGCGTGGCCCTGGATCCACTTCTTGCGCGGCGCGACTTCATCGCCCATCAGAGTCGAGAAGATCTCCTCCGCCTTCATCGCGTCGTCGATCGTCACGCGCAGCATCGTCCGCTGCTCCGGGTCCATCGTCGTCTCCCAGAGCTGCTCGGGGTTCATCTCGCCGAGACCCTTGTAGCGCTGCATCGTCGCCTTCTGGCCTTCCTTCACCTTGCCGAGGAAGGCGTCGCGTTCGTTGTCGCTGTAGATCCACGTGCCCTGCCGGCCGAGCTGGATGCGGTACAGCGGCGCCAGCGCGATATACAGGTGGCCGTTCTCAATCACGTCGCGCATGTAGCGGAAGAAGAACGTCAACAGCAGCGTCCGGATGTGCGAGCCGTCAACGTCGGCGTCGGCCATGATGATGATGCGGTGATACCGCAGCTTGCCGATGTCCATCGTTTCGCCGAATCCGGTGCCCATCGCCGTGATCAGCGCGCGGATCTCCTCGTGCGCCAGCATCTTCTCCATCCGCGCCTTCTCGACGTTGAGGATCTTGCCACGCAGCGGCAGAATCGCCTGGAAGCGACGGTCACGGCCGGCCTTCGCGGTGCCACCGGCGCTGTTTCCCTCGACGAGGTACAGCTCGCACTGTGCGGGGTCGCGTTCGCTACAGTCCGCCAGCTTGCCCGGCAGCATCGTCCCGTCGAGCAATCCCTTGCGCACGACGAGATCGCGCGCCTTGCGAGCAGCCTCGCGCGCGCGCGCCGCCAGCACGCCCTTCTCGATGATCCGGCGGCCGTCGGCGGGATGCTCCTCGAGGTGCTGCATCAACCCTTCGGCGAACGCGCTCTCGACGTGCGTCTTGACTTCGGCGTTTCCGAGGCGCGTCTTGGTCTGACCCTCGAACTGCGGCTCCGGCAGCTTCACGCTGATCACGGCGACCATGCCCTCGCGCACGTCGTCGCCGCTCAGGTTTGCGTCGTCGTCCTTCAACAGCTTGTTTTTGCGTGCGTAGTCGTTGAGTACGCGTGTCAGCGCCGTGCGGAACCCCGTGAGGTGCGCGCCGCCGTCGATCGTGTTGATCGTGTTCGCGAACGAAAACTCGACCTGCGAGAAGCCGTCGTTGTACTGGATCGCGCACTCGACCGCCGTCGTATCCACCGTCTTCTCGACGTAGATCGGCCGCGGCGAGAGCGTGTTGCGCCCCTTGTTGATGTGCCGCACGAACGACGCGACACCGCCCTCGAAGCAGAAGTTCATCTCCCGCTCCTTGCCTTCGCGCTTGTCCGAGAACTGGATCCAGATGCCCTTCGTCAGGTACGCCATCTCACGGAAGCGCTGGAGCAGGAAGTCGTAGTCGTGGTCGATCGCGTCGAAGATGCTGTCGTCCGGCAGCCACGATGTAAGCGTGCCCGTCTGTGTCTGCTTCGGTTCCGGCGTCGTCTTCAGGCTGCCCTTCGGCTGCCCCTTCTCGTACTCCTGCCGGTAGACCTTTCCTTCGCGCCTGACCTCGACCCACATCTTGCTCGACAGCGCGTTCACCACGGAAGCGCCGACGCCGTGCAGTCCTCCCGAGACCTTGTACGCACCGCCGCCGAACTTACCGCCGGCGTGCAGCACCGTCATAATCGTTTCGAGCGCCGACTTCCCGGTGGACTTGTGCTTGTCGACGGGAATGCCACGGCCGTCATCCCGGACGCTCACCCAGCCGTCGTTCTCGAGCGTGATCTCGATGCGCGAGCAGAACCCCGCCATCGCCTCGTCGACGGAGTTGTCGACGATCTCGTACACCAGGTGGTGTAGCCCCCGCTGGTCCGTGGTGCCGATGTACATGCCGGGGCGTCGTCGGACGGCCTCCAGCCCTTCCAGCACCTGGATGTCAGACGCGGTGTAGGAGTCCGCTTTCGGCGCGCTCTTCTTGCCGCGCGGCATCTCGCTGGGCTTGCTTACCATACGCTGTGAGTCCCTCTGGCGTCGTCGTGGACGCGCCCGCATTCCCGCAAATCGTCAATTGCTGGGAGAGAAATCTGGATCGAAAAGACCCTGCTCAACGATCCGCCGGGACGGGCGTTGGCGGGCCCCAAAATGGCGGCCAAGTGTGGCTTCCGCACAGTCATATTCTATCACAATGAAGCGCCGAAATGGCTCTATTCGATCGACGGAACGCCGCTACGTTCTTCCACCGCACGAGCATCAGATGGCTTGGCATTTTGGCTGGATCGGCGCAACCCGCATGTGATCCGCAAACCGCCTTCTGCGCTATTCTGCCGAGGCGCGGGCCCGTAGCTCAGCGGCAGAGCACCCGGCTCATAACCGGAGGCGCGCAGGTTCGATCCCTGCCGGGCCCACCACCCACCTACAGCGCGCACATGTATCGCAAGGTCGGCTCATTCGCATCGCCGTGCGTCGCTAGGCCCGTCTCGCCGTCCGCAACCCACCCGCAGCGCGCGTAAAAGTGACGCGCGCGCTGGTTCGCGTCCAGCACCCACAATCGCGCCGTCTTGTAGCCCAGTTCTCGTAGCGCGATCAGACTGCCGTCCATGAGCGGCCGCGCTGCGCCTTTACCCCAGAACGCGGGGTCCACATACATCAGCCACAGCAAGCCAAAGCCAGCGTCGTCGTCCGAACCGACGACCGCAAATCCCGCGACCCGACCCTCCGCCTCAACGACCAGTGTGCGCTTACCCTTCCCCGCGTCGCGCTCGATGCCCCGCCGCCAGCCATCGGCCTTCTGCCCGACATTCAGGCCCGCCAGATACGCCGCGGGCATAACGCCCTCGTACGCCGCCCGCCAGCTCGCAACATCGACGGTCGCAATGGCCGGCGCATCCTCCGGTACGGCATGTCGAACCTGCATGCCCAAGTTTAGCTTCCATCCTTCAGCCTTCACCCTCCAGCCAGCTAGGTGCCTGCGCCCCAACATGGCCGGGCGGCTGCGCCGGGCGACAGGCTCAGTGGCCTGCGGCCGATATTTGACGTGAAGGCGCACATTAAGCGGCAGGGTGGCCGCTCGCAGCCGCCGAAGCAGGAATCCGCCGGAAGCGGATCCGCAGGGAGGAAGCGATGCTGATTCTGACCAGGAAGGTCGACCAGGGCATCATCATTTCAGGCAACATTCTCGTCCGCGTGCTGGGCGTCGAGCGCGATCGCGTGAAAATCGGCATCAGTGCCCCGGGCGAGGTCACCGTCCTGCGCCAGGAGCTCTGGCACGATGCTGAGACGCCGTGGGAGCAGCACAAGGAGCGCGACACCGCCCCTGCCACAAACGGCAACGGCCCGACAGCCGCAGCCTCTTAAGCGCCCGCAGCACCAAAACGCAACAGAGGCCGCCCGATTAGGGCGGCCTTTCGCGTTGCCAAGTATTCCTTGATGGTTAGCGCTTGGTTGACTTCTTGGCTGTTTTCCTGGCGCCCTTCGTCGCCTTGCGCACGGTCGCCTTAGCCGTGCGCGCCGACGACTTCGCTGCGGCCGATGTCTTGCGCGCGGTCTTCTTCGCCGCAGCGCCTGTCTTTCGGGCTGCTGTCTTCGTCTTCTTGGACGTCGTCTTAGTCCGTGCGCGGGCTGTGCCGACGCCCTTCTTCATCCGCGAGGCCGTCGTGCCGACGCGCTTGCGGGCTGTGCTCTTCTTCGCCGCTGAGCCCTTACGCGCCGAGGTCTTACCGTACGACGCCATCAGCTGCATCTTGCGGGCTTCCATCTTCGCGCCGAGATCCTGGAGGTAGTCCGAACCTTCCTCTGCAGCCTTCGTGAAGATCTCCGCCTCTTCCTCGCCGATGTGGTGCTTCACGTTCTCCGCAAGAACGGTGAACTTCGCAATATACTTCCCATCGACGGCGCGCATCTTCTTTAACTCAGCGATGAGGAGATCGACGACATGATGCTCTTCGTCGGCCTCGTTCATCGTCTCATCCATCTTGCCGCTCACGTCGCGCTGGCGGCGAATCGCCGGATAGAAGATCTCTTCCTCGATTGCGGAGTGGATCTCGAGCTCCATGAATGTCTGCTCTGCGATTGCTTTCCTTCGCGTCGAGTCCTCCGCCTCATCGAACTCGCGGAACAGATCTTTGACTTTGTGGTGGTCTTCGCGCAGCAAATCAGTAGCGCTAGGCATAGTGAAGTCATCCTCCGTTGCAACAGTTGGGTTGGTTAACGGAGGTAGAGTCGCATGCATTCGCACAAAAAGGCGTTAACATCCGCGGCAGAATATTGCAGTGGCGTGTACGTCGCGGCGCGTACGCCTTATGCAGATCGTGGCGGTGGGGCGACGCTCTCGCTGCGACGCCCGCCCTGGACGAGTCGCAGCCGCGGCACCGACGCGGACTCGACCGTGTTGCCGCCGCCGCGAATGACCTGCAGTTGCGGCCGCGAGATCGCGATCAACGGGTGTGTCGCCGACAAGGCGATCATCTCGCCGCCCAGCGCCAGAGAAGCCATTGCTGTCTCCCAAACCAGCGCGGCAGACGCCAACTCGCGCGCGTTGCAAAGCGGCTGATGTGAGCGTACAGCCTCCACGAACGCGGAAGCGACGCGCTCTTCGCGTGATCCGGGCGCGATCGCCAGTTGCTCCGACTTCAAGCTCGGTGGGCCGCCCGTTCGTTCCGCGTCCCCGCGACGCGTCGCCGAAAGCACACGCACCGGCGCGACCGCACTGTCGCTATCGACGACCGTCGTACGGCCTTCGCACATGATCGTGATCGTGTCCCCGGCTTCGGGCTCCATCGAGACAACGTCGAGGCGGGCGACCAGCCCGGACTCAAAACGCAGCGTGATACCCACCAGGGAAGGGTCTTCGTCCTCATCGTCAAAGCGAGGCGCAAGCGCGCCCACGTACGCCGGCAGGCCGCCTGTAAGCGTCAGGACACGCGAGATGGCGTCCAGGGCGCTCCCTTCGAGTGCTGTAGCGCCGGGCACGCTCCTGTGGGCGCGGATGTAGCGCGGCCGCCGTATGGGGTGCTCGTCGCGCACGGTCGCCCGCACGGTGTCGAGCGCTTCGTCCGCCAGCCCGCACGCGTCGAACAGCAGCACACACTCACGATTCCGCGCGAGTTCGTCGAGCAGGATGAGCTGATGCGAATCGGCAATGCCCGTCGCCACGAGGACGTGCTTGCGGGCGATGATCGCGCGCTTCACCATCGCGCCTAGATCCCGCATGGGTGATGCGAAGCAGACGGCGTCCAGTTCGGAGTCAGCCAGGTCGCCAAATAGATCGTCGCTCGACTGCAGTGTCCTGACATCGGACCCATCGCAACCGCGAAGGGCGCGCGCCCACGCGTAGGCCGCGGCGTCGTCGCCAACGACGGCCGTCGTCATCGCCGTCCGGGGCTGGCTTTCCAACAATTCGCTCGTCATGCCGCTTCCTGCAGCTCCTGCACCAGCACCGTACGCAGCCGCCGGATCGCGCGGTGGCGTAACTGCGACGCGCGCGACTCGGAGATCCCCAGCGCTTCGCCGATGCTCTTCAGTGACTGTGACTTCATGTAGTACAGCCGCACGATCGTCTTCTCACGGTCCGGAAGCAGATCAACAGCGATCGCCAGGCGCGTGCGCACCATCGCTTCTTCGGCGACAGAGTCCGGATCAATGTTCGGGTCGTCGTCGGCCATCTCCCACAGCTTCTCACTCGCGCCGTTTGCGGCGGTCTCGGCGAGACTATCGAGGGAGACGACGCGCACGTTGCTGGTGCGGAGGGAGGACATGAAGTCCTTGCCTTCGAGGCCCATAAAGGATGCCAGCTCGTCGCGGGTAGGCGCTCGGTTGAGCTTCACATGCAGGGCCGCCGTCGCCTTCTCGAGATCGCTCCCGAACTTCTGCAGCGATCGCGGGAGAGGGTGCGTCGCGCGAATCGCGTCGAGGATGGAGCCGCGGATGCGGGGCAAGGCGTATGTGGAGAACTTAGCGCCCTTGTCCGGGTCGAACGTGTAGTAGGACTCGATCAGCCCCTGCACCCCGTACGAGACCATATCCTCGTACCCGAGAATGCCACCGTTCGTGCTGCCGACCGCTATGCGGTTCACGGCGTGCCGGACCAGCGGCATGTAGTCCTTGATGACCTTCGTGAGATTCTCTTCCGAAAAAGGGTTGTCTTCTCCCGTCTCCTCGGCATGCTTCCGGCCAGCTTCCTGCTGTTCGCGCATGTTCCGACGCGTCTTCTTGGCGCGCTCCATGTGTGCCCCTCTCCTCAGGATGTCCAGTCGTCTGGATACGTCCAGCAATCTGGATACGCCCAGCCGTCTGGGTCAGTCAGCAATCTGGCCACGTGGCGCTAGTATTCAGGCAGGGCGCCCTCGAACCCATGCGGCTTGTCCTGAGAGCCGATGGTGCAAACCCCGAATGTTTTCAGGCGCGCTGAAACGGCCACCGCGATCAACATCGGCCAACGGGGAGAAAACTGGCGCGGGCCGCAGGCGCAAATGGCCCCGTAGCTTCATGTTCACGTATAATCGCGGCGATGATCCCCTTACTCACGACCATCGTCCAGGCCATGCGCCACGCGCTCGGCTTCGATGTCGCTGTCGCCGTCCTGTGCGAGGACCAGCACCACCTGGTGCCCGTGTTCGTCACGGGCCCCGTTGCGCCCGGCGTGCTCGAGGGTGTGCACATCCAGGCGTTGGCAGCCTTTACGGAGTTGGCGGGCGCCGACCACGCCTCCTGGCCCAGCGACGACCCCGTCGTCGTCACCCTCGCGAACCCAACGACCGTCCCCCTTGCCGAGCCTGAGGCCTACGAGGACGCCCCGCTCGTCATCGACGGCCAGGTGCGCGGCATGCTGAGGATCAGCGCCCCGACGCTCCTGACTAAGGAGCAGCGCAGCCTCTACTTCGCCATGGCCAGCGACGCCTCAAAGGCCTTCGAGCAGTCTGAGGGCCAGCGCGTCCAGACCCGCATGGTCCAGGACCGCCTCATCCAGTCCGAAAAGATGTCCAGCATCGGCCAGCTCGTCTCCGGCGTCGCCCACGAGCTGAACAACCCGCTCACGGGCATCATGGGCTTCGCGCAGCTCCTGCTGCTCCGCGACCTCGAACCGGCTATCCGCACGCAGGTCGAGACCATCTACGGTGAAGCCGAGCGCGCTTCGAAGATCGTCGCCAACCTCCTGACCTTCGCCCGCCGCCGCGACGCCCGCAAGGAGTCCGCGAACCTCAATACTCTCATCGAGCGTGTGCTCGAACTCCGGAACTACGACCTCCGTGTCCGCAACATCAACGTCGAACTGCGCCTCGACGAGCAGCTCCCCGACACGCTCGTGGACGCCAACCAACTCCTGCAGGTGTTCCTTAACCTCATCATCAACGCCGAACAGGCCATGCGGGACACGATGGACGACGGCGACGAAGGCACCCTTCGCATCACCACCCGCGCCGCCGGCTCGACGCTCGTCGCCTCCTTCGCGGACAGCGGGCCCGGCATGAGCGACGAGACGCTCCGCCGCATCTTCGACCCGTTCTTCACGACGAAGGAGGCCGGCGAAGGCACCGGCCTCGGCCTCACAATCAGCTACGGCATCATCGACGAGCACGGCGGCCGCATCTGGGCCGAGAGTCCCGGCGGCAAGGGCACGACGTTCCACATCGAACTACCGCTCCTGGCGACGCTCTCGGCGGCCCCCGCCACCACCTCAGCAGAGATGCCGGAGCACGCACCCGGCGAGCGGCGTCGCATCCTCATCGTCGATGACGAGGAGGCCATTCAGAAGCTGCTGACGGGCGTCCTGGAGATGGACGGACACGATGTCGAAGTCGCCGGCAACGGCCGCGAGGCGCTCGAGAAAGTTAGCGCCCAATCCTTCGATCTCATCATCTCCGACATCAAGATGCCCGTGATGGGTGGCCCCGACATGTACCGCCGGCTGCGGGACGACAATAACCCGCTGGCCAAGCGCGTCATATTCGTCACGGGAGACACCGTCGCGCCTGACACGCGCAAGTTCCTGCAGGAGATCGACAACACCGTCCTCTCGAAGCCGTTCCGGCTTCGCGACGTGCGAGAATCGGTCGCAACGGCGCTCGCCCGCTAGGGCGCCCGCAAAGGACGCAGTAGGCCCGCTGAGTTTTGGTAGACGACGCAGAAGAGGCACGGGGTAGCAGGCATGTTCCGCCGAATCGAGAACCCCAAACCCGGTGAGCAGGAGGCTGGCTTGAACATCATCAGCGGCGACGACGAAGACGAGGGCGGCGTCACGGGCGACCTCTTCGCCCTGGGCCAGAACTGTGACATTTGCGGCACTGAAGAGGGCCGCGTGGGCCTCGATCCGACCTGCCGCGGCGCCTACGACGGCACACCCGTCTTCTACGGCTTCGCATGCCTCACAGACGGCCTGCGCGAGGCCTACGGCGGCGTGGAAGGTGTTGGCGTCATCGTCGAGCCCTTCGACGACTACAGCGACAACTACTACTACCGCCTCGACGAGATGCCCGCGTACCAGTTCGTCCGCGAGGACGTCGAAGCCATCTCCTGGCAGATGCTCACGATCGGCGATGCCTGCGCGCGCTGCGGCGAGCAAAGCCGCTTCGTCTGGCTCACCAGGGACTTCGTCGAGCCCTCTCTCCCCGAGGCGCAGCCCGTCTTCAAGAACATGGACGAGGACTCGGAGCACCTCTGCGGCCCTTGCGCCGGTGCTGCACTCGCGGCGGCCTGCAAATCGCTGGAGCTGCCGATCATGACCGTCGAATTGCCCCGCAGTGCGATGGGCATCATCATGCCAACGGGAGACTGAATGACGCTGATCCTCGAACAGGAATATGTCGACGAGATGATCGCGCACGCCCGCGAAGACGCGCCGAACGAGTGCTGCGGCATCATCGCCGGCGTCGATGGCCGCGCGAAGAAGCTGTACCGCGCGATCAACGCCGAGGCCAGCCCCTACCGCTACAGCGTCGAACCGCGCGACCTTCTGCGTATCCACCGCGACGCCGACAACAACGACTGGGACTTCCTCGCCATCTACCACTCCCACACGCACACGGAGGCATACCCCTCGCCGACCGACGTGCGTCTCGCGGCCTGGCCGGACGCGTACTACATCCTCGTCTCGCTCATGGACGACGAGCCCGTCGTGCGCGCCTTCCGCATCGAAGACGGCGCCGTCACGGAAGAACCCATCGAATCCCCCGCATCCTGACCACAGTCGCGCGCGACACCCACGGAGGCATACATGGCGCTGAAGGAACAGATCTCGGACGACCTGAAGTCGGCAATGCGCGAAAGTGACTCCGTACGACGTGACACGCTGCGATCGCTCCTCACCGCCATCAACAACACCGAAGTCGCCCGCGTCAACGTGAAAGACGAGTCGGCCACCCGGCAGCCGTTGGCCGACGCCGACATCCTCGACGTCTTCCAGAAGCAGGCGAAGCAACGGCGAGAGAGCATCGTCGAGTACGAGAAGGCGAAGCGCAGCGACCTCGTAGAGCGCGAGCAGGCCGAGCTGAAGATCATCGAGGCCTACCTGCCCCAGCAGCTATCCCGCGACGAGATCGCAACCGAGGTGAAGACCGTGATCGCGGAGACGGGCGCAACCGGCCCTTCGGACAAGAACAAGGTCATGCCCGCCATCATGGCGAAGCTCAAGGGTCGCGCAGACGGCCGCCTGATCAACGAAGTCGTCACGGAACTGCTCACCGGCTAAGCGCCGTATGAAGCGCGGGCCCGCCGCGGGCGGCTTCAGCCCGCGTCGCTGTGCGCAAACAGTGATCCGCCGCGGAGCGCAAGCGAAACGAAGGCTTAAGGGCGCTGCTTGCCGCGCCCGTCACCGCACACCCCAAACCTTCTAGCAATAGCCCAAGCGAAAAGAGAGACCGGCTAGCTGCCGGCCTCTTTGTGTCCGTGCGCGATCGTGCGTGCTACCTAGTCGCCGAAGTTCGTCGGCGGCGGCAGCGGCGGCTGCTCCGGTATCGGCTCCTGGCAGGTGCTGTCCTGCCGCCCGAAGACCTTCTGGATGTCCTTGATGTCGATATCCAGGTCGTGCTGCTCCGGTTCGAGGTCGAACCACTTGCTGTACAGCAGGCCTCCGAAGAACGCCCCATACATACCGGCGATGTTCTGCGCGTCCGTCAGGTCTACATCGCAGTCGAGGTCAAGGTCGCCCTCAAGAATGCGAACCGTTATCGCCAGGTCACCGCACGTCGGCGTCAGACCACCGTTCTCAGACTGATACACCGGGTGCCCGAGCGTGTCCACCAGCTCGCAACCGTTGTCCTTGATAACCGTCAGGACACCGTTGTTGTTCCCGGGGAAGATGTCGTTGTTCAGGTCCGGATGTGGAACCAGCATCAGTGCAGCCAGGTTGAACTCCGGCGTCTCACCTGAGTGTGGGCCTTGCGGCAGCTGACCGTTCGACACACAACCGAAGTGGACGATGTTCTCCAGGATGATCGAGTAGGCGCAGGTGCCGTTGTTCGCGCCACCCGGATCAGGCTGGCAATACGCGTTCCCGGACGCCGTTGACGTGTCCAGCTCATCCACTGGGCCGCGGTCGGAACCGGCGCCGCCAGGACCAAAGACGATGTCGCACGGGTTCACCGACTGAATCACGAAGTTGTCGTACTCCACGCTGAACTCGTACGCACCCAGACCAAGCTCCGTGTTCGGCGGAGCGACAGCACCGCTGTCATCCGGCGTGTTCGGCAACCCATCAGGTCCGAAGTTCGTGCAGACGCAGCTGTCGTTCACGTCCTTCACGCCGTCCCCGTCGTGGTCGCTGTAGACATTGTTCGCGCGCTCAAAGACGATCAGGTCGCCCTCGCCCGGGCCGTCACAGTCCGGATCATTGCCAGCGTCCAGATCGGGCTCACAGATCCACAGGTTCGCGCTCGGGTGCGACGGATTCTCGTTGTTGTCGTTGCCCTCGCCGCGCTTGTGTACAGCCGGTCCCTCGCGCGTCGCAGTGAAGGTCGGCGTGTTCGAGGGCGTGCTCGTAACCGTGAATGTGGCCGTATCCGTCGGCGTCAGCGTAGGCGTGAATGTGGCCGTGTTCGTTGGACTGTTCGTGGGCGTGTTCGTCACGGTGTTCGTGGCCGTGTTCGTCGCGGTATTGGTCGCCGTGTTCGTCGGACTGTTCGTTGGCGTGCTTGTAGCGGTCGCTGTCGGCGAGTTCGTGGCCGTGTTGGTCGGCGTGTTCGTTGCCGTGTTTGTTGGCGTGTTCGTGGCGGTGTTCGTCGCCGTATTCGTGGCGGTGTCCGTCGGCGTCGGCGTGTTCGTCGCCGTATTCGTCGGCGTGTTGGTGGCTGTGTTCGTCGGCGTGTTCGTTGGTGTGTCCGTCGGCGTATTCGTCGCCGTGTTGGTTGGTGTATTGGTCGCCGTGTTCGTCGGCGTGTTCGTGTTCGTCGCCGTCGGCGTAACCGTCGGTGTGTCCGTCGGCAGCGGCGTCATGGAGCCTTCCGCGTTGAAGGTCGCCGTCAGATCCGGCGTGTTCGTCGGTGTCGGCGTGTTCGTTGGCGTGTTGGTCGCCGTGTTCGTGGCTGTGTTGGTCGGCGTGTTCGTCGGCGTCGCCGTCGGAACCGGCGTGTTCGTCGGCGTATCAGTGGGCGTGTTGGTGGCCGTGTTCGTCGGCGTCGGCGTATTGGTCGCCGTGTTCGTCGGGGTGTTCGTGGCCGTGTTGGTCGGCGTGTTTGTGGCCGTGTTCGTCGGCGTGTTTGTGGCCGTGTTCGTCGGCGTGTTTGTGGCCGTGTTTGTTGGCGTGTTCGTGGGCGTATTCGTCGGTGTCGCCGTTGCCGTGTTTGTCGGCGTGTTCGTCGGCGTATTCGTCGGCGTGTTGGTGCGCGTTGGCGTGTGGGTCGATGTGTGGGTTGGCGTATTGCTCGGTGTGGGCGTGGGCGCCGCGAGGATCGTCACACCGGCACACGACGGCCCATCCGAGGGGTGCTCGCTCGGGTTCAGCACCTGGTCGGACGTCACGGACGCGCAGTTATCCGTATTGGCAACAGCCGTGAGCGCCGTGAAGTTCACCGTGATCGTACGGGTCTTACCCGACTCCCACACCGTCGGATTTCCGTCGGTGGGTGAATGCTGAAGGTCGTTCCATGTAAGCGTCCCGGCACCGGACGTAGTGGGCGCGGGCACGGCGGACACAAACGACAGGTATGTCGAGTTGAAGGTGTCGCTGATATCGACGTTCTGGAGCGCGAGCGCGCCCGCGTTCGTGACGGTGATCGTGTACGTCACCGTGCCGCCGGGCATCACCGTGCTTGCCGTCGTCCGCATCTTCGTGATGTTGATGTCGCAGATGTCGGAAGCGATGTCATTGAAGATCGAAGTGATGTCGGAGAGGCTGCCCGGGAAGTAACCACCTGGCGAGGCGAGACTTGCGTTCAGGACAGCATCGCCCGGGTCGATCAGGTCGTAGCCGATGACGTAGACGGTCGTGCCTGCCTGCTTCGCCTGGTTCGCCCAGTACTGGGCATACACGTCTGCGCCGTCACCACTAAATGTTGTGCTGACGGCGACGTCGCCGTCGCGCTCAACTGCAAGCTCATCGACGTGCCCGGTCGCGAAGGCTGTTCCCGTGCCGTTGAAGATGCCGTCACCGTTGGCGTCCAGGTACAGCGTGCCGTTGATGACTTGGAAGTTAAAGGCGGCGCCAAAGTTGTAGTCGTCAGAATTGCTGAGACTGCCATCCTCATTTGCATCGAGGGCATTCGTCAATTGCGAAGAGTTCGTAATCTGCCAGAGCCCGTCAACAACAATGAAGTCAGCGGAGGAGTCGCCTCCCGGGAAATCAACGCTTATGTCGTCTCCAGTGTCGATGTAGCCGTTGTCGTTGACGTCGATGAAGAAATCATCGTCAAGTCCGCTGGAGGTCACGTCCGCGGGCTGGTTTGCACTCCCGTCCGACAGAATCACGATGTAGTCGTTGGCGTCCGGCTCGGGATCCGTGTCGTTAGCCGGCTCAAGCTGGCGCTGCGCGAGAGCGATTCCGTAGCCGATGTTCGTGCGCCCAGAAGCGGCATATCCGTTGATCGACGTCCGCATGTTGGTTGCGTTTGTGCTTAGCGTACGGTCTGTCGTAGCGATGCCATCGTGGCCACCAGTCAGCGCCATCTGGTGCGGCGTTAGATCCGGGTCGGCCGGACCGCCGGCAAACGCGTTGACGAAGCCAACTGCAGCTGCCTTCGCGTTCGCAAGTTTGCTTGGGCTGTCATCCATCGAGCCGGAGTGGTCGAAGAGCATGCTGATGTCAACAGGGACGGTGCACGAAGGGTCTTCGGCGCCCGCGAATGCTGAAGACGGACTGAGTGGGTTCTTGCCCGCGAATCCGGGAGCCATGACGGCGCCCAGCACGACGCTCACGCCGATAGCAGTGAGTACGAGCCGTTTGGCAGCGAATAATCGTCGCACCGAGGCACCTCCCCCTGGCCATAGCCAAGGTTGACCCCGCCCTGAAGCGGAGTTTCACGAATCTACAGATACGCGGGGAGAACCCGAGGTGCTCTCAACGGGTTATGGGGCGATAGTACGGGCGCGCGCCGGAGGTGTCAAGAGTTTTCGCGAGCTATTTTGCCTGACAAGTTGTCTTCCAATAGACGATCCTGCAACGCAAAGGTTGCTTCTATCGGATGGGATACAGCATGTGTCCCATCTCAAGCTCTGCCTGCCACCGGCTCCGCGGCGATGAGGTCGTATTCCCGTCCCGTTTCCTCCACCACATGTCGGATGCCCCCAGCCACTCGAAGCAGCACCAGGCTCGCCAGACCTGCGTACAACCCCGCAACGATGATCATCACCGGGGGCAGCCCAATCAGCGCCGCCAAGCCCGATGACGCCAGCGCCGCGAACGGCGTCGGTCCGTTGAACGCGATGCCGTTCAGTGACATCACTCGCCCGCGAAACGGCCCCGGCGTCGACTCCTGCAGCATCATCTGGTTCAGGCTCAGCTGCGACGAAAACGCAAATGAAATCAGCGCCTGGATCGCGATCGCCACGGCCGGCTCCCTCGTGAGCGCCATAATGATCATCCCAATCGGACCGGAGATGGCCGCGAACCAGATGCGCTCAACCCGCAGTTGCGTCGGCCACCAGATCAGCATCATCGCCCCAACGACCGACCCCACGCCCGAACTCGCCCACAGCAGGCCGAGCATCGTCGCCCCGCCGTCAAGAACATCCGTCACGTAGAAGGGCGTCAGAATCGCGACGATCGGAAAGATCAGCGTCGTGTTCAGCGCCGTCATCGTCAGCAGCGCCCCGATGTGGGGCCGTGACCGCGCGTGCCGAAACCCCTCCCGCAGCCCGTCGATGGACGACATCCGAGGCCCATCGTCCGTCCGCGGCGCCATCCGCTGCCGCACGATCAGCAGGCTGAAGATGACGGCCACAAAGCTCGCCGCATTCAAGAAGTACGCCGTTGCGAGCCCGAATCCCGCGATCACCGCCCCCGCCATCGCGGGCCCGACCATGCGGGTTCCGTGAAAGGTCGCCGAATTCAACGCCACCACCTGCCCGATTTTCTCCGGTGGCACGAGCTCCGGCAGAAACGCCTGGTAGGCCGGCATGTCGTACCCAAAGGCGACGCCAAGGCAGGCCGCGCACGCGACGATCATCCAGAACTGCACCTCGTCGATGAGTACGAGGAATCCGAGCGTCGCCGCCAGCACCATCATCACGACCTGCGTGATGATCAAGATCCGCCGCTTGTCGCCCTTGTCGGCGAGCACCCCACCAAACAGCATCACAACAAGGCTTGGCACGGCGTTCGCGAAGTTCACAATGCCGAGGCCCAGCGCCGAGTCCCAAAGCTGCAGCACCAGGATGCCCTGCGCGATCGCCTGCATCCACGTGCCCGTCATGGAGATCGCTTGCCCGGTCCAGACCACGCGGAAGTCGCGCTCTTGAAGCGCCGAGACAGAACCCGGCACCTTCAGGCCGAACGGCAGTCCGCGTGGAGAAGCGTCGATCGTCGCCATGTCGGCCATCGTAGTGGAAGCGTCGATCGCGCCATAGGACGAACGTAACCTCAACCGCGCGCCGTTAAGGTTGGCGGGCGATTGACCCTGTTGATACGATGCCTGCGGTACGGGGCCGTAGCTCAATTGGGAGAGCGCCACACTGGCAGTGTGGAGGTCAGGGGTTCGAGTCCCCTCGGCTCCACCATTCCCCAACACACGTCCGTAGGTGAATGCCCGCTTGCAAGGCGCATACCCCTTCCTCATATAATGCGCCCACAACTGAACGTCTGCTTCGATCCGGAGTAGTACGCGCTTCGCCCAGAGAGCCGGCGGCGGTGTGAGTCGGCAGCCAGAGCGCAGAACTCACCGGTGAGCACCGATAGTGAGCCCGTCACGGGTTAGCCATCGGCGGGAACGCCCGTTATCGCGTCCGAGGTGCCCCGCCGCGGCGGGGAACCAGGGTGGTACCGCGGAGACCGATGACATCGGAGCCCTCCGTCCCTGTGGACGGTGGGTTTTTTTGTACCCCGAGCCAGGCGTGGACATCAGGCGTCAGGAAGGCAAGCAGATGATCGATTCGAGCGAACAGTGGGCAATGGTCGGCCGCCTTGCCCTTGCGGCCGTGCTCGGCGCGCTCATCGGCCTCGAACGCGAGTACCGCGGCTACCCGGCCGGCATCCGCACGATGGCCCTGGTGTGCATGGGCTCGGCGCTGTTCGGCGATATGTCCGTAACGTATGCCGGCAATGACCGTATCGCCGCACAGGTCGTGACAGGCATCGGCTTCCTGGGCGCGGGCCTCATGTTCCGTGAAGGGCTGAGCGTCAAGGGTGTGACGACAGCAGCGACGATCTGGGCCGCCGCCGCTGTTGGCCTGGCCGTCGCCATCGAGGCGTACATCGTTGCCGCCTTCGGTGCGCTCTTCGCCATCATGATCCTCGAGATGCGCATCATCACGAAGAACATCGGCCCAGACGACGGCGAAGGAGACAAGTACGAGGCCGCAACGGATCGGGAGAAAAAAGCCGAGCTCGAGGCCCGCACAAGACGCCGGACAACCGAGGAAGACGAAGACTAGGTCCAGAGGATGTGAGGACACCATGACGACGGACACCGCCAGCGAACGACGCGCACAACCGCAGCGCTATGACCCGCTAGCCATCGAGCCGAAGTGGCGCGCGCGCTGGGAGGCCGACGACCTCTACCGCACGCCCGATGACGATCCGCGTCCGAAGTGGTACGCGCTGACAATGCTGCCCTACACCTCCGGCGACCTCCACATCGGCCACTGGTTCGCAATGGCGCCGTCAGACGCCGCCGCGCGCTACAAGCGCATGACCGGCTACAACGTGCTGTTCCCCATGGGCTTCGATGCCTTCGGTCTGCCAGCCGAAAACGCCGCCATCAAGAACAAGACCCACCCCGCCGAATGGACCGCGAAGAACGTCGAGCACATGCGCGGCCAACTGAAGCTCATGGGCGCGATGTTCGACTGGTCGCGCGAAGTCGTCACGGCCGACCCGGAGTTCTACAAGTGGACGCAGTGGTGGTTCCTCCAACTGCTGAAGCACGGTCTCGCTTACAAGAAGAAGGCCGCCGTCTGGTGGTGCCCCAAGGACCAGACCGTCCTCGCCAACGAGCAGGTCGTTGACGGCAAGTGTGAACGTTGCGAAACCGTCGTCGCCAAGCGCGAGCTCGAACAGTGGTTCTTCCGCATCACGAACTACGCCGACGAACTGCTCGACACCAGCAAGATGCAGTGGCCGGATCAGGTCAACCTCATGCAGCGCAACTGGATCGGCCGCAGCACCGGCGCGCATCTGACCTTCGGGCTCGATATCCCGGGCGTCGCCGAAGACGAGATAACCGTCTTCACCACGCGCCCCGACACGGTCTTCGGTGTGTCCTTCTTCGTGCTCGCGCCCGAACACCCGCTCGTCGCCCAGATCACCACGGCGGAACAGCGCGAGGCCGTGCGCGCCTACGTCGACGCTGCCGGCAAGACATCAGAGATCGACCGCATGTCGACCGAGCGCGAGAAGACCGGAGTCTTCACCGGCGCCTACGTCACGAATAAGTTCAACGGCCAGAAGGTCCAGGTCTGGATCGCCGACTACGTCCTCGCGACCTACGGCACCGGCGCCGTCATGGGCGTCCCCGGCCACGACCAGCGCGACTTCGACTTCGCGAAGAAGTTCGGGCTGCCGATCGTGCCCGTCTTTCAGCACCCGGACTGGGACGGCGGCGAACTGACCGCCGCGCTCCCGCACGGTGGCGTGATGATCAACTCCGGCCCCCTCGACGGCACACCCGACGAAGTCGCCGTCGAAACGGCCATCAAGTACGCGGAGGAGAAGGGATACGGCAAGGGTGCCGTCACGTACCGCCTGCGCGACTGGCTTATCTCCCGCCAACGCATGTGGGGCGCTCCCATCCCCATCATCTACTGCGACGATCACGGCGCCGTCCCCGTGCCGGAAAGCGATCTCCCGGTGGAGCTGCCAGCGGACGCCGAGTTCCGCCCGACGGGCGAGTCGCCGCTCACGTATCACGAAGGCTTCTTGAACACGAAGTGTCCGACCTGCGGCAAGCCCGCGAAGCGCGAGACCGACACACTCGACACGTTCATGTGCTCATCCTGGTACCAGATGCGCTACATCGACCCGCACAACGGCGAGCGTCCGTTCAGTCGCGAACTAGCCCAGAAGTGGCTGCCCGTCGACCAGTACACCGGCGGCGCTGAGCACGCCGTCATGCACCTGCTGTACACGCGCTTCTTCACGAAGGCCGCGCGCGACATGGGCATCATCGAATACGACGAGCCGATGGTGCGCCTGTTCAACCAGGGCCAGATCCTCGGCCCCGACGGCCAGCGTATGAGCAAGTCGCGCGGCAACGTCGTCGCGCCCGATAGCCAGGTCGAGCGCTGGGGCACCGACACGTTCCGTGCGTACCTGATGTTCCTCGGCCCGTGGGAGCAAGGTGGGCCCTACGACGCCAGCGGCATCACCGGCATCTACCGCTGGCTGAGTCGCGCATGGAACGCCGCCACGGCGGACGTGCCGACAGCTTCCCAACCGGATGTACCGGCGACACGCGAGCTGCGGCGGTGGACACACAAGACCATCAAGCGCGTGACCGAAGACATCGAGGGCTTCCGCTTTAACACGCTCATTGCCGCGTTGATGGAGTTCACGAACGAATTGATCCGCATCCGCGAGTCCGGGGCGACTGTCGATGCCGACGCATGGCGCGAAGCGGTGGAGTCGCTAGCGCTTATGCTGGCGCCTCCGTGCCCGCACATCGCCGAGGAACTCTGGGAACAGCTCGGAAAGCCGTACAGCGTGCACACGCAAACGTGGCCGACGTACAGCGCCGATCTCGCCCGCGACGACGAAGTCGAGATCGCCGTGCAGGTGAACGGCAAGGTCCGCGATCGTCTCAAGCTGCCCCTCGACGCACCCGAGGACACAGCCCGCGAGCAAGGCATGGCGAGTACCGCCGTGACCCAGCACATCGAAGGCAAGGAAGTCGTCCGTGTGATTTACGTCCCCAACCGCTTGCTGAACATCATCGTCAAGGGCTAGCGATCGTGGCCGACCAGCGACCCCCAATCTTCGCCACCTTCGACGAGGCGTGGCACTGGTTCATCGAAGGAGGCAATCTCGTCGCGGTCGAAGAACAGCGCGAGGGATTCCTGCGTGGCCGTGCACAGTTCCTCTCGTTCCAGGTGCCGATCGGTGAGATGCCCGTCGCCGGCGAGATCGCCGCACTTCAAGAAGAGCTAGCGGATATCAATGGTCTCTCGCTCATTCCCGCAGAATTCCTGCACATATCCGTGCGCGGCGTCGGCTTCCAGGTCATCGCGCACCCCCAGCAGGGCGATGTCTTACGGCAGGATGTCGGCGGCATCAGCGAACGCGCCGCAAAGGCGCTTCGTGGCACAAAGCCCATCGACGTAACCGTCGGCCCCGTCAACGTGTTTCCCGATGCTCTCATCCTGCAGGTCCAGCCGATCGAGCCTTTGCGCGATGCGTTGCGAGCACTCGAGGTGACGCGCCACGCAGATGCATTCCCCTATCAGGCCGAGAACTACCTCCCCCACGTCACGATCGCATCGTTTCTCGATGCGAAAGTCGCGACGATGCTGCGCGAACGGCTACCGGCGCTTCGCGACAAACCGTCCCTGTCTGCCACCATCAGCCGCATCGACCTAGCGCGTTGGTGGTTCACAGGCCACGACCTCGCGGCATGGCCGGAGCTCGACACGGTGCGGTCGTACCGGCTGAAATAGAGACGCCCGTTGCTAAGGGTTTCTGCCCGTGCGATTGCGCGTATTGCCGCATGGGAAACCTGGGCGCTAACCCCCAGACTGCCCGGGCGCTACTTCTCAGGCACGGAGAGGACGCGAAGGCTCGCCGGAGGGCGTCATGCAGACCACGAGCACGAACGCGCAGGACATCCGCATCGAGATCGTGACGACGTCGTTCGTCGCCGCAGGGAACCCCGCGGGCATCTGCGACCTCGGCCGCCTGTTGGAAAACTTCAACAATCCGGCGATCGCGCGCCATGTCGAACTGTCGGCGGCCACCGTCCGCCCGCTCTACCGCGCCGCCAGCCCGCTCGCCGTTGAAAGCACCCTACTAGTGCGCCGCGATGAGATCGTCTTCGCGACGTTTGAGGGCCCGCAGGCCGAATGCGAGACCGGCGCCGACTTAACCGACACACCATGCCTGATGCTCGCGCCGCCCTTCCAGATCCAGGGCGATGTCCCTCTACAAACAAGAGCCCACCGGGCACAGGCACTTCGCGCTCTGACTGCCGGATTCTTCGCCGTCCGCGATGCCCGCGTGTATGACGCTGACGGCTACCTGCTCGGCGAAGGCCAGCAGATCGTCGTGAACGGCATGGCCGTACAAATGGCCGCACCGACACGCAAGCACATCGAGGCGTTCGTCGAGAAGGCAGGCGCCGCCCGCCGCGCGACCGTGCGCGATCAGGTTCCGGTGACAGACATGGTTGAAGACGAAGCGCTTACAAGAGCAGCCTGACAGTCACATGGCCAGATACACCGTCTGGGTGCGGTTGGAGCGAGCGGCAGCAAGGATGCGCCGCTCGCTTTCACGCCTGTCACTGTCACCCGTAACCAGTCACCTGTAACCTGACCACGATGATTCGTGTACTGATGTCCGGCGCAGGGAAGATGGGCCACATCCTGCTCGACGGGATGGATGCAGCCGACGGCATCGAGCCGGTGGCAGCAGTCGACGCCTTCGCAAAGGGCGACCACCTGACCCTTTCCTCCGGCCGCAACATCCCGCTCTACTCCGACGCCGCCACCGCCATCGACGCGTCCACGCCCGACGTCATTGTCGACTTCACCAACGCCGCTTGGACGCCGACCATCGTCGACGCCGCGCTCGACAAGGGCGTGCGCCTAGTCGTCGGAACAACCGGACTATCTCAGGAATGGGCGGATGACTTCGCGCGGCGGTGCGCAGAACGCAAGGTCGGCGCTGTGATGGCCGCCAACTTCGCACTCGGCGCCATCCTTATGATGCACATGGCGAAGATCGCGGCGCCATTCTTTGAGTCAGCGGAAATCGTCGAGATGCATCACGCCACGAAGGTCGATGCCCCGTCCGGCACATCCATCGCGACAGCGCGCGGCATGCTCGCAGCCCGCGACGGTCGCCCGTTCGAGCGCAACGTCCCGGAAGCAACGCCCGTCGAGGGCACGCGCACCGGCGCCGTGGATGGCGTCACGATTCATTCGATCCGGCTACCAGGATTCGTCGCGCACCAGGAGGTCGTCTTCGGCGCCACAGGCCAGACGCTGACCATCCGCCACGACTCCAACCGCGAGTCCTACATCCCCGGCGTTGTGCTGGCGGTGACAGAAGTAGTGACGCGCAACGAGTTGGTGGTGGGGCTGGACAGGCTCATCGGGCTGGAGGACTAACCCGCAGGCTCCGCCGACGGCTTGAGGCCGGGCGGCACCCGCCGGCGGTCACCGTTGCCGTTCTTCGCAGACCCGTTGCCGTTGCCATTCGTCGCGCCGCCTTCGGGGCCGAGCGCGTGCTGCTCGTACGTCATCCGGTAAAGGCGCGCGTAGCGCCCGCCAAGCGTCAACAAGTCATCGTGCTTGCCCTGCTCGACGATGCGTCCGTGCTCTAGCACGACGATGCGGTCGGCGTTGCGGATCGTCGAGAGGCGGTGCGCGATGACGAACGACGTGCGCCCGGCGAGCAGCGTCCGAAGCGCGCGCTGGATCACGACCTCCGTCTGCGTGTCGACGTTCGCTGTCGCCTCATCGAGGATCAGGATGCGTGGTTGGGCGATGATCGCCCGCGCGAACGAGATCAGCTGGCGCTGACCGACGCTGAGGTTGCCGCCGCGCTCGTGCAGGTACGTGTCGTAGCCCTCTTCGAGCCGCATGATGAAGTCGTGCGCACCGACGTTCTCGGCAGCGTCCTGCACTTCTTCGTCCGTCGCCTCCGGCCGCGCGTAGCGGATGTTCTCCGCGACCGTGCCCGAAAAGAGGAACGGCTCCTGCAGGACGGTGCCCATCCGGCGAGCGAGGCTGTCGTGCGTGACCTTCCGCACGTCAATGCCGTCGACCTCGATCGAGCCCGACGTCACGTCGTAGAAGCGCGAGAGCAGTGCCGTGATCGTCGTCTTGCCGGCGCCCGTCTGCCCGACGAATGCGATCGTCTCGCCCGGCTCAACGTGCAGGTCGATATCAACGAGCACCGGCACGTCTTCGACGTAGTTGAACGAGACGTGGTTGAAGTCCACCTTGCCGGTGATGTCCTGCAGGACGATCGCGTTCGGGTCATCTTCGAACTCCGGCTTCGTGTCCAGGACTTCGAGCACGCGCTCGCCACCAGCCATCGCGCGCTGAAGCTGCGTGTACTGCAGCACGAGGTCGCGTACGGGGTCGAAGAAGAGCTGGAGCAGCAGTGTAAACGTGACCAACGCTTCTATGCTCATCTGGCCTTCGAGCACGCGGTATCCGCCGTATGCGACGACGAGCGCCATCGCCGACGCCACGATCACTTCGACGGCAGGCGTGACTGCAGCGGTGAGCATGCCAGCGTTGATATTGGCGCGGAAGTTCTGCTGGTTCACGCCTTCGAAGCGCTTGGCGTTCTCATCCTCTCGGGAGAGGGACTGGATGACGCGCACGCCCGAGACGTTCTCCTGCAAGTTCGAGTTCACGACGGCGATCGCCTGTCGGACGCGGACGAACGCGCGTCGTGAGTATGACTGCCAGATAATCATCGTGATAACGAGTACCGGCACAACAGTGAATGTCACAAGTGCGAGCTGCACATCGGCGTACATCAGGAACAAGACAGCGATGCCGATACCGACGAAGTCACCAAGAATGGTCAGCATGCCGCCCGTCATCAGCTCTTGGAGCGATGTCACGTCGCTGGTCACGCGCGACATCACGCGGCCCACTTCATTGTTGTCGTAGAACCGCAGCGAGAGCTTCTGGAGGTGCGCGAACATGTCCTTGCGGAGGCGCAACAGCAGCCTGTGACCGATCCAGCCCGTCGCCGTGAGCTGCATGTAGTAGAAGCCGGCCGAAATCGCGGCCATCGCGAGATACGCGTAACCCCAGTTGTTGAGCTTGTCGAGATCCTGGGCGATCGCTGCGCCTATCAGGCCGCCAACCGCGAACGGCATCGCACGTGTGATGATCGTGAAACCGAGCGTTCCGATGATGGCGAGCGCTAGCCGGAAGCGGTACGGCGCGATCATCTTCGCCATCCGAACAACAACCTTGTGGCTGTAGACCGAGCCCAACTCGTCGTCGTCCCAGCCATCCGTGCTGCGCTTGAGTGAGTTGGGGCGCAGATTGCCGCCGGGGCCGCCACCGGCAGGCCCGCCGCCACTCCATCCACCCGCAGAACCCGCGCCGCCGAAGAACACCATTAGTCAGCGCCTCCGCCAGCAGTCACAGCTTCCGCTTCTTCCGCTGTCTCGATTGGCGTAGCGGCGGCGTGCGCACGCTCGCGGTCGTACGCCTCTTCCTGGTCGCGCAGTTCGAGATCATAGATCTGGCGGTATGGACCGTCCTGTGTGATGAGTTCCTCGTGCTTGCCACGCTCGACGATGCGCCCGCCCTTCAGCACCACGATCTGGTCGGCCGACTTCACGGTCCGCAGGCGCTGCGCGATCACGAACGTCGTGCGACCCTTCATCAATTCGGCGAGCGCCTGCTGGATCAGGTACTCCGTCTCGGTGTCGACGCTTGATGTCGAGTCGTCGAACACCAGGATCTTCGGGTCGAGCAACAGCGTGCGTGCGATAGAGATGCGCTGCTTCTGCCCCCCGGAAAGCGTGATGCCACGCTCGCCGACCCATGTGTCGTACTTATCCGGCAGCGTCTCGATAAAGTCGTGGATGCGTGCGAGCTTCGCCGCGTTGTAAATGTCCTCGTCGGTCGCATCGAATGCACCGTAGGAGATGTTTTCCTTGATTGTCGAAGAAAACAGGAACACGTCCTGCTGGACGATGCCGAACGCGCGTCGCAGCGATGCGAGCGAAACTTCACGGATGTCCGTGCCGTCGATCATGATTGTGCCACCGCTGACGTCGTAAAAGCGCGGCATCAGGTTCACGACCGTCGTCTTGCCGGACCCCGTCTGGCCGAGCAGCGCGATGATCTCACCCGGCTTGGCGTCGATGCTTACGTCGCGGAGTACGGGGCTGATTGCGTCGTAGCCGAAGGACACGTTCTCGAAGACCACGTGACCCTTCACGGCGGCGAGTTCTGTTGCGCCAGCCTTCTCCTTCACCGCGGACTCCGCATCGAGGATGTCGTAGATGCGCTGGCCGGAGGTGGACGCGCGCGCCCAGAACATCGTGATGAACCCGAGGCTGCGCACGGGCATCTGGAGCATCGTCAGGTAGAGCATGAACTGCGTGAGCTGGCCCGTCGTCAGGTTCCCATCGAGGATCTGGCGCGCTCCGTACCAGGCCGTCGAGACCATCGCGACGGCCCAGATGCCGTTGATGATCGGCCCGAACTTCGCCTGGATGCGGTTCGTCTTGTACGAGTTGTCGAAGAGGTTCTGCGCTTCAGTGTTGAACTTTTCCTGTTCCAGCTCCTCCCGCCCGAACGCCTTCACGACGCGCATGCCGCTGAGGTTCTCCTGCAGCACGACACCGACGCGCCCCTGGAGGTTCTGCACTTCGAGCCAGATCGGCCGCAGCAGCGACGTCATGCGGATCGACACTGCCGCCGTCGGCGGAATGAAAATCCATGTAACGAGCGCCAGTCGCCAGTCCACCAGGAGCATCATCACGAGCGTGCCGATCAGCAGCGCGACGACGTACACCAGGCGCACGACGCCGAGGCTGATAAACATTCTCACGCCTTCGACGTCCTGCGTCGCGCGCTGCATGACCTGACCCGTCTGCGCCTTGTCGTGATACGCGAAGCTCAAGCGCTGGAGATGGTCGTAGATGTCGTTGCGGATGTCGTAGGCGACGCGCTGCGAGATGAACTCGCCCAGGTAGGTCTGTAGGAATTGGAAGAACCCGCGAGCGACCGCCGCACCAACGATGAGCAGCCCGGCGATCATCAGCGTTCGGGCGTTGCCTTGCGGGAGACCTGTTGCCGTGTCGATGTCAATGCCGACATCAATCGCGCGGCCAACCAGCCAGGGCCCGATGAGCTGGAACAGCGTGAGGCCGCTGAGCGCGAACAGCACAACCAGAAGCCTGGATTTGTAGTTCCAGACGTACGAGAGCAAGCGCAGTGGGACAGGAATCCGCCCGTGATTCATGTGACCCTAGGATAACGTACCCTGACGTGTACGTAAAGGTTGGATCACCTTCGAATCTCGCAGCTCATTGGTGAAGCAGCCACTTGTCCCCAAGGCTTGAGGCAAACCCAGCTCTCACTGAGGCTCCCCAGGCGTTGCTCCCACGACGATGGTTCTTTCGTCACGGACGCGCTTTATATGCGCTTCCTGGTGCCCGAGTGGCTTTCTGTTCGCGAATCCTAAACGCCCAAAGCTAAATTGCCCGGCAGAATTTCATTTACTGGAAGGGAACACGTTTAGTTTGTGATTTTCGCAATGCCGAGGCAACCGTCGTGGCGGGACGGAGTTCCGAAGGTCTGAGGCGCAGGCTAGGTGTCGAGGGACTCAATGTCCAAGTGCACGATGGCACATTACGAACGGCTACCTGTTAACTTCTCCACATGCGCCGCGCCGACCGCCTCTTCCAACTCATCCAGCTCCTTCGCCGCAAGAACGTCTGCACCGCCGCCTGGCTCGCCGACGAACTCGAGGTCTCGGAGCGCACGATCTATCGCGACGTGCGCGACCTCGTGCTGTCTGGCGTCCCCATAGAAGGGGAAGCTGGCGTCGGCTACATCATGCGAAAGGGCTTCGACCTGCCGCCTCTTATGTTCACTGAGTCCGAGATCGAAGCGATGGTCCTCGGCGCGCGCGTCGTCACCAGCTACGGCGACACCGAACTGGCTCGCGCTGCCCGCGATGCACTGCTGCGCGTCGAGTCCGTGCTGCCCGATCGCCTCAAGGCGAAGGTCGAGAAGACGCCCCTCTTCGCGCCCGCCTTCCACATACCGCCTGTGTTCGCTGCGTCCCTCACCATCCTCCGCCGCGCCATCGACGAGCGCCGCAAGGTGCGGATGGCTTACACCGACGGGGACGGCAGTGCGACAGAGCGCGTCGTCCGCCCGATCGGCCTCTTCTTCTGGGGCAGCACCTGGTCGCTCAGCGGCTGGTGCGAGCTGCGCGACGACTTCCGCAGCTTCCGCCTCGACCGGATGCGCGAACTAACCCCCCTCCGCGAGCGCTTCTACGACGAACCCGGCAAGACCATCGAGGACTACCTCGCCCGCCGTGGCGAGTCCGACCGATAGCACGCAGATCGCCGTAGGGGCGGCCCTATGTGGCCGCCTGGCGGCCAGCAAGTCGGGCATTTCAGGTTCGCAAATGCGGAGGTCTTTCTAAGCTGAAGAGTGCGGCGGAGCTAATCCTCCGCGGGCATTGGCACCATCTCAATCCGTCGATTCAGCCAAATCTGCGTGAAGTGGCGGGTTCGGATGCAGGGCGCCGCGGCCGATGATATACGCGACGCAACGGCGCCAGCCGCTGGTCCGCGCACACTCCATTCACACCGAATTAACCGCCCCTTAACCCGGCGCAACACGCGCCTCCGGATACTGAGGGCGAACCAAGACGACCGCACACAAGGAGCACCTCCGTGACGACGCAAGAGTCCACAGTTGCCAACGCGGACCTCTGGGGAAAGTACTTCGAAGAGCAGTGGCGCTGGCTCACGCCGATCGCAGGGCCGGAAGCATCGCGCGTCGCCGCGGCCAACGGCGCCCGCATCGCGAACTTTCTCACGCTCGTCGCCGCCGGCCCGATCGCCTGGCTGTACAACAACAGCGCGCCAACCTCGAACGTCACGCCAATCCGCAACGGCATCGAGCGCCGCGAGACAGACTTCCGCAGTGACATGGAGTCCGTGGAAGCACACGCTGCGTAGTCGATCCGAAGACACAGATCCGGAGCGCGGGCTTTCAGCCCGCGTTTTCGCGTGTGCCCACTTGTCGTCATCAAGCACCAATCCGCGTCGGCGATGCAATCTCCGGTAGGGGCGCCGCTCTGCCGCGCCCTCGCCGGTCGCCACGTAGGACTGTGATTGCCGCCGGTCGCCGCCCGCCATACGCTTTCCCGCATGGAACCCGCCTCCGTCCCCAACATCACGCAATCCGCCGTCGACCTGCTCGCCGCGCTCGACGCGACGCAACGCGAAACCGCCACCTTCCGCCTCGACGACGAGGCCACGCGCACTGACTGGGCCTACTTTCCGAGACAATCGCACGGCCTCGCGATAGGCGCGACAGACGCGAAGCAACAGAAACTCGCGCACCGGCTGCTCTCCCACGGACTCAGCCTCCACGCCTACGCGAAAGTCACGACGATCATCGCCCTCGACAATGTGCTCGACGTCATCGAAGATCGCACGCGTTCGGTCGTCCGCGATCCCGCGCGCTACTTCTTCAGCATATTCGGAGATCCGTCGTCGCCGCCGTGGGCGTTCCAGTTCGAGGGCCATCACGTCAGCATCAATCTCACGCTGAGCGCCGACGGCCACGTCTCGCCAACACCCCTCTTCCTCGGCTCGAACCCCGCCGAGATCACGCACGCCGGCCACCCGATCGTCCGCGTCTGCGGCGAGGAGGAAGACGCCGGCCGCGACCTTCTCCGCTCGTTCGGCGCGGAAGAACTCGCCCGCGCGGTCATCTGCAAGGTCGCCCCGCCCGACTTCATCCTCATGAACGCGGCCCGCGTCCCCGACCATATTCGTACGGGCGATGCGCCCGCGCTCCGAAACATCGCAGAGGATTTCGCGAAGCTCACCGACGACGACAAGCAGCGCCTCTCGTTCGATCGTGCACGCCCTGCAGGACTCGCGTTCCGCGACATGACGCCGGCCCAGCGCGAACGCCTGTCCGCCCTCATCGACATCTACACCGACCGCCTGCCCGACGACCTCGCCCGCATCGAACGTGCAAAGGTCGACGCGGCAGGACTCGACGCTGTCCACTTCGCATGGGCTGGCAGCGAGCATCAACGGCAGGGTCACTACTACCGCATCCACGGGCCGTCACTACTCATCGAGTACGACAACACGCAGGACGACGCCAACCACGTCCACGCCGTCTGGCGCGACCCGACATCCGACTTCGGCGCCAGCATCCTCCGCGACCATGTCGCCACGCACTGACTCGCTGCTGTCATTGTTCTTCGGCGTGGCGTTATCCTGCGTCGGCTAGACACGCATCCATGCGCCTTCGACTCTTCGTTCGACGCGTCATGCCGTTTTCGATCAGATGGCGGATTCGGATCTTGATTCGCAAGTTTCATGATCGATGGGCGGCCACGCGATATGCGCGCGCACGCGGCTCCAATTCGACGTTCCTGCACCTTGTCTGCCGCTACGAACGCCCGCTGATCTGCTACTCCGGCCAGGAGGCCCGCTTCGCAGGCAAGCGCCACAACAGCGATCTCGTCCTTCGCGCCTGCGACAGGCTCGTCATCGCCCCAGGCGAGACCTTCTCGTTCTGACACACCGTCGGCCGCCCGACGCGTGCCCGCGGTTTCAAGCCCGCAGCCGCGCTCAAGAACCGCCAGCTCGTTGAGGACGTTGGTGGCGCCGTCTGTCTAACATCCACGCTGCTCTACAACATCGGATTGCTCTCCGGCATGAAGATCGTCGAACGCCACTGTCACAGCGTCGACTCATACGGCGACGCGCGCTACTTCGAGCTCGGCCGGGATGCGGCCGTCGAATACGCCTACCTCGACCTCCGCTTCCGCAACGACTTCCCGCAACCGCTCCTCATCCGCTCCCGCGTCGAAGCAGAGTCCGTCGTCGCCTAATCTGGGCTGCAACCACCCTCGGCGTGGAAGTAGAGATCGGCGTCGAACAACCCACCTTCACACCCCCATCAACCATCACGACCGCCGACCCCTCACTCACCGAAGGCACCTCCGTGGTCGATGACACCGGAACAACGGGCGTCAGCGTCCGCACGAAACGCATCTTCCGCACCGCCAACCGCCGTGATGTAGAGGATCTCGGCCTGTCGATCCATCACGCCGTCCCTCGCCGTGTGCGCGAGGGCCCATCGCCCGCCATTCGCTCCTAATGCCCCCGATTGCTACGATCCGCCTGTCGGCAGAAGCCGACCAATCACCAATCACCAACCTCCAGGAGCCCAAGATGAGCGTCCTCGTCAATGCGAACACCCGCGTCCTCGTCCAGGGCATCACCGGTAAGGAAGGCTCCTTCCAGACCCAGCGCTGCATCGAGTACGGGACCAAGGTCGTCGCCGGCGTCACGCCCGGCCGCGGCGGCGAAAAGACCGAGCACGGGGTCCCCGTCTTCAACACCGTCAGCCAGGCCGTGAAGGAGACGGGCGCTGACTGCGCGCTCATCTTCGTCCCGCCGCCCTTCGCCGCCGACGCCATCCTCGAGGCATACGACGCCGCCGTCCCGCTCGCCGTCTGCATCACGGAGGGCATCCCGACGCTCGACATGGTGAAGGTGAAGCGCGCGATCACGGGCGGCCCGACACGTCTCATCGGCCCGAACTGCCCCGGCGTCATCACGGCCGGCGAGTGCCGCGTCGGCATCATGCCCGGCCACGTCTTCGCCGCCGGCAGCGTCGGCGTCATCTCGCGCTCCGGCACACTTGTATATGAGGCCGTCGACCAGCTCACGCGACGCGGCATCGGCCAGTCGACGTGCATCGGCGTCGGAGGCGACCCGATCATCGGCACGACGCAGCGCGAGGCCGTCGAGCTGCTCAACAACGACCCCGACACCGCCGCCATCATCCTCATTGGCGAGATCGGCGGCAACGCCGAGCAAGAAGCGGCCGAGTACATCAAGAAGAACGTGAAGAAGCCCGTCATCTCCTTCATCGCCGGCTCCACCGCGCCCGCCGGCCGCCGCATGGGCCACGCCGGCGCCATCATCAGCGGCAACAGCGGCACAGCCTCCGCCAAGAAACAGGCTCTCGCCGACGCAGGCGCCACCGTCGTCGACGCCCCGGCCGAAATCGGCGCCACCACCGAACGTGTCCTCAAAGAACGCGGTCTGCTGTAAGCAGGAGCGCCCCGCGTAAGCCTGCCGTAAACTAACCGCCATGCAAGTGCCCGAAACCCGCTACGCCCGCATTGGCGATATCCGCATCGCCTACCAGATGTGGGGCGAAGGCCCGCCGCTGATCATCATTCCCGCCTTCATATCGAACATCGAGATCAGCTGGGAACACGAACTCTATCGCCGCACGCTCGAGTACATGGGCAAGTACATGACGTGCGTTCAATTCGACAAACGCGGCATGGGCTTGTCGGATCGATTCGAAGAAGTGCCTACACTCGAGCAGCGGATCGAGGACGTCCTCGCCGTGATGGACGCGGCGGGTTGGGAACGCGCACACATCTTCGGCGTGTCGGAGGGCGGTGCGATGGCGCAGCTCTTCGCCGCAGACTACCCGCGTCGCACTGAAAGCCTGACGGTCATCAACACGTTCATCTCCCCGCGCTACCGAAGCGGTCTCCGCAGCTACGTCCGAGAGGATGACCCTCCCTGGTCCACCGAACAGCAAACCGTCGATCGATTCCTCCACATGGCCGACACGTGGGCCGAGGAACCCGCGTATCAGGTCGAGTACGAAATGCCGAGCCAGATCGGCAACGAGTCCTTCACTAGGTGGGTTGGGAGACTGCAACGCTTCTCCGCGAGCCCGAAGGACTTCCGGCGTCAGTTCTTAAGCATCGTTGGTCTCGACGCGGGCGACGCCCCCGAGCGCATCGCTGCTCGCACGATGGTGATGCACGTGAAGGGTGACAAAGTGCTACACGTCGCGATGGGTCGCCGGTTGGCTGACCTCATTCCGGGTGCGAAATATGTGGAGATCCAAGGCGCCGATCACTTCTCATGGATCATGCCGAACTGGCGAGAGGTCTGCGATATCTTCATCGACTTCATCACCGGCACGCCGATCACACGCACGACGACGCGGCAGTTCGGCACCGTGCTTTTTACCGATATCGTCGACTCGACGAGGCAGTCAGCAGCACTCGGCGACGCGAAATGGCGTGCCGTGCTCGACGGCCACGACCGCACCGCCCGCGGTCTCATTGACCAGCACCGCGGCCGCGTGGTGAAGAGCACCGGCGATGGCTTGCTCGCCGTCTTCGACGCGCCGTCGCAAGGCGTCGAGTGCGGCATCAAGCTTTGCGACGCCCTGCGAGGCATCGGCATCCAGATCCGCGCGGGCCTTCACGCCGGCGAGATCGAAGTCCACGACGACGGCGACATCTCCGGCATCGCCGTCAACCTCGCCGCCCGCGTTGAGCAGCAGGCCTCCGACGGCGAACTCTGGACGTCATCCACGGTTCGCGACCTCATGCTCGGCGGCAGCGCCAACTTCTCCGAGAAAGGCGAGTACAGCCTCAAGGGCATCGACGGCGCCTGGCGCCTCTTCGCCGTCGAACCCCGCTAGCCGTACACCCGCGAGAATGCGCGGGCCAGCGTCTACGCCTCAGCCGTACCCTTGTCGCGGTTGCTGATCACGATCATCGCGTGAATGATCGCCGGGATATAGATCAGGAAGCACAGCAGGATGTTCAGTAGCCCATGCTTCACGCCGCCATACACAAATGCGGGGATCGGTGGGACCAGTATCGCCAGGACGTACATCAGGATGATCATCGGATTCCTTCCTTATCGCCGACGGGGGCTCGAGATACACGCCGCTAGTCGATGATACCGGCGGAAAGCTGCACCCAGACAACAAGGAGCGTGAGCACAATCGCCCCCGCGATTGCGAGCCGATACCGGGTATCGCGAACATTCCGCACCACAAGCTCTAGCATCAGCCCCGTGCCGCCCAACAGCACGCCCATCGCAGCGAAGTCGAACCAGCTCCAGACAACGTCATCAGAAAACTGCATCGCAACAAGCGGAATCAGCAGTATCAGTCCCACGACACCCGCAACGCGGACAAAGCTCTTGTGTTCCAACATAGGCGGGCGATCAGTGTTCATTTCATTCATTTCGAACCCTCCGTTCGGTTCCCATGCTAGTCCGCCGCCGGTAACCCTTGCCATCCCCACGATGCAGGCAGAGAATATCGAGCCACGTTCGGACGCGACCTCCGACCTCCGACCTCCAATACACTGCCACCGATGCATCACCTCCACATCATCCACACCATCGGCAACACGCCGATCGTCCGCCTCCAGCACCTCTCCCCCAACCCCGACGTCCATCTCTACGCCAAGCTCGAAGGCTGGAATCCGACCGGCTCGATCAAGGACCGCATCGTCCGCCATATGATCGAACATGCTGAGCGCGACGGGCGCATCATTCCCGGCGACACCGTCATCGAAGCCTCCACCGGCAACACCGGAATCGCGCTGGCGATGGTCGGCCGCGCGATGGGCTACCACGCCCGCATCGTCATGCCAGAGAACGTCTACCCCGAGATCCCGCGCGCGCTCGAGGTCTACGGCGCGGACGTCCACTGGGTCGCCGCCGAGGACGGCGTCACAGGCGCGATGGCCGTCGCGAAGAAGATGGCCGCCGACGAGCGCGCCTTCATGCTCGACCAGTTCGGCAACCCGCACAACGCGCGCGCTCACTACGTCTGGACCGGCGCCGAGATTCTCGCCGATGTCCCGCAGGTCGACGTCTTCATCGCCGGTCTCGGCACCGGCGGTACCGTCATGGGCACGGGCCAGCGCCTGAAAGAAGCGAACCCTCGCACAAAGGTGATCGCTGTCGAGCCGCATCCGGGTGGCGGCCAGGTGCAGGGCCTGAAGTCGCTCGCCGACGGCTTCATCCCGCCGATCCTCGACCTCGCCTTTCTCGATGGCAAGATCCTCGTCCGCAGCGCCTCCGCGTTCCGTGCCGCGCGCCTCCTGATGCAGCGAGAAGGCATCTTCGGCGGCGTCAGCGCCGGCGCCGTGCTGCACGCGGCCCTCAAGTACGCCGAGCGCATGGACAAAGGCAACATCGTGATGATCTTCGCCGATAGCGGCTGGAAGTATCTGGAGACCAACCTCTGGTCCCGCGAACTGCCATCGGAGGACGCGTCGGGCGACGCAGAAGAATCACTCGACGACACGATCTGGTGGTGAAGGTCTGAGTTCGTTGCTACCGCTTGGGCGGCGCCACCGGCGCGCAGTACGATGCCACCGTGATTGATCCAGCGACCGGCCAGCAACCTTTATGCCCGATGTGCGGCTCGCACGATGTCCGTTGGCGCCGTCGCCGCTGGTACGACTCCGTGCGCAATTCTCTGCGGCACTGGTTCGAGACGGTCGCGAGCACGCTCTTCCGGTCGCCCGATGTCAGAGCCTCGCGCCATCTAGAAATGAGAGGTCGAGGCTCGAGTGTGACCATCATCCTGCCAAACACGGATGACTCTCTGTCAACGGAGGCTATTCGGGAGCTTCAAGGTGGTGTAGGTCGTGAGCTGCATGACTCTCGCGTCAGCTCAGCAGTGCCCATGCATTTCTGGAAGTGCAACTCGTGCGGCCACGATGGGCACGAGTTCGACGATGTCGCAGCGCTCCTACCTC
This sequence comes from Dehalococcoidia bacterium, assembly GCA_021731085.1. GTDB lineage: Bacteria > Chloroflexota > Dehalococcoidia > DSTF01 > JACRBR01 > JACRBR01. The sequence goes on from JAKFYB010000015.1 coordinate 93,857, forward strand.
GGGAGCGTCCAGTTTGAGAGCAGACTACGCCGGCCGAACGTCTCCGTTGCCGAACACGATCCACTTGTACGTGCAGATCTCACGCAAGCCCACAGGCCCGCGCGCGTGGAACTTCTGCGTCGCGTCAATGATCTCCGCGCCCATGCCGAATTGCGCGCCATCGGTGAACTGCGTGCTTGCGTTCACGTAGCAGACGGCGGTGTCGACCTCGCGCAGGAACTGCATCGCCGTCGTGTAGTTCTCGGTGACGATGGCGTCGCTGTGACCGCTGCTGTAGCGATAGATGAAGTCGGTCGCGTCCTCGTATGAATCGACGACGGCGACGGACGCGATGAGCGACAGCCATTCCTTGCCGTAGTCCTCGCCGGTAGAGCGTGTGACGCCGCCACGGCCCTCGAGGATCTCGAACGAGCGCTCGTCGCAGCGCAGTTCACACTGCTTCTCGGCGAGCGCCGTCTGAACCTTCGGGAGAAATGCGCGCGCGACGTCGGCGTGGACGATGACGGTGTCGAGCGCGTTGCAGATGCTGTACCGCCGCGTCTTCGCGTTCACGACGATATCGACGGCCTTTTGGAGGTCGGCGTCCTTATCGACATACGTGTGGCAGACGCCGATGCCGCCGATGAGGACGGGCATCGTCGCGTTCGCTTCGACGAACCGGATGAGGTCTTCGCCTCCCCGTGGGACGACGAGATCGATGTATTCCTTCATCTGCAGCAGTTCGGCGACGGCGGCGCGGTCGCTGCTCTCGATGATCTGCACCGCACCCTCGGGCGCTCCTGCATCGGCTAGCGCGCGGTCTATCAAACGGCCGATCGCCTGGTTCGACTGCAACGCTTCCTTGCCGCCGCGCAGTATGCTCGCGCTGCCCGCCTTCAGGCACAGCGACGCGATATCGACGGTGACGTTCGGGCGGTTCTCGTAGACGGCGCCGATGACGCCGAACGGCACGCGCATCTTTCCGACTTGCATGCCGTTGGGCAGCGTCTTCATCTCGATCATCTCGCCTACGGGATCGGGGAGGGATGCGACGTTGCGCACGTCCTTCGCGATCGCGGCGATGCGATCCTCATCGAGAGCGAGGCGGTCGAGCTTGTACGCCGACAGGCCGTCGGCTTTCGAGCGCTCGACGTCTTGCCGGTTAGCGTCGAGAATGGCCGACTGACCGGCGACGAGGCCGTCGGCCAGCCGGTTAAGCGCGTCGTTCTTGACCTGCGACGACACGGTCGCGAGGCGGCGGGCCGCCCGCTTTGCGGCCTGTGCCTTCAGTTCGACTTCTGATGCGGTGATCGTCATTTCGTGCTTCCTCTTGCAGAAGTAAGCGCCATTCTAGCAGCTTCGCCGATGCCGTTTATAGACGAGTGCAGCTCGCGTCAGTTCAACCACTCCAGCAGCCACAGGGCGCACATGCCGACGGCGATGGTCGCCCAAACGTTCTTCGTGAGAGCTGCAACCGCTACCGCGAGGAGGGCGGCCGGAACGCGGGCATTCGTTACCCACGGATCGAACTCGCCGGCGCCATCCACGTACAGCACCGCCGGCACGATGATGGCCGTCAGGACCGCGGGCGTGACGTAGCGCAGGGCGTCGCGGGCGAGCGCAGGAAGCGAGCTATGGTGGACGAAGACGAAAAACGACAGCCGGATGCCGTACGTGACCACGCCCATGCCGACCATGACGAGCCAGAGGTTCATGCGGCCTCCGTTGCATCGGCGGCGCTGACGGCACGCGGCATCCTGACGGCGATCGCCATCGCGACGGCCAGGCCAAGCAGCGCCGGAACAAGCACGTTCAGCCCATACGGCCAGCGGAACCCGAACGCGGCGACTGTTCCCGCGACGATGGCAGCGGCGAGGCCCGGGCGGTCCTTGATTGATGGCACGACGATGGCGATGAACGTCAGCGGCAGTGCGAAGTCCAGCGCCCAGCTAGCGGGTACGGCCGCGCCCGCGAAGACGCCGATTGCCGTCGTGACCTGCCAGTCAACCCACAGCGCCACGGCCGATCCAAGCAGAAACCAGTGCTTGTTCACGGAGACGTCCGGCTGCTGATAGCGGACGATGGCCGGCGCGTACGCCTCGTCGGTCAGCAGATACGCCAGCAGCCAGCGCCAGCGCGCCTGCAAGCCATCGACGTAGGGCGCTAGCGACGCGCTGTACAGCATGTGCCGCGAGTTCACGAGCAGCGCCGTCAACACGATGATGATGCCCGGCACTTCGGACGCCATCTGGCGCGCGCCCACGAACTGGCTCGCACCACCAAAGACCACGACGGACATCGCTTGCGAGAACCCCGGCGACAGCCCGGATTCCACGGCGTAAGCGCCGTAGGCGAGTCCGAACGGCGTCACGCCGAGCAGTAGCGGAAGCTGCGCGCGGATGCCGGCGGAGAACTCGGAGGAGCGGGTTGGTGGCATGTCCGCCAATCGTAGCGGCACGCCGAATTTGACGCTCCTGCGTCGTCCTACAGCGGGAACTGTAATGCCCTATGGGTGAAGGTGTTTTCATCTGTGTCGAAGGAGGCGGGGCCTTCGACAGACAAACGGGGCGGTGCCGAAAGGCACCCCTCGTTTTTCTTTTGGCAGCTGTCAGGTGTCAGCAGTCAACCGCTAGTCAGTCGTCAGATAAAGTAGCGGCCTTTTTTGCCGCCAGTTTGTTCCGCCCGGCGGACGAGTTCACCGAAGGACGTCGCGTCCATCACACTCGCGACGGCATCGCGGACGTCGGTCCAGACGGTCTTGAGGGTGCAGGTCGCCTCATCCTCGCACCAGTCGCAGGTTCGGTGCTGGGTAAGGCTTGCGCACGGGGCTGGCGCCAGCGGACCGTCGATCAGGCGGCTCACTTCGCCAACGAGGATCTCTTCCGGATCGCGGGTCAGGCGGTAGCCGCCCCGCGAGCCCAAACGGCTGACAACGAAGCCTCCGGCTTTGAGCTGCGCCAGCACCTGCTCGAGGAACTTCACGGACGCGTTGCAGCGGCGCGCGATTTCGGCCGCCGAGAGCCCGGGTGCCGTCGACGCCTCAACCTTGGCCAGCTCCAGCACGGCCTTCAGCGCCAGTTCCCCGCGGCTCGTCAGCTTCATGCCCTAATCATACGCCAGCAGTCAATCCTTGCCCGACGATGGGTGACGGACTCGTTCTCATCCAGGCCGCGCGATCTGAAAAGCCCGCGCTACGGGAGGTCGCTGACTGAGAGGACCACGCTACGGGGTCGATCACCAAAAGGCCCATGCTACGGCACGCCCATCCATGGACGCATCGCGCCCAGCGGCGTGTCGGCGACGGGTGGCGGTGGCGGCTCGCGCAGTCCGCGAGCGATGCGGGGTATGGACCAGATGAAGGCCGCCGCCATCACGATGACGAACCCGTACGCAACGTACTCGATCGTTTTGTCCTCCAGCGTCCCGATCCAGAAGATCTCCGAATCCAGCGTGACGGCGAATCCGTTCCAAATGGCGTGGAGGATGACCGCGGTGAAGTACAGCGAGATCGCCCGGCGCTTGTCGTCGCCGTTCATCCAGTACCACCAGCCGAGCCCGACGAGGCCTGTCGCCAGACAGTGCAGCGACGTGCTGCCGGCGCGTATCAGCATGATCTCCCACCACGCGCTGAGGTCGTCGGCGATGACGCCCGCGCCGTACAGAAGCGCCTCGACGAACCCGAATCCAGCGCCGGCCGCCGCACCGAGCGCGAATGCCTGTCCGCGCGTCGTTGTCCGGCGTATGAGGAACAGGACGCTGAGGCCCTTCAGGAACTCCTCGGCGAACGGCGGAATGATGGCGATGGCGACGATATTCGCGATCCACTGTTGGGTGCTGGTGAGCCAGATCTCCGCATCGCCGATGACATCCCAGACGCCGTATTCGAAGGAACCGCCGCTGATGGAGGAAACGTCTTCGAAGGCGCCGTTGTAGACAAGGAGTAGCACCGTGACACCAAGACCGCCGATCGAGTTCACAAAGCCGGCCATCATCACGCCGACGGCGATCGCCAATCCCCAGGCGAGCGTGATCTGCCGCCATGTGATGCCCTTGAGCAGCCGCCCGCGGAGCCATGACGCGCGCATCGCGAACGCGATGTACGTCGCACCGGGCAGGACCGCAGCGAGCGTGTGCAGAGCAGGCATCGGCCACGCGTACGGCGACTCGAGCCGCATGTTCGCCTGGCCGGCGAGCAAGACGGCGCCAAACGTCACCGCGATCGCGATCGCCCATGGGGGTCGAAACGCGCTCGTCCGGGCGCCGAGCGATGAGCGAATGCCGTGGTACACCAGGATCATGCCCGGGACGAAGAACTGCATGGCCAGCGCCGTAAAGCCGATGACGACGGCGACGACCTCGAAGTCTTCCGCCTCGAAGTCCGAGGAATCGCTCGATGCGACGCCGAGAACTAGGCCGAGCGTGCCGATCACGAAGAGCCCCAGCAGGCCGAGCAGTACGCCGTATGCCGCCCCCAGTGGCCGGCGCCAGCGGCCGAGGCTTGCCCGCGCTTCCGGCTCAAGCGCCCACCGCAGACAAAGGGCTGCAAGTACGATGCCGCCGCCAAGCGTCAGCAGCCCGAAGATGAACAGTGCGTTGGACGCCTGGTATTCGGCGATCCCTGCATCGTTGATCTGGCGATACACGGGGGCGAAGATGAGCATGAAGTAGCCGAGCATGATGAGTGTCGCCGCAAGGAAGACGCAGACGCCTTTCGCATACGCGCGCCACGAACGCCAGAGCAGAGCTAGACCGAGCGTCGCGCCGACGAGGATCGACACGGCGACGCCGATGAGGGCACTGCCACCGCTTTGGTACGCGCTCGTCAGGTCATCGAAGATCAGCCATGCATAGACGGAGACGCAGACCATCAGCGTTATCGTGCCCGTCACCGCGCCGACGAAACGCCAGAAGCCGAAGGGCGATGCCTGTTTCGCGCCCTTAGGCCGCGTGCGACCATAGCCGGCCGCCGGGAAGGAACCGCCGCGCTGGTTCGGGCGCGCGAATGTGCCGGCGGCGATCGCCGCGGGAGGAGCATCGTACGGCCTGTCGGCGGGGAGGGGCGGCGCCGCGGGGCAGCGCTGGCGCGCCCCGTGACGAAGCGAGCCACGGCAGTACGGGCAGGTGGCCGTCTCGGGGAACGCCGGTAGCCGTTCGTCGTCGTCTATCAAGCCCGCTCCAATGTGAGAGACAGTACGCGAGCGCGTGCGCGCTGTAAACCGTCGCCCTCTAACGTGCTTATCGACGATTCGGTATGCGCATGTGAGGACGAGTCGGCCGCGCATTTAACAGATGGCCAACAGATTCTGCGATCGTCGTTAAGACAAGACTCCGATACCAACGGTGAAGCAGGAAGTGTTCACGCGAGGGAGACCATGGGTACGTACGTTTCGATGCTGATCTGGACAGGGGAACCGCAGCCGCGCCCCGGCGACGTGCGCGCGGCGATCCGCCGCCACCGTCGGCACCTTCAGGCGCGCGGCCTGCACTCGCTCGCCTTTCTGCCGGATGAAGGCGACTGCGCGGCCGTGATGGTGTCTGCCGCGCCGGATGAGGAATCCGTCGCCGAGATGGCGTACTCGATCCTCCCGTTTTCGGCCCTTCGTATCGACACGATGCCGTTCGACGATGAAGCATCGGGTGACTCGCACGGAGAAGGCGCGGTGGTAAGCCCCCCACCACCGCGCGATGAACGTGGAGACCGCCTGGATGAGGTCGTCGCTGCCTGACGCACGCGGGGTGCGCAAGAACCGGGACGGCGTGCGTTGGGGCACGCCGTCTCTGTGTCCGCCTGGTGGCGATAAGGACACGGAGCGCGGGCTTTCGGCCCGCGGGTGCGGCCACCGAGTGCCGAATCGGGCCGCTAAGGCTTCAACGAAAGTGCGGCGGCGTGGGCGCGCGTTTCCGCGCGGTCGTCGATCGGCGCCAGCTCTGCGTCGCCATTTCTCCGCGTCAACGCCAGGCCGAGCAGGTGGTCGGCGAACGCCGGATTCTTCGGCAAGAGCGAGCCGTGGATGTAGGTGCCGTACGCGTTGCGATACACGACACCTTCGAGGCCATCGGTGCCGTTGTTGCCGTTCCCGCTGCGGACGCTCGCAAGTGACCGCGCGGCCGGGCCGAGATGCGTGCGGCCACCGTGATTCTCGAAGCCGACGATCGTCTGGCCCTCCCAGTTCACGACGATGTTGCCGATGAGGCGCTTAGTCTTCTCACCCGGGTGCTCCGTGTGGAGGTCGAAGATGCCGGCGCCGGCGAGTTCCACACCGGTCGATTCGCGATAGAACCGCCCGAAGAGCTGATATGCCCCGCAGACGGCCAACAGGACAACGTCCGCCTCGACCGCTTCGCGTATCGCATCCGCCTTGGTAGCGAGCAGATCCTGTGCGACGTTTCGCTGCTCGCGATCTTGCGCCCCACCGGCAAAGATCAGATCCGCGGACTGCGGGTCGAACGCGTCGCCGATGCTCAGTTCCGTCAACTCGAACGTGATGCCGCGCGCCTCACATCGATGGCGGAGCGTCATGATGTTGCCGCGATCGCCGTAGATGTTCATCAGGCGCGGATAGAGGTGGGTCACGCGGAGAGTGCGGGAGCCGCTCATCCGTCCTCCCAAAATCGTGACGACCCCGCTTGCGTCGCGAGCAGTTCGCGGACGTCGAGCATGGCGGTGTATGTGGGGATGATGTGCAGCGTCTCACCGACGGGCGTTGCGTCGAGCGCGCGTTGCAGCGCCGTCGCCGTGTTGCGCTCCGCATCGATCTCGTCGCCGAATCCAGCGTACTTCAGGCGCAGGGCCAGATCTTCGGCGCGCGTGCCCGCGGCGAGCACCCAGTCGGTCAGCGGCTGGACGATCTCGTAGTCGGCGTCCCAGATCCACGAGATGTCGCGGCCGTCGGCTATGCCGTCGTTGAGGAAGAAGAGGATGCGCTTTTGGCCGCCGTTCGCGGCGACGGTGCGCAACACTTGGTTGAGGCCGGTGGGGTTCTTGCCCAACAGTACGTGCACATCGCGTCCTTGCACGGCGAACCGCTCCTGCCGCCCGAACGCGGCGGAGAATCCTTCGAGGGCGGTCACCGTCGGGTTGCGCGCGAGGCTCATCGCAAGCGCTCCGCCGATCGCCGCAAGCGCGTTGTAGGCGTTGTAGAGGCCGGTCAGCGGAAGCACGACACGCATCTCGCCGGCCGGCAGCGCGATCTCCATCGACGTGGAGTCGTCGCCAAGTACGACGCGCGTGAGTTGGATGTCGGGCGTCGGGCGAGCGTTTCCACACGTTGCGCAGCGCCAATGACCGATGTGCCCGTAGAACGTCGCGGTGTACGACAGTTCCGCGCCGCAGTCCAAGCATGTGCGAAAGTCGGATGCATGGTCGATGGCATCGACACTCACGGATGTGTCTTCGACGCCGTAGTACAGAGTACGCCCGGCGTAGGCGCGCCCAAGGTGCGCCACGGCAGGGTCGTCTGCGTTGAGAACGATCGTCGGCGGTGAGCCTTGCTGCTTGGCGTTAGGTAGTTGCTCGCGCGCCAGCGCCGTCCCCCACGAACGCGCGACGGTGTCGACCTCGCCGTAGCGGTCGAGTTGGTCGCGAAACAGGTTCGTGAAGACGATGACCTTAGGGTGCACTTCGCGGGCAATCTCCGGAAGCGTAGCTTCATCGACTTCGAGGATGGCGATGCGCGTGGCGGGATCGGCGATTTCGCCCAAGAGCGAGGCCTCTTCGACGAGCATCGCCGCGACACCGCGCATCATGTTGCTGCCGCTGCGATTGTGTAGCGGCGCCAGGCCAGCCGCCGTGGCGATGCGGCTCATCATGAGCGATGTCGTCGTCTTGCCGTTCGTGCCGGTGATTGCGATGGTGCCGGCGCCGGCCTGACCGACAAGGTCGCGCACGATGGCGGAATCCAGGCGCAGCGCCGCCAGCCCCGCAATCGCCGTGCCGCCACCGCGTCCAAACAGACGCGAGGCACGGCCAGCAGCCTTGCCCGCGAAGATGGCGGCGATCGTGCGGGGATTCATTGGGACAGGTTACAAGCCTCCGCGAACATCCCGGTTCGCGGGGAGGAGGCTTGACGCATTGGCGGACTCGCGCCCTTACCATCGCTAAACTGCGGCCTGAACCCGGGAGAGCAGGAATGTCCGAACAGGTGGCGTCAACAGGTCGGGAACGTCACGGGCCGCTGGATGGCATCCGTGGCCTCGCGATCCTGCTGGTGATCACATATCACGTCTGGCAACTCTGCACGCTCGGACGCTACTCGATTCCACAAAACGCGCTCGACCGCTTCGTGTTCACCGGCATGCAGGCGACATGGTTCGGCGTCGACCTGTTCTTCGCGCTATCCGGCTTCCTCATCACGCGCATTCTGCTCGAGACGAAGGGTGGCACGCACTACTTTCGCAACTTCTACGCGCGACGCGGCCTGAGGATTCTCCCGGCGTACTATGCTGTGCTGTTCGTCTCGATTTTCGTCTTGCCGCTCATCGTGATGACGCATCGCGCATTCTTTGATCTGGAGCCGCTGTTCGACCTCCAGGCCTGGTACTGGGTCCACCTCGAGAACTGGGTCATCGGCGTCCGCTGGTTGCGTCCGGAGACGGTGCCATTCCCGCCGCAGGGGCACCTTTGGTCGTTGGCCGTCGAGGAGCAGTTCTACCTCATCTGGCCGGCGGTGGTGCTGCTGTGCACACGGCGCTGGCTTCTTGTGGTGTGCCTTGTGTTGCTGGTGCAGTCCCTGTTCCTACGTTCGTACTTTGAGTGGTGGGCAAGCGCGAGTCTCGTGCGCAATGTAGACGTGTACTACATCACGCCGACGCGCATCGACGGCCTTGTCGTCGGAGCGATGATCGCGCTGCTATCGACGGCGCCGGGGGGCATGGAAAAGATTCGCCGATGGGCGATGCCTGCGTTCGTCGCCGGCTGTGCTGCGACGTTTGCCGTTGTCTGGTACGAGCACGGATTTCAACTCGCGCAGCCGATGGTCCAGACGCTGGGCTACACATTCATCGCGCTGGTGTTCGGAGGCGTTGTGATGCTGGCGCTGGTTGCGCCGGCGCGCGGCTGGCTGGATCGATCTCTCGGCAATCCGCTGTTGGAGACATTTGGGAAGTACAGCTTCGCGATCTACCTCGTGCACCCGCTGGTGCTGTCGCTGTTGCACGAGCGGATGTGGGATGCCGGTGAGTTCCCCGTTATCGCTGGCTCGGCGCTCCCAGCGCTTGCAGCGTTCTGGTTCATCGTCGCGAGCACTTCCCTGAGCATCGCCTGGGTGATGTGGCGGGTTATTGAAAGCCCGGCCTTGAGCTTCAAGCGGCTGTTTCCCTACAGGAATCGCCCCAGCGCGACCGAAACGGATGCGGACGCATCTCCACCGCCGTCAGCGGCGGCGCTTGCATCGCCACCAGCGCCTGAAGCCGCACCGCCGATCTAGTGCATTTCCTGGCCGCCGGAGATGTTGATCGCCTGACCTGTCATGTAGTCGGCGTCGTCGCTGGCGAGAAAGGTGATGACCTTGGCGACGTCCGCGGGATAACCGACACGGCCCAGCGGGATCGTCGGGAGTGCGCGCTTCGTCGCCTCAGTGAACTGCTCGTCCGTGAGGTTCAGTCCCATCTCGGCGCCGCGTAGGAGAGGCGTGTCGATCGTGCCGGGACAGACGCAGTTAACATTGATCTTGTGCGCGCCGACCTCTTTCGCGAAGGCCTGCGTGAAGAGAATGACGCCGGCCTTCGAAGCGCAATAGGGCGTAAGCATCGCGAAGCCACTCTTGCCGGCCTGCGACGAGACGCTGATGATCCTACCGCCGCCCCCCTGCTTGATGAACTGCTTCGCCGCTAGCTTCGAGCAGAGAAAGACCGATTTCAGGTTGACGGCGATCGTCTTGTCCCACGCCTCCTCCGGCATGTCGATGATGCCGATCGTCGGATTGCCGATGCCGGCGTTGTTCACGAGGATGTCGAGCCGGCCGAACTTCTCGATCGTCGCGTCGAAGAAGCGCTGGACGTCACCGCTGTTGCTGACGTCGCCCTGGAGTTTGATGTACTCAACGCCGGTGCCGCTCTCGTCAAGTAGTGATGAAGTTTCATCGAGGTGCGATTGTTCGAGGTCCACGAGCGCCAGCTTGGCACCCTCCTGTGCGTAGCGAAGCGCGACGCCTTGCCCGATGCCCCGCCCGCCGCCGGTGATGATGGCGACCCTGTCCTTCAACAACATCTGTTACTCCTCTGACTCCGTATCTTCCTGCGGCAGTAGTGTTCGGCCCACGGCACCGTAGGACAAGGGAGCACGAGGCGCCGCTGTTCGCTTGTCAGATGTTGATCGGGCATCATTTAAGCACTAGCGTCGCCCCGTTCATCCACAGCAGGAGCAGCCGCACTGGAATCGCTCGCGTACAACACGTTCCTCATCTCGTGCGCGCTCGCCGTGATCGCGTCCGCCCTCTATCTCGCGATACCGCTGTGGCCGCGCGTTTCATACGGCGCCTCCGCCGAGACGACGACGGGCGCCCGTGTTGCGATCGCTGGCGGCAGCGAACCACCTTCGTGGCTCGCCCCTGCCGCGACGTTCACGTCATGGCTATTGCTTGCCGTACTGACTATTTCGCTAGTCGCACGCTGGTCTGCGACGGGTCACCCGCCCTACGCCAACATGTACGAGTACACGATCGCGCTCGGCTGGGGTTGCACCGGCGTGTACGTGATCTTCGAGCGCGCATTTGGGCAGCGGGCGATCGGGGCGGTGCTGTTTCCTGGCATCACCCTGCTGTTCCTGACGTCCCTGCTGTTCTTCCCCCCCGAAGTAACGCCGCTCATTCCCGCGCTGCAGGCGAACCGAATTCTCGGCATTCACGTCGGGATGATGATGGCGTCGTACAGTGCGCTCTCCGTGTCGTTCGGCGCTGCGGTGCTCTATCTCGTGCAAGATGGCAAGCGGCGATTCGCGCGCCTGCCGTCGGGCGCGAAGCTCGAGGAAGTCGCACACACGTCGGTGCTTGTTGGCTTCCCGATGCTCGCGCTTGGCATCGCACTGGGGGCGTGGTGGGCGAACGACGCCTGGGGACGGTACTGGGGCTGGGATCCAAAGGAGACGTCGGCGCTGGTGACGTGGCTTATCTATGCGGGCTATCTGCATGCGCGTGGACTTCGCGGGTGGAAGGGCAAGCGCTCTGCGTGGCTGTTAATCGTCGGGTACGTCGCCGTCCTCTTCACATACTTCGCCGTGAACCTGTGGGTTAGCGGCCTACACTCATACGCGGGTGTGTAGTCTTCACCCAGGGCGCAGGCACCGGCGACGCAATCGATGAGAACGCGCGGGCTTTTCAGCCCGCGCTCCGCAATTTTGTTTGCGCTGCACCAGCGTGGCCATCTTCGCGGGCGGAAGCAGCGCCCTACTCCGGGCCTCCTTCTCGCTACGCAAATGACTGAATTGGCGCACGACGAACGCGGGCTGGAAAGCCCGCGCTCCGTACACCTCGGCCGTGCGCGAGCCAGAACGTACTCAATGCTATGGCAAGGGCGGGCGGCTCTTCCGCGCCTCGTCCACCGGACTCTGGAAGCCAACGAGATTCCCGTCCGGATCCCGCATCTCCGCATATCGTGCGCCCCAGAACGCGTCGATCGGCGCAAGATGCGGCGGGTAGCCGGCCTGTGCCAGCTTCGTGAACATTGCGTCAACGGCGTCTCGCGACTCGAGGCCAATCTGCAACGCTGTCGAACCACCGCCGGGAGGTTCGACGAAGCCGGGGTCGTAGCCTCGCGTGAGGCGATAGCTGCCGATCTCCAGCGCTGCGCGGTCACCGTCGGCGCGTGCGAAATCCTCGACGACGGATGAAAACTGCAGTCCAGCGAGCCGATAGAACGCTACGGATGCGGCGACGTCACGCACAAACAAGTGAATCCCACGAAGCACGGGGCACCTCCAGAACGTGAACTCTACCGCCATTGCGTAGGTGTCAGCACCCGGATGACGCCAAAATGTCTCCTTTGGTTTTTGCTGTTTGCTGCGCGACGCGCCGAAGATGTAATCAAACGGCAACCCGCCGTCATGGACGCGCCGCCACACGATGGATCGCCAGCGGCTACAATCGTCCAAACCGGCGGGTGCTGCCGGTGGAGGGCGTGACGATGCTGATCGAGCAGCGCGTGCACGAGCTGAAGGCCATCATCGCTGGCAACGACGGCCACAACGCTGCCGACGGCCGGTTCGCGCGCGCCGTCGATGAGTTGCTCTCAGCGGTGTACGACGACATCGGTACGGTCAGCAGTCTTCCGGTGCGCGCGCTTTTCGACCTCTTCGTGATCAAGGTGCTGTACGTCGGGCGGCAATCGCGTGACGCCGCGATCATCGACTACATCGGCAGCCTGCTTGAGGCGTACATCGATGCTCGAAAGCTGTTCCCTGACGACGAGCATGGCAGTCCGCGGCGCCTGTACTACAGCGACATGCTCGATCCAGAGAAGCACCCTCGCGACGAGCCCGACGTGTACGAGGCTTATCGCCGCTATGCAGACAGCGCGCTCTTTCTCAGCGGCGTCTTTCCGTCGTCCCTCACCCCGCGTTCTCGCCCGAAGACGCACCTACGGCGCCGCACGTCGTCGACCGTCGACTCCGCGTACTATGTCGCGACCGGCAAGCAGATGTACCGCATGGCGGCCGAGCACCACCACAACGAGTGCGAGCACGCGCCGCGAACGCTGGCGATGCTCGGCGACAACTTCGAACTCTACGCTGACGCGCTGAATGAGGTGAGTGAGCGATACATCACCGGCTTCGACTTTGGCCTCATCGCCGACAAGATGCTCGACGCGATGAACGCCGGCGAGCCGGCGGCGGCGGCCCGCTACGGGAGTCTGCTCCGCCTGGACCGCGATCCCTCTTAGCGCACAACCTACGCTCTCGATCGGCGACGTACCGCCACAGCTTCCTGCTCGCTAGGATTTCCTCGCAGTCGCCCAAACCAACGACTGCCGGCGTGGGCTGACGCCCGCGCTTCGTACTTAGGACTGACGAACGAGGACTCCAGTATGGCCGTAAACGCCCCCAGCCATCACTACACGACCGTCAACGGCGTGAAGCTCCATTACGTCCGGATGGGCGCCGGGGAGCCGCTGCTGCTCATCCACGGCTGGCCGGGGTTTTGGTACGAGTGGCACCTGAACATCGGGCCGCTGGCCGAACACTACGACGTCATCGTGCCGGACATGCGTGGCTTCGCGTACTCGGACAAGCCCGACGCGCCACCGATGGAGGCCTACACCGATACGCACTTCGCCGAGGACATCAAGGGCTTCATCGACTTTTATCACTTCGACCAGGTGCGCATCGTCTCACACGACTTCGGCGCAATCTGGACGCAGAAGTTTGCGCGCCTGTACCCGGAGCGACTGCGTAAGCTGATGCTGTTCGATCCGCCGTACCCCGGGATCGGCGCGCGCTGGTTCCAGCTCCCGCACACCCTGCACACGTGGTATCAGCTTTTTCACCAACTGCAGCTGGCGGAAGACCTCGTCGGTTCGAGTCCGAAGGCGACCGAGATATACCTGCGCCACTTCCTGTCCGCGTGGTCGCACGACAAGGAGTTGTGGCAGGACGAAGAGATCGCCGCGTACGTCGAGGCGTACTCGCAGGCGGGCGCGCTGCGTGGTGGTTTCAACTGCTACAGAGCGGCGCTCGCGGGTGGTGCATTCAGCGCGGGCGGCACCGCGAAAGTGACGACGCCGACGCGGGTGCTATGGGGCACGCGAGACTCGATCATTCCCTTCGAGTGGTCAGACAACCTGGGCGACACCTTCGAGAACTTCGACTTAAAGAAAATCGAAGATGTCGGGCACTTCATGATGCGCGAGGCCTCAGACCGCATCAACGCCGAGATTCTCGAATTCATGGCGGACTGACGGATGACGACCGACGGCACCCAAACGATCACGCTGCACCTCGTCCGTCACGGCGAAACCGCCTTCAACGCCGAGCGCCGCTTCCAGACGCCCGACGTGCCGCTCAGCGAAAACGGTCGCGCGCAGGCCGCCGCCGTCGCTGAAGTGCTCGCCGAGAAGGCTGCCGGCGCAACACTCATCTTGGCCAGCGACCACGAGCGCACACATGAGACCGCCCGCATCATCGCCGCCCGCCTCGACCTGCCGATCATGCTCGAACCGGCGCTCCGCGAACGCCACTTTGGCACCGCCCGCGGCCGTCTCTACTCCGAGTACAGCGAGGCCGAAGCGCAGAAGATGTGGCACGACCCGCACTATCGGTCCGAGGGTGGTGAGTCCTGGGCTGATGTCTTCGAGCGAGTCAAAGCACTGCTAGATCGGTTGCGCCAGTCGCCGCCGGCGCCCGAGTTCATCTGTGTCTCGCACGGCGGAGCGATGGGCGTCGCATTGCAGCACCTGGCCGGTGAATCGATAGATGACTTCAAGCTGCAGGGACTGGAGAACTGTGCACACCGCGTCGTGACGCTCTAGGTTCGCCTACAGATCATCCTGTGGATGCCCGTGCGTCTTCCGCAGCTCCGTCTTCAGCACCTTGCCCATCGGGTTGCGCGGCAGTTCGGCGACGACGGCGTAATACGCGGGCGCCTTGTAGCTCGCCAGCTTCTCCTTCACGTACGCGGTCAGAGCAAGCGGATCGATCTTGGCACCCTGCTCCGGCACGAGGATCGCCTTAATCACCTCGCCCCACTCGACGTCCGGGACGCCGATCACGGCGGCTTCCTCGACGGTGTCGTGTCCCTCGAGAACAGCCTCAATTTCGCCGGTGGAGATGTTCTCACCACCACGGATGATCAGGTCCTTTTTACGGCCGGTGATGAAGAGGTAGCCATCTTCGTCGAGGTAGCCGACGTCGCCCGTGTGCAACCAGCCGTCCTGGATCGCCGCGGAGGTCGCCTCTGCCTGCTTGTGGTACTCCGACATGATGCGCGAGCCCATGACGCAGATCTCGCCCTCCTCGCCGGCGGGCAGCGTGTTGTTGTCGGGATCCATGATCGCAATGACGATGTCATCCATGCCACGGCCGACGGATCGCAGGCGGTGCAGCTTCTTCTCGCGCTCCGGGCCCGGCTCCTTCGGGATGTTGTGGTCGTCGGGGCCGAGAAACGTCATCGTCGACGTGGACTCGGTCTGGCCGTAAGCGTTCATCAGGCCGCACGAAAACACATCGACGGCCTTGCTCACGACCTCGTACGGCATCGGCGCCGCGCCGTACGTGATGAGCTTGAGCGACGAGAGGTCGTACTTCGAGAAGTCCGGGTGGTCCATGATCCGCTTGAGCATCGTCGGCACGACGAAGCTGTGCGTGACCTTCTCCTTTTCGACGGCCTTCATCCACAGCTCGGGATCGAACTGCGGCAGGATGGCGAGCGTGCGCCCGCCCCAGACGGACGACATGATCGGCGTCACGCCGGCGACGTGGAAAATGGGCACGGACAGCAACGTCACGTCCGGCGCCTCACCGGGATCGGCGGGCGACATCGTGTTCGTGACGTACACCGACAGGTTCAGGTACGAGAGCGCGACGCCCTTCGGCACGGATGTCGTGCCCGATGTATAGATGAGGACGGTCGGGCGAGACTCGTCGACATCGACGAATGGCTCATCGGGACTGGCCGCCGCGAGGATGTCAGGAAGCCCCGGCATCCCCTCGACAGCCTTGTCGAAGCAGACGTAATGTTCGACGCTCGTCAGCGTGGGCTTCAGCGCCGCGACCAGGTCGAGATAGCGCTTGCCGACGAACAGCACCGCCACGTCGGAGGTGTTGATCATGTAGGTCAGTTCTTCTTGCTTCGCGCGGTAGTTCAGCGGGACGAACGTCGCGCCTATCTTGGCGGCGGCGTAGTAGGCTTCGACGAACTCGACGCTGTTGGTAGACATAGCTCCGACCGGCTTGTCAGGCCCGGCGCCGACGCTCGCCAGCCAGTTCGCCAGCCGGTTCACGCGGTCGGCCATCTGTTCGAACGTCTCGCGCTTGTCGCCGCAGACCAGGGCCGTCCGATCGGGGACGACTGCAGATGTAATCTGCAGAAATTCAGCAGTGTTCATAGCCCAGAATCCCTCAACCCATGCTTGTTTGGTACGGGCGACAATCTAGCCGATCGCCGCAATAGCCGATAGCGCGCTGGTCAAGGATGCCCCAAGGCTTAGAGGAGGCCGCCCACGGGCGCCTCCTCTAACTCGATGCTTCTTGTGGCCAGCACTAGTCGCGGCGGCGGGCTGCCAGTGTGACTGAGGCGAGGAACGCTGCACCGGCGATCAGCCCCAGCAAGCCGACCCATGCCTGCCCGTTCATGCTGGATGCCGAACCGTCGCCCGCGCCCGGCAGCACGCCTGGTCCCGGCTTCGGCTGGTTGATGCCGAGGACTGTCCGAACACCTGTCGGCGTAGTCGCCGGAGCTGTGGTCTCGCCGATCACGGTACGGGTGCCGACGACGGTTTGCGTCGGGTCGCTCGGCGTGCTGGTGCGGGTCGATGTGCGCGTGGGCGTGTGGGTCTTGATGCCCTCGGTGGGTGTACCGGTGCCCGGCGTCGGCGTCGATGTCGACGTCGACGTCGCCGGGGTGCCGGTCGATGTCGGCGTTGACGTGCCACCTTCGGGCGTGTTGGTAGCGGATGCCACCGGAGTCTCTGTCGCGCCGCCGGGTGTCGAAGTTGCGGAGCTTGTCGATGTCGCCGTAGGGGTGAACGTCGCGACGGCTGTGTTCGTCGGCGTTGCGGTGGCGGAGCTTTCTGGCGTATTCGTCGATTGCGGCGTCGCTGTCTGAGTTACGCCGGGCGTGGCGGTGCCGCTGTCCGGCGTGCTCGTCGCAGACGCAGCCGGGGTCTGTGTTGCACCGCCGGGCGTACCGGTCGCCGTCACTGGCGTACTCGTCGAACCAGCGGGAGTCGACGTCGTAGAACCAGCGGGAGTCGACGTCGATGCCTTCGTCGGCGTTGATGTCGGCGTGAACGTGGCGACGGGGGTTGAGGTCGCGGCGGCGGTAATCGACGCAGCCGGAGTACGGCTGGTCGCAGGGGTTTGCGTCGTTGTGTCCGGCGTTCGCGTTTCCCCTTCCGGCGTCTCCGTCTCAGCATCGGGCGTACGCGTCACCTCGACGGTACGCGTGCTGAGGACGGTTCGGGTCGCGGCAACGGTACGCGTGGTCTGAACCGTTCGCGTGACTTCGACCGTGCGCGATGCGACGGGCGACTGTGATGAATGCGGCGTCTTGTTGGCGCCATGCGGTTGCTGCGAACTCGCATCACTGCGCGTCGCGCCCGAGACGAGCAGCGACGCACTGACCGCCATGACGATCAGCCCAGCGAGGACGAGCGGGTAGAGGGATCTGCGGGATGTGATCCTAAACATGGCGTGCGGCTCCAGAGAACTGTGCTGCCTAAACAAGTGACGGGGTATGACCTACTATTGCACACTTGCCTAGACTGGTCAACATTTCCAGCGTCAAATTCGGAATCTGCAAGATCATCTCGGACGCGAAGAGAGCGCCCTTTCGGACGCTCTCTGGTTTTTCCCCGTATCAGATGGTGCGCTACCACCACCAGCAGGGAATCGGGTGACGGCGGCAGAGCGGCGTTTTCTTCACCAACCGGTAGTCCTCCCAGTTGATGACGCCGTCGTCGTTGCGGTCGTAGCGGCTGTTGTACCGCGGTTCGCCCTCTTCGACGCCAATGCGCCTGCTGATGCCGATCGACAGCGCGATCTTCTCGCCGAGCGTCAGGCAGCCGTCATCGGAGTGCGGCGTTGCTGTTGGTACCACGGTCTTCGTCGGCTTTGGCGCTACGGTCTTTGTTGCCTCGACCGTCCGTGTCGCGACAGCCGTACGGGTGACGACGGCCGTTCGCGTCACAACGACGGTTCGCGTTACGACGGGTGTCGCCGTGGCCGCGGCCGATGTGCTTGTGGCAGTTGGTGTGTTCGTCGCCGCAACCACCGTATTCGTTGGCTCAGGCGTGTTGGTGGCGGTCGCGACCGAGGTGTTGGTCGCCGTTGCAGTGTTGGTTGAGGTCGGCGTGTGCGTCGACGTTGGCACGGCAGTGTTGGTTGGCGTAGACGTCGCGGTGTGCGTGGGCGTATTCGTCGGCGCGTCCGAGGTTGGGGTCGGCGTTCCAGGCTGCGGAATTGAAGTGTTCGTCGGCGCGACCGCAGTCGCCGTCGGCGTGAACGTCGCAGTGGCGGTGTGCGTGGGTGTATTCGTCGCCGCTGCCGTCGTCGCCGTCGGCGTGTGGGTAGATGTGTTGGTGGGCGTCGGCGTGTTGCTGGCCGGAACCGGGGTGTTCGTAACGGTTGCCGTGTTGGTGGCCGTAGCAGTGGGTGTGTTCGTTGGCGTGTTTGTCGCCGTGAAGGTGCTCGTCGGGCCGACAGGCGTATTCGTCGGGGTCGGCGTGAAGGTCGCAATCACCGTCGGGCTTGGCGTGAAGGTCGCGGTCGGCGTGAACGTCGGCGTCGGCGTCGGCGCGCCAAGGACGGAGAACGAGTAGACGCCCGTGCTCGGATCCGTGGACGAGACGATGATGGTGTACGTGCCCGTCTCCGTCAGCATCAGTGATCCGGGGCTCGTGCAGAGCGGCGTGTCGAACTGGTCGCCCGCGGTGGGGGAGACAAGCCTCCAGCGCGGGCCGCACGTGCCGCCACCCACGGGGATGTTGGTAAACGCGACCTGCTGGCCTGCCGTCACCGAGAAGGTGTAGCGGTCGATCGCCCCGGGAACTTCGATGTTCCCGGCGCCGGATGCCGGGACTCCGTTCGAAACCGTATCGCCGATGGCGATCGCGAAGTCCTCGGGCGCTGGGACGTTCGTGATGCGGAAGTTGTACGTGCCTGTGCCGGTTCCGTCGGCGAAGACCGCGATGTTGTAGCTCCCCGTCACCGGCAGCGTCTGTGTACCGGGGTCGTTCGTGACGAACTGGTTTTGGAAGATTGCCACGTCCCCCGGGGTCGTGAGCGTCCAGCGGATGCCGCTCGTCGAACCTGTCAACGGATTGCCGTCGAAGAACACCTGCTGGCCAGCCGTGCCAGCAAATGTGTACTCGTCCGTCGATCCGACGTTCTCGAGGTTGCCCGCGCCTGCCGACGGCACGCCGTTCGAGACGGTGTCGCCGATCGCGATGTTGAACGTGTCCGCGGTGGCGACATTGAGCAGCTTGAAGTTGTACGGGCCGGTGATCGTGCCGTCAGCGTGCGTCGTGATCTCGTACGTGCCGGTCACGGGAAGGGTGAATGTGCCAGGGTCGTTGGTCACGAACTGGTTCTGGAAGATGACGATGTCCGACGGGTTGCGGAGCGTCCAGCGAATGCCGCTTGTCGTGCCCGTGAGCGGGTTGCCGTCGAAGAACACCTGCTGTCCGGCTACGGCGCTGAACGTGTATACGTCGTTGGAGCCAGCGACTTCAAGGTTGCCCGCGCCGGCATCTGGCACGCCGTTCGAAACGGTGTCACCGATGGCGATCGCGAAGGTGTCGTCCGCGGGAACGCTGATGAGCTTGAAGTTGTAGGTGCCCGTGAGCGTCAGATCACCCGTGGTTGTGATCGTGTACGTGCCTGTGACGGGCAGCGTCAACGCACCGGGGTCATTGGTGACGAACTGGTTCTGAAATATGACGGCGCTCGAAGGGTTCCGCAGCGTCCAGCGGGCGAGCACGGAGCCGCCCAACGGGTTGCCGTCGAAGTACACCTTCTGTCCCGCCGTTGCCGCGAACGAGTACACGTTGCTCGCGCCGGCGACCTCAATGTTGCCTGCGCCTGCACCCGGCGCGCCGTTCGACACGGTGTCGCCGATCGCGATGTTGAACGCGTCCGGCGCGGGGACGTTCGTGATGCGGAAGTTATATGTGCCCGTCGTCGTCGTGTCGGAGAACACGGTGATGGTGTAGTTTCCCGCGTCGGGCAGGTCGATGGTGGCGGGATCGTTCGTGATGAACGTGTTCTGGAAGATGGCGACATTCGACGGATCGCGGAGCGTCCAACGTAAGAGCGCCGAACCGGTCAGCGGATTGCCGTCGAAGTACACGTCCTGACCTGCGGTTGCCGCGAAGGTATAGACGTCCTGGTCGCCGACGCCTTCGATGTTGCCGGCGCCGGCTGCTGGCGATCCGTTCGATACGGTGTCGCCGATGGCGATGTTGAAGTTCTGTGTTGCTGCCTCTACGCCGGTGTCGCCCCGTATGGACATCATGACACCGACGAGCAGCACTACGAGCGCCGCAAAGGCGACTACGGGTAGGGCGCGTTGTGGCTGTGTGCGGTACGTGCGTGCCTGTTCCTTCAATTCCCTGACCATCTCTGCAATCTCCTCGATCTGCGATACATGTGGCGCCGAGGCTCTATCGCCCGGCGGCACCATCATTGCGTGATCTTGCCGCGTCCACGTCAGCGGACGGGCGGAACCGACATCCGACTTTCGGCGGAGACGCGCACGATGCGACGGGCTTGCGTTGCTCGCCGCACAGATGCCGGGAAAGCGGTAGTCGCCGTTCAAGCAGCGGCTGTGGGCGGGTTAACCAGCCCGAACGTGCAGTGCGAACGTAACACCATGACGGCCAACGATCGAGAGGTTTCAGGCAGCAATTTGGTTACATTTGGCGTCCCGCGTCGCGTGAGGGCGCCGCGTCTCGCCAGCGACGCGCCTAGTCCCGGCGTTCCGCCAAGGCGATGCGGTTGATGCTCGCCGCCACATAGCCTGCGCCGAAACCGTTGTCGATGTTTACGACCGACACGCCGGCCGCGCAAGCGTTCAGCATCGCTAGCAGTGGGGCCAGGCCGTTGAAGCTCGCTCCGTAGCCAATCGACGTCGGCACGGCGATCACGGGCGCGTTCACCAGTCCGCCGACGACGCTTGGCAGCGCGCCTTCCATCCCCGCCACCACAACGAGCGCCCGCGCTGACTGCAGCGCTGGCACTTTGTCGAGCAGACGGTGGATGCCCGCGACGCCGACGTCGTACATCCGGTCGACCTCGCAGCCGGCCATGGCCGCCGTAATCGCCGCTTCTTCGGCCACCGGCAGGTCGGCGGTGCCCGCGCAGAGCACGGTAACTCCCGGGTGTTTGGGCGTTGGTGCTCGCTCGACGGTCACGCAGCGGGCGGCCTCGTGGTGCACTGCGTCGGGGACGGCTGCCAGCAGATCGCGCGCAGCTTCAGGTTTGATGCGCGTGACCAGCAGGCGGTCGGACTGCTCAAGCAGCGCCGTCGAGATCGCGACGATCTGCTCCGGCGTCTTGCCCTCGCCGAGAATTACCTCTGGCATCCAGTCGCGGAGCGCGCGATGATGGTCGACCTTCGCGAACCCGAGGTCCTCATACGGCATATGCCGCAGCTCCGTCATCGCGGCGTCAATCTCCGTCCGCCCATCAGCCACGGCGGCGAGCAGGTCTCGCAGTCTGTGCTCTTCGATGATCCCTCCTTGAGGGCGCCCTCCGCTCGTCGCTTCGCGGGCTGAAAAGCCCTTGCCCCAGATGTTGTGCTCGACCGACGCATCGCGGGCTGAAAGCCCACGCTCGGGCGCTTCAATCCATGATATCAGCGCACCTTGACGCGCTAGCGACAAGATTCGATTGCCACCGCGTTCGCCGCTCTCGATACTTCACCCAATGCTCAACAAGTCCGGCGAATCCGAGGCGGCCTTTTGGGGAGCGTGGCTGCTGCTCGCGGCTGCGTTCGTCGCGCTCGCGTACTGGGCGACGCAGGAATACTATCTTCCCGGCGATCGCGCGATCACCTTCGGCATACAAGATCTGTACACGCAGCCGTGGGCCGACGATCTCTTCTCAGCCGCGAGCCACGTCGGCGATGAATGGGTCGTCGGGCTCGCGCTCGGCCTGACGATCGGCGCACTCGGTGTCCGGCGCCGGTACGCCGAGGCGATCATCGTCATCATCGCGGCGCTCTCGATCTTCCTCGTCGTCGCCATCGACGCCTACGTCAAACGCCCCACGGCCGAGTACGAGGCGATGCGCGCCGTCTTCGATGGCCTCCTCTATCCGCGCATCTATCCCGACCCAGGTGGCTTCCCGAGCGGTCACGTCTACGGCACCGTGTTGGCGTACGGGATCGTGTTCTGGCTTGCCGCGCGCACCCTGCGATGGGACTGGCTGGTGACCTCCGTCCGGCTGCTCTGCGTCGCCGCGATCGTTCTCGGCTTCATCGCACCGATGTATCTCGGCACCCACTGGTTCAGCGATGTCTACGGCGCGGCCTTGCTCGCGGTCATCGTCATCATGCTCGCGTGGCGCGCGGATGCGTTCGTCACGCGCAACGAGGAACCGACCTACGTCCACGATATCGTCGGCTACCGCACCCCACGCACGGCTGCAGAAGCCCGCACGCAGCCCACAACCACCCGCTTTCGATCGTAGGCCGCTTCCGCGCATCGCGCCGCTATTAGCGCCTTCACCAATGGACAAGCCGCCTTCAGCAGGCCGATATACTGCCCTTCACATATGAAAAGCCCGTTCCTCACCGCGCTAGAAGAACGCATCCTGCTCGCCGATGGCGCGATGGGCACGCTGCTGTTCGCACGCGGCATCGACCCGAATGTCTGCATCGAGCAGCTCGTGCTCGATCAGCCGGACGTCATCCGGCGCGTCCACGAGGACTACATCGCCGCCGGCGCCGACATCATCGAGACCGACACGTTCGGCGCGAACCGCTATCGGCTCACGAAGCACGGTCTCCAGGACAGGATCCGCGACATCAACTTCAAGGCCGCCCGCCTGGCTCGCGACGCCCGGGAGATCCACGGCCACCCGGTGTTCATCGCCGGCGCCATCGGTCCGACCGGTCGCATGCTGGCGACGGTGGGGGACATCAAGCCGGAGGAGGTGCGCGCGGCGGTCCGCGAGCAGGCGGAGGCGCTCCTCGAGGGCGGCGTCGACCTCATCATCCTCGAGACATTCCCTGACATCGCGGAACTGCGCGAGTCCATCGCCGCCGTGAAGGCGTCCTGCGACCTGCCGATCGTCGCGCAATGCACGTTCCAGCGCGACAACCGAACGCTTGGCGGTGAGCCACCAGATGAAGTCGCGAACGTCGCCGCATCCCTCGGAGTCGATGCTGCCGGGATCAACTGCAGCCTTGGCCCGCACAACGCCCTCGAAGTGATCGAACAGATGGCGGCGGCAGCGTCGATTCCACTTAGCGCGATGCCGAACGCAGGACTGCCGAAGTACGTCGACAACCGCCTCGTCTATCGCGCGACGCCTGAGTACTTCGCGGACTATACAAAGCGCCTCGCGCTTGCTGGCGCGAACATCATCGGCGGTTGTTGCGGGTCGACGCCGGAGCACACGGCCGCCATGCGCGAAACACTCGACCAGGAGTGGAACCGCAAGGGTCGCCCGCGCACGTCGGTGGCTGATTCGCCGCCGCGCATCGAGATCACTTCAAGCGCGGTCGGCGCTGACCCGCGCGGGAGTGACACCGCCGAATCTGCGAAGCAGCGCACCCTGCGCGAAAAGCTCAAGGCCGGCGAATTCGGCGTGAGCGTCGAGCTCGACCCGCCACGCGGCCTCAACCCGCGCAAAGCGCTCGAAGGCGCGGCCATGCTGAAGGCTGCTGGAGCGGACAGCATCAACATCGGCGACAGTCCGATGGCGCGCGTCCGCATGTCGGCCATCGCTCTCGCGGTGCTCATGGAACAGCGCGTCGGCATCGAGACGATCATTCACTTCACCTCGCGCGACCGGAACCTGATGGCGATCCAGAGCGATCTGCTTGGCGCCCACGCTCTGGGCATCCGCAACGTCATCGCCCTCACCGGCGACCCGCCGTCCGGCGGCGAGTACGCGCGCGCCACTGGTGTCTGGGATGTGGACTCGATCGGCTTCATCCGCATCATCAAGATGCTCAACAGCGGCACGGACTGGGCCGGCAACAGCATCGGCAAGGGAACGGACTTCTTCGTCGCCTGCGCCGCCAACCCGACGGCAGATAACGTCGATCTCGAGCTCGAACGCGTCCGCAAGAAGATCGACGCCGGCGCCGACTGCCTGATGACGCAGCAGTTCTACGACGCGGGCTCACTCGAGTCCTTCCTCGAGCGACTCGGCCCGATCGATATCCCCGTGCTCATCGGCGTCATGCCGCTCCAGAGCCACAAGCACACCGAGTTCATCCACAACGAACTCGCCGGCGTCTTCGTGCCGGAGGACGTGCGCGAACGCATGCGCAAAGCCGGCGAGAACGGCGTCGCCGAGGGCCTCGCGCAGGCCCGCGAGCTCCTCGAACAATGCCGCCCGATGTGCGACGGCACGTACCTCGTCCCGTCCTTCGGCAGGTATGAGGTCGTCGGCGAGCTAGTGCAGTTCGCCAAGAGCCTATAGTTGGTGGCCCTGTAAGGGCGGAGCTAAAGCTTCGCCCCGTCGTCGGGCGCGTGGGGTCTAACTTGTCTGATCTTCGTCTGGTCCACGGCTTCGCGTTTCCGACCTACGCCTCGGAAGGCGCCGACGAGATCGCAGGCGTGATCGCATCTCGCTGCCAGCGTGCGCAGACGATCCTGAGCGACGCGCTCCACTTCGATCCGGCGTTCACGCTGCTCGTCCTCAGCCCGGACGACTGGGATGCGCACGCGCGCACGCCCATCTACGCGATGCCGCACAACTCGAAACTGCCCGCCGGCACGTATGGCGCGCCGGATCTCCCATTCGACAACGCGCTCATCATCGGCTCCCAACGCGGCGCCTTCTTTGACACGATGGTCGACATCGCAGTCGCCGATCTCGGCGACAAAGCAACCACACGCCTTCGTGATGTCTATCCTGGCCCGAACCGGGGCATCGACGTAGCCCCCTTCGCCAACCTCCTCGTCGTCCACGAGCTCGCCCACCTCTTCGAGTTCCAGGTGCCCTTTCGCTTCCCTCGCCGCTGGCTGTCGGAGTTCTTCGCAAACCTCTGCCTGCACGCTTACATCGAACTGGGCGAACCGGAAACGATGACGCTACTTCAAACCTTCCCTGGGATCACGCTTCAAGCGAGCGCCGCCCACTGGAAGTACCGCTCGCTAGCCGACCTCGAACGTCTCTACATCGGCGTCGGCGGCGAGAACTACGCCTGGTTCCAGTTCAACCTGCACGAGCATGCGGCCAACGTCTACAACGCAGGTGGCATCGACGCCGTCCGCAAGTTCCACACCGCGTTCCAGAACCAGAAGCTGCGCGAAGCCACAGACGAACAGCTAACCGACTTCCTCCGCACCAACATCAGCGAACAAGCCGCCGCCATCATCACCTCATGGCCCTCGTAGGTTCGGATTCAATCAGGAATCCGCCATCCGGAGGCAATCTTGACCTAGCCTGCAATATGAATGAATATTCATTCCAGTGCCGCCAACCGCCACAGCCGCCACAACAACAACCCCCGACGCTAAGCGCGATGCCATCCTCGACGCCGCCCTCACCCTCTTCTCCGAACGCACCTTCGATGGCACCCCCGTCCCCCTCATCGCCGACACCGCCGGCGTCGCCGCAGGCACCATCTACCGCTACTTTCCCTCGAAGGAGGCGCTCGTAAACGCCCTCTACCGTCAGTGGAAGGGCGAACTGCGGCGAGTCATCGTCGATGGCATAGCCGGCGGGACGACGGTGCGCGAGCAGTTTGGGCTGATGTGGCAGGGACTCTGGCGCTTCGGCGCCGAGCACCCGCGCGCCGTCGCATTCATCGAAACCCACCACCACGCCTCGTACATCGACGACGAAAGCCGCGCCCTCGGTCAGCAGATCGAGGACGAGTCGATCGCCTTCATTGAAGCCGCACAGGCCCGCGGCGAGATCCGCCCGGCGGATCCATGCATCGTCATGTCGCTCGTCTTGGGCGCCTTCACCGGTCTCGTGAAACACGCCGGCGCCGACGGACTCATGCTCGACGAGAACGCGACGCGCGAATCGGAAGAGATCATGTGGGCCGCGTTGCGCGCGTCGTAACCCGCGGTAGCCACCACCAACAGACAGTGTTCGGAAGGACGACAACATGAAACTCGGATTGCAGATTCCCATCTTCACCTGGCCCGGCGGCGCGCCGGAGATGCGCGACAAGCTCAAGGAGATAGCCACGACGGCGGAGGACGCCGGCTACGACTCGATCTGGGTGATGGACCACTTCTTCCAGATCCCCATGACCGGGCTGCCGGCAGAGGCGGACATGCTCGAGGCATACACGACGCTCGGCTACATCGCCGCGCACACGAAGCGCGTCGGGCTTGGCGCGCTCGTCACGGGTGTCACGCACCGGCACCCGGGCATCCTCGCGAAGCAGGTCTCGACGCTCGACGTGCTCTCGGGCGGACGCGCATGGCTCGGCATCGGCGCCGCCTGGTACGACCGCGAGCATCTCGGTCTCGGCGTACCGTTCCCGCCGCTGAAGGAGCGCTTCCAGCGCCTCGAAGAAGCGCTCCAAATCTTGAAGCAGATGTGGTCGGGCGAAATCGCGCCGTACGAAGGCAAGCACTACCAGCTCGCGGAGACCATCAACGTACCGATGCCACTGCGCAAGCCGCACCCGCCCATCCTCATCGGCGGAAGCGGCGAGAAGAAGACGCTGCGGCTCGTCGCCAAGTACGCCGATGCGTGCAACCTCTTCGCCGAATCGCCAGCCGCGGTCGAACGGAAACTCAGCATCCTGCGCGAGCACTGCGAAGCCGTCGGCCGCAACTATGACGACATCACGAAGACCATCATCCGGCCGATGGGCATCGGCGAAGGAAGCTCGCCTGACCAGATAGTGCAGACGCTCGGCGAGTATGCCGAAGTCGGCGTGCAGACGGTGCTCGGCGTGCTGCTGGGCGTTGAACAGGTCACGCCGATCGAGAAAGTCGGCCGCGACGTCATTCCCCAGATCAAAGATTTGTAGGCATAACGCACCGAAGGAGAGATACATGCCAGCGAAGATGACACCCGAGAAGATGAACGAGTTCCTCGACGAGAAACACGTCGGCATCATCGTTACGATCAACAATGACGGCACGCCGAACCCGCAGCCGATCTGGTACATGCACCGCGATGGTGCGTTCCTCATGCGCACGAGTGTGAGCAGCGTCAAGGCGAAGAACATCGCCCGCGACCCGCGCATTAGCATCTGCGTGCAGAACGAGACGTTGCCGTATGGGAGCGTGACCGCGTGGGGCACGGCATCGGTCAGCGCGAAGGACGATGCCGCGCTCGGACGCGAGATCGCCGTACGGTATCTCGGCGAGAAGAGCGCGGACCGCTACATGCAGCTGTCCGCCGGCAGTCCGGAGACTGCGGAGGAGATCACGATCACATTGCGGCCAGAGCGCACCTTCTCTCAGGACTACACGGCCGAGGCGAGCGCCTAGACGCCGGCAAACCCAACCGACAGCTGACAACCGACCAGGAGGCATCATGGCTAACGTACTGATCACCGGCACAAGCAGCGGCTTCGGATATCTGATGGCGCTTGAGTTCGCGCGCAAAGGCGACCGGGTGTTCGCAACGATGCGCAATCTCGACAAAGCGGCGAAGCTCAAGGAAGCCGCGGCGGCCGAGAATCTGTCGATCAGTTTCCTCAAGCTGGACCTACTCGACGAATCGAGCATCAAGAGCGCGGTCGCGCAGGCGGAGGCCGAGGGCGGCCCGATCAACGTGCTCGTGAACAATGCCGCGATGGAGCTGCGTTCGTCGATCGAAGACGCGTCGGAGGACGAGGTTCGCAAGCAGTTCGAGACAAATGTCTTCGGGACGCTGCGCGTGATCTGGAACGTCCTGCCCGGCATGCGCGAGCGTGGCTCCGGCACGATCGTCAATCTGTCGTCGATTGGTGGCATCGTGGCGGTGCCGTTCGCGGGCTACTACAGCGCGTCCAAGCACGCGGTCGAGGCGATCAGCGAGTCCCTGTACTACGAGGCGAAGCCCTTCGGCGTGCGCGTCATCGTGATCGAGCCGGGGGCGTTCCCGACCGAATTCAGCAGCAACTCCTATGAGGCGGCGAAGTTCAACGAGAGCTCGCCGTACGCGAAGAGCGCGGCCGGATTCGCCGCGGCATTCGACCAGGGGCTGCGCGCGCCCGGTGGCGTGCGCCAGGATCCGGCCGAGGTCGCGCAGGCGGTCTACAAAGCTGTCCACGACGAGACACCGAAGCTGCGGTACACGGTCGGCGGCGACGCTGCACTGATCGCATCAGTACGCAAGCAGCTCGACTTCGAAGGCTTCGAGGCGGCGATGCGCCAGACACTGAACTGGCACGACTAGGCGCCTACTTACGCACGCCTCGCAGTAAAGTTACGCCATGACTGACACACCACACGCCATCGTCATCGAACAAACCGGAGGGCCGGAGGCTCTCGTCCTGCAGCCGCGCGACCCCGGCCAGCCCGGGCGCGGGCAGGTGCGCGTCGCGATCAACTCGGTGGGCGTGAACTTCATCGACGTCTACTTCCGGCTCGGCCGCTACCCCGCGCCGATACCGTTTGTGCCCGGCCTCGAAGGCGCAGGGGTTGTCGAAGCGATCGGCCCCGACGCCGGCGATCTCGTGCCGGGTGATCGCGTCGCGTGGGCGACGGCATTCGGATCGTACGCCACCCACGTCATCGCGAAGGCCGATATTCTCGTCCGCATCCCGGATGGCGTCAGCGACGAGATCGCGTCTGCGGCGATGCTGCAGGGCATGACGGCGCACTACCTCATCCATGGCTGCCGTGAGACGAAGGCGGGCGACGTGGCACTCGTACACGCGGGTGCAGGCGGCGCGGGCCTACTGCTCACGCAGATGCTCAAGAACATCGGCGCGCGCGTCATCACCACCGTCTCGACGAGTGAGAAGGCCGCACTTTCGCACGGCGCCGGCGCTGACGAAGTCATCCTCTACAACGACATCGACTTCGTGGCGGAGGTCAAGCGCCTGACCGACGGGCGCGGCGTCGATGTGGTCTACGACGGCGTCGGCGCAACGACGTTCGACGGCAGTCTGCGCTCTCTGCGTCCGCGCGGACTGATGGCGCTGTACGGCGCGGCGAGCGGGCCGCCACCGCCGTTCGACCCGCAGTTGCTGAACACCCTGGGTTCGCTGTTCCTGACGCGGCCTACGCTCGCCGCTTACACCGCAACGCGCGAGGAACTGGAGTTGCGGGCTGGAGCCGTGCTTGAAGCGATCGTCGCCGGGAAGCTGGATGTGCGGATCGGCGCAAGGTTCCCACTTGCGGATGCTGCGGCCGCGCACCGCGCACTCGAAGGGCGAGAGACGACGGGCAAGGTGCTGTTGATTCCGTAGTGGTGATGTTTCACGTGAAACATCACGCTAGCGGACGCACACCTGCTGCACGCGGCGACTGAGCGGAGCTGAAGCTCCGCGGCTACTTACTGTTGACGGCGGATCTGCTTTCGCCGCTACTGGATCAGGGCAGGAGGCCAAGGTGACTGACACGATCTCGAAGGCGGTACTGATTACCGGATGTTCGACCGGGATCGGGCGAGCGACGGCGGAGCGGCTCGGCGGCAAGGGCATGACCGTGTACGCGACGGCGCGGCGCCTGGAGTCGATCGCCGATCTTGAGGCCAAGGGCTGCAAGCTGCTGGCGTGTGATGTCACTGATGAATCGTCCATGGTGGCGGCGGTGCGGACGGTCGAGGACGCGCACGGCGCCGTTGGCGTGCTGGTGAACAACGCCGGGTACGCGCAGGACGGCCCGATCGAGGAGGTGCCGCTCGATGATGTGCGGCGCCAGTTCGAGACGAATGTGTTCGGGCTGGTGCGGATGACGCAGCTTGTGCTGCCCGCGATGCGTCGCCAACGATGGGGCCGGGTGATCAACGTGAGCTCCGTCGGCGGGAAGCTCGTGTTTCCCGGCGGCGGCTTCTATCACGCGACGAAGTGGTCGGTCGAAGCGATCAGTGAGGCGCTGCGGTTCGAGGTGCGGCCGTTCGGCGTGGACGTGGCCGTGATCGAGCCCGGTACGATCGCGACGTCGTACGAGGAGACCTCGGCGGCGAAATTCGCGGGCGGTAATGACGCGTCCGACTACGCGCAGTTCAAGCGCGACCGGCTGGAGCGCGTGGCCGCTGCCTACGAGGGTAAGGTCGCCGGGCCCGACGAAGTGGCGAAGGTGATTGGGCACGCGGCGACTGCGTCGAAGCCACGGACGCGTTACGTCGTGACGGCGCAGGCGCGGATGGTGATGTCGCTGCGGCGGGTGCTGCCGGATCGCGCGTGGGATCGGTTCATAGGCATGCAGTTCAAGCCGCCAAAGGTGTAGCTGGTCAGCCAGTCAGCCAGTCAGCCAGTCAGGGGTGATGTTTCACGTGAAACATTCTGCGGGTGCGAGACATCTCCTTTGAGCGACGACTGCGCGGAGCTGAAGCTCCGCCGCTACTGATGCCGCCATCGCCAGGAAATCCACACGAACCCGTAGACGACGGCATGACGCCCTAGCTGTATGTTGCGCGGGCGTGGTGATGTTTCACGTGAAACATTGTTGTCGCATTGGAATATCGAATGTTGATTCTGGCGGGTGCCATTCGAGGCTTGCAGATCGCATTTGCTGGGGCGCGGCGCGCTAGCTTCCGGCTTTCCTCCGGCCTACCCTGCGCAATGTGAGCGACTACATCACGATGCCTGAACAGCGCGTGCCGGTGATCGCAGCGTGCGATGTGCTGGTGGTGGGTGGCGGCGCGGCGGGGATGTCGGCGGCGATTGCGGCTGCGCGCCAGGGCGCAGACGTGATTCTTGTCGAGCGGTACGGGTACCTCGGTGGGCTGGCTTCGGGCGGGCTGATCGTGCTGCTGCTTACGCTCGATGACGGCGACGGCCATCAGATCATCGCCGGGCAGTGCCAGGAGCTGGTCGAGCGGTTGGCGTCGCGAGGGGCCTGCTTCTATCCGCCGGAGAGCGACTGGGGCAACTACGACGAGGCGCTCGTCGAGAAATACCGGCGCTGGGGGCTCGTGTGGGGCAGTGGGCCGCATCGCGTCCGGTACTCCGTTGCGTACGACCCGGAGGAGTTCAAGTACGTCGCGAACACGTGGGTCGGCGAGGCGGGGGTGCGGTTGATGTACCACCGGTGGGCGAGCGATGTTGTCTTCGATGACGGCGCTGGTGCTGGGACTGCACCTCACCCCCCGGCCCCCTCTCCACGACGTGGAGAGGGCGAGTCGAACGGCGAACAGACGCCCGCGACTGAGAACCGACGATCGATCTCGCATGTTGTGTTTACGTCGAAGGCGGGGCGCGAGGCGATTCGGGCGTCATGCGTGATCGATACTACTGGTGACGGCGACGTGTTCACGATGGCGGGCGAGTCATTCGAGAAGGAGCAGATCCATCCGTGGCTCTGGTTCCGGATGGCGGGCGTACAAGATGTTGACGCGGCACAGGCCGGGCGCGGCGGGTTCTTCTTCAAGACGGTGAAGGATGGCCAAGTGCTGATGCCGTGGGGTGCGGCCGAACGCATCGAACGGCGCATCGACGCGACGAATCCGGACGACCTGACGTTCGCGGAGGTTGAGTGCCGGCGGATGGTGATGGACGAGGTCGATCGCCTGCGCGCGCAGGTGCCGGGCTTTGAGGATGCGTATCTCACCGACGTTGCACTGACGCTGGGCGTGACGGAGTCACGGCGGCTGAACGGCGCGCACACGCTCGTCCGCGATGACGTGGGCACGGTGTTCGAGGACACGATCGCGACGACGGGCCACTGGACGAAGTACGGCGCGGTTTACCACATTCCGTATCGCAGCCTGCTGCCGCAGCGCGTAGGCAATTTGCTTGTTGCCGGCCGTTGTATCAGCGTCGACCATCGAGTGCATCACGCGACGAAGGAGATCCCGCCGGCGTTCGCGACGGGCGAAGCGGCGGGTGTTGCGGCGGTGCAGGCGCTGCGCTCGTCGGTGGGGGTGGAGGCGGTGGATGTTGGCACACTGCAGGCCTCTTTGCGGGAAGCAGGTGCTTGGTTACCGGAAGGTGGCGCCTCGTCTTGATAGGGGGAGCGACCGTTCAATCATTGCCGCCGGAGATGCTTGCCCGCATACGGCGGCTCGAGATTCATGCGCGGCGGCTTGTCGCGAATGTGTTTCTTGGCCAGTACCACAGCGTGTTCAAGGGACGGGGCATCGAGTTCAGCGAGGTGCGACAGTACGAGGCCGGCGACGACGTGCGGATGATCGACTGGAACGTGACGGCGCGGATGGGCGTGCCGTACGTGAAGCAGTACATCGAGGAGCGCGAGCTCACAGTGCTGCTGGCCGTCGATGTGAGCGCGTCGTCGGGGTTTACGTCGACGGCGGTGTCCAAGCGCGAGCTCGCAGCAGAGGTCGCGGCGACGCTGGCGTTCGCGGCGGTGTCGAACAACGATCGCGTCGGGCTACTGACGTTCACTGACGGCGTCGAGCAGTACGTGCCGCCCGGAAAGTCGCGGCGGCATGTGTTGCGGATGGTGCGCGAATTGCTGTACCACGAGCCGCAATCGCGAGGGACTGATATCGGCGCGGCGCTGACGTATCTTGCACGGATCGCGAAGCGGCGAGCGATCATTTTTCTCATCAGTGACTTCTTCGATACGGGCTGGGAGTCCGCGTTGCGTGCGGCATCCTTGCGGCACGAGGTCGTCGCGCTGACTCTGACGGATCCACGCGAGGAACGACTGCCGAGCGCGGGGCTGATCGAGATGGAGGACGCCGAGACTGGCGCGCGAACGCTCGTCGACACGTCGGATGCGGGCGTACGGGCGACGTACGCGCGGCGAGCGCAGGCGGCCGCGGCGCAGCGTCGGCGGACGTTAGCGGCGATCGGCGTGGATGAGGTCGCGCTGCGGACGGATCGCTCCTACGTCGAGCCTCTGCTGCGGGCGTTTCGCGCGCGGGAGCTGCGGCGGCGATAGGACTTCACGTCCGCGACACCTGACTCACAACGACTATTCGCGATGGCACTGCACCTCACCCCCAAGCCGCCTCTCCACGTTGTGGAGAGGGGGAGCTTGAACCCCTTCGCGTGCTCCTTCAGTACGCACTGGCCGTCCGGAGCACGCCTCGCTGTAACCATTCGCGCACCACGAGTATGCTTGGCCGCATGAAGATTGTTGTTTCGGAGCGAGTGGCGAAGGAACACGGTCGGCGCATTCGGGCGGCGGCGCCAGGCGCGAAGCTTGTGTGGCCATCGCTCGATGATGGGGGCGCTGTGCGGTGGGCGGGCGATCCTGCTGGGGCCGACGTGTGCTTCTTCTCGGAGGACTTCTGGTCGGACCTGACGATGCGGCAGTCGGTGCTGCCGGTGGTGTTTCGGCTCGAAGGACTGCGGTGGTTTCACACGTTCAGCGCGGGGACAGATGCTGGCGCGTTCAAGGCGATGGTCGAGCGCGGGACGATACTGACGAACTCATCCGGCGGTTCGGGTCCATCGATCGCGCAGTATGTGTTGGCGATGATGCTGTACCAGGCCAAGCCGATCGAGCAGTGGCGCGCGCAGCAGGCTCGAGGTGAGTGGACGCAACTTCCGGCGGGAGAACTGACCGGCCAGACGTGCGGGATCATCGGGACGGGCGCAATCGGCAGCGAAGTAGCGCGCCTCGCGAACGCGTTTGGGATGCGGACGGTGGGCATGCGGCGTTCGGAGAAGAAGGCGCGGTGGATCGACGAACAGGTCACGCCGAAACGGCTGCCGGCCCTGCTGAAACAGAGCGACTTCGTCGTGCTGGCGTGTCCGCTGACGCCACAGACCGAGGGCCTGATCGGCGAACGCGAACTGCAGGCGATGAAACCGACGGCGACGCTGATCAATGTTGCGCGCGGGCGTGTGTGCGTCGAGGGCGCGTTGATCACGGCGCTGCAGGAACAGTGGATTGCGGGCGCCGTGCTCGATGTGTTCACGTTCGAGCCGCTGCCGGAACAGAGCCCGTTGTGGTCCATGCCGAATGTGATCGTGACACCGCATAACTCAGGGTCATCGCCGCTAAACATGGGACGGGCGTTGGAGATCTTTCTCGACAACCTGGAGCGTTTTGCGGCGGGTCGGAAGATGCGGAACGTGGTCACGCTGTAGGCTTGACACCCGAAGCTGTCAATTTGCTGTGAGTTGACGTGCGCCCGTCGATTCGCGTTCGGTTCCCGCGTACGATCCTTGTATGCAGATCGAAGTGGCGTTGACGCCGAAGCTCTTGCGGCATCCGCATCTGTATGCGGTAGCGGTTGTGGATGTGCTGCGGGCCACGACATCGCTCGTCGCGATGCATGAGAATGGGCTGCTGCGATCGATCATCAGCGAGAACATTCAGCAGGCACGACAGCTCTCGCGCGCGAACTTCTCGCTGCTGTGTGGCGAGGTTCGGGCGCTTCCGCCGGCGGGGTTCGACTACGGCAACTCTCCTGCGGAGTTCGGTGGTTTGTCGTTCAAGGGTAAGTCGGCGGTGTTGATGACGACGAACGGAACGAAGGCGATCGCCGCTGCGGCGGACGCGCCGTTCGTCGCTGCGGCGGCGCTCACGAACCGCACGGCCGTGGCGCGCAGGCTACTCGACGAGGCGACAACACGCGGGCTCGACATAGCCGTCGTGTGCGCGGGGACGGAGCGCGGGCTGGCGTTTAGTCTCGAGGATACCGTCGCCGCGGGCGCCGTCGTCGAAGCGGCGCAACAGCTTGATGACACGCTGCATCTCGCCGACTCGGCGTGGGCGGCGCTGCACCTCTGGCGGTGGTACAAGGGCGATGCGATGCGCGCGTTCAAACAATCGCGGCACGGGCGGACGTTGGTTGAGCATGGCTTCGAGAAGGATCTGCGATATGCATCGCGTGTCGATGCGTCGGAGACGGTGCCCTGGCTGCACGTCGAGAACGGCATGCGGGTGTTGCGCACGCGGACGCCCCGCAGCGCGGGGCAGTCGGCTGGCGCTCCGGCTGGCGCTCCGGCGTCGTAGAAGCTCCCCGGTTCGAGGCGATTCTGGGCGTTTCGCGCGATGCCAATCAGGTGTTACGCGAATGCAATGCGAGATTCGATGCGGGTACGTTAGAGTGGAAGTAACAGACGTCCCGTAGTCGTGCTGGCAATGCGCCAGCGAAGGAGCATTCCATGAAGAAGATCATGATTCTGGCCGCTGCTGCTGCCGCTGTCTTCGGTCTCGCGAAGCTTCGCGGCAAGAAGCAGGAGGACGAGTTCGGGGTCGACACGGTCGTGCCGTCGAACGGATACGCGCCGGAGCCGCAGCCTTAGTCTCCAAACCCAGAAGCAAACAGAACGGTCGCACACAAGTGGGGCCGTTTTCTGTTGTCTGGCGCACGCCTACACTTTCCTATAGGCGAGTCTCGCCCACGGGAGGATTCATGGCTGACTTTGAGTATGCGGTCGATGGGCACATCGCGAAGATGCGGTTCAACCGCCCCGAACGAATGAACGCGATCACATATGAAATGCTTGCTGAGATCGAGCAGGCGGCGCGCGAGGCGAACGCGGACGACAACGTGCGCGCTGTGGTCGTCACGGGCGAAGGGCGGGCGTTCAGCGCGGGGACGGATCTGCAGCAGCTATCATCGGCACCACCTGCGATGGGTCGGGCTGAGACGCTCGGTCATGCGTACGGCGACGATGCGCCGGCGCCGTGGACGTTCCCGTCGATCTCGAAGCCGGTCATCGCGGCGGTTAACGGGGCCGCTGTTGGTCTTGGTGCGGAATTCACACTGCAGTGCGATCTTCGGATCGCGGCGGAGTCGGCGCGGTTTGGGTGGGTGTTTGTGCATCGCGGGTTGGTGCCGGACACGGCCGCGGGTTCGTGGCTGCTGTCACGCATCGTCGGTCTGCAACAGGCGGCGCGGCTGCTCTTTACAGGCGAGATCATTGGGGCGCAGGAGGCGAAGGACATCGGCTATGTGCTGGATGTGGTACCCGATGCGCAACTGATGGATCGCGCGATGGCAATGGCGGACGCGGTGACGCGCGGGAGTCCGCTGGCAGCGCGCGAGATCAAGCGGCTGCTGTATCGCGGCCTCGTGCGGCCACCGATGGAACATCTGAAGGACAGTACGGCGACGATCACGCGTTTGTTCCAGAGCGAGGACTTCAAGGAAGGCGTGCGCGCGTTTCTTGAGAAGCGTCCACCGGAGTGGCCGGGCAACTAGATCTCGCACCTCGGATGAGAGAGCGCGGGCTGAACAGTCCGCGCTCCGCATGGCACCGCTACACAACAAACACGCGGGCTGAAAGCCCGCGCTCCGTCATCACATTCGCGCGGAACCTTTTCGGCTGACGCGTCGTCTCTTCTCACATCCCGCCTCATCTGTGGGGGAATCGAGGAGGAAGACATCATGGGAATCCAATTCACACGCAAGGCATGGCTCATCGCCGGATCGGCGGCAGTGCTGCTGTTCGCGGCTGCATGCGGTTCGTCGATGAGCGACGACGAGGGAGCGAATTCGGAAGCACAGCCGCCAATGACGGACGCGTTCACCGACAACTCAATCGTGAGCGAAGGAGCAGGCGGCGCTGACGGCGATGCGACATCGTTCGAATCGGGTGGCGAGCGGGTTGGCGCGCCACAGGTCGGGACGACGGGCGCTTCGGATGCGCCTGATGCGGGCACCGGGTCGACGGGTGCAGGCGGTGCGCCGCTGCCGGCGCTGCTCGACCGCAAGATGATCATGACGGCGACGCTGACGCTGGAGACCGACGAAGTCTCCAAGCGCTTTGAAGACGTCGGCAATATCGCTGCCGGTGCGGGCGGGTTCGTCGCGAGTTCGTCTTTCGGGAACAGCGGCGAGCACCAGACGGCGTCGATCACGATACGGCTGCCCAGCGAGGGCTACCAACGCGCGATCGTCGAGCTGCGGAAGCTCGGCACCGTGACGGGAGAGCAGTCGGGCGCGAACGACGTGACGGAGGAGTACACGGACCTTGAGTCGCGGCTGCGCGGATTGCGCGCGGTCGAGCAGCAGTACATGGAGTTCCTGACGCGCGCCGTGTCGATCGATGAAGTGTTGACGGTGCAGGATCGCTTGAACGGCGTGCGCGTCGAGATGGAGCAGATCCAGGGGCGGATCAACCTGCTCGCGAACCAGACGGACCTCGCCACGATCACGGTGCACCTCGAGCCACCGGCGATCGCCGTTGAGCCGCCGACCGAGGGTGGCAGCGTGACGCCGCTGGAGGCTCTTGAGAATGGCTGGGAGGCATCGCTGGCGGTGCTTGGTGGCGTTGCCGTCGTGACGCTGGCTGTGCTGGCATTCTCTTGGTGGTTGATCCCGGTCTTCGTCGTGGGGGCGTTTGTTGTGCGGCGGCTGGTGAAGAACAGCGGCTCGCGCGCGGTGCAAGCCGCGACGGTTGAGCCGAGCGCCTAACGCGACGTCGGGGGCCGACTACGAACATTAGATGTACACGAGAGACGCGGGCTGAAAAGCCCGCGCTCCGACGTGTATGTCCTATAGCGCATCTGTGGCCCAGGCGGCTTGGCCGGGGGCTTCTTCCACGCCGACGGTGATGGATGTGAGGTTGTTGAGGCCGGTGGCTGCGAACGCGGGCTTCAATTTCGTGATGAAGTACTCGGCGAGGCGCTCGGCTGTGGTGTTGTCGATGGGGAGGGCGAGGACGTCGGATTTCGGGAAGACGAAGCCGCGGCCGGCGAAGCGGAACTTCCAGTTGGTGTCGGTCTCGTCGATCTCGACGACCTTGCTGTCGCGCTGAAGCAGGAACTTGTGGTCGAGTTCATCGCAGATGTCGCGGCCGGCCTTCTTGAGCGCGCCGAAGTCGATCACCCACGCGTCGTCTGTGAGCGCGCCTGAGACCTCGATCGTGACGGCGTAGTTGTGACCGTGCAGCGGCTCCATCTCGCCGCCGAAGGTCGCCATGTGGGCGGCGGAGAACTTCAGTCGCACCTTCTCGACGCAAACTTTATATTCCATCGGATTAGGCTATCGAGTGCTTCGTCCACACAACAGCACGATGCATACGAGCCTGGACTTTCGAGCATCTCCGAGAATTGCCCAGAAAAACCCCTTGACACCTTGTCAGAAAAGACGACAATAGCGCGCACAACCGACAGCGTGCCAGGCCATGACGGTCGCGAAACAGGTGCTTTGGGGGAGCCGGCCTTAGGCTTGGGTCGGCTCTTGTGTTGTTGGTGCGTAGGCTATCCGGCTCGTAGGAAAGAGGAGGATACGTGCGTCGATCATTGCAGATAGGTCTCGTTGCTGTCATAGCGGTTGTGGGGCTTCTCGCCGCCGCCAAACCCGTTGTGGCTGATCCCAGCTATGGATCGGATGCGGCATTTCCGGTGCTCGGCGCGGCACCGAACACAGTGCTGGGGCCGATCCCGGGCGCGCCCGTGTTTGGACCAGCGCCAGCGCCGCCGGTGGCCGTGCTGCCCAGCCTCCTCGCGCCGCCAAACCCACCCGGTTTTGGTGAAGTGGACGATATCTCCTACGGGGACGAGAACCCGACCTACTTCCCGATGTCGGTTGAGTTCTCGACCGGCCCTGGGGTGGCGGCTGCACCTACGCTCGGCAATCTCGCGGGGCCGGTGCCACCACCGCCGTTGTTCAACCTACGGGCTGAGGCTGGGCTCATCGGGCTACCGCCGTTCGGGGATGGAGCGGTGTACTCGGATGTGTACGCATTGTTCCCGGGGCCGATGCCCTTTCTTCCACCATGCATCGTCTACGGAAACGTGCAGATCCTCGATGGCGATGGTGCGCCGGGCGCACCCTTCGGGCCGCCGCGCCTAGCGTTGAACATGCCCGAGCCCGGAAGCAACATCGATGCGTACGAGCGGACGGGCGTCGGCGCGGTGACTGCTATTCCAGGTGCGCCGCTGATCGACGCTCCCGTGTTCTTCACGATCGATGCGGCGACGGCCGGAGCATGGGGCGCGCCTATTCCAGCTCCAACTGCAGGCCCACCTGTGTTTGCGATGCCAGCGCCCGGCGACATCCTCGCGTGGAACCCCGCGGTGGGCGGGCCTGTCATCTGGGCGACGGCTGCTTCGCTGGGACTGCCACCGGGTAGCGACATCGATGCACTCGCGGTGACTTACACGAGCGGATTCCCGCTGCCCTCATTCCTTCCCGGCCCGTCGGGTCGCGACTTCGGACCGCCGGGAGACTACGTAGTGTTCTCGCTAGCTCCGGGTTCACCGCCTCTTTCGCCGACGAGCGGTGGTGCGGGGTTGTTCGGTTCTGTTTGCTTTGGGGCGGGCACTGCGACGGCCGGAGATCTCTTCATAAATCCGGCGCCCTTCGGCGTTGTCTTGCCGTGGCTGGATGCGGAACAGATGGGCCTCGGCGCCATTCGAAGCGGCAACGCTGTGGATGACAACGTCGATGCGATCGACATCTGCAACACCACGCCACCACCCTTCTCGGATATCGACGGGGACACCATCGTGGACGACTGCGACTTCGACAACGATGGCGACGGAATCGGTGATGCGATCGATCCGGATGATGATGGCGATGGGTTCGGCGACGCGCAGCAGCCGATGCACCTGGGACCAGCGAACACTGCAGCAGGCTTCGACAACTGCCCGACGATAGCGAATCCGACGCAGATCAACACCGACGGTAATTTCCTCGACAATTCGCCGCCCTACGCGATGGCGGTTGATGACCGGACGATGGCGATGTCGGATGCCGCTGGCGATGCTTGCGATGCAGACGATGACAACGATGGCATCACGGACTTAGATGAAGTCTCAGGGGCGGCATGCTCCGGATTCGTGACGAGTGCGCTGCGCCGTGACACTGACTCCGACCGCTTCCTGGACGGCGCCGAATGCACGCTGGGGACCGATCCTACACTGTTCGCCAGCAAACCTCTCGTCACGGCGTGCGGACCCGCTGGCGATGCGGACGGAGACAAGCTGTCGGATCGCATCGAGTTCTGTTACTACGGGACGAGTTCCGCCAGCACAGATTCTGACGTGGATGCGGCTCTCGATGGGGCGATCGACGGTTGCGAAGCTGTCTCGCTGAATGGCGACCGTATTGCGAATGTCGCGGACATGGGCATGCTCGCGACGGCCATCTCGATGGTGCCCTTCAGGATCGTCAACGTCGACATCAACAAGGACGGCGCCTGGAACCCGGCGGATCAGGGCATTCTCGCAACCTTCATCTCGCCGAGCGGACAATGTCCGAGTTGAGAACGCTCTAGATTGAACATCGCAAGAAGGGGAGGGCTCTGGCGCCCTCCCCTTCTTGTTGAGCGACCTCGCACGCGATAATGCCGTATGCACACAGCAGTGGAGACGCCTCACCGTATGTCCTGGCTGGTGGTGGGCGCGCCATTGGCGGCTGTGATTTCGGGCGTTTGCGCGCACTTCTTCGCGGACCGGCAGCCGCTACTTATTCCGATGATGATCGGGATCGTGGCAACATCGTTTGCGCTGGCGCGCGGCGGGACGGGACTACGCGTGTTCCTGCTGGCGCTGGCGGTCGGCTTCCTTGCGTGGGGCGGGGAGCAGATTGTGTACTCGATCACGCATGTGGCGGCGGGTGAGCAGTTCGAGGCGGAACGGTTCGGGCCGCAGTGGGCGCAGGTGTTGGGCCTGACGCTCGCGCACGCCGTGTTCCTGGGACTGCCGTCGGGCCTGCTCGCGGGGTTGTTGCTGCACGTCCCTCCGCTACGCGGTTCGGCGACGGGCTGATGCACTTCGACGATCGACCGCAATTGCCGCTGACACGCCGGCGCCAGATTCTCGTCGGCGTTGGTGTCGCGATGTTCCTCATTCAGCTCGCGGTCGCGGCCTTGATCGCAGAACCAACGACGGGTGAGGACGATGCGAGTCTCGGTCTGTTCGCGGCGCTGTGGGCGCTGAGCTTCGTGTGGTCGGTCGTGGCGACGCTGTGCGTGATCCGACAGGCCGATATCCCGGATGTCTTCACGGCTGCGATGCTTGTGACGATCGCGCCGTTCGCGCTGTACGCGCTTGTTGCGGCGCTGGCGGTGCGAGGCACATCGGAGGAGACGGACATCGTGAGCGCGATGTTCTTCGGGATCACGGTTGGTGCGATGACGGGCCTGCTCGTTTGGGCCGTGTGTATGGGGATTGCACGCACGCTCAAGCTGCCGACGACGGACGGGCTCGAGCAGCCGCCGGACGCGTAGGCGTAGGTTCGGTCGGGCAGCGCGTTCGCACGGCCCGCAGTCTCCCACGACGGACGCGGAGGGGCTGAAGCCCCTCTAGTACTGGCCACCAGGCACGCGAATCGTCGCGAAACCGCCATCCATGGACATTCGATGCTCGATTGACACCCTCTCAAGCAGCGATCTAGCCTGCCTATGCGGGGAGGCAAGCTGTTTCAATCTGGCGAACGACCACCTGTCTTGTGGTTGTACGCAGCCGCGCTGCCTGAGGAGACTTCTCATGTACGGAACACTGGCGCTTTCACATCGCGCGCTGGACGACCTTGTTGCGAGCTGTGGTGAATCAGCGATACGCGAGGTGCGCGAGATCGCGCGGCCGCTCGAGGGATTGCGCGTGCTGAACCTGAGCGTTACGGGATTCGGCACGGGCACGGCTGAGCTTTTGAACTCATCGGTGCCGCTGCTGAACGACCTCGGTCTGGACGTGCACTGGCAGGTTGTTCGCGCATCGGCGGAGACGGCCGACGTTTCTCGCGCGATGTATCAGGGCCTGGGCGGCGTTCCGGTCGAGTGGACGCCTGCGATGACGTCCACGTGGCTCGACTATGCCGCGATGAATGCGGAACTACTCACCGAGCGCTTCGACGCGATCGTTGTTCACGACCCGCAGCCGCTTGCGATGCGCTCGTACAACGCGACCAACGAAGATGCGGTGTGGATCGCGCACCTGCACCTAGACCTGTCGTCATCGCAGGACGACGTCTGGACGTCACTGCGGGAACACATGGACAAGTATGATGCGGCAATCTTCGATGCGGAGGGATTCGGGCGAGGAGATTTAGAGGCATCGAAGCATGTCGTGCCGCCAGCCATCGACCCCAACAGCCCGCGCAACATGCCACTATCTGACGACTTCGTTAGGTCGGTGCTAGCTCAGTACGGTATCAATCCCGATCGCCAACTCATCTGCCAGGTCTCGCCCTGCGACGCTGCGTGCGATCTCGTCGGCGTGTACGATGCGTGGAACCTTGTCCGGCGCGACCACCCGGGCGTGCAACTGGTGGTGGTGCTGTTCACCGAGCCGCAGGATGACGGGTCGAGGGCGTGCTACGACGAACTGGTGCGGTTGTCGTTGGGCGAGGACGACGTGTTCGTGATCACGCCGGCGAACGAAATCGGCAACGTGGAGATCAACGTGTTCCAGAGCGCAGCGTCCGTCGTGATCCAGAAGGGCCTGCGCAAGGGTTATGGCATGTGGATTGCCGACGCGTTGTGGAAGCGACGGCCTTGCGTCGTGGCTGCCGAACCAGGGTTGCAGGAGCAAGTCATCGATGGGGTCACTGGCATCGTCGCCCGCACAACGGGCGAATTTGCGGGCGGGATCGCGCGATTGCTAGATGATAGGGAGTTGGCGGCGCAATATGGGGAACGTGGACACCAACACGTCGCAGAACGCTTTCTCATCACCCGATACTTACGGGACTACTTGAAGATTCTGACGCAGCTACACAGGAAGACCGCCTAGTGCTCGGATCCGTCCCGACGACACCTAAGAGCCTGGAGACCTACCGCAGCATCATTGGCGATGCCGCTACCGATGAAATCCTCCGCCTCGGCGAGGAGCTTCGCGGCGCGCGCGTGCTGCATGTGAACGCGACGGCGTTTGGCGGCGGCGTGGCGGAGATCCTGGGAACGTTGATCCCGCTCATGAACGATGTCGGGCTGAGCGCGGACTGGCAGGTCATTCGTGGGGCGGACGAGTTCTTCAATGTCACGAAGGCGATGCACAACAGCCTCCAGGGCATGTACTACGACTGGACGCCAG
Organism: Dehalococcoidia bacterium; assembly: GCA_021731085.1. Taxonomy (GTDB): domain Bacteria; phylum Chloroflexota; class Dehalococcoidia; order DSTF01; family JACRBR01; genus JACRBR01. The sequence continues at coordinate 136,640 of JAKFYB010000015.1, forward strand.
CGATGCGCGAGACGTGGTTGCACTACAACTCGCTGAACGCGGATCTGTTCGACGACACGTACGACTTTGTGGTGATCCACGACCCGCAGCCGGCAGCAATACCCACCTTCCTCAAAGAGAAGACAGGCAGCCGCCACGGCAAGTGGGTCTGGCGCTGTCACATCGACCTGACGGAAGCGCAGGTGCAGGTGTGGGACATGCTGCGGCCGCATGTCGAGCAGTACGACGGAGCGATCTTCACGCTGGACAAGTATGTGAAGGACGACCTGGTCGGGCCGGAGATCTACTGCGTGCCACCTGCAATCGATCCGCTGAGCCCAAAGAACCACGGACTGGGGCGCGAGACGGTCGACGAAATCCTGACGCGCTATGGCGTCGATCCGAAGCGCCCGATGATCACGCAGATCTCGCGGTTCGATCCGTGGAAGGATCCGCTCGGCGTCATCGATGTGTATCGCGCGTGCAAGAACGAGATCCCGGACCTGCAACTCGTGATGATCGCGTCCATGGCCAGCGACGACCCGGAGGGGTGGGACTGGTACGAGCGCACGGTTCGTCGCGCGGGCGAGGACTTCGACATTCACATCCTGTCCAACCTGAACGGCGTCGGCAACATCGAGGTAAATGCGTTCCAGAGGGCGGCGCGGGTCGTCATCCAGAAGTCGATCCGTGAGGGCTTCGGCCTGGTCGTGTCGGAAGCGCTGTGGAAGTCACGGCCGGTCGTGGCGGGCAACGTCGGCGGCATTCCGCTGCAGATCCGGGATGGCGAGACGGGATTTCTTGTCGGTTCCGCTGAGGAATGCACGGAAAAGCTGCTCCGGCTGCTGCACGATCCGGCGCTGGCTGACCGCATGGGCGCGGCGGGCGTCGAAGATGTGCGGGAGAATTTTCTGACAACGCGCTATCTGCGAGACTACCTGCGCATCTTCTGCGGCCTCACGGGACGCGAGAGCGAGCCGGCGGCTGCCTACCAGCGCGTGACACCCTGATCGGGGCAACATCGATGAAACGGGTTGTCGGGCTTATTCTCGCGGGCGGCCAGGGCGATCGGCTAAGCGTTTTAAGCGAGGAACGCGCGAAGCCGGCCGTGATCTTCGGCGGCAGGTACCGCATCATCGACTTCACCTTGAGCAACTGCGTGAACTCCGGCATCACGCGCGTTGGCGTGCTGACGCAGTACCGGCCGCGCTCGCTGAACGACCACATCGGCATCGGACGGCCGTGGGACCTCGACCGGCAGGGTGGCGGCGTAACCCTGCTCCAGCCGTACCTCGGGCGCGACAGCAGCGATTGGTATCGCGGCACCGCTGATGCCGTGACGCAGAACATCTATTTCTTGGAAGAGACCAAGGCCGAGATGGTGCTCGTCCTCGCGGGCGATCACATCTACAAGATGAACTACGACGAACTCATCGCTTACCACCTGGCGAACGAGGCTGACGTGACGGTGCCGCTGTATGAGGTGCCGATGGCAGACGCGCATCGCTACGGAGTGCTGTCCGTGGACGGCTACGGGCGAATCATAGAGTTCGACGAAAAGCCGGCGGAACCAAAGTCCAACCTGATCTCGATGGGCATCTACTGCTTCAACCGGCTTGCGCTGATCGACGCGTTGATTGCCGACTCCGAAGACCAGGCGTCGACGCATGACTTTGGGCGCGACGTGATCCCACGCATGGTCGAGAAGGACAACGCGCGGGTCTTCGGGTGGAAGTTCGACGGCTACTGGCGGGATGTCGGGACTATCGAGTCGTACTACGATGGCAACATGGATCTGCTGACAGACCTACCCGAGTTGAATATGTACGACCCCGACAGCCGCATACGGACGAACGAGCCGGGGTATCCACCCGCGAAGATCGGCTGGCGGGCGTACTTGCAGCGCTCGCTGCTCGACCTGGGATGCATTGTGAACGGCCACGTCGAACATTCTGTGCTGTCGCCTGGCGTGTATGTCGAGGAAGGAGCCGTCGTGCGCGATTCGATCATCTTCGACGACTGCCGCATCGAAGCCGGCGCCATCGTCGAGCGATCGATCTTGGACAAGGAAGTTACCGTTGGAAAGAACGCATATGTCGGCTATGGCGATGACTTCGCGGTGAATGGCGAACGGCCGGACATCGTGAACACGGGCGTGACGATCGTCGGCAAGCGGGCGACCGTCGAGCCGTACGTGCGCATCGGGCGCAACTGTGTCATCGGCGCGAACGTTACGGTGGACAAGCGCAACGCGGACGGCTACTTGCCCAGCGGCAAGACGATTCGCGCCGAGATCAAGGAATCGCCCTACCGCGTTTGATTGCAAACTCACAGCCGGGGACGGCCGTGCCACATCCCTCCCACGCGGCACATACTGGCGTCAACATGCGCATACATCACTGGGGGCACATACTTCTCACATGGCAACGATCTACTGGGCGACGCTGCTCCACTTTTACCAGCCCCCGATCCAGATACCGGAGATCCTGCGTAAGGTCGTCGAGGAGTCGTACCGGCCGCTGATAGAGGTGCTGGGGCAGTACCCGCATGCCCGCGTGACCGTGAACATCAACGGCGTACTGACGGAGATGCTGTACGAGAGCGGGTACGAGGACGTGATCACCGGGCTCAAGGATCTCGCGACGGCCGGGCAGGTCGAGTTCGTCGGCTCCGGCAAGTACCATCCGATTCTCCCGCTCGTCGATGCGGGAGAGCAGCGGCGCCAGATCCGGCGCAATCACCTGACGAACAAGCACTTCTTCGGCGACGCGTACCAGCCGCGCGGGTTCTTCCCACCGGAGATGTGCTACGACGCATCGTTCATCGATACGGTCGCTGAGGCAGGGCACGAGTGGCTGATCATGAGCGGCGTCGGCTGCCCGGTGGAGTGGCCGACGAACAAGATTCACCGCGTGTCGTCGGCCGGCGGAGGCGAGCTTTCGGTCGTGTTCCGCGACGATGTGCTGAGCAACAAGATCTCGTTTCAGGACCTCGACGGGCGTGGCTTCGTGGAGCATCTGCGGGCAACGCACGGTGACAACGGCGACAGCTACATCGTGACGGCAATGGACGCGGAGACGTTCGGCCACCATATCGAGAACTGGGAGCAGTTGTTCTTGGGTGAGGCATACGAGGCTGTCGCGCCGTACGCGGACGTCGTGCAGACACGGCCGCTCGCGGCTAGCACGCGGACGTTGTTGACGACGATGCCGCAGGACGACAGTGAACAGATCGAGACGGTGACGATCAGCCGGCTGCTGGAGGTGTTTCCGGCGGGCGATGTGATCGAGCCGCTGGCGTCGTCGTGGAGCACGACGCGGGAGGACCTCGATGCTGGCGTGCCGTACCCGTTGTGGAAGGCGCCGGGGAACTACATCCACAAGCTGCAGTGGGAGCATGTGGCGCTGTGCGGCGGACTGGTCGAGATCGCACAGCAGGTTGCGGATACGGACGTCAGCAAGCGCCATGCGGAGATTGCGCGCGGTTTGCTTGATCCGGCGCTGCACTCGTGCCAGTTCTGGTGGGCGAGCCGGCGGCCGCACTGGGACATCAACATGATCTCACGCGGGCTGGCGCAGCAGGGCGAGGTGGTGCTGAACGCGTTTCGCGCTATCAACCTCAGCAGCGCGGGCGACGATGTGAAGCGGGATGCGTACTACCAGGTCGTCGCAGCGAACGACGTGCGGGCGAAGCTTCGCGACCAGTTGTACTGGGATTAGGGCCGTCGTCCGGCGATGTCTGGTTTAGCTGACGAGAGCGGCCGGTTCACGATCGACGTCCTGGTCGACCACGATTTCCGGCGACAGCAATAGCTGCTGGAGGAGAACGCGCACCGCGGCCGGATCGGCTACGCGGTACGGCGCGATGCTCGGGCCGTCACCCACTCTGAGGCAGATCGCGTCGGCGGGCAGCGCTGCGAAAAGGTCTTCATCGGTGCGGTCATCGCCGATCGCGAGCGTGTGCGCCTGCGGGTCGGCCTCGGAGAGGATGAGCGGGACGACGACGCCCTTGTGTACGCCCATCGGGCGCACTTCAACGACCTTCGAGCCGGACAGCACTTGCATGGGCTCATTGCTAAGAAGCTCAGCGAGCAGAAGGCGCAGCTCCTTCGCCTGCTGGTCACCGAAGTCGTTCTGGTCATCGAACTCCGCGGTGGCGAGGCGATAGTGCCAGGCGATGGACGCCGTTTTTTCTTCGATGAAGCTGCCGCGCGTGGTTGATGTGAAGTGCTCGAAGATCGGGCGCACTTTGTCTTTGAGGCGCGGGTGTACAGGCCGAACGAGAATCCACGGTTCGCCAGCATGCAGCCGCGACCAGAGGCCATGCTCGGCGTGGAGGCCGATGGGCATATGGCCGAGCCAGCGATCCATCGACTGGCGCGCGCGGCCTGTGACAACGTGTACGCGGGTGCCGGGCCGTGCGGCTAGCTGTTCGAGCAAGCGGAGGAGTTCGGGATCCGGCTGGGCCGCGTCCGGTGTCGCGGCGAACGGCATGATCGTGCCGTCGTAGTCGAGGATGAGCGTGAGGCTCGGTGCGGTCTGGAGCGTCTGTGCGATCACCATCGGCGACGCGGTTGGCTCGAGGGCGAGCTCGCGCGCCTGCAATTCGCGCCGGTTGCGGCGCATGGCGTCGAGGAACGACTGTGACCAGCGGTCGGCGTCGTGGCTCATCACGCGGAGACGGAGCGCGCGCATACGCGAACGGCGTTCCATCGCCGGCATCAGCAGCGCCTGGCGGATGCGGTGGGCCATCGCCTCGATGTCATAGGGGTTTACCTGCAACGCCTCACCAAGTTCGGATGCGGCTCCCGCGAACTCGCTCAAGACAAGCACACCGTCCCGGTCCGTGCGGGATGCAACGAACTCCTTAGCGACGAGGTTCATGCCGTCGCGAAGCGGCGTGACAAGCATGACGTCGGCGGCCTTGTACAGCGCGGTGACCTCCTCTTCGGAGAGTGACCTGTGCAGCGAGTGGATGGGCACCCAGCCGGGTGTGCCGTACGTGCTGTTGATGCGGCCGACCAGTTCGTCGATTTTGCGGCGGAGATCCGCATAGGGTCCGATTTTTTCACGCGAGGGAACCGTTACTTGCAACAGGCGGACGCGTTCTGCGAGCGAAGGGTCGAGCTGAAACAGGCGTTCGAGCGCGAGGAGCCGGCGCCCGATGCCCTTCGTGTAGTCGAGGCGGTCGATTCCAACGAGGAGCTTCTTTTCGCCGCCTTCGCTGCGGATCTCCTTCATGCGTTCGATCACGCCGGGCTGCTCGGCGCGTTCCTCCCACGCGGCGGCATCGATGCCCATCGGGAATACGCCGAGGCGCACTTCGTGGCCCTGCACGAGAACGCGATCAACATCGACATCCACACCGAGCACACGCCGGAGCGACGTCGCGAAGTGGCGGAGGTACGGGGGCGTGTGAAAGCCGATCAGGTCTGCGCCAAGCAAGCCTTCGAGAATTTCCTCTCGCCAGGGCAGAATGCTGAAGACTTCCGACGACGGAAAGGGAATGTGGAGGAAGAAGCCGATGTTCGCGCCGGGCAGCCGTTCGCGCAGCATCTTCGGGAGGAGCATCAGCTGGTAGTCGTGGATCCAAATGAGGTCGCCGGGTTGATACTGGGCGACCACGGCGTCGGCGAACTTTTCGTTGGCCTCGCGGTAGGTCTCCCAGCCGCGGGCTTCCTGCGGTACCTGATCGACCATGTAGTGAAACAGCGGCCAAAGGACGCCATTCGAGATGTCGTCGTAGAAGCGGCGCACTTCCGTGCGGGACAGGTGAACGGGCACACAGCGCAGTTCGGCGAGACGTTCGTCGAGCTCGCTGCGGCGCTTGGCGCGCAGCTTGGGCAGCTCACCCGGCCAGCCAATCCAGAGGCTCCCGGAGCGTTCATGCGGGCCGCGAAGCCCTGTCGCGAGCCCGCCGCTGGAGGACTCGACATGGACCCCGTTCGCGTCGACGACGGCGGTGACTGGCAGGCGGTTCGAAACGAGAAGCAACCGCCCGGAGCGCTGCTCTGTCGATGGTCGATTGGTATCCAGAGATGCATCCTTCGCTCGCAAACGGCACACGGGCGACTAGCATCGCCGCGCACATCGTCGTGCCGCGTCCTTCTCTGGCCTACGAGGTTAGCTGTCGGGTTCGGTCTGAGAAGGTGACCTACCCGCCGCCCGAAGGCGAGATTCACCCCGCGAAATGGTCCCCCCGCTCCGCAAGCTGTTGCGGATTCGGCCGTCCCATACAGGGTAGCAAAACAGGCGAGCGGCTTTCTCGCACCCCTCATGGAGGCGATCGCCGTCGGGATTGCAGGTACGTATCAATCGGCGACTTCGAAGATGAATTCGGCCTCGACGCTGGCCCCCATTGGCAGCTCAGCGACTCCGATCGCGGCTCGCGCGCCTAGACCTACGTCGCCAAATACGTCGCGGAGGAGGTCGGAAGCGCCGTTGGCGACCGAAGGCTGTTCGCCAAATCCCGAAGCTGAGGCGACGTACACATTCGACTTCACAACGCGCGTCACCATCGCGAGTGATCCGACCTGCTGGCGAACGACGGCAAGGGCCTGGATGGCGCACAAGCGGGCGGCCTCCTGCGCCTGGACGACCGTGACTTCGGCGCCGAGCTTGCCGGGATACAGGATGGCGCCGTCTCGAACACCAATCTGCCCTGACACGAAGACGAGGTTCCCCGTGCGGACGGCGGGAACGTAGGCCCAGCGCGGCGCAGGCACGGAAGGCAGCTCGATACCAAGCTCAGTCAGTCGTTCGTCAGGGGACATGTGTCGCCTCCAAAGTCGCTGAGGGAATGATGGATCTTTAACAAGTTGTCGGGAACGGCTTAACAGGGGGTGCGTATGATGGCTCTGTAGACAACAGCGCTGTGACCATGCTCCCCCGGTCGCAGCGCTGTTTCTTTTTGTCCGCCCGTGCGCGGGCTGTGCTACTTCACGACAACCTTTACTTCATCCGGCGGGTAGAAGATCCCTGTATAGGCGATGTTCAGTGTGTACTCGCCGGGCGCGTTAAAGCGGACATAGGCGGAGTCGCCGAGCCCAGCTGCGGCCTCGATCAAAACCGTGCCCGGCGGGATGGGTTTCTCGTCGTAACCTGGAGCTTCGGGCAACTGCTCGACATCATCGCTCGCGAGCCTCAAGGAGCGAGGTAACGACGACTGATTGTTCAGTTGGAGCTCGATGATTTCGCCGGCCTCGACCTGAATGTCGAGCGGCCAATGTTCCTCGTCGGCAACGGAGATGATGACCGTCCGAGCGGGGCCGGCATCAGCGCCACCGCCGGTGACTTGCGCGAGGATCACGAAGCCCGCGCCGATGAGGATCACCGCCGCGAACAAGGCGCCGAGTGTGTACTTGAGCACGTAGGTTCAGCCGTTCCTGCGTGGCGTTGGGTGTGACACGCCAAGATAGACGGTAGCCGGTCGATCTGACAAACGTAGGCTACCCGGTGGGCGTATCCTCGCTCGTCAAGGTAGCCGGCGGCGGACGCGCTAACATGCCGATCCAGGGCACGGAGGAGTCGATGCAAGAAGATCAGGGCCCCGTTCACGCACCGGAGTTCCCGGCGAGTTCGACCTGGCTGCAGGGCGGGCCGCTGACGGTGGCCAGCCTGCGCGGGCGGCCGATGCTGATCGACTTCTGGGACTACACCTGCGTGAACTGCATACGGACGCTGCCCTACGTCAAGGAATGGCACCACAGGTATAGCTCACTGGGGCTGACGGTTGTCGGCGTTCATGCGCCTGAATTCTCGTTCGCGCGCGAGGCCGGCAACGTGCAGCGTGCGGTACGCGTGCACGGCATTGAGTATCCCGTTGTTCTCGACAACGAGTACGCCATCTGGCAGTCGTACGCGAACCGTTACTGGCCGGCTAAGTACTTGATCGACGGGAAGGGCTACATTCGCGGCTACCATCACGGCGAGGGCGCATATCGCGAGATCGAGGAGGCGTTGCAGGCGCTGCTGCGCGAGTCCTTTCCAGAGATCCTGCTTCCGGGCCTGATGGATCCTGTGCGAGACGAGGACAAGCCGGGGGCCGTCTGCTACCGCGTGACGCCGGAGCTGTATCTCGGGTACGCGCGCGGGAGTTTCGGCAACGTGAAGGATATGCAGCCTGACAAACCGGCGACGTACACGGACCCCGGCAAGCACACGGACGGCGTAACGTACCTCAGCGGCGACTGGTTGATGTCCGGCGAGTACCTGGCGCGGCCGGCGGGTGCGACGGGTGTGAGCAGCCTGACGGTGCCGTACATGTCGAAGGACGTTAATCTCGTCATCCACCCGCCGACGTATGGCGGCGCCGCGACAATCAGCGTGACGCAGGACGGCGAGCCGTTGGCCGTTGAGGATGCCGGCGACGACGTGAAGGTCGGCGCAGCCACGTCCGTCGTGACGGTGGATGCGCCGCGGATGTACCGGCTGGTGAGCAATCGAGACATCGATCGCCACGAGCTGACACTGACGACGACGTCTGACGGCGTGTCGATGTACGCCTTCACATTCACTTCCTGCGTGATGCCCGAATGACAGCGACAATCGACGAACGCGCGAAGCAGCTATACGGCGAGGGCTCGGCCTCGCTGGCCGCGCTGTGGGATGAGGATGCCGGCATGTGCCGCCACGACGGGCATCCGGACTACCACAGCCCGCGCGCAACCCTTGGATATGCCGGCGTGCTCCTACGTGAACCAACGGCCTCGAATGTCGAACGCGCGACCGTCGCCATCCGCGCGGCGTTGGGGCTGCAGGAGTTGCGCGAGCAAGACGCGCACTACGGCAACTTCAAGTGGATGCTCGAAGACGAGTGCGTGACCGACCTCAACGGCGTGGAGTTCGTGCTCGACGGGCTGAACTTTCTCGTGCGGGAATACGCCGCCGTCATACCGCCTGATCTTGCGACGGAGATGCGGGAGGCGATACGCGTCGGACTGATCGCGATCGATCGGCTCGACGTGCATCCCAGTTACACGAACATTGCGCTGAGCGACATCTGCAACAGCATCCTTGGCGGCGAGACGATCGAGGACGACCAGTACATCGAACGGGGCGCGCGCAGGCTCGACGAGTGGTTCGCGTTCACGAACCTGTCCGGCGCGCCACATGAATACAACAGCCCGACCTATCTCGCGGTGGACATCGCGCGCATGGCGTTTCTCGCCGAACAGACGGCGGACCAGGACATCGCGATCAAGGCGCGAATCGCCGAGGAGCGGCTGTGGATGCACGTCGCGACGCACTATCACCCTGGGCTTGCGAAACTGGCCGGGCCACACTCGCGGTCGTACTTCGATGGCTGGACGGGAGCGAGCGGCTATCTGTCGCTGCTGCTGTGGCGGCTGTTGGGCGACGATGCGCTGCGAGCGGAGACTCCGTACACCGCTCGCAGCCGGGAAGAGGGCCATCTCGGCGTGGCGCTTGAGACGCCGCACTGCCCGGCATACGTCGAGCGCTTGCTCGAGATGAAGGCGCTTCCATTCGCGACGGAGGAGACGGCGGACGTCGAGCGCGGGAACGACATCACGACGTACCTGAGCAAGAGCTTCGCGCTCGGGACGGCGGCGCGATCGTACGGCGTCGGGGATCCGCCGGAGCCGTGGCCTGCGCCGAACAACATCCTCTTGCAGTTCAAGCGCGACGCCGCACCCGGCTACGGGACACTATTCTCGCGATTCGTCGTGAACGACAAGGGCGTCGGCGCGACGACGTACGAATCCACACACACGGCGGAGGACTGGTGGGAAGAAGGCGTGTTCGTCGGCGCGCAACACAGGAACCGCGCGATCATCGCCTACGGGTTGCAGGCGAGGCTGCGCCCCGCGTGCAGCTTCAAACTCAGCGTGAACATGCTCGGCGTCGCGGGCGCCGACGTCCGCGTGGGCGCGGCGCGCGTGGATGTGAGTGCGGAGCCCGTCGCTGTCCCTGCTGGCCAGGCTGTGTGCATCGGTGCCGGCGATGTCTACGTCGCGATCATTCCGCTGGAGCCTTCGGACATGGGTTCGGAGGCGCCGATCGAACTGCGCATCGACGGCGAGCGGCTGACCCTCGACATCTACAACTATCGCGGCCCGGCAAAGACATTTTGGGAGCATCGATCGCAGTCGGGGCCGTTCTACAAGGGAAATGTACGCAACGCCGCTGTTATCGAAGTCGCAGAGCGTAGTGAGTATGCGGACGTTGATGGGTTTGCAGCGCACATCGCGGGGGCGATGCTGGCCGATGCAGTGGATGACGAGAATGTGCGCGAGATCGCGTACGCGTCGGAGGGCGGAAGCATTGCGTTGCGGTACAGCCTCTGGGATATGGCGCCGGTGGGGCGACGCTTCGATGGGCAGCCGTGTGCCGCGCCGATGGGCCACGCAGGCGCGGTCGACGGGTGCGGCACGCAGTTCGTGCAGTCGCGGGACACACTGCTTCAGGTGGGCGGTGTGCGGCTGCTGGCCGGTGGGACGCCAAAGTGGCTCGTCGCCGACGACGATGCGCACCTGTACGTGTTCGTCAATCCGAGCGACGACGAGGCGCCGGTGCTGTTCGAGACGCCGGAGACGGCTGTCGAGTGCGAGACGTTCGGGTTCGGGCGGATTGAGATCGACGAGGCTGGCGGGCGGATCGCGATCGACGCGACCGGCGAGATCGGGCCGATTCGGGTGCGGCGAGCGGGCGATGTCGCGCTGACCGTCAACGACATCGATGTCTCGGACATGCTGTTGCGGACGACGGAAGAGGGCGTGCGGGAGTTCCGCGGAATCTAATGGCAGCGCCTCGTACATGTAGGGACGAGGCTTTAGCTCCGTCCCAGTCGCCGGGCGGCGACTAAAGCTCGACTGGCACCGGCACTGGCTGACAAAGTGGCCGCAGATGCGCGCCTTCACATCCGTTAAACTGAGCCGCGAAACGCGCGGATTCAAGTACACCTCAGACGCCCCCAATGCCCGAACGGAGCATCCGGCTCGTTTGCGGCCCCACCGGCGCTGACACAGGAGGAGACCCATGGTTGCCACGAACGAACCCCGCGCCGCCGCCACGAACGGCGCGAGCGCAGACAAGGCCGCGATCACGGGCACCTGGGCGGTCAAGACTGGGCTCGCGCAGATGCTCAAGGGCGGCGTCATCATGGACGTCGTGACGCCGGAGCAGGCGAAGATCGCCGAAGAAGCAGGCGCCTGTGCGGTGATGGCACTGGAGCGGGTGCCGTCGGACATCCGCAAGGACGGCGGCGTCGCACGGATGTCGGATCCGGAAATGATTACGGGCATCATCGCAGCGGTCACGATCCCGGTGATGGCAAAGGCGCGCATCGGCCACTTCGTGGAGGCGCAAGTGCTTGAGGCGCTGGGCGTCGACTACATCGACGAGTCGGAGGTGCTGACGCCGGCCGATGAGTCACACCACATCGACAAGCAGCAGTTCAAGGTGCCGTTCGTGTGCGGCTGCCGGAACCTCGGCGAGGCGCTCCGGCGCATCAGCGAGGGCGCGGCGATGATCCGCACGAAGGGCGAGGCCGGCACCGGCAACGTCGTCGAAGCCGTGCGCCACATGCGCACGCTATGGGACGACATCCGCCGCATCCAGAACATGCCGGAGGACGAGTTGTTCTCGGCCGCGAAGGAGCTGTCGGCCCCGTACGACCTCGTGAAATACGTCCACGACCACGGCAAACTGCCGGTCGTGAACTTCTCCGCAGGCGGCATCGCAACGCCGGCCGACGCGGCGCTGATGATGCAGCTCGGCGCGGAGGGGAACTTCGTTGGCTCCGGCATCTTCAAGTCGGAGAACCCGGAGAAGATGGCGCGCGCGATCGTGAAGGCGACGACGCACTTCCGCGACGCGAACATCCTCGCCGAAGTCTCGCGCGGGACGGGCGACGCGATGAAGGGCCTGGAGATCAGCGCGATCCCGGAGAATGAGATCCTGTCGAAGCGTGGTTGGTAGTCGATACCTCTCAGATTCACGACAAGAGCGCGGGCCAATTCGGTCCGCGCTCTTGCTTTGTCCGCTGTGAGTATCACGCAGGGACTGGCGTGCGCCAGAGCTTCTTGATCGGCTCGATCAGCGCTTCGGGGCGCTCCTCCGGAAAGAAGAGCTTGGCGTCGGGCACTTCGATGACTTCCGTTACGCCGGGGATCGTGTCCTTCAGCCAGTGCGCCCACTTCACGTCGAAGAAGACGTCGCCCGTGCCCCAGATGATGAGCGTCGGCGCCTCTAGCTTGCGGAGCTTCGGCTCGATGCGGGTGTTCGCCGTGTTGTCGAACGACGTCAGGAAGCGCTCGAGGTCCTTCGCGCGATCGCCTTCAAGCCACGGCCGCAGGTAGGCGTCGACCGTCGCCTTACTTAGCGCCTCCGGGTGCTCGTATGCGGTGCCCAGCAGGTTCTTGCCGAACTCCGGTTCGTCGAAGACGCGCTGGATCGTCGCGCCGATCTGGCCGGCCTCTGCGAGCTTCACGAAGCCTTCGAGCGCGGGCGGCGGGTAGTTGTCGTGCGTGTCGCAGTTCGTGAGCGTGAGCGTGCGGATGCGCTCAGGGTGCTCGGCGGCGAAGATCTGGGCGATGCCGCCGCCGCTGTCGTTGGCGACGAGGTCGACCTGATCGATGCCCTTCGCGACGAGGAACGCCTCGAGCATATCCGCCTGGGCAGCGAACGAGAGGTCGGCGCCGGGCGAAGTCTTCGTCGCGCCGTGGCCGAGGATGTCGATGGCGATGCAGCGGCGCTCGGACTTCACGCCGTCGATGACGTGCCGCCAGAGCGCGCTGTTGAGCAGCACGCCGTGGACGAAGAGTGCGGCGGGGCCGCTGCCCTGGTCGACGTAGGCGATCTCGCCGTAGGGTGTGCTGACGTGCTTGCGGAGGGCGAGGAATTCGTTGGCTTCCATGGTGGTGTACCCTTTCACTCGGCCCCAATAGGGGCCACATCTGAATCTGTCGCTGGCCAGCGATACATACAGTCCGTATCTTACATACAGGCAGTACGCATGTCAACAGGGCGCAAGGCACTCCAGTCCGAAGCTACGCGAGGCGAACTCCTCGCCGTCGCGCGCCGCCTGTTCGCCGAGCGCGGGTTTGCCGACGTGTCCACGGAGGAGCTGGTGCGGACAGCAGGCGTGACGCGCGGGGCCCTCTACCACCACTTCAAGGACAAGCGCGCGCTCTTCGAGGCGGTGTTCGAGAACGTCGAGGCCAGCCTGATGGCGAAGACGGGCGCGTCGATGGACCGCAACGCCGACGCCTGGGGCATGCTCCTCAGCGCCTGCAACTCATTCCTCGACGCTTGCGTGGAACCGGACGTCGCACAGATCGTGCTCATCGATGGACCGTCAGTGCTGGGCTGGGACACCTGGCGCGAGATCGAGAACCGCTACGCGCTCGGACACGTGGTGATGCTGCTGCAGGCATCGATGGACGCAGGGTTCGTCGCGAAACAGCCGCCCGAGCCGCTCGCGCATCTCGTGCTCGCAGCCGTCAACGAGGCTGGCCTCGTGATCGCCCGCGCCGACGATGTCGCTGCGACACGTATAGAAGTCGGTGGTGCGCTCGACAAGCTGCTCGCGGGACTGCGCGTGAAGTAGCGCCCCTCAGCGCGCGCCCACTGGAGCGACCACGGCTTTGCGCAGTTTGCCGTACCAGCGCGCGAACGCGAGCCAGTCGCGCAACCGGCCTGACTTCCGCGCCGCGAGCAGATGCCGCTGGAACGCCTTCGCGTGCTCGACCGTCAGCCGATACTCATGCTTCACGCGACCGTGGAAGCCGTCCAGCACGAGCGTCTGGCTGTCGACGTACATCACGGTATAGCCGGGCGTCTCCGGTTCGCCGGGCGGAGGCATCAGGCGCACGTGCATCAGCATCTCGGCCCGCCCGATCGTGAACAGCACGTTGCGCAGGAGGGCGTTGCGGATGGCAGGACGTCGGAAGGCGCCTCTCGCCGCAGGGGCTGCGAGCCTCGCCATGATGCGGTACTGCTCGCGCTCGTCGAGCTTGCCGTCCGCGATGTCCGCCAGCACCAAGTCGATGTCGCCGGACTTAATCTCGACAATGAAATCCACCACGTCTTCGTCAAGCCCATCGGTAAACTCGATCGAAGATCCGCGATGGTCGCAGGTGAATGCCTCGCCCGTGTCGGTCACGCGCACGCCGGCGCGCTCGAACAGGCCGTCGAAGAAGGCGACTGCCTGCGGAGGTTGCATCGCCGTCCTCCACTTCTCCACGCTCGCAGCCATCGTCGCCCTCCGTCCTGTCGTTGGGGTGTGAAGGCTGAGCGTAGAGCGATGCTGGTGGTAGCGTCAAGGAGGAGCCAGCGTTGTTGCTACGATTGCATCATGACCTCCACACCCACAATCGGCGTGCTGGCGCTGCAGGGCGACTTCGCGGAGCACATCGCGATGCTGCGGGAGCTTGGTGTTGCGACGGCCGAGATTCGGGTGCCGTCGCAGCTTGCGGCGATCGATGCGCTGATCATTCCTGGGGGCGAGAGCACGACGATCACGCGGCTGCTCGATATCTATGAGCTGCGGGAGCCGATACGGCGGCTGGGGCTCGATGGGCTGCCGATCTGGGGGACATGCGCGGGAGCGATCGTGCTCGCGAAGCAGGCGACGGACCTCGACCGGCCGAACCTGGCGCTGATGGACATCGACGTCCGGCGCAACGCGTTCGGGCGGCAGGTTGACTCATTCGAGGAGGACATCGCGATCGAGGGCATCGATGGCCCACGGTTTCATGCCGTCTTCATCCGCGCGCCGGGCATCGAGCGAGCAGGCGCTGCTGTGCGCGTGCTGGCCGCGCTCGACGACGGCACTATCGTGGCCGCGCAGGAGGGCCGTCTGCTGGCGACGTCGTTTCATCCTGAACTGACGGGCGACAGCAGATTTCACGCGCTCCTGGTGAGTCTTGCGAAGGTGTATCAGGCCGAACGCGGACAGACTTCCAAGTAAGCACGCCTTGCATAGGCGCGCCGCCAGATCCCCTACAATGGCAGTGGTGGAGAGGAGCCGGATCAGCCGCGTATGAGTCCACGGGCACGCACTGTCCTGCCGACCGACCTTGTCGCCCTCGTTTCGTACGACGGCAAGGTATTCGCGAACGAGGCGATGACGCGCGACCGCATCGGCACGCAGGATTCGCCCCACCCTCTGGAAACCGCGATCGAGCAGTGGTTCAGCTTCGCGACGGGGCGGCACACCTGCGTGAGCGTGAAGGGCGCCACACTGCGTGGGCTGGTCTCGGCTCGCAAGCGCGCATCGAAGCAAGCGTGGGAAGTCGACTGCCTCATCAACGCCTCGGATGACGACAACAGCGTGCTGATGGGGCTGCTCGACCAGATCACGGAAGCGGCGGGCAAGTCGGGCGCGATGCGCATCTTCCTGAGACTGCCATCGGGTTCTGAGAGCGAAGTCTCGGCGTCGCGCAGTGGATTCATGCCATATGTGCGGGAGCAGGTGTTCTTCGGTGAGGACATTCCTGTCGCGGAACCGGCGGACAGCGTGAGGCGGCGCGAGAAGGCGGACCCCTATCCGTCGTTCCAGATGTACAACCGCGTCGTGCCGGGGGAGGTGCGACAAGTCGAAGGGATGACGTTCGAGGAGTGGACGGCGGCGCAGGAGTCGTTGGGCCGTACGAGACAGTACGTACTGCAAGACGGCGAGCACATTCGGGGCATGCTGCGCGTGGCAGGCGATGGAGACATCGGACGGTTCGACATCATCGGAGAGCCAGACGTCCTCGACAACCTGCTCGACACGGCGATCGTGAAGGTGTCGAACCGGCAGCGGGCGGTGACGCTGGTGCCGGAGTATCAGGTGGAATTGGCGACACGGCTGGAACGGCGCGGGTTCGCACCGGGTGAGGAGTACACGGTGATGGCGCGCCGGACGGTGCGCCCCGTGAAGTCGGTGGCGAAGGTCCGGGCCGTCGTGCAATCAACGTTTGGGTAAGAAGTCGAAGATACCTACAGAGAACGACATGGTTGAGCGCATCATCACGGACGACCTCGAACTGCTGCTGGCGGCGCTGCCACCGCACGTCGTCGAGCCGCTGCGCGAGCAACCGGACAACTCCGACCTGCTCGAAGTCGTGATGGACCTCGGGCGCCGGCCGGAAGCCCGCTACCCCGGACGGGAGATGGTGCTCTCCGACCGCGAGACGACGGCGGAAGATCTCGACTACGTAACGACGCGCATCGGTGACTTCGGCGACGACAACCGAGCCGGCATCGAGCGCACGCTGCACCGCATTTCGTGCATACGCAACAGGCGCGGCCGCATCGTCGGTCTGACCTGCCGCGTGGGGCGGGCCGTGTTCGGGACGATTCGGGTCATCGACGACCTGGTGAAGACGGGCAAGAGCCTGCTGATGCTTGGACGTCCAGGTGTTGGCAAGACTACGATGCTGCGCGAGGTGGCGCGGGTGCTTGCGGACGACGAAAACAAGCGCGTCGTGATCGTCGACACGTCGAATGAGATCGCGGGGGATGGCGACATCCCGCACCCGGCCATCGGCTCCTCGCGCCGCATGCAGGTGCGGACGCCGGCGCTACAACACTCCGTCATGATCGAAGCCGTCGAGAACCACATGCCGGAAGTCATCGTCATCGACGAGATCGGCACCGAACTCGAAGCGTCCGCAGCGCGCACGATCGCCGAGCGTGGCGTGCAGCTCGTCGCGACCGCGCACGGCAACGAACTCGAGAACCTGGTGATGAACCCGACGCTGGCCGACCTCGTCGGCGGTATTCAGTCTGTGACGCTGGGCGACGATGAGGCGCGGCGACGTGGGACGCAGAAATCCATTCTCGAACGCAAAGCGCCGCCGACGTTCGACATCGTGGTCGAGATCCAGTCGTGGGACCGCGTTGCCGTACACAGCGATGTTTCTGAGACGGTGGATGCCATGCTGCGCGGGTACAAGATGGCCGCAGAAGTGCGGGAGCTCGACGCCAGCGGTGATGTCCACGTGATCGAGGTGCCACGGGCGGTTCCTACTGACATGCGCCAGATCGGCGAACGCCGGCCGTATATGAACGGCCGGCGCGGTACGCCTGAACGCGATCAGGATCGTGACCGCGGGCGTGAGTCGACAGCAGTCGGCGTTGTGCCGACTGATGACCTGCCGTTTCGCCGTGTGTATCCGTTCGGCATCTCGAAGAAGCGGCTGGAGCAGGCGATCCGTGAGACCGGCGTGCGCGTTGCGATCTCGGACGAACTGCGTGAGGCCGACACGGTGATCACGCTGCGATCGTACTTTCGTCGCAAGCCACAGGCGCTGCGTGACGCTGAAGGCCGTGGTATCCCCATCTATGTACTGAAGACGAACACGGTCGCTCAGATGGAGCAGGGCTTGCTGTCGATGCAAGGGCGCCCGGACGGCGGCGAGGTGGCCGCGCCCGTGCAGTACGCGATGCAAGAGGCGGAGGACGCCGTCACAACCGTGCTCAACAACGGTGATCCGACGATGGAGCTGACGCCACAGAACGCGTACATCCGTCGCCTGCAGCATCAGCTCGTGCAGCGCTACAACCTCACGTCACGCAGCGCAGGTCGCGAGCCCTACCGGCGCGTGCGCATCTACAAGGATGATCCGGGCGGCGGTGATTGGGCCGTCGACGAACATTTCTAGCGACGAACGTGCAGAAAACAAGAAGGCCCGCCAGGTAGCGGGTCTTCTTGTGTGCTCCGCAAGTCACGGCCTACTGGACGGTGATAGAGCCGCGCATTTGCTGCGGATGAACGGAGCACTTGAAGGAGTAGCTCCCCGCCGCCGTTGGCGTGAAGTTCACGGTCTGCACGATCGGCCCGGCTGCTAACTCTGTTGCGCCGATCTGATCGCCCGTCGGGCTAAACAGCACGAAATCATGTGTGACGTCGACGTCCTGATTGTTGAACGTGATTGTTGTCGGCGCTCCCACTCGCGTTGAACCACTGCTGGGCGAGAACACGGAGCCGACGCCGTTGATCGTGATCGAGACGCCGGCCGTTGGGGGTGGCGGCGGGGG
>JAKFYB010000007.1 GCA_021731085.1 Dehalococcoidia bacterium
ATCGTCACCACCACATGCAGCGGCGAGTGTGAGCATCGCGCACGCCCCACCCGCCACCAGCCATCGCCGCATCGCCGCAAAGGTCACGCGTGCCGCCTACTCTTCCGTGATCTCGATCGTGTTGATGACGGTGCCCGGCGTCGTCGCCGTCGATGGCTCACGCGGCGCGATCTGGTCGAGCACGTCGCGGCCTTCGACGATCTGGCCGAACACGGTGTAGCCGCCGTCGAGGCTGGGCTGTGGCGCGTAGCAGATGTAGAACTGGCTGCCACCGGAGTTCGGCGCCGATGTCTTCGCCATGCCGATGGTGCCATCGAGGAACTTCTTGTCGTTGACTTCGTCCGGGATGTTATAGCCGGGACCGCCGCGTCCTGTGCCCTCCGGGTCGCCAGCCTGCGCGACGAATCCGGGGATCACACGGTGGAACGTCACGCCGTCGTAGAAGCCGTCGCGCGCCAGGAAGATGAAGCTGTTCACTGTTTCCGGCGCATCTTCTGGATACAGCTCGATCTTGATGTCGCCAATGTCCATCTTGATCGTCGCGTAGAACGTCTTGCTCGTGTCGATCGTCAGTTCTGGCTTCGCTGCGTAGGTCTTGATGTCGCCTCCCGTCCCGGTGCTTGCTGTCGGCTGTCCGGATGTCTCCGGCGCCTGCGTCGGATCCTGCGCCACCGGCGTAATACTGCCCGACCCCGGCGTCTCATTCGGGTTAAACCCGCTTACAGTCGTGGATTCACCGTTTTCGAAATCGTCACTGTCGCCGTCATCGCCACCGCACCCCGCGAGCACAATTGCGCACGCGGCCAGAACAATCGCTACCCATTTCATCATCAATCCTCGTCCTCCTCCAGACAGGCATACGATATCAGAGGACTTGCAGATGGCCACGCCTAAGGCGCCGCCACGCGCGTCAACACCTTCGACATATGTATGACGCTTGCCTTCTCTTGGGCGTTCCAACGAACTAGAAGAGACACAGATGCTTGTTTTCGTCGCCTTCAGTGCATCGCCCACTGCTGCGACAACCGGTCGAAGTACACGGTCGCCGGGCGGCCGTCATCCAGGAGTAGCTCGAAGTACTCGCGCGAGACGGGCTCGTCCGTCCACCAGCGGTCTTCGGTGCGCCAGCGATCCTGCACCTGCGCGACGACGCGCCACAGGCCGCGATGGTACACGCGGCGCGGCGTGCCGTACGCGTCCGCCTCCACCCGCAGCTGCTGCGGCGCGCTTAAGCGTCGGACGACGTCTAAGCGTCGGTCGGCGCTCACGCGTCGTACGGTATGAGAATCGCCCGGTCCTCTGGATGCCGTGAGCATGGGTCCACCTCCACTGCGCGCCACACCATCGGCCCGCCGAAGCGTGCGCGCATCTCCTGTACCGCCTCGAGCAGACGCTCGAGCTGCGGATTCGTCTCCGTGATCAACTTGCCCTGCTTGCCCGGCTCGCGCACGATCTCGCTCAGCGTGATCGACACCGTGTCGACCGCCTCCGTGAGCTGCAGCGACTCCAGCCGCGTCTTCAGCAGCGTCATCATGCGTGTCTCGTCGGCCGTTGCGTCGCGGAACGTCTCGATGCGGTCCCACACCAGGCGCCCTTCCGCCAGCACCTGCGCGTGCATCTTTCGCGCAGCGCGATGGTCGAGCCGCACAGCCAGACGCCGCACGACCTGCCGCGCCGCCATCACCAGCGCTTCGCTCGTCACCACCGGCGACTCGAACGTCAGGCGCTCGCTGATCGCTTCCGGCGTGCGTTGCGGGACGAGCGGCTCGTCGTCGATGCCGCGCGCGAGATCCCACATGCGCCCGCCGATCGAGCGGAACTGCGCCTCCACCGCCGTCCGGGGCAGCGCCGCCACCTCGCCCAGCGTGTGCAGCGAGAGCGAACGCAGCCGCACCGCCACCTCCGGCTCGAACGGCAGCAGCCCCACCGACGCATCGCGCAGAAACCGCCGCTCGTCGCCCTCCGAGATCACCGTCACCACGCCCGGCGCCGACAACAGCGCACCGACGCGCGCGACAAACTTCCCGCTCGCGATCGCGACGGACGGCGTGAGGCCGGTGGCGTCGCGGACGGCGTCGATGAGAGCGCGGCCGATGAGGTCGGAGGTTGTCGCTGGTCGGTTGTCGCTGGTCGCTGGTCGCTGGTCGCCAGTTGTAGAGGCCGACCTATGTGTCGGCCCATCGTCGATGCGATCACTGAGACACCGAGACTCTGAGACACTGACGCACTGCGCGTAGAGCCGTTCCATCCCGCCGACGCCGACGTACGCACACCCCTCACCCACAGGCTCCACCTCCGGCGCGACGGTCTCGAGCGCGCGGAGCATGACGGCGGCGGCCTCGGCGTAACGCGCCGGGTCGGCGGGGATGTAGGTGGCGTGCGGGAAGTGGGCACGCGCCTTGCGGAGCGCGAGTCCGGGCCAGACATCCATGAGTTCGGGCGAGGCCTCGAGGACGCGGTTCTTGAGGTAGACGATCGTTGGGCGCTGGTGATTGGTGATTGGTGATTGGTGATGTGGCACAGCCGCCCTCGGCTGTGAGCCGCCGACTAGCCGCCCACGCTCGACGGCGAGGGGGAATCTGGGGATGAAAACACACGCCAGACGCATGAGCGGCTCCTGCTGGCGGCGGGGAGATGGATCCGGATCATACTAGAACAGGCGTTCTGTTAGCAAGGAAGTTCCCGTCTTGCATCAACAAGCTCGTCTGCGTAGGATCGTCTAACAATTTTATTTTGAGAGGGTACGTGCAAAAGCTCATTCTGGTCGTGCTCGGCATCGTGGCGGCAGGTAGCTTCTTGCTAGCTAAGGAGTCCTCCGCTGATGACACCACATTCGATATCCCCACGATTTGTTGTGGAACACCGAATCAGCAGATGGCACCACAACTGGCGTTCACCTTAACCGTAGAGACTCCTGGTGCACTCTTTGTTCAGTTTCGCTACAGCACCATGGCGTGCGGTTCCGCTCGAATGCACTTCTCTGTTGACGGGACTGAGATTGCTGTGACGCCATGGCTTGGCTACCCGGGTGATCCACTCAACCGGGATCAATGGAGTCCACTCATCAACCTTGGTCAATTTTCACCAGGGTTACGAACGCTTCGTCTGGATCCTGAAGGCCAAGTAGATGGCTGTAATTCAGGCACGCTGATCCAATGGGAAGGAACACTCAGAATCGTAACGTCTTGTCAGGGCGACGAGGACTGCGATAGCGTCGCGGATGCCATCGACAACTGCCCCACCACACCTAACTCTGACCAACTCAACACGGACGAGAACTTCATCGACCACTCGCCACCGTACAACCCCAACGTCGATGACCGAACACGGATTCGCTCCGATGTTTTGGGCGATGCGTGCGATCCCGACGACGACAACGACCTCATCAGTGATGATGCGGAGGCCAGCTGTAGCTTCGGAACAGATCCGCTCGACTTCGATAGCGATAACGACCGTGTCTATGATGGCGCAGAGTGTGCGTTCGGATCGGACCCGTCGAACCCAGGCTCGCGCCCGACACTCGCGCAATGTGCCGCGCTGGTAGGCGTCACGACGACAATGGATAGTGATGGGGATCGTCTCGTTGATGCGGCAGAGATGTGCTATCTCGCGTCGAATCGATTCAGCACCGACACCGACGGCGATCGTATGACCACGGGCGCCAGCGACGGCTGTGAGGCTGCATCTTTCAACGGCGACCGCATCGTGAACGTTGCGGACATGGGAATGCTGGCGAGCGCCATTTCGCACGTTATCCTGCCCCACGTGAACATCGACGTGAATAAGGATGGCTTTCTGAATCCCGCCGATCAGGGCCTCGTCGCCAGCTTCATCTCGCCTTCCGGACAATGTCCGTAGCAGGGGTGTGAAGGTGCGGCATATACTTCCACCCTCATGCGTACGTCTGCTCGGATCGCACTGATCGCTGCTCTTGCCGCACTTGTCGTGGCGGTGGGCACGCGGCCTTCTTCGCACGAGGCGGACGCGGCTTCGTACGACTTCTCTGCGGCCGACGCGATCGCGGCTGATACGGTCGATGACTACAACTTGCCGGGTGGCGTGCTGGTGCTTTCTGACGACGACGGCACGCTGTTCGAGGAGGGCTACGGCTCGTACACGCCGACGACGGGCGTGCTCATCGCCTCCGCGAGCAAGTGGCTCTCCGGCGCGACGATCATGACGCTGGTCGATGACGGCCTCGTCGATCTCGACGCGCCGATCTCGACCTACCTCACGACGTGGACGGGCGCGAAGGGCAACATCACGATGCGGCAGTTGTTCTCGCACACCTCCGGCCTCGTCGATGACCATCCGTGCGAGGGCAACACATCGATCACGCTCGCGCAGTGCGTCGATCAGATCTACGCGACGCCGCTCGAGCACACGCCGGGCACCGTCCTCAACTACGGCGGCGTCTCGATGAAGGTCGGCGGCCGCATCGCAGAGGTCGTCACCGGCCAGACGTGGGCACAGCTCTTCAGCGAACGCATCGCGACGCCGCTGGGCATGACATCGACGTTCTACTTCGGCGGCTCGAACCCGGGTGTCGGCGGCAGCGGCTTTTCGAACACCCGCGACTACTCGCGCTTCCTGCGCATGCTCCTCCGTGGCGGCGAGCTCGACGGCACCACGGTGCTGAGCAGCTCGTCCGTCGCCGCGATGCATGCGGACTCGGTCGGCGGCTTGCCGAACGTCAGCGGCGGCAACAACAAGTACGGCATCGGCAACTGGGTCGATACCGCCGGCCCGATGGGCGGCACGATCCAGAGCGCGAGCTACGGCGCGTTCGGCACGACACCGTGGATCAACTGGAACCGCGGCTACGCCGGCATCTTTCTCGTGTACACAGAAGTCAACGGCATGCAGCAGGCAGGCAACCAGATCCAGACCGCCGCCAACGCCGCCACCGTCGATGATGACAACGACGACGTCGGCGATCCCATCGACAACTGCCTCGGCGTCGCGAACCCGGACCAGCTCAACACCGACGTCAACTACATCGACAACAGCCCGCCGTACAACGCCAACGTCGACGACCGCACGCGCGCGATGTCAGACGCACTAGGCGATGCCTGCGATCCGGACGACGATAACGACGGCCTGCCGGACAGCGACGAGCAGAACGCTGTCGGTACCTGCCTCGGCTACCTCACGAATCCGCTGAGCGCCGACAGCGACGATGACCGCGTTCTCGACCTCGCCGAATGCACCGCGCACAACGCAGGTCTGCCCGGCGACCCCAACAATCCCAGCATCCACCCGTATGCGGAGTGTCGAAACCTCGTCGGTACCGACGATCAGGACGGCGACCGCGTCGTCGACTACATCGAGTACTGCTACTACGGCACCGATCGCTTCACAGCCGACAGCGACACCGATGGCACGAAGGACGGTTGTGAAGCCGCGTCCTTTAACGGCGACCGCATTGTGAACGTCGCCGATATGGGCATGCTCGCGACCGCGATCACAAACCCCGCCTTCCGCATCCGCAACGTGGACGTCAACAAGGACGGGG
Organism: Dehalococcoidia bacterium; assembly: GCA_021731085.1. Classification (GTDB taxonomy): domain Bacteria; phylum Chloroflexota; class Dehalococcoidia; order DSTF01; family JACRBR01; genus JACRBR01. The sequence goes on from JAKFYB010000007.1 coordinate 5,516, forward strand.
TCTGGAATCCGGCGGATCAGGGCCTCGTCGCAAGCTTCATCTCGCCTTCGGGCCAGTGCCCTTGATGTGGATTTGGGAAATGGGAGCGGTACGCTTTCCCACTTTCCACGTCCAGCGCCTCACTATCCATCCATTGACAGCGCGCTGCTGCGGGACGATAATCGAGCCCTCAGGATAGGACGGCCTGTCATGCGAACGTCTTTGCTCGCCTTTGCCTCGCTCGCGCTTATCGCGGTTGCATCCGCTGCCGTGCTGACAATCGGCGAGCGCGACGCTACGCCTGCCGACGCCGCGCAGTCGCGGCCGATCAGTGACGGTGCGGAACCGGCATCCGGCGCCGGAACGGCCGACCTCACGATCACCAGCATCACCTTCGGCCCGAAGGACCCGCCGTGTAGCGGCGCAGCGCTGTTCGTCGAAGTCGCAAACATCGGTGATGGTGACGCAGGCAGCTTTGTCGTGGGCGTGAATCTCTTTGCGCTCGGTGTCTCGGGTCTTGCCGCGAACACTTCGACCACCGTCATGATGTCGCTGTCGACCGTGGGCGACGTGACGGCTACGGCCGATGCTAACGGTGTCATCACAGAATCCGACGAGAGCAACAACAGCCTCACCGTTCCGCCGTTCATGACACCAGCGCCACAGCCCACTTGCGTGCCTCCGACGGCAACGCCCGTGCCCGACTCTGACGGCGACGGCGACGGCGTGGGCGATCCCATCGACAACTGCCCCGAGAACGCAAACGCAGACCAGGAAAACAACGACCGCAACTTCATCGACAACAGCCCGCCATTCTCGATGGCGGTCGATGATGGCACACTTGCGATGTCCGACACGACGGGCGATGCGTGCGATGCGGACGACGATAACGACGGGCTCATCGATACTCAGGAGGTCTATAACCCGTGCGAAGGCCTTCCGCCTCCCTGCGTGCCGTCACCCTGCTACGGCAGCGGCACGTATCCTCATATCGCCGACACCGACGGCGACCGCTTCCTCGACGGCGTCGAGTGCAATCATGGCTCGAGTCCGGCGACGTCGGGAAGCCGTCCTCCGATCACTGTGTGCGGTCCCGAGGGTGATGCCGATGGAGACAAGATCAGCGACCGCATCGAGTACTGCTTCTATGGCACCGACAGGCTCGTCGCGGATAGCGACGGCGATGGCACGAAGGACGGCTGCGAAGCCGCATCCTTCAACATCGACACCATCATCAACCCAGGAGACATGGGCATGCTCGCCTCTGCGATCGCTAACCCCACCTTCCGCACCAAAAACGTCGACGTCAACAAAGACGGCGCCTGGAATCCCGCCGACCAGGGCATCGTCGCCAGTCTGCGAGTTCCTTTCGGCCAGTGCCCGTGATTCGGGTGAGACACTGGACGTGAGACGCCCATGGTCCATCGCCAGAATCAATTCCAAGGCGCTCCCCACGCTGGCGATTGACAGCGTCCGCCGACCGGACGATAATCGAGCCCTCAGATAGGACGGCCTGTCATGCGAACACCCTTGGTGACCTTTGGTCTCGTCGCCGCCCTTGCGGTTCTCGCCGCGGTCCTCGTGATCGGCGCAGAGCGGGATGCCGCACCCGCGGGCGCGGCACAGGCGCCCGTCGTCGGCGCCGGCGGCATGCCGGAGATGGGCGTCGGCCAGCCCGATCTTGTCGTGACCAGCATCGTCAGCAACCAGAACGGCCCCTTCCCGTGCCAGACGCCGGCTGGTGTGCTTGTCACCGTCAGAAACCAGGGCACGGCGGCGGCGCCCGCAAGCTTCGGCGGCGTCAGTGTCGGGTCGCTTGTCGAGGTGGTGGAGTTTCCAGCCCTTGCCGTCTCGCAGGAGGCGACGGCCTTCGCGCCCGTCATCGGTATTCCGTCGGGTGACACGTACACCGGCCACATCGATCCCCTGAATGTCATCGCCGAGAGCAACGAGTCGAACAACACGCTCGTCGTGAACGGACTGGTTGTCGGTTCACTCCCGACGTGTACGCCAACGCCGACCATCACAGCGACATTCACTGCAACGCCAACCGCGACGCCCACCGGCTTCTCCGGCCAGGACACCGACGGCGACGGCATTCTCGGCTCCGTCGATAACTGCCCCTTCGTGTTCAACCCCGGCCAGGAGAACAGCACAGACGGCAACTACATCGACCACTCTCCGCCATACAACCCAGCGTCGATGACAAGACGAACCCACTGTCCGACCGCATCGGCGATGTGTGCGACACGGACTGGGACAACGACGGATTTGAGAACAACATCGAATTTGTCGCTCCGTGCCCGACGCCCACGCCTGGCCCCGGCCCGACCCCCGGACCATGCGGTCCACCACCCTGCTCGCCCAGCCCCACGGGCACGAACAACGTCCTGCGCGACACCGACGGCGACCGCGCGCTCGACGGCGTGGAGTGCGCGCTAGGCACGGATCCGACATCATCGTCGAGCGCGCCAGCGATCGCGCAGTGCGGCCCACTCGGCGACGCCGATGGTGATGGGTTGACCGATCGCGTCGAGTACTGCTACTACGGCACGCTCGCCAACAACATCGACTCGGACGGCGACGCGACGCTGGACGGCGCAAGCGACGGTTGCGAGACGCGCTCGTTCAACGGCGACCGGATCGTGAACGTGGCCGATATGGGGATGCTGGCGACGGGCGTTTCCGGCACCGTCGCGTATCACCCGAACGTCGACGTGAACAAGGACGGTGTGCTCAATCCAGCAGATCAGGGCATGGTCGCAACCTTTATCTCGCCGTCGGGGCGTTGCCCGAACGGCCAGCCGGACCTGCGTGTGCTCTCAATGAGGATCGAGTTGGAGACGGGCAGTTCGTGTGCATACACGTCGACGGCGCTGGGCCTGCGCGTCACGGTGCAGAACGCCGGAAACTTCGGCGCTCCCGCCTTCTTGCTCCAGGTCGACGGTATCAACCACCTACTATCGATGGGCCTTGGCGCCGCGCAGACGCTTAGCATGTGGTTCGGCGGCGCGCCCTACAGCAATATGGGTGGTCACAACGTGTTCGCTGACAGCGGCCAGACTGTTTTCGAGAGCAGCGAGTCGAACAATGTCCTTACCCAGATCGTGCCAATCCCAACCTTGCCACCAACGTGCACACCCACGGCTACGCCGTCGCCAACGGCCACGCCCTCTCCCCCAATCTGACCTTCAACGGCCGCCGTTCACCAGCTATCCTTTCTTGCATGACTGACTCCACATCACCGCGCATCGACCTCACGCCGCACTGGCAGTCCGTACAGGACAGTATCCTCCAGATCGTCGACCTTATTCCCGAAGACAAACTCAACTATGCGCCCAAGGAAGGTCTCTGGAACTCGCGCGGCATCATCATCCACGTCGCCGACGCGCGCGACCAGTGGCTCACGCACACCGTCGTCGATGGCGGCGAGTACCCGAACATCTGGACGACGGCACGCACCGTGGACGACCTCAAGCGCGAGCTTGCGCGCACGTGGGAGCGCCTGCTGCGCTTCCTCGGCAACCAATCGCAGCTTGATGCGGAGTACGACGACGAGGATCGCAACGGCCAGATCGTGAAGGTCTCCGGCCACTGGATCGCCTTCCACCTGTTGGAACACGACATTCACCACCGCGCGGAGCTGCTCCAACGCCTCGCCCACCTCGATGTAGCGCACCGCATCGATTTCTAGCTTGACGGCGGCCCGTTGCGGGATTCACAACAACCGTGATCACGCGCTGCGAAATCATCAACCGAAGATCATTTCCGTTGTCGAAGCAGGTACTTATTGTTACTGTGACACTAAGTCTTTGACACTAAGTCCCCTGACAGGAGGGCGGGCGCCCCGCCCGTCGCGGCCGAAGGCGGAAGTGCATCATGTTCACAGGCATCATCGAAGAGGTCGGCGAGGTCCGCTCCAACGAAGAGGGCACCATCGCCATCAAGGCGAAGAAGATCCTCTGGGGTACGAATCTCGGTGACTCCATCGCCGTCAACGGCGTCGACCTGACAGCCAAGCACTTCGACGAAGAAGGCTTCATCGCCAACGTCATGCCCGAGACATACCGCCGGAGCAACCTGGGCGAACTCAAGGCGGGCGACCCGATCAACCTCGAGCGCTCGATCCAGCTGGCTGGTCGGCTCAGCGGCCACATCGTCCGTGGCGTCGTCGAGGCGACCGGCACCATCGACTCGTTTACGCCGGAGGGCGAAGCCATCATCCTCCGCATCAACGCCAGCCCCGAGATCCTGCGCTATGTCATCATGAAAGGGCCTGTCACCATCGACGGCATCAGCCTGACGGTGATGGCCAAGGACGATCACTCGTTCTCGGTGTCGCTCGTGCAGTACACGCAGGAGAACACGAACCTCCACGCCCGCCAGCCCGGCGACCGCGTGAATCTCGAGACCGACATCATCGCCCGCTACGTCGAGGCGATGCTCCAAGACAGGAATGTCGTCCCGCCAGAGTGAATGTAGGGATGAAGCTTGGGCTCCGTCCCATTCCGCAGCAGTCGCAACAGACACGGGCCCCCGCCTGGATCGCGAGACATAGATGCCATCGGATATGCCACCCAAGGTCACAGATAGGGAAGTGAAGCGCGCGCGCAGCCTCGCCACCATCGAGGAAGCGATCGAGGAATACCGCAACGGCCGCGCCGTCATCATCATCGACGACGAGGACCGCGAGAACGAAGGCGACCTCACGATCCCGGCGCAGTTCGCGACGCCCGAAGCGATCAACTTCATGGCGCGCCACGGCCGCGGGCTCGTCTGCGTGCCGATGACGGCTGAGCGCATCGACCAGCTCCGCATTCCGATGATGGTCAACCACAACAACGACTCGCACTTCGGAACGCCGTTCACCGTCGGCGTCGAAGCGAAGGCCGGCGTTACCACCGGCATCTCCGCGGCCGACCGCGCGCGCACGGTGCAGGTGCTCATCGACCCGAAGGCAAAGCCGAACGACCTCGTCATGCCCGGCCACATCTTCCCGCTTAAGGCACGGGATGGCGGCGTGCTCGTACGCGCGGGGCAGACGGAAGCGACCGTCGATCTCTGCAAGCTCGCGGGGCTGTACCCGGCGGGCGTCATCTGCGAGATCATGAACGACGACGGCACGATGTCGCGCCTGCCGGAGCTCAAGAAATTCGCCAAGAAGCACACTCTGAAGATCATCAGCGTCACCCAGCTCATCCAGTACCGCCAGCAGAAAGAAAAGCTCGTCCACCGCGTCGCCGAGTCCAAGCTCCCGACGAAGCACGGCAACTGGACGTGCATCGCCTACAAGGCGATGACCGACCCCGACGAGCACATCGCCTTCGTCATGGGCGATGTCTCGGGCGAGGAGCCCGTCCTCGTGCGAGTACACAGCCAGTGCGTGACAGGCGACGTATTCGGCTCAGCACGCTGTGATTGTGGCGAGCAGCTCGAGATGGCGATGAGGATGATTCACGAAGCCGGTCGCGGCGCGATCATCTACATGCGCCAGGAGGGCCGCGGCATCGGCCTGCATAACAAGATCAAGGCGTACGGCCTGCAGGACAAAGGCATGGACACCGTGGAGGCCAACGAAGCACTGGGCTTCCCCGCCGACCGCCGTGACTACGGTATCGGCATGCAGATCCTCGTCGATCTCGGCATGAAGAACCTGCGCCTGATCACCAACAACCCCGCGAAGCGCGCCGGCATCGAAGGCTACGGCCTGAACGTCACCGAACGCATCCCCGCGCACACCGTCCCCAACGAACACAACGTCCGCTACCTCGAGACAAAGCGCAAGAAGATGGGCCATCTGCCCGCGTAGTCGTTGGTCGCTGGCCTTTAGGGGGACTGATGGGCGAGGACGGCATCACGACAAACGGCAAGCTGTCCTACATCCAGATCCCGACGCTCGACGCTGCGGCGTCGGCCGCCTTCTATCGCGATGTCTTCGGATGGGAACTGCGCGGGTCGGCGGAACATCGCAGCTTCACGGACGCCAGTGGCGAACTTATCGGCGCCTTCATCACAGGACGAGAGATCAGCCGCGAGCCAGGCATCCTCCCCTACATCTATGTCAACGGACTGAACGCAGCAGTCGAACGCATCAAGTCACACGGCGGCGAAATCGTGCGCGCGCCGTACCCAGAGGGCGACCTCTGGGTAGCGACGTTCCGCGACCCTGCGGGCAACGTCATGGGTATCTGGCAAATGGGCGGACGTTAACCAATCACTCGTCGTCCCAACCAGGCGGAGCGTCCGGCCGCCAGCTCAGGCCCAACAACGAGTCACCACGGTCGCGGTCGACGTGCTCGAACACGACCCACTCCTCCGGCTCGACCTCTATCTCCATCACGGGATAGCCGATCGGCGCGCCGCTGCCCTCGACGACGAACGTCTCCTCGTCGAAACGCTGGACGCCATAGATGTCTGCGATCGCGCGGCCGACTTCACGCTGCCACGCCGTGATCGGCACGCCGGGCTTGGGAACGACGACGGGGTTGCGCGACATCGTCCGCATGCTCGCTGGGTGCGCCATCCTCCCGACCGATAGCGAACGCCCCTCCGGACGGATGCCCGCCGCGCCGATCGCCGTCATCTCCAGCGCACCGAAGAGGCCGCGCCGGCGGAACTCGGGCGCCACGCAGCAGATGCCCGCAAGCGCCACTGGCGTCGCGGGCAGCCGCGGCAGATCTACAACCCGCATGTCACCAAGCGCGAAGCCCGCCGGCGTCCCGTCCTTCGCCGTCGCTATCGCGGCGTACCGCAGCACGCCGAATGATTTGTCCAGGTACGGATGATTCGCCTGCCGGTAATTCGTGTCAAATAGCGCGTGCATCAGAGCCCGCTCCTCAGCAGTCGCGTCCACTGTTGCGAGCGCGTGCACGTCAAAATCCGGCAGATTCGGCTGCTGCATGCACGGAATTGTAATCGAGCCCCGCGAAGCTGAATCGGCGAAGGCCGCTTGGACGTCAATGGCCGATGCTTCTATCACCGTAACCTTTCAGGTGTCCCGAGGGATGTATATGCAGTGCTGGCAAAACCGGACGTCCAAATGGTGAGTGAGCGCAGCGCAACCGCGCGGGCCGGGCAGAGCGAGCAGGAGTTGGTCGACCGCCTCCTCGCGCTTGATGGTTCTGCGTGGCGTGAGCTGTTCGAAGCGAACTATGGCCGCGTGTACGGCTACGCCTACCTCCGGCTCGGCAATGCCGCCGACGCCGAGGATGTCGCGGCCAGCGTGTTCTCGGAGGCCATAAAGAGCATCCGCTCCTTTCGGTACCGCGGCATTCCGGTGGCGGGCTGGCTGTTCCGTATCGCTCACCACGAAACGGTTGATGCGCTCAAGCGGCGTCAGCGGCTTCCGGCGTCAATCGTCGGCGATCCGGGCGGCGAGCACACGGACTTAGCGAAGGCCATAGATCGCATGGATCTTGGCGACGCGTTGGGTGGCCTCAAGCAGGAGCACCGTGACGTGCTGATGTTGCGCTTCATCGAAGATCGCAGCGTCCGCGACACGGCGGAGATCCTGCGAAAGACCGAAGGCGCGGTGAAGGTGCTGCAGTTGCGGGCGTTGCGCGCAATGCGAGCACGAATCGGAGGAAGGTAAGCGATGGCCGGCGAACGGGAACGTCCTGAAGACCGACTCGAAGAACTCTTGTCTGCCCCCAACACGGGCGAGACAGGTGCGCCGCGCGCGAATGAAACGGGCGAACTTTCCACCTTGCGCGACGTAGCAGGAGACATGCGCGATGCGCGCGCGTCCATCCCGCCGTCGAAAGGCGCCGGGGCGTTCGCCGCGATGATGAATCAACTGGAGACGGCACGAATGAGTGAGGAGACAGGCGGGTTTGGGGAAGTGATCGCGGGATGGTGGAAGCGGCCGGTGCTGCGAACGGGCGCGGCGGTTACGGCAGCCGTCCTCGTGCTTGGTGGCGCGAGCCTCGGCGTGGCTGCGGCGACGGGCAACGAACCAGTACGCAATCTTTTCGGCATCTCGTCCAACTCGACGATCAAGGTTGAGCTCACCGGCACGGTGGTCTCCGTAAACGGCCCCGTCGTCGAGGTCAGCGCAAACGGCGACATACGCGTTGTCGTCATCGACGAGAACACTGATCTGACGTCCGGCGGGGACGATGACACACCGCTGCCTCTCGACGGCATCCTGGTCGGCCAGGTCGTCGAAGTGCACGGACGGTTGCAACCAGACAATTCGATCCTGGCGACACGCTTCCACCTCGAAGACGGCGATGATGGCATCGGCGGCACGCCAACGGCCGGCGCTCCCACGCAGGCCGTACCGACGGCCGACGCCACCTCCGGAGTCCCCACCGTCGTGAACCCGACAGTTGGCGTGCCGACGGTCGGCAGCACCCCGTCCGCAGGCCCCACGGTTGACGACCATGGCGGTGACCGCGACGACGATGATGATGACGACAACAGCGGTTCCGGCAGCGGGGACGATGACGGCGACGACGACAACAGCGGCTCCGGCAGCGGCGATGACGACGGCGACGACGACAACAGCGGCTCCGGTAGCGGCGACGATGACGGCGACGACGACAACAGCGGCTCCGGTAGCGGCGATGACGACGGCGACGACGACAACAGCGGCTCCGGCAGCGGCGATGACGACGGCGACGACGACAACAGCGGCTCCGGTAGCGGCGACGATGACGGCGACGACGACTAACTCAGGGTTCTTTCCCTGCACAGCGAAAGGGCGGCCAATCGGCCGCCCTTCGCTCTTCCCCGAAGGGTCCCGGGGGTCAGCTCATTCGCCTCGGCTTTATGCGGGAGCCCCACTCGTCTGACTCGGCTCGCTCGACACCGTGCGGCCAACCCCGACTTTGCGTTCGCCCTCAGGTCCCGCAACGGCGCCATGCATGATCTCTTCATTGCGGCGCTGAATATCCTCGAGCTGATGCCGTGAATCGCCCGATGGTGTCCGCGGCTCCTGGACGTCGGTGGGCGCCGGCGGCTCCTCTTGCTGTAGCGGCTGCGTCTGGCCCGGAAGTGGGTGCCCGGATCGCTCCAACTCATCCTTTTGTTCGTCGTTCAGCTGTCCTTGATCCGCCACCCTAAGCAGGTCGACGCGTTGCGTCTTCTCCTCCTCCGTGCGTGGTGAATAAGTCGTTGAGCCTTGGCCGTTCATATGTCATCTCCTGTCGCGCGTCTATGACGCATCTCAAGGATGACGATCGCCAATTGCTTAGCGCTGGCATGACGATGGTTTGATCTTGCAGAATCGTGTCGGACAACCAGGCCAAGAACGACCGACGCCTACTCCAAATATTTCCGAGGGTGGCGTCCGTCCACGTTCCCTAGAAACGGTGGGTGGATGTTGTATCCCAGCAGCTCCTGCAGGCGCGGCTCCAGCGTCCGCACGACCTCGCGCGGCACGCCGATTACATGGTTCTCCTGTGGGCGCACCCAGGACGCGCAGTACTCAAGGATGACGCCAAGGCGCGGCTTGTCGGTCGTGTTCGCGCCGCCGCCGTGGTACACACTGCCGCGAAAGAACATCACCGACCCGGCCGGCATCTCGCCCGCGATCGTCGGCGTGTCAGCATCGGGACGCTGGTCGACCCACTTGTGTGTGCCGGGGGCCACGCGCGTCGCACCGTTCGCCTCCGTAAACGGATCAAGCGGCCACATCGTGTTCATCACGACCTCCGCGTGCGGGCGCGGCAGCGGATACACGCCGTCGTCCGTGTGCAGGATCTGCGCCGTCTCTCCCGGCCCGATGTGTATGCCGACGGGCGCGCTGAGCTGGTAGTTCACGAGCACCTTGTCGAGTACGCCCAGCACGAGCGGGTGCACGGCCGGCCCATCGAACGCGCGCGTCTTCGCGTAGAGGTTATAGATGCGCTGCGTCTTGAATCCCTCGAAATCGTTGCGGCCCGCCGGCGTCGACTGCAGTACGCCGATCAGGTCGTCGCGCTTCGCCTGCACTTCCTCCGGCGACAACACGCCCTCTACGATCGCGTATCCGTCCGCGTCCAACGCCGCGACCACCTCATCGACCGAAACCGAAGCCGCCTGAAAGTGCACCACGATCGCCTCCCTCTAATTACGTGGTGGCCGCCGCATGCTCGCCACTGCACGCACAGGATCGATCTCCAAAGCCGACAGCGCCACCCACCCGATGGCCACACCGTCTCCCGTAGGCGCTTCCCCTATGGGAGACAATTTGTAGCAGCCCGATACCTCTCTATGCAGACCCGCCCGATCCGTGCCCAGCAGCGCCGCCGACCAGACTCGAACTTCCGCATGCCTTCGGCGCCGATGCTGCTGCTCGCCGCGCTGTTCCTCACCGCCGCCCTCGCACTCGCCGCACAGGATCGCGACATGGCCGCCGCAGTCGCGACGCTCGCCGCCGCCGCGACCGTCGGGGCGGAACTCTGTCGCATAGGCCTGTGGGACAACCGCACGAGCCCGTCTATGATCGCGCGGCTCTTCGCACAGGCGCAGGCCGGCAAGCGACTCGCCATCTATGACCGCGAGACCGGCTTGTTCGCACATTGGTATCTCACACTTCGCGGCGAGGAAGAATGCGCGCGGGCCAGCCGCTACGACCGTAGCCTCAGCCTGCTCGTCATCGAACCGGGCGCTGGCGACCCCTCAGCAGCGTGGGCGCTCAAGGCCGAGATCGGCCGCTGGATCCAGACCGAACTCCGCGCAACCGACATCGCCGGCTACGTAGGCAACGGCCGCTTCGTCATTCTGGCTCCGGAAGCCGGACGGCCCGCGACGGCAACCCTGGTAGAGCGCATCAGTTCCGCGATTCCTGGCGTCGACATTGGCATGAGCGCGTTCCCTGACGACGGCGACTCTTACAGTGTGCTGTGGCGCCACGCCACGCTGCGTCTGCGGGACAGCAAGCTCGCCGACGCCGCCTAGCCTGGCGGAGATTGGCTACTCCAGCGTGAAGAAGCGGCGGCCATCATCGAACCCGAAGCCGGGAGCGGCGATCAACAGCAGGTCCGTCTCATCCTCTGGCACCTGGATGCAGAAGTAGCCTTCGATCGTGCCGCCTGGGAACATCTCGCCACCGAGGGTGTCTTCCAAAAAGCCGCACGACGACCCCTCTTCGAAGCCGTCGTAGATCACGTTGCTCGAACCCGTCAGCTCGAAGTCGCTTTCGAACACCTGTATCGTCTCGTCCGTGTCCGCGTCGCCGATGTGCTCGACCTTTATCCTTGCCAGCACGACACGCCGCCCCGGCACCGGCGTCTGATCGAACTCCGTGAGCTCTTCGAGCTGCGCCGCCGCGTTCGTGTCCACCTCGAGCAGCGTAATCCGAAGGTCACTCACCTCTACCGACTTGCCGACCGCCTGCGGTTCACTGCGCGACGAGCCAGGGCCGGTCACGGGCGTCTCGTCGTCGTCAGCATCGTCGTCGCCGAGGTTCACTTCGCCGTCGCAGCCGGTGTCATCGGTCGTCGTGAACTTCCACTCACCGTCCTCGAGGATCCAGTACTCTGCCGTCTCCTCTTCGCTCTGAAGATCGAGATCCTCGCCGTCGATGCTGCCCTCCATCGTCACGTACGCCTTCTCGCCCTCGAACCGCACGTCCGTCACCGTCACCTCAACGTCCTCTTGATCGACATCGCCGAAGAACACGCTGGCGATCGCGATCACCTCCGTGAAGTCCTTGAGCGAGCATTGATCCTGAAAGTCCGACGAGAAGTAGGCATACGCACCAGGAGCATCGCCGGAGAAGATCGCCTTGAAAACGGCCGGCGCCGCCTCGCGAAGGTCATCCTCGCGCTCCGCCGGATCGTCGCTCTCGCCGCCACCGCTGCTGCAAGCGGCAAACGTCAGCGCGATGAGGGTGATGGCAGCAAGCATGATGCGGGGCATAGCGGGATCTCCTTCGGCAACCAACAGTTACAAGAGCATCGACAAGGCCGATGGCCTCCGCAATCGGGCACTAGGGGCCGCCCTACCTGGCGGCTCCGCTCATATCGACATTGTCTGAGAATTACGGGAACGCCCTACGCCGGAATCCGGTCTTTCGACGACTGCCGACTGACGACCAACCCTAGTACGCCGCCTCGTGGCCGAAATGGAGACCGCGGCTGCTGCCGACGAAGTGTCCGAACAGCGCCCACATCATCACGCCAAGCATCGCCATCTGGAAATCCGCGAACCACAGCAGCGGCCGCAGCGTCCCCCAGTCGATGTAGTGCTGCCCCGTCGGGCCGGTGATATCCGGCACGGTCACGATCCAGAGCGGCACCGCGATCCTCGCGATCGCCGCGCAGAGCGCCCAGAACGCCGCCCATCGGGTGCTGCCGTCGCCATCGAGCAACCAGACGCCGGCGACCAGCCCGAACAGGTACGGCACGATCGTCTCAAGATACTTGTCGCGCGCCACCCACTCGCTGCCATACGCGACGCCAAGGTCGACACCCGGCACCGTCACGAGTTCAAGCTGCTCGTAGATGGCATACGGAATCGTCAGCGCGCACGCGGCCGCGAGCCACGCGAACGGCATCCACCACTTGTGTACGACTTCCCAGTTGTTCATTGCAGGGACATCGTAGGTGCCAGCACCCGCCCCCGTGTATAGGGGAACTCCCTTACGTTTGGAATTCTGCGCTACCGGCCGCGGGTAGCGCGGGCGATCTTCTCAAGCGGCACCTTTGGCGTGCGATCGGCATAGAGGAGGCCGTTCGTTTCCTGGTACGTGTCCGCGAACTGTGTGTAGCAGAAGCCACTGAAGGCCCCTACCGATCGCACCGCCGCCAACAATCGCGCGTACCGCTTCCGCAGCTTCTTCGCCGACTTCACACGCGAGTATCCCCAGGCCCCAGGTTCAACATCGGGCGCGTATGCGATTCCGCCGAACTCCGTAAGCATCACGGGTACGTCACCAGCCCGCTGCCCGGCGAGCGAGATGCGCCGGCCGGCCACACGCCCCGACTCGATCATCGCTGACATCGAAGCAGGATCGCCCCAGCGGCATCCGAGGGTCTCCGCATCCTGATCGTAGTCGTGCACGGCGAGGATATCCGTGCGCGGCACCTCCCAACCATCGTTCGTGATGACCGGACGCGTCGGATCGAGCGCGCGGGTCAGCGCATACACCCCCTCCGCATAGTCGCGTTGCTGCGGCGATCGCGCGATCCCCGGCAGGCCCCACGACTCGTTGAACGGCACCCAGGCGACGATGCACGGGTGGCTGCGGTCGCGCTCGATCACCGCCGCCCACTCGCGCGTCAGGCGCAGCATCGCCGTCTCGTCGAAGGCGTACGCGGACGGCATCTCTTCCCATACCAGCAGCCCCAGGCGGTCAGCCCAGTACAGGTAGTGCGGATCCTCGATCTTCTGGTGCTTTCGGACGCCGTTGAAGCCCATCGCCTTCGCCAACTCGACGTCGCGCCGCAATGCATCATCGTCCGGCGACGTCAGCCCGCTCTCGGGCCAGTAGCCCTGATCGAGCGCCATCCTCAACCGCATCGGCTGTCCGTTGAGCATGAAGCGATCGCCATCAACGCCGACGGAGCGCAACGCCGTGTACGACTCGACGCGGTCGATGACGACACCGTGCACATCCAGCAGCTCAACGCGCGCCTCGAACAACACCGGATTCCCCGGCCGCCACAGCCACGCCGCCCGCGCCGCATCGATCCCCGGATCTGGCAGGGCGATCGTCCGGCGCGCGCACATGTCGCCCAATGACCAAACGTCGTCACCGACGAGGCTCTCGCCGCGGGTGAGTTGCACGCGTAGTCGCAGGTCATCGCGCCGCACACCCTCGATGCGCGCATCGATCGAGATCGTGAATGCATCAACATCACTCGAGCAGCGCAGGTCGGCGATGCGCGTCGCCGGCACGCGCTCCATCCACACCGTCTGCCAGATGCCCGTCGTGCGCGGATACCAGATGCCGTGCGCGTTCGGCTCCCAGTCCTGCTTGCCGCGCGGCTTCGACATGTCGCGCGGGTCGTCTTCTGCGCGTACAACGATCGTTTGTTCGTCCGCAGTCATCAGGTCGGTGATGTCGGTGCTGAACGGCGTGTAGCCGCCCTCGTGCGTGACGGCGAGCGAGCCGTTGACCCAGACGGTTGCCGCGAAGTCCACAGCGCCGAAATGCAAGAACACGCGCTCGCCGGATGCAAACGGCGGACGTGACGCCGCAACCGTGCGCCGGTACCAGACGGCGCGATACATACCGGTGTCGCTTATGCCACTGGCCGGCGTCTCCGGCGAGAACGGCACCTTGATCGGGCGGTCGTCCCACCGCACGTGGTCAGGCATACGCCACGCAGCATCGTGATCGATCGCGAACTGCCACGCGCCATTGAGATCCAGCGCGCCGCCCCGTCGCAGCATCGGCCGAGGATATCCATGCATCACACTAGTATCGGCAATGCCGCCGTTCGGCGTCTCGGTGCGCTCTCGCTCCGGTATGAGGATGCAGCGATCATCTGTTCTCCCTTAGGGGTTCATCTAGCCAGATCATCAATCCGCAACCTCTGACCTCCGGCATCAGACCTCCATCGTCCCTCCACTGTGGTACGATCTTCCCATAATGCGACGCATCTCATATAAGACGGCCCTCACTGCGCTCTTCTTCGTCGGAGCCTGGTTCGTGCTGGGCTTCCTCTTCCTCATGACACCCATACCCGGCGCGCTCGGCATCGGCGGGGCGCTCTTCCAGGCGTGGATCCTCGTGTTCATCGTCGCCCTAGGCATCAGCGGCGCCATGCTCACGATGGCGTCGATCAACGGCCTCTTCCCTCGCGTCGTCAAGCCACCGAAGAAGCGCGCCACGCCCACCACCACCGCGACGCGCACGACAACGTCCTGGCAACAGCCGACGACGTCAACGCGCCGCGACTCCTGATGACCACAGCACGCGTCAACGACATCGACATCTGGTACGAACGCTCTGGCACGCCGCCCGCCGGCGATGCGATCACGAGCATTCCCGTTATCCTCCACCACGGCTTCGCTGGACCAGCGTCCACTGGCTGGCCAACCATCGTCGACCGCCTCAAGCAGCGCTGCGATGTCGTGATCTACGACGCACGCGCGCACGGAGAGACCACCGTCCCCGACCCCGCAACTGTCACGATGCCCCAGTACGCCGCCGACATGGCCGGCCTCATGGATGCGCTCGGCATTCGCGCCGCGCACATCGCTGGCGTCTCATTCGGCGGCATGGTGGCAGCCCAGTTCGCCTGCGACTTCCCCGAGCGCATGCAATCGCTCGCGCTGTTCGACACCGTCGCCTGCAACGGCGGCAGCGATGATCCCGCCGCAACGCAGGTCGAGGACTTACTCGCGACAGCGTTTGCGCGCCTGTCACACATTGTCGAGAAGTACGGGTTGCAGGGTCTCGTCGATCGCGAGAACGCCCATCGCCACAACGGCGATAAATACGCACACTTGGCGAACGATTCGCTCGAACTGCAGGACGAGCGCAACCGTAGGAATAAGGTGGAAGGCATGACGCCCGC
Source organism: Dehalococcoidia bacterium (assembly GCA_021731085.1). Taxonomy (GTDB): domain Bacteria; phylum Chloroflexota; class Dehalococcoidia; order DSTF01; family JACRBR01; genus JACRBR01. The sequence goes on from JAKFYB010000007.1 coordinate 20,950, forward strand.
TGGCTTCCTCGCCGCCGCGCGCGCCCTTTCTGAGCGCCCGGATCTCAGTGCTCGCATCCCGAAGATCACGGCGCCAACCCTTGTCTCATGCGGCGAATGGGATCTGTTCTACCCCTGCGCCATCCGCGACGGCAAACTCATCCCAAACGCAAGATTCGTCACCATCAAGCGCGCCTCGCACGACACGCTTCTGTACCAACCCGAAGCGTGGTTCGAGACGTTTAGGTCGTTCCTGTCCGAGCAACGATAGCTCGCAGGGAAACGCACGCCTACGGCAACCGCCGGCCAAACATCCGCAGCACCAACTCTGGCGCGACCGATAGCACACCCACCACCACCGCAATCACCGCCATCAGCACGCCGCCGACGATGCGGGCGATGCTCGCGCTGGTGTTGTCGTCACCCAGGCCCTCCATGATCATGTACACAGCGCCATATGCGGTGATAGCGGCGAGCAGCGCGCCGGTGATGCGTGCCATCGGCGACGGCAAGCGCGGCGGCGGCAAGGTCTGCTGCGATGTGCGCTTGGGCTGAGGCTCGGGACTGGGCGCCGGGGAGGACTCGGGCGAGACGCCGCCGCCCGCCGAGCGGTCTCGGTCGCGATTGCGTCCCTTCTTGCGTCCTTTTCCGGTGGCCATCTTCGTTTGTCCTGTGCGGTTGATTCGACGTGGAATAGGGGTGCTATCGGCTTGTCGTCGCCAGCCCGATCAACCGATACGTGAGCTTCGCCGCGAGCTGCGCGCACGATCGCGGTCCCAACGACGGCGAGAGTTCCGTCACGTCGAAGCCAACGACACGCTTCGTCTTCGTCAGCGCGACAAGCAGGTCGCTCACTTCGTCCCAGTGCAGGCCACCCGGCTCCGGCGTCCCCACCGCGGACATCTCCGCCGGGTCGAAGTTGTCGAGGTCGATCGTGATGTACACGTCGTCGCTCAGGCGCGAAGTCACCGCGTCGTGCCCCTGCTCCCGCAGCTCGCGTGGGGAGAAGAACGCCAACCCCTGCTCGCGGATGAGCTCGACATCCTCGACCGGAGCGCTGCGCAACCCCACCTGCGTGACGGGCGCGACGTCGAGGATGCGCCGCAGCGTGCAGGCGTGGTTGAAGCGTGAATCGAGGTATTCCTCACGTAGATCGCTGTGAGCGTCGAAGGCGAGCACGCTGAGCCCCGGCGTCCGCGCTGCATACGCCCGCGCCGATCCCGCGGCGACCGTGTGCTCGCCGCCCAGCGTCACGACGAACTTTCCGGCGTCGATCAGCTCGCCCGCGACCTCCTCGATGCGCGCGCACATCGCGTCCGGCGACCCTGTGTGCGGCGCAAGTTCCGGCAGCGTGTGGATGCCGACTTTCCACGGCTCGATGCCGAGGCCCACGTCGTACAGCTCCATGTCGGCCGAAGCTTCGATGATGGCACGCGGACCATCACGCGTGCCCGCGCGCGCAGTGACGGTCGAGTCGTACGGCACCGGCAAGATCACTACCCGCGATGTCTCGAACGCGGAGTCTTCAGCGTCGAGCGATGCGAAGTTTGCGGGCGGGTAGAAGCGCTCGTCGGCCATGGGGGTAGGTTACAGGTGACGGGTTACAGGTGACAGGTAACGAGTTGGGTCAGTGTGTCAGTCACGCGAGCACCTTGACGGGAGCGTCGCGAGGAGATCGCCGATCTCATCTGCGGCAGGCAGAGAGTTAAGCCGGACGCCCTCACTCAGGCACGTCAGTTCGACACCAACGACCGTCCCGTCCTCGGAGAAGTCCACACGCCGCTCGGGCGAAATAACTTCACCGCGAGCGTATTCCTTATCAGACAGATACACATACAGAGCGTCTGCTTCGGCGTCGTGTTCAAATTGAAGTATCGTGGCCAAGCCACTCCTCAAATCCTCAACGGCTTAATTCTCAATTCTTACCCCAGCGGCCGCACCGCCAGATCCTCCACCAGCCCAACCAACGTCCGTACCGGGATCCCGCTGGCGCCCTTCGTGAGCACGCCCTTCTCCGCGTCGTAAAAGTCGACGCCGGCGATGTCCAGGTGCGCCCAGGGCCGGTCGTCGACGAACTCCTTGAGGAAGAACGCCGCCGCGATCGAGCCTGCGCCGCGCGCGCCACTGTTCTTCATGTCGGCGATGTTGCTCTTGATCAGGTCCTTGTACTCCGGCCACATCGGGAACGGCCACGACTTCTCGCCTGCGCGCTCGCCCGCCTGCTTGATGCGCTCGACAAGGCCATCGTGCGGCGAGAAGATGCCGAAGGCCGCGTTGCCGAGCGCGATCGAGATCGCGCCAGTCAGCGTCGCGACGTCGACGATCGGCGAAAGGTTGAGCTGGATCGCGTACGATAGCGCGTCGGCGAGGATCAGGCGGCCCTCGGCGTCCGTGTTCACGACCTCGATCGTCTTGCCGTTCATCGCCCTCAGGATGTCGCTCGGCTTCAGCGCGTTCGAGCCGGGCATGTTCTCCGTCGCCGGCACCAGCGCGGTGACGTTCACGGCGGGCTTGAGCCGCGCAATCGCGCCCATCGCGGCGATGATCGCGCCACCGCCCGACATGTCGCCCTTCATCTCGAGCATCGCGTCGCTCGGCTTAATGGAGATGCCGCCGGTGTCGAACGTGATGCCCTTGCCGACGAGGCCGATCGCCTGTGCCTCCGCGTCGGCCGCACCCCTGTACGTAATGACGATGAACTTCGGTGGCTGCGCCGAACCGCGCGCGACGCCGAGAAACGAACCCATCCCCATCTCGGCGCACTGCTCGCGCTCGAAGACGCGAAAGCCGAGGCCGTATTGCTCCGCCATCGCCTGAGCGCGCGCCGCGAACTCCGTCGGCGTGAGCGTGTTCGCGGGCTCGTTTGAGAGATCGCGGGAGAACTCGGCCGCTTCGGCGAGAATGACACCGCGCTCGACAGCCGCCTGCAATATGTTGAATTTCGCCCCGTCGTTTTCGACGATGGCCACCGTCTCGACCTCGAACGGATCGTCCGGCGGCTTCTGGTAGCGGTTGAAGCGATACAGCCCGAGGTGCGTGCCCTCCGCGATCGCCTGTGCGCACGCCGCCGCATCCAGCCCGGCGATCCCCGCGCCATGCGCGATCGTCGCGTACGAACCGACCCGCTTGCCGCGCAGAAAGCGCGCGATGTTAGCCGAGAGCGTGCGCACCTTGTCGATGGTAAAGTCGCCGCTCTTCCCGAGCCCCGCCACCAGCACCCGCGGCGTCGGCAGCTTGCCGCCCGTATGCAACAGCGTAAGCTCCCCCTCCTTCCCGCGAATGTCGCCGCTCGCGAGCAGCCCGGCGATCGTGCCGTCGAGCGCCGCATCCAGCGCGCCAGTGCCGCCGCCAGGCGCTGTTATCCCCTCGAACAGGTTCACAACAACGCAGTCCGCGCTGTACGTGCTGATGTCGCCGGCTTCAACCTTGATTTGCATGTGTTCTCAACTTTCGAGTCTGCTTTTGGATTCACTGCCATGTTAGGAACCGGACGACGCAGGCGCCATCGGCCATGACACCAGAGCAGGGTGTTTGACCACGGGGTCACTCCATCGTAATCTGACGATGGTATGGAGCTCGTGGAATCTGATCTCGATAGGATGGCGGCGATGCTCCGGGCCCTCGGGCACCCAACACGTCTCGACATCGTGCGCACGCTGGCGGAAGCCGGCGACACCAACTGCATGGATCTAACGCGTCACGTCGCCCTCGCGCAGTCGACGGTGTCCGAGCACCTGCGCGTGCTGAAGGAAGCCGGACTGATCGAGCAGTGCGGCCCCGGCCCACGCTCCGGCTACTGCATCAAGCGCGACGCGCTCGTCTGGCTCAAGCAGAGCGTGGTGGGACTGTGACGGAGCCGCGCGCCTTGCTCCGCCGTTGCGGCGCTGAGTTCGTCGGGACGTTCGCGCTGGTGTTTGCCGGCGCTGGAGCGATTGTCATCAACGCGCAGCAGTCGAACGTAATCACGCACATTGGGATTTCCGCGACGTTCGGGCTGGTGATCATGGTGATGATCTACGCCGTCGGTCACATTTCGGGTGCACACTTCAATCCCGCCGTCACGCTCGCGTTTGCCAGCACGCGTCACTTTCCTGCCAGGGAGGTCGTCCCATACTGGATCGCCCAGTTCGGAGCGGCCATCGCCGCCGCCGCCGTCTTGCGGATGATGTTCGGGAACGTCGCAGAACTGGGATCGACACAGCCGTCCGGCTCGATGCTCCAGTCCTTCTGGCTCGAACTGATCCTGACCTTCGGGCTGATGTTCGTCATCGTGTCGGTCGCCACCGACGCGCGGGCGGTGGGGCAAGCGGCCGCCATCGCAATCGGCGGCACCGTGGGGCTGGCGGCGATGTTCGGTGGCCCGATCTCCGGTGCGTCGATGAACACCGCACGCTCGTTCGGGCCAGCACTCATTTCCGGCGAGTTCAACGCACTCTGGATCTACTTCCTCGCGCCGCCCATCGGCGCAGTGCTCGGCGCGTTGACCTACGGCGCGATTCGAGGCGAGTCGTGAGCAAGATTCGCGTGCTGTTCCTGTGCACAGGCAATTCGGCGCGCAGCATCATTGGGGAGGCGCTCCTTACACAGATGGGCCTCGGCAACTACGACGTACACAGCGCCGGGACCGACCCGAAGGGCATCAATCCCTTCACGGTTCAAGCGCTCGCGACGCGCGGGATCGACGTCGGCGCAGCGACTTCCAAGCACGTCTCGCAGTTTGAGGGCGAGTCCTTCGACTACGTCATCACTGTGTGCGACGCAGCGGCGGAACAATGCCCCATCTTCCCGGGTGCCCCCGTACGTATCCATTGGAGCTTCGAAGATCCTGCCGCCGTCGTTGGTTCGGACGAGGAGAAGCGCGCAGCCTTCGACAGGATCGTGCGCGAGATGCAGAAGCGTGTCGACACGTTGATCGTGGCCGCCCACAAGCAGACGCGTGTAGACAACTTTCCTGCGCTGTTCCGACAATCGCCGATTGCTCGATACACTCGAACGGCGATGCCGCGAAAGACTGCTGCCAAACCCCCACCCACTGACGCCGCCACCACGGCGGAGACTGCTACGGCCACGGCCGCCTACGCACAAGCGAAACTGCGTGTGGAGGAGTTGCGATCGCAGATCGCCTACCACGAACACCGCTACTTCGTGCTCGACGACCCGGAGATCTCGGACGCCGCGTTCGACTCCCTGGTGAAGGAGTTGCGGGCGCTGGAGGAACGGCATCCGGAGCTGATCACGCCGGACTCGCCAACGCAGCGAGTCGGCGGCGCGCCGGTCGAGACGTTCGGCATCGTCGAGCACCGCGTGCCGATGCTCTCGCTCGCCAACGCGTTCAACGGCGACAGCCTGCGTGCCTGGCACAAGCGCGCGTCGAACATCATCGAGCGCGACGATTTCGCCATGGTCGTTGAGCCCAAGATCGACGGGCTGGCCTGCGCCCTCGTCTACGAAGACGGCGTGCTGGCGACGGCGGCGACGCGCGGCGACGGCACGCACGGCGAGAACATCACGGTCAACGTCAAAACCATTCGCTCAATTCCGGCGCGCGCCTCACTCAGTGGCGCTGACGCCAAGCGCGCTGAAGCTGGACGCTCGAAGCTCGAGGCTGAACGGCGTTCCGAAAACATCAAACGCAGGAACCAGCGTCCAGCCTCCAGCCTCCAGCTTCCGACCCTCTTCGAAGTAAGAGGCGAGATTTTCATGACCAAGAGCGGCTTCGAGAAGGTGAATGATCTGCGGGCGGAGGCCGGCGAGCCGCTGTTCGCCAGCCCACGCAACTCCGCCGCCGGCTCGGTGCGGCAGAAGGATCCGAAGATCACGGCATCGCGCCCGCTCGACGCGTTCTGGTATCAGCTCGGTTGGGCGGAGGGCGGAGAAGCGCCGCGCACGCACTGGGATGCGCTGCAGTGGATGAAGTCGCTGGGGTTCAAGGTCAATCCCAACATCAAGCGCATGGACTCGCTCGACGAGGTAATCGCGTTCTGCGAGAGCTGGGTCGAAACACGCGATTCGCTGGACTACGAGATCGACGGCATTGTGGTCAAGGTCGATGACCTCGCGCTGCAACGGCAACTCGGCGCCGTCGGCCGCGAGCCACGCTGGGCGATCGCGTACAAGTTCCCCGCATCGCAGGCGACGACAAAGCTGCTGAACATCACGGTCAATGTCGGCCGCACCGGCACGCTCAATCCGTTCGCCGTGCTCGAACCGGTGAAGGTCGGCGGCGCGACAGTGTCACTCGCGACGCTGCACAACGAGGACCACATCCGCAAGAAGGACATTCGTGCAGGCGACACCGTCATCGTCCAGCGCGCTGGCGATGTGATCCCGCAGGTCGTCGGGCCGGTGCTCAGCATGCGTAAATCGGGCACACGCAGGTTCTCGATGCCGAAGAGATGTCCCTTCTGCAAGACCGACGTTGTGCGCGCCGAAGGAGAAGCGGCGTACTACTGCCCGAACCGCCAGTGCCCGATGCAGCGCGTCCGCCAGCTAGAGCACTTCGTCGGGCGATACGCGATGGACATCGAGGGCATCGGCGAGCAGCTCGCGCACCTGCTGATGCAGCGCGCCTTCGTGCGCGACGGCGCCGACCTCTATCGCCTGCACGAGCGCCGCGACGACCTGCTTGCCGTCGAACGCATGGGCGCGAAGAGTGTCGACCGCATCCTCGAGAACATCGAGAAGAGCAAGAGTCGCCCGCTGGCGCGTGTGCTGATCGCGCTCGGCATCCGCCACGTCGGCGGCGAGGTGGCGTCGCAACTGGCGCAGCATTTCGGCAGCATGGATGCGCTCATCGAAGCAACGCCGGAGCAGATCGGCGAGATCCCCGGCATGGGCCGCGTCATCGGTGAAAGCGTCGCTGCGTTCTTCGCGGATGCCGAAGCGCGCGACATGGTCAAACGTCTTCGCTCGGCCGGCGTCAATCTCAAGGAAGAGCGCGGCGCCGCTCGTGAAGGCCCGCTCTCCGGCCTCACGTTCGTTGTCACCGGCCGCCTCGAACGCTTCTCCCGCGACGGCGCCGAAGCCCTCATCAAGCAGCACGGCGGTGCCATCGGCAGCAGCGTCACAAAGAAAACGAACTACCTCGTCGTAGGTGCGGACGCCGGCAGCAAGCTCGCGAAGGCGGAAGCGCTGGGTACGGCGGTGCTCGACGAAGACACGTTCGTGGAGTTGCTGGCGGAGAAGGGCGTCGCGTCACCGTAGACTTTGGCCCCTAAGCTCCTAGATCACTTCCACTTCCTCCACCATCACGACTTGCTGGCCTGAGAGAAAATTCACCACATCGCGCGCGGCCTCCTGCGCCGCCTCGGACGTGAACGCCGCCTGCATATCCGCAAGCGAATCGAACCACATCTCGGCGATCCCATCGAACGGCGCACCGTCCGCGAGGGCATGGTTCTGCACGTACTTCCGCACGCCGGGCATCCGCGCGCCGATTGCTCCATGCACGTCGCGCCAGTACGCCCGGAACTCGTCCCGCGTCATCCCATCCTTCTTGTGGAGCACAACAACCATCTTCGTCACTGATCACCTCCCCGGCAGCCTACCAGTACCGCCCAAGCGGTTCGATCATTTGCGACGCTTTGGCAATAATGGTGTTCGCGGAGGCGACGACGAATTCGATGTCGATGTCGCACGAGTGTGGAGGTTGAACATGGCTCTCAGAGACACACCCGGCATGGACGTGGAGAGGCGTGTCGAAGAGCGCCTTCCGACCGGACTGCGTGCTCGTTTAGAGAGCGTCGATGACGCCGTCATGAGTTTTCTTGAGCGCTGGGGAGTCACGGCGTTGCGATGGGCGCTCGGCATCGTCTTCGTCTGGTTCGGCGCATTGAAGGTCATCGGCAAGACACCCGTCGAGGATCTCGTCGCTGATACCGCCTACATCCTGCCCGGCGGTTTCATCGTGCCCGCGATCGGCGTCATCGAGATCATCGTCGGCCTGGGCCTCTTGATCCCGATCGCACTGCGGCTCACGCTGCTGCTCTTCTGGGCGCAGATGGCCGGCACATTCCTCGTCCTCGTGCTGCACCCGGATCTGTCATTCCAGGGCGGCAACCCGTTGCTCCTCACCGTTACCGGCGAGTTCGTGATCAAGAACCTCGTGCTCATAACCGCGGGGCTGGCGGTCGGCAGCCAGATTCGGCGCCTCAGTGCAGCGCCCTCAACGCCAGTCGGATCGTCTCCCTCTCCTGCTGGTAGACGCGGACAGCCGCGAGCACAACCATGAACGCGCTCAACACAGGCCTGCGCTCCGTAATCCGCGCGGTCGCTGCGTATACTCGAACCATCCATCGGCCTCATGCGGCAGGAAACCCTATTGGACGTTCTCTTCACTACCGTCGAAATGAGCCCGCTCGCGAAAGTCGGCGGACTGGGCGATGTTGCGGGTTCGCTGCCGCGCGCGCTTCGAGCGCAAGGCGCTAACGTTCGCGTCGCGATGCCATTCCACAGCATCGTCCGCGGCACAGCCGTCGCACCACGAAAGGTGCTCGACGGCGTGAAGGTGCAGTGGCCCGACGGCGAGCAGCGCGTCGATGTCTGGATGGCCGACGTCCGTGGCGTGCCGACGTACCTCATCGAGAACGAACGCTTCTTCGATCGCGCCAGCGTCTACGGCTTTGATGACGACAAGGATCGCTTCCTCTTCTTCTGCGACGCCCTCCTCGCATCGGCCCCACACCTCGGCTTCCGGCCCGATGTCATCCACGCGCAGGACTGGCACACCGGCCTCATCCTCACGCGCCTCGCCGCCATCGATGCTTCGGGCGACGACCATCCCTGGTCCGACGCGGGCCGCACCTACACCATCCACAACCTCGCGCTCCAGGGGAATTTCGACAGCGGCTTCGCGCACCACTACGGCATCAGTCCGAGCCTCCTCGCCGCGCCCGAGAGCGTCGACCCCGGCCTCACCTACAGCGCGATGGCGCAGGGCATCCTGCACGCTGACCGCATCAACACCGTCAGCGACAGCTACGCGAAGGAGATCATGACGCCCGAGTATGGCGCCGGCCTTGATACGCTCTTGCGCGCTCGCGCCGCAGTCGTCTCAGGCATCGTCAACGGCATCGACTACGACGAGTTCAACCCCGAGACGGACCCGCACGTCGTTCAGCACTACAACGCAGACACGCTCGACAAGCGCGCTGCCAACAAGCGCGCCCTCCAGCAGAAGGCTGGCCTCCCTGAGAGCGAGCGCTCGCTGCTGTTCGGTGTCGTGACGCGGCTCTTCGCGCAGAAGGGCATCGATCTCGTAGCGGTTGCCTTCGACCACATGCTCACGAACCGCGATGCGCAGCTCGTCGTGCTCGGCACGGGCGATGAAGACGTGCACCGCATGCTCCTGCAGTTGCAAGAGAAGTTCCCGCAGCGCGTGAAGATCTGGCTCGACTTCGACCCGCCCCTCGGCCAGCAGATCTATGCGGGATGCGACGCCTTCCTTATGCCGTCACGCTACGAGCCATGCGGCCTCGGCCAGCTCATATCGCTGCGCTACGGCGCCGTCCCCGTCGTGCGAAGGACGGGCGGTCTCGCCGACACAGTCCAGAACGCCGACCTCCCGCTCCGTTCCGGCACCGGCTTTGTCTTCGACGCCGCGAACGCCACCGAACTTGAACACGCATGCTGGCGCGCGCTTGCCGCTTTCGAGAATCCCGACGGTTGGCGTGCGTTGCAGGAACGCGGCATGCGGCAAGATTGGTCGTGGGGGCGCGCCGCAGGCAACTACATCGAGCTCTACGAAGCGGCCAAGGCCGATCGCCTCAGCGCAAAGAAGCCTGCTCATGACTGACCACATCTATGCTGGCATCGACCTCGGCGGCACGAAAATCCTTGTACTGATCGCCGACGACAACGGCAAGGTCATTGGCGACACGCGCATCCCAACCGAAGCCGCGCTCGGCGTAGACGGCGTCATCAACCGCATCGTCGAAGCAACGAAGGACGCCGTGCAGGAAGCGGGCGTCGAGCTGCCGGCTGTCCGCGCGATCGGCGTCTCCGCGCCCGGGCCGATCGACACCGTGAAGGGCATCATCACCGACCCGCCGAACCTGCACGGCTGGCACAACGTCCCACTCGCCCGCATCCTGCAGGAGCGTCTCGACGCGCCCGCCATCCTCGAGAACGACGCCAACTGCCAGGGGCTCGCCGAGCACGAGTACGGCGCTGGCCGCGGTTTTCGGCACATGGTCTTCGTCACCGCCAGCACCGGCATCGGCGGCGGCATCATCATCGACAACGAACTGTACGTTGGTGCAAGCGGCGCTGCCGGGGAGATCGGGCACCTCGTCGTGGCCTCAGAGGGGCCGACCTGCGGAGCTGGCCATATTGGATGCCTCGAAGCGATGGCGTCTGGCACGGCTATTGCCCGCGATGCTGCCGCGCTGATCGCGCAAGGCCAACTCGTTCGCACAGCGCGGATCGCAGAGCACAACCCTCCACTCGATGCGGCTGATGTCTTCCGCGCCAGCCAGGAGGGCGAGACCGAAGCCGGCGCACTGATCACGCGCGCTGGCCGCTATCTCGGCACCGGACTCGCCAGCATCATCAATGCCTTCAACCCGCAGGCCATCATCATCGGCGGGGGGCTGATCAACATGGGGGACGCCATCATGGCGCCGGCGATCGAGGTCGCGCGTGATCGCTCCTTCGGCCAATCATTCAACGACGTCCAGATCATCGAAAGCGAATTAGGCGACCGCGCCGGCGCCCTCGGCGCAATCGCTGTCGCCCGCAAAAAAGTCGCTGCTGGCGCGATGTAACGCTACGTGCCCGTGCGCGTGGCAAACGTCCGACGCAACATCGCCGCAAGAGTAAGGTCGGAAGCGCCACCGACGCTGACGTCCCGCTCCTCGAACGTTCGTACCGCGACGATGGCCAGCCCGCACGATATGCCCGTCAGCAAGGCGACGTGCGCCCAGTTCAGACCATCCACCAGCGGTTGGCCGTTCCCGTAGTAGTAGAAGGGTGACAGATACCGCAGCGGTTCCAACACGTCCACTGTCGCGGCGAGCGTTTGCATGAAGAACGTCGCCGTTGCGATCCCCACGGTCACCGCAACCGCCATACCACGAGTTGGCGCAATCGCTCCTGCAGCCAACGACAGCGCGAAGAACAGCAACGTGATCGGCAAGAGGTTCACGTTCGCGAGGAAGACATCCCATAACGTGACGTCTATGTCCACAAACGGAACAGACACGAGCCAGCCCGTGTATCCGATCGCGATGATCAAGACTGACGCGAGGATGGTCGCCGCAATGCGTTGCAATACAAACGAGCGCCGCGTAACCGGCTGCGCGAGCACGAGGTCCATCGTGCCGCCGCTTTCCTCGCCAGCGATGGCGCCCGTTCCCTGGATCACGGCATACACGAGCAGCAGAATCGGAATCCAGCTGTAGAACTCTGCGCTTAGGAATCCCGGCGCGGTTGCGAGGTTCAGGTCCCCTCCCAGCAACGCCTCGAACGCCGGTGGTATCTCGAAGTTCTGGAGCGTGTCGCGGTATGACGGCCAGATATAGACGTCCATCGCCGCGATGACGGCGAGAGTCAGCCCGAATCCGAGGATCTGCATCTTCTGGTCAAACAGCGCTTTCGTGAAGATGCTACGCGCTTGCACGCCGCGCCTCCCTTCGTTCGTCGTGCGCCCCAGTTGGACCGTCTCCCGTGTAGTACGCCAGGAACACATCCTCGAGACTGGGCTGTTCCGTGCGCAGGTCAATCACCGTCTGCGTCGCACAAGCCTTGATCACCGCATCGACGCCGTCCTGCGCTTGAACCCGAACCGTCGACCCATCGCGATGAAGTTCCTTCAACCCGGGAAGTGCAAATAGTGACGGCGGCGGTGGCGCCGAAAACGTTACCTCGAGCACGTGCACGTTGCGAGACTTCAAAGCCGCAACGTCCTCGACGGCGATCAGTTCGCCCTGCCGGATGAAGGCAACGGACTGGCTGATACGCTCCACTTCCGGCAGCACATGCGACGAGAAGAACACCGTCCGCCCTTCGCTGACGGCCTCCTCCAGCAGGCGCACCACTTCATCCTGTACCAGCGGATCGAGGCCCGATGTCGGCTCGTCGAGGATCAGCACTTCCGGTCGGTGCATGAGCGCCTGCACCACGCCCAATTTCTGCCGATTGCCTTTCGACAGCGCCCGGATGCGTTTCGTCGGGTCGAGACCAAGCCGTTCGCACAACGCATCCCGGTATGTAGCGTCTTTCTTCTCTGGCCGAAACGAATCGATGTAGTTCAGGAATTCGTTCCCGCGCATGCCTTCGTACAAGCGCAGGTCGCCAGCGAGATAACCGACGCGCTTCCGCACTTGGACGCTTTCGCGCTGGCAGTTAAACCCCATGACAAACGCGCTGCCCTCATCTGGACGGATCAAGTCGAGCAGGATGCGAATCGCCGTCGTCTTGCCTGCCCCGTTCGGCCCGAGGAACCCGAAGATGCGCCCGGCATCAACCGTCAGGTCGATGCCACCGAGCGCACGCGTCTCGCCGTAGTGTTTCACCACGCCGCGTAGTTCGATGGCGGCTGTCATGTAGCCAGTGTACGAGCTTTGCGGCCAACGCCTTAGGGCCGATCGACCCTCGCCAGAAGCGCATCAACGTCCTTCGCGAAGTAGATCTCATTCCCGCGATCGCACTCGATGATGAAATCCCGCAATGCATCGCTAGCCGCTACCTGTGTGGAGACGTCGCCAACGATGGCCAGCTGCATGCGGTAGTTGATCACCTTTTGCATAAACTCCCCAGCCATCCCTGAGCGCAGTCGCAGGAACTCAGGATCCAGCCGCTCGACCGGCACGACGATTACGCGCGCACCCGCATTCATCGCCGCCTCAACGAGATCGCGCGCGCTTGCGGCGCTGCCGATGAGCGCGCCCTCTGTAGCAACGAACAGGCACATGCTTCGAACAGCGGTACCTAGTTCCTCGTCCATACCCGCGATTGTAGTAATGGGAGAGCCGATTCGACAACCGACTACGGGTCCCCTTCGCCGAAAGTCACAGTAGACTCTCTCCATGGCAGAGAATCCGCAGGCGTACGCCGAACCTGAGCTCACAACCGCCGTGCAGCTCTGCGGCGCGGACGGGCGGATGAATCCGGATGCCGTCGGCTGGTCACGACGTCCCGTCCACGCCTGCAACCTGCCGGATTCGCTTCAACGGAAAAAGAAGTGGAACTACTGGGCCGTCACCAGCAACGATCTGTTCTTCTCCGCAACGATCGCCGACATCGAGCGCTTGCAGCTCGGTGGTGCATACATCTTCGAACGCCGTACGAAGCGCCACATCGACAAGGCCGTCGTGCGCTCTCCGGGCTCAATCATCATCCCAGAGACTGTTAGCGGCGATATGGTGATCGAACATCCTGCGATGCGAGTCGCGCTCACCGATGAGGGAACTGGCACGCGGATTCGTGTTGCGGCCGCGGACTTTGGTGGCATGCCCCTCGAGGCCGACATCCTCATCCAGCGGCCCACCGGCCACGAAACACTCAACGTCGTCATCCCCTGGACGCCAACGCAGTTCCAGTTCACGTCCAAGCAAAACACGCTGCCCGCATCCGGCTTCATACAACTCGGCGATGAGCGCTTCGAGCTGGCTCAACCGGCGTTCGGCTGCCTTGACTACGGGCGCGGCGTGTGGCCCGAACACACGATCTGGAACTGGGGTTCAGCGTCCGGCATACAGAACGGCACGACCGTCGGCCTGAACCTCGGCGGCAAGTGGACGGACGGCACCGGCATGAACGAAAACGGCGTCTGCATCGACGGGCGGCTGACCAAGATCAGCGAGGATCTGGTCTTTGAGTACGATCGAACGGCGATGATGAAGCCATGGCGCGTTCGCACCGTCGTCTCCGATCGCATCGACCTCACCTTCGAGCCCGAGTACGAACGGGCGTCCGAGAGCGGCAGGCGCGACAGCTACTTCACAACCGCGAGCCAGATGTTCGGGTGCTACTCCGGGTACATCGCACCCGACGACGGCCCGACGATTCAGGTGAGCGACCTCTTTGGCTGGATCGAAGAGCACGAAGCCCGCTGGTAGTCCCCGCAACGTAGGGCGTCGCGGGCGCATGACGCCCTTCGCGACAGCGCCGTCAGAACCTCACTAAAGAGTTCAGTCGATCCTCTGTGCTTCTGTGTCTCTGTGTTTTTTGGCGATGCCCGCAGACCGGCGCGCTACCCTGAAGCCATGGACCTCCGGTTCGAAGACCCAGCCATCCTCCTCCTTCTGCTGGCTGTGCCTGCGCTAGCTGTCATCGCCCTCTGGTTCCGCAGCGACGGCGGCGCTATTCGCGTCGGCGACATCGCCCCGGCCGCGCGCGCGCATCGCACATGGCGCGTACGGCTCGAACCATGGCTGCCGGTCTGGCGCCTGCTGGCCGTCACGCTGCTCATCGTCGCCATGGCGCGCCCTCAGCGCGGCGAAGCTGCCACCGAGTCCGAGGGCGAAGGCATCGACATCGTCCTTGCGTACGACCTCTCGTCGAGCATGTCCGAGCCCTTCGCGCGCGGCCAGTCGCGCCAGGACGCCGCCGAAGATGTCCTCAAACGCTTCATCGAGGCACGTGAAAACGACCGCGTCGGCCTCGTCGTCTTCCGCGAACGCACCCTCACGCTCAGCCCCCTCACCGTGGACTATGACGCCCTGAGCAGCGTCGTCGAGTCCGCGCCCTCCATTCGTCTCGACGACGCGACGGCCATCGGGTCGGCAATCGCCGAATCCGTGCGAGCGCTGGAGTCTTCGGAAAGCGCCAGCAAGATCGTCATCCTCCTCACCGACGGAGAGAACACCGCCGGCGACATCGAGCCGCTTGCCGCTGCTCGCATCGCCGAGAGTCTCGGCATCCGCGTCTACACGGTCGGCGTCGTCAGCATCACCGCCGGGCAGCAGCAGTCCACCCTCAATGTCGACGAAGCCGCCCTGCGCGAAATCGCCAGTGTCACCGGTGCCACGTACAATCGCGCCGAGGATCCCGCCGCCCTCGATCAGATCTACACCTCGATCGACGATCTCGAGAAGTCGCGCTTCGCGACCATCGAACTCACGCGCTACGACGAGATCGCGCCGTGGCTGCTCGCCGCTGCGGCGATAGCCCTCGCGCTCGAGATCTTGTTGCGCTCGACGTATTTCCGGAGGGCGGCATGACGTTCGGTTCGCCCGCCTTCTTCTGGCTCATGCTGCTCGTGCCGGTGTGCATCGCGGCGAGCGTCTGGTGGCTATTCTGGCGGGCGCGCGCTCGCCGTACCTTCGGTGGCATCGCCGATGAGCCGGGAGCCGCGAAGGCCGCCCTGTTTTTGACGCCCATCCTGCTAGTCGGCGCGATTGGGCTGGCCGTGTTTGCCGCCGCGCGCCCGCAGTTCGGTGAGAGCACCGATGCGCTCGAACAGCGCGGCATCGACGTTGTCATCGTGCTCGACGTTTCGAACAGCATGACAGCGACCGATGCTCCGCCGAACCGCCTCGGCCTCGCCCAGACGGAGATCGCCGCCTTCCTCGAGCGCTCTCGCGGCGACCGCGTCGGCCTCGTGCTCTTCGCTGCGCAGCCGTTCCTGCGGTCGCCCCTGACGTCCGATCTCCTTGCGCTCTCCGGCCTAGTCGGTGGCGTCGACGAAGAGCGCGCGCTCCTCGACCCTGGCTCCGACCTCGGCTCCGCGATCAACCGCGCCGCCGCCATGCTCGAGGAGAGCGACACCGAAACGCGCGTAGTCCTCGTCGTCTCGGACGGCGAAGACTTCGGCACCGCAGCCGAGTCCGCTGTCGCATCCGCCGCGCGCGACGGCGTACGCGTATACACGGCAGGTGTCGGCACCGCCGAAGGCTCACCCGTGTTGGATCTCGATGCACGCACCGGCATCGTCACAGCGCGCGTCGATCCGGAAACTGGCGAAGCTGTCCTTACGCGCCTCGACAGCACCTCCCTCCGCCTGCTCGCCGAATCAGGCGGCGGACGCTACCTCACCCTCGGCGACGACGGCTCGCTCGCGGAACTCGCAGGCGAGTTCGAAGGTCTGGAGGCAACCTCGTTCGGCGAGGAAGACGCTACGAATCCCGTCGAGCGATTCCAGGTGTTTGCCGCCCTTGCGCTGCTTCTGGCCGATATCGAACTGATGTTGCTCGCGATTCCGCGCCGCAAGGGCGTGCGCGGTGGTTCGGCGGCTAAGCTCTTGCCCGTGGCCGGCTCCGCGATGTTCATTGCCGCTGTCTGTGGCACAACGGTCGCTGATGTGAACAACGATGCCAACGCGCAGTACAAGCAGGGCGAATACGTCGCCGCGCTCGACAGCTATCGCACGGCACAAGCCTTAGACGGCAACGACGAACCGGAGCTCAACCACAACGCCGGCAACGCCCTCAATATGCTCGCCCGCTACGAGGAGGCGATCGAGGAGACGCTACGCGCTCGCGCGTGTGGGGTCGCCGACGACCCCTGCGATCCGGTGACGCTTGCCCGCATCGAGTACGCACTTGGCAATCACTACGTCGGCGCGAACCGTCTGCGCGACGCGCTGGAGGCGTACCGACGGGCGCTGCTCGCCGACGGCACCGACAACGACGCGAAGGCGAACTACGAGCTGGCGTCGCGCTGGCTCACACCGACGCCCGATGCGACGCAGTCCGCCCCCATCGGCACCCCAACCGCCGGCGGCGAGGAAGGCGAGCCCGGCTCCGGCGCCGACGATCCCGGCGCGGAAGCGACGCCCGGCACCGGGGAAGGTGGCACACCAGACGACGCAGGCGGCGAACTAGAGACACTGCCGGCCGACCCCTCAGAACTAACGGACGAACAACTCCAGCAGGCCCTCGACGAAGCGCTCGCTGGAATCGAAGAAGAGTTCACTCCCGAGGAAGCCCAGCGCCTCCTCGAACTGCTAGCCGAAGAAAACCGCCGCGGCATCGAATCCGCCGCCGAAGACATCATCCGCCCGGACCTTCCCGACTACTAAGGCAGGGCGAGCGGCCGCGCGAAGCGACCGCAGCAATTGTGAAGCTGAAGGGCTTGGCGATCGTTGATCTAAATGCTCAGGCGTGATACATTTTCACTCCCGTGAGCCCGCCTCATGGACAGCTTCAACGGCAACGATAAACCGCGACGCGCGGTACGAGTGTGCCCCACAAACGTGAGGGCGGGAGGTTCATCGGCGTGCATGTAACACCATCAGCGCGTGAAGCACTCTCAAAGCTGTTGGTTCGCCGTAACACCCCCGATCGATGCCTTCGTCTCAATACCAACCTCGGTAACTACCGCTTCGTGATCGATGAGCCGATCGAGCACGACATCATCTTCAACTTCGAGGAGCGCCAGGTGTTGGTCGTCTCGGAGACCGTCGCCCGCGATCTCTGGGGCATCACCGTTGACACGACGCTCGGCGAGGACGGCAAGCAGAAGCTCATCTTCCGCAAGGCCAAGCACGGCGAACCGCTCGAGGCCGTCCGCGATGACGCGCCGATGGTGCCGCCGGAATGGCGCGCCGAGCAGCACGCGCTCCTACTCGAAGAGATCGCCGAGATCGGACGCCAGATCCAGTCGCTGCGCGGCCGCACGAAGTCCGCTGTGCGCGAGCAACTCCACACACTCGAAGCATCGCGCCAGCAGAAGTGGGATGCCATTCGCTCAATCTGGGCCGGCGATGGCGGCTGGCACAAGCTCAACGGTATGGGCGCTCCAACAGAAGAAGTACAGGCGCCGACCGCGGCCACAGTAAAGTAGCGTGATATCCCCGAAGGATCGGGGCGGAACGGAGTTCTTGTGACGGCAGTTGACTTACGAGACGGCGAATCAGGCGAACACCTGCTGACGCGCTTCCGCCAGGCGGTGCAGCGCGATGGCATTCTGCGTGAAATCAAGCAGCGGCGGCACTTCATCCCGAAGAGCGAACAGCGGCGCATCGCCCAGGCGAAGGCCGCGCGCCGCCGCCGCCGCGCAAAGCGCCCCGCACCAACGATGTAGTCTCGCGCCGCCGCGATAGTTGTGAATCGATAGCGCCCGCCTACGCGGGTGTTTTCGTTTTTTCGAGATTGTGTTGACGGAAGCGCGGGCTTTTCAGCCCGCGCGTTGCGTTTGGCACGGCGTTCACGTGTGATGTGAGAGAGCGCGCGCACCCCGACACGCACTACACGAGCGCCGACCCCGAAGCCGCCTCAAGAATCCGCAGACTCAACTCCGTCCCCACAGAAAGCGCCGCCTCGTCGAAGTCAAACTTCGGGTGATGATGCGGATACACATGCTCCCCGCTCGTCGGCGCCGCGCCCAGCAGGAAGTACGCACCCGGCGCCTCCTCGAGGAAGTACGACATATCGTCCGCGCCTGTCACACTCGCACCGCCTACGTTCTCAGCGCCGAGCATTGCCGCCGCCGTCGCCTCGACCAGCGCTGCTGCTTCCGGATCGTTGACCACCGCCGGCAACGTCGACGAATCGAACTGGTACTCCGCGCCGAATCCCTGAGTTACGCCAGCAACGATCTGTTCCGCGCGCTTCAACACGCGCGCAAGCACGTCGGCGTCGAACGTCCGGATAGAACCCGACATCATCACCTCGTTCGGGATGATGTTCCCGCGCACTCCGCCGTCGATGCGCCCGACGGTGAGCACAGCGGTCGAAGCCGGATCAACGTTGCGACTGACGACGGATTGCAACGCAACAACAACATGCGCCGCGGCCAGGATCGGATCGACAGTCTGGTGCGGCGCCGCCGCGTGCCCACCACGCCCTCGCACGATGATCCGGAAGTGCGTCGCCGCAGCGAAGATCGCGCCCGGCACAACCAGCACCTCGCCTGTCGGATTGCTCGCCCAGATGTGCAGCCCGAACACGCGCTCCACGGTCGGCTCACGCATCACGCCTTCTTCGATCATCCGCTTCGCGCCGCCGACGTGCTCTTCGGCCGGCTGGAACGCGAACCGCACAGTCCCTGCGAGCGACGCACGCGAGCGCTGGACTAACTCCGCCAGCGACAGGCCAATCGCGACATGCCCATCGTGGCCGCAGGCATGCATCGCCCCGTTCGTCGACGCGAATGAATGACCCGTCGCTTCATCAAGGGGCAGTCCGTCGATATCTGCACGCCACATCAGATTCGGCCCCGGCTGCCCGCCACGTACAATCGCCGTCACGCCCGTTTCGGCAATCGCCCGCACGTCGTCGAGCCCAAGCTTCACCAACCGCTCCATGATGAGCGCCTGGGTCCGGTGCTCCTTCGTTGAAAGTTCAGCGTTCTCGTGCAGGTCGCGCCGCAACGCAATCGCGCCAGCCTCGAGCGCAACAACTGCAGGCCTAATCGTCGGTTCGGTCATGGGCAAAAGGGTATCCGGCTACGGCTGGGGGACAACGCTAGCCAGCGTCGCCCGGCATCAACTTCACACCCGCCTCTAGCGTCTTTCCGGCCGCAACGGTCGCACCGTTCGCCAGCACGGCATCCGTCACGACAGCGCCGGCGCCGATCGAACATCCGGCCGCGATGATGCTGTTCGTGATCGTCGCGCCGTCACCGACAAGGGCGTCCTCCCATAGCGCGCTCCCCACGATCGCCGCGCCTTCACCAACGCGCGTCCGTGCCCCGATCACCGTAGGTCCCGTGATGCGCGCACCCACACCGACGCGTACGCCGTCGCCCAATGCGATCATGCCCCCAAACGTCACACCGTCGCCAACGGCTGCGCCATCGTGGCCGAGGACATCCACGCCCGCGTCGCGCGTTTGGCGTTCCAGCAACAGCCGCATGGCGATGAAGTAGCGCTCCGGCGAGCCCACGTCCACCCAGAGGTCTTCCTCGAACCCCTGCACACGCAAACCGTCGGCGATGATCCCCGGAAACAGCACACGCTCCGAAAACCCGTCGCGGATCGCCGTCTCGTCGTCCGGAATCCGGTCGAGCATCTCGGGCTCCCACAGCCACGTCCCCGCGTTGATAAGGTTGCTTGGCTCTTCGCCTTGCGGCGGCTTCTCGACGAAGCGCCGGATACGGAGATCGTCCTCGACTTCGGCGACGCCGTAGTCCCAAGGGTCGTGCACCGCGGCGAGCGACATGCTGAGCGTCGCGCCCCTGCTCCGATGGAGTGCGATCATCGCCGCCAGATCGACGTTCGTGATGATGTCGCCGTTACAGACGACGAGCGTGCCAGTCGCGCCGGCGAAGCGCGCCGCCTCCTTGACCGCCCGTCCCGACCCCAGCGGCCGATCCTCGTACGAGTACGAGATTCGCAGCCCAAGCGCCGCGCCGTCGCCGAAGAATTCCTCGATCTCCTGCACACCCTGCCCGCACGCCATCACGATGTCTTCAACACCATGCTGCTTCAGATTGCGAAAGCGATACTCCAGCAGCGGCACGTTGACGACAGGCACCAGTTCCTTGCGCCGCGCATACGTCAGCGGTCGCAGCCGTGTCCCGGCCCCACCAGCAAGAATGATTGCGAACATGCGCCAGCTTATCGGACGCCGCGGCGTGTGAGACTGTGTAGCGCGGGCCTTCACCCGCGCGGGTCTGGACCGCGGTCCCCAGCGCGCTTTGCAAGATGATCACCGCTCGAACGACGGAGCGCGGGCTCTTCAGCCCGCGCGTTCGTGTGATGAGATGCATCTCCGCGATGCGCTCCAGAGCCCGCGACCCTACACCGCGACCGCCTCCCGAACCACCGTCGGCATCACCACGATCGCGTCTGACACCTCGATCGCCGCCGACAGACACACCTGCGTCAGATTCCGGTCGATGTCCCGTGCATCGTTCGCGAAGAACAGGTTCTCGGCCGACGACGACCGCAACGGCACGAGGTTCTTGATGTTCTCAGGCGTTCGCCGCGCGCCGACAACCTTCGCGTCAGGTATCGTGCGCTCCACGACCGCAGCCTCCTTCCATCCAACAAAGTGCTTGTCCAGCCCAACCACGAGTTCGTCGCGCCGCTGTTGTCGGAGCCTGTCGTCCGCCGCCTCTTCCGGCGTCAGGTACGCCGTCGCATGCAGCATCTGGCACCCCGCCGGCGCCAGGTTCGGCGCAGCCTCGCTGTGGATGCTGTAGTACAGGCTTCGCTGCACGTCGAACACGAAGCTCAGGTCGTCGCGCACGATGCGGTCGAACCCAAGATCGATGCAGTAAGCGCGCACGTCCTGCAGTCCCGACCACTTCCGCAGCTCCATCTTCAGCGTCGAGTCATCGGGTGCGATCGCTGGCGCGTCCTGCGGCGGCAGCGTGCACACAAATGCGTCGGCTTCGTAGCGGCCGTCGCGCGTGATTGCCGCAGAAATGCGTCCACCATCAATTTCCAGCGGGTCGACGGTCGCGCCCTGCACGATAACGCCACTATTCGATTCGATGTCCTCGGTCCAGGCGTCGTACATCGTCTTCCACCCGCCGTGCATGTAGCCCACGAAGTCCTTCGCGAACAGGCTGCGCTGCATGTGTCCGAGGAACCATGCAGCGCTCAATTCGCCCGCCGGGTTCGTGTATGAATTCACCACCGCGAACGCCATCATGAACTCGATGATCGCCGGGTCGTCGGTCTTGGACTCAACCCACTGGCACCACGTCACATCCGGCGACAGCTTCTCGAGCTTCTCCCCACGGATCGCAAGCATCACTTTCGCGACCTGCAACCGACCGCCGACGGAGAACAGCCCGCTCGTCATGAGCTGGTGCGCCTTCGCGCCCATCGACGCGAACCGCTCGTGGTGCTGCCAGTAGCTGCGTGTCGCCTCCGGATAGCCGCACGTCGGCACATCCCGTCCGAGCCGGCCCATGACGTCGGCCAGCACGCCGGACTCAGGCGTGCACATGCCGTGCGGGCCGTAGTTTAGCGTGAACCCTTTGTCCTTGTACGTGTTGGCGCGCCCGCCAACGACATTCCCCTTCTCAAGGATCACGACCTTCTTGCCTTGCTTCGCCAACAACGCCCCCGTCGCCAGCCCGCTCACGCCCGCGCCGATGATCACTACGTCTGTCTTCATGACTGCGTACCTTTCTGAGGCCAGCCAAGCACAGCCCGCCCCATCACTTCCGTTGCCTTCTCCGATTCGCCCTGCATCAGCAGTGCCGTGAACTCCTTGTAGATGCCGCCCGGTGTGCCAGGCTCCAGCGGCACGTCTGCCTGCGCCCGCACGAACCGCACCGTACGCTGCAGCTGCTTGTACGCCGGCCCACATCGGTCGCAGAGAGCGATATGCGCCCGTATGCCGTGCGCCGTCTTCTCCGGCAGCTCTCCTTCGATCAGATCCGAAAACAGCTCCTCGATCTCATCGCACGACAGCGCCGTCGATGCACTGCTAAGTGCTGTCTGCTCACTGCTGTTTGCTGTTTGCGCCTTGCTCTTTGTCCTGTGCTCCTTGCCCTGCGGCGCCGCCGCCTGCCTCGGCCCACCGGCCCGCTGCACTCGTCCTGCCCACAAACACCCGTCGCACTCGTTGTCTTCGTCGACGAGCGCGCAGTGGTGCTCGTACACGTCCGCCATCTTCTTGCGCGCGCGGTGCAGCTCCGTCTTCACCGATGCCACCGACGCACCGATCGCGTTCGCCGCTTCCTCACGCGAAAGCCCAAGCTGGTCGCACAGCGTGATCGTCGCCCGCTGCTTCGCCGGTAACGACATCGTCACGCAGTTCACGCACGTCGCCGCAACTTCCTTCACCTCCACCGCGCGCTCGGGCGATAGGTACAGCGTCTGTTCCATCTGCTGCACCAGTTCGCCGTTCTCGCGGAACCACTCCCAACGCTTGTCGAGATCCCACGGCTTCTTCGAGCGCTGCTGGTCGAGGCAGGCGTTCGTCGCGATCTTGTACAGCCATGTCCGCATCGTCGAACGCAGCTCGAAGTCGGCGATGTGAAGGTAGGCCTTGAGCAGCGTCTCCTGCACGAGGTCCTCGGCTTCTTCGGGCGATCCGGTCATTTTCAGGCACAGACGTAGGAGGCCGGCGCGGTGTTCTTCCGCGAGCGACCCGAAGGCGTCGCGGTCGCCGGCCCTGGCGCGCTCAAGCAGCGCGAGTGCGGATGTCGGAGCCCGGTCATCCACGCCTGTTTCTCCCTTCCACTTACTTAGACGGGAGGTGGGGACTAAAGGTTACATCGCCCGACTTCCAGCTTCGGCGTCGAACGGCTACCGTGCACATTGCCACCACCAGCGCGTCCAGAAGAAAGAGGCCCAAGATGAAATACGGCGTCATGATGTTCCCGACGGACTACGCGATCCCCGTGACCGAGCTCGCCCGCGCGGCTGAAGACCTCGGCTTCGAATCGCTGCTCTTCCCCGAACACACGCACATCCCCGCGAGCCGCAAGACGCCATGGCCTGGCGGCGCGGAACTGCCGAAGGAGTACTCACACACGCTCGATCCGTTCGTTGCGATGGCCGCCTCGGCCGCCGTGACGACGACGCTCAAGGTCGGTACCGGCATCTGTCTGGTCATTGAGCGCGACCCGATCACGCTTGCGAAAGAGGTCGCCAGTGTCGACCACCTGTCCGGCGGCCGCGTGCTCTTCGGTGTCGGTGGCGGCTGGAATATCGAAGAGATGGAGAACCACGGCACGAAGCCATCGCAGCGCTGGAAGATCATGCGCGAACGCATTCTCGCTATGAAGGAGATCTGGACGAAGGACGACGCCGAGTACCACGGCGAGCACGTCAACTTCGACCCCATTTGGTCTTGGCCCAAGCCCGTCACGAAGCCGCATCCGCCGATCCTCATCGGCGGCGACGGACCGCGCACGTTGCAGCGCGTGCTCGACTACGGCGACGAGTGGATGCCGATCGCTATGCGCGGTACAGACCTCAAGGCCCGCATCGAGGAACTCCAGACGATGGCGAAGGACGCGGGCCGGCAGCAGATCCCCGTGTCGGTCTTCGGCGTCCCGCCCCGTGCGGATTTCGTTGAACGGATGCGCGCGCTGGAAGACGTCGGTGTTCACCGCATCTTCTTCGGGCTGCCGCCGGCGGATGCGGCAACCGTCATCCCGCTCCTGCGCGCGGCAGCGGAAGTGGCGAAAGGCTAGAACACCGGCCCCAACGGCGACATACCCAAAACCACGCGTCCGGCGTCCTCCATCATCGTGCGCTGCACAACAATGTGGCCCAGAAGTGCGTGTGAGTCGCGCAGGCTGCGCTCGAACACATTTTGCGTCGACAACGCGCTGCCGCCCGCCGCGCGATAGCAGACGTCGACCACGTTCGCTGACGCTTCGGCTGCGTGCACCGTCCCTCGCCGGATGCGCGCTCGCTGCTCCATCGTCACTTCATCGCCACGCAAGATCGTCTCCCACATGCCGGCGATGCCCGCGTAGTGGTAGTCGCGTGCTGACTCCAGGATCGCCTGCGACTTCGCTACGTCATATTGCAGGCCAGAATGCTCCTTGATCTTTGACCGCGTGTAGAGCGAAGCCTTGCCAGCGGCGAGGTCGATCAGGCCGTCGAGCGCTGCTCGCGCGATACCTAAGGCGACAGTAGCGACCGCGACACCGAAGAAGGACGCTAGCACGCGGAAGATGGGTGCGTCGTGATAGCGCTTCGACTGGAATGCCCGGAACGTGCGCTCGTCGGGAACGAAGACGTCGTCGATCGTGTACTCCGTGCTGCCGGTGCCGCGCATGCCGCCGACGTGCCATGTATCGAGCACTGTCACATCGCTCTTCGGCACGACGACCTGGCGGATCATCGGCAGGCCGCCGGTCTCTTCCATGCGCGGCTTGTCGCCGTCCATGACGATGCAATTCGCGATCACCCACGTTGCCTGATGCATGCCGCTGCCCCAGGCCCATCGGCCCGTAACGCGCACGCCGCCGTCGGCGGGCGTCGCCCGACCTCCGGGTGCGAGTCCGCCAGCGATACAGGCGTCCGGCCCGGCGAGCATTTCTCGCGCGACGTCGGTTGGCATGAAGCCGGCAAGCATCATCGTCGCCGAGCCGATCATGAAGTTCCAACCAGCTGAGCCGTCGTGGTACGCAAGCTCCTCTGCGACCTTGGCGTAGGTCAAAGGCTCTGCACCTTCTCCGCCGAAGTCCTGCGGCAGAAGCAGGCGGTAAAAATTGCGGCGTACGAACGCATCGGCAATTTCGTCCGGAAGGCGACGCAGTTCGTCGCCCTTCGACCGGTTCGCCTCGATGAGGGGACCGAGCTCACGCGCTCGTTCCAGCAGATCTGTTGATGCAACCGTGACCATGTCGCCTCCGGTTCTGTTGCGACCGATAGACTGCCACGATGCCACCACGCGACCGATCCCGCAAGATCACCAAAGCTGCACGCGACCTCCTCCCAGGCGGCGTCGACTCCCCAGTACGCGCCTTCAGTGCCGTCGGCGGTGAGCCCATCGTCGTCGCCTACGGTAAGGGATCACGCATCTGGGACGCCGACTCTAACGAGTACGTCGACTGGGTGGGATCCTGGGGGCCGCTCATTCTGGGACACGCCCATCCCGCTGTCGTCGAGATCATCCAGCGCGCCGCCGAGCGCGGCACCAGCTACGGCGCGACGACAGAGCTCGAGGTCGAGCTCGCGCGTATCATCTGCGGCGCTGTCCCCTCAGTCGAACAGATCCGCTTCGTCAGCAGCGGCACCGAAGCGACGATGTCGGCTGTCCGCGTGGCACGCGCCTTCACTGGCCGAGACAAGATCCTCAAATTCGAGGGTTGCTATCACGGCCACAGCGACGGTCTGCTCGCAAAGACTGGCTCCGGCGTCGCGACGCTGTCACTGCCAGATAGCGCCGGAGTGCCGGCGTCGTTCACGGCCGAGACGCTCGTATCACCATTCAATGATCGCGACGCTGTCGAACGGCTCTTCGCCGCGCATGATGGCGCGATCGCCGCCGTCATCGTCGAGCCCGTCGCCGCCAACATGGGGCTCGTCCCGCCGGACGCGGGCTTCTTGCAGTTCCTCCGCGAGATCACCGAACGCAACGACACCGTCCTCATCTTCGACGAGGTGATCACCGGCTTCCGCCTCGCGTATGGCGGCGCCCAGATGTACTACGGCGTCGTGCCCGACATGACGTGCCTGGGCAAGATCATCGGGGGCGGCCTGCCCGTTGGCGCGTACGGCGGCCGACGCGAGATCATGCAGATGGTTGCGCCCGCTGGCCCCGTCTACCAGGCGGGCACCCTCTCCGGAAACCCGCTTGCGATGGCCGCCGGCATCGTCACCCTTCGCGCGCTCACGAACGAGGGCATCTACCGCGGCCTCGACGAGATGGGTGCGCGCCTCGCCGAAGGTCTGCGCAATGCCGCGCGCGAAGCCGAGTGCGAGAACGTCACTGTCGCCCAGCTCGGCTCGATGCTCACCGTCTTCTTCGCGCAAGAAGCGCCCCGCGACTACACCACCGCGAAGGGGGCCGACGCCGAACGCTACGCCCGCTTCTTCCGCGCCATGCTCGACGCCGGCGTTTACCTGCCGCCGTCACAGTACGAAGTGATGATGTGCGGCCTCGCCCACCAACAGCGCGACTTCGACGAAACGCTCGCCGCGGCGAGGCTCGCGTTCGTGGCCGCACGCTAGTCACGATTCATCGCAGTGCGGAGGATGACAGTGGCGCGAAGACCAGATCTGTTCGACAAAGGGCGAGTCCGCGAAGGCATTATCAAGGCAGGATGCCCTGAGGCGTATGCAGACGCATACCTCATCGACATGAAGTTGTTTGTGCCGCTACTCTTTCGAGAGTTGGGCGCGGATGAAGTCTTGCGCCTGGTCAACGCCACGCGCACCGAGCTTGGCCTCAAGGATGAAGACACCTATTGGAAGGACGGCGCGAAGTACTTCGTGCAGTGGGCGACGGATGCGCTGGAAGCTTACAAGGCCTCGAAGAAGGTCTGACCATACGCCGTCTTTAGTGGCCTATACTGCATGAGATCGGAGAACACGCACAATGTTTGGACGAATGGTCGGCACCGTACGCCGCAATCACGCCCTCGAGCACGCGACGATCACCGTCATGCTCCGCAAGATCGGCCACGATGTGCGCATGGTCGGTCGCGCGACCGGCGATGGCTACTTTCTCTACGCCAACGTCCCGACCGAACTGCTCGAAGAGTCAACGAACGAAGCGCTCGCCCGGCTCAAGAGCGGCGAGGGCCACCTCGCCGTCACGCCGTTATGCGGCACGAACATCGCGGTCGCAGGCGCAATGACGGCGCTCGCCGCGCTCCTTGCGATCGGCAGCAGCGGCAGCCGGGCCAGCAAGTTCCCGAACGCGATGATGGCGTCGATGCTCGCCGTGGTCGCCGCGCAGCCGGTTGGGCGGCTCGTGCAGAAGCACCTGACGACGAGTCCCGACCTTTCGGACACAGAGATCATCGAGATCCGCGAAGGCGGTCGTGGCGGCACGAAGTTCCACAAGGTGCTGACCCGCCGCGCCGCACCGGCCGTCGACGCCTAACGCAGCACGTCCTTCAACAGCATCCCGCCCTCAAGACCCGCCAGGTGCGCGAGGTCGTTCGCCCGTTCGACCATGCGCTCGCGGCCACCTTCACCCCAACTCGTGAGCACCGTGATCCCCGTCGGGTGTGCCGCAAAGTGCGCGTAGTCGAGTGCGTCGTCGGTCATCTGCAGCCACGCCGCGATCAACATCCGGATCGTCCCGCCGTGTGTGACGAGGATCGGCAATCCACCACCATCATCAAGCTCGTTGAGCAACGACCGCGCCCGCGCGTAGAACTCAGCTCCCGTCTCAGCGCCGGGCACCATGCGCGTCGCCATGCGCATGTCTCCTGCGTCCGGCCACTTCGCGCGGGCGTCCGCCATTGTCATGTTCGCGGAGTCGCCGTTGTTGTATTCGCGCAGCCGCGCGTCCATCTCGACCTCAACGCCGAACGCTGCGGCAATGTGCTCCGCCGTCTGGCTCGCCCGCACGAGATCGCTCGCCAATATGCGCACGGGCGCATCCGTAATCTCCGCCTTGAGCCGCGCCGCCGCGAGCCGCGCCTGTTCGTGCCCCAGAGTGGTGAGCGGCGTGTCCGTCCAGCCGCCGGTGAGCCCGCGGACGTGGTGTTCGGACTGCCCGTGGCGGATGAGAATGACGGCGGCTGGCGTTGGCATGTGACGCTCCTGCGGCGGCCAGAATACCTGTTAGAGTGCCCGTGGCAACCACATGCCATGTGTCGAAGCGCCACAGGCCCCCGTAGCTCAGTGGACAGAGCACCGGACTTCTAATCCGACGGTCGCAGGTTCGAATCCTGCCGGGGGTGCCACCCGCTCCGATTCCGCGAAAGCACGCACAGCGCGGAATACGCCGGGGCGCGACCCCAAGACAGGCGCCCGACCCTCCTCGACCGCGGACTACAAGCCGCGCGATGCCGTGGGCTCATACTGCAAGGCTATTGCCCCCGAACTGAATTCCTGCCTGTTCACGAGCTTCAGGTCGACGTACTTCGATAGCCCCGCGAACAATGTCGGCCCGTGGCCCGCGAGCCTCGGATGCACGATGAATTCGTACTCATCGATCAACCCCAGCTCCGTCAACGCCAGCGGCAGTGTCACGCCTCCGACGTACAGTCCCTCGCCCGGCTCCTGCTTGAGCTGCCGAACGGCCTCACCAAGATCCCCGCGCACGAGCTCCGCGTTCCAATCCACCTCGGCCAACGTGCTCGACACGACGTACTTCCTTGCCTGATCGATCGTTCGCGCGAACGGCTCCATCGAATCGGTCATCCAGTCCGGCCTCACGCCCGATGGTGCCGGCCGCCACGCGGCCTCCATCATCTCGTACGTCACGCGGCCGAATAGGAGCGCATCGGCCCGAGCGAGAATCTCGGTCACGTGTCGATACGATTCTTCGTCCGGAGGTATCCCCGCGTTGTGATCGACACACCCGTCGAGCGTGACATTGATGGAGTATCGAAGAGGTCGCATTGCTTAAGGTCCCTCCACTGAGAGCCCTTCGTGAACCGAAGTCTCCCCGGGCGACATGAGGTCGTTCAGCGGACGCACCTTACGAAGCGTCGAAAGGAACGCCGGCACCTGTGATGAACTGCCGGATCTGCGCCGCGTGCTCCGTCGTGTGAACGACGAGGCTCGTGATAATGAATGCGTGTGGCTGCCCGCCGAAACGATGAGCCGCCGGTAGCGGCGTCGCCGCCTGCTCATCAGTGATGCTGGCCAGCTTGTTGTGCACGAGCTCGCGGCAATGGTCGACGTACCCCAGCACCTCCGTGCGCGCCCAGGCTGTCGGCAGGCTCGGAAGGTCGCGCCAGTGCGGATGCCCCGCGAACGGCGGCGGCGGTGACCACGGGCCGAACTCGCCGTTCAGGTCATAGTCGAGGACTTCGAGCGCATGCCACGCCACGCTCCACGGCGTCGATCGCCGTGCGACCCATCCCTCGACCAGGGCGTTGCGTTGTGCGGCGTCGGTGATCGGCTTCCAGTCCGGGCCGAGAAACTGGTGATCGGCGCCCGGAGCGGGAACCTCCCACATGCTCGCTTCCCACAGCTCGTCCGTGCAGTCCCCCACCGCCGCCGCTAATGATTCCAGCGCCTGTACGAAGCTGCGACTGACGCCCTCCACCCAAATTGATGCCATGGGCGTCAGCATAGAACCCATGAGCTCATGGGCAAGGCTCACGCAACGGTTCTTCGGGCCGACAGCACTATCGCTGGGCGGGCTGGAACAGCTCGATCGGATTGCCCGATGGATCCTCGAGCAAGATCTGCTTCCCACCTGGCCCGCTGATGATGTCGTTACGGAAGCGCACGCCCTCTGCGCGCAACCGCTCAACCTCGACATCGATGTCTTCGACGATGAAGTGAATGCGGTTCCATCCACCCGGAATCGGCTGCGCGCCATCCGGCATCGGCCGCCCAGCGGAGCTCTGCGGGCCGCTCAGCAAGATGCGCAGGTTGCCCTTGAACACATCGGCGAAAGCCGGCGCATTCATGCCGACGGTGAAGCCGAAGTGCTTCGTGTAGAAGTCGACGGACGCAGGAACGTCGTTGACCATGTAGCGGACGCTGACAGTTTCCTCGGACATGGATTACCTCCCTCTTGCGGTGTCGTGTTGGATGGCGTGAAGCAAGAACCGTACGCGGCCTTCAATGTCCGCCGCCGTGCGCTCGAACGCCGCGTACCGCTGGCGCTCTGTGCCCTCTTCGCTCGCCGGGTCGGCGATGCTCCAGTGGATGACCTCGGGGTCGCCCGGAAACTCCGGACAGACCTCCCTAACCCGGTCGCACAGCGTGATCACGTAGTCGAAGCGCCGACGCGCGAACCGGCTCAGGGGCTTCGATTCGCTCGAACTGATGTCGATGCCACGCTCGCGCATTACCTGCACCGCGCTTGCATGCACACGCTTGGGATGGCTGCCTGCGCTGTAAACCTCGATGGCATCGACCGCGAGATCCCGCAGCAGCGCTTCCGCCATCTGTGAGCGAGAGCTGTTGCCCGTGCATAGAAACAACACGCTGGTGGGCCGCCTCCCCTGCGCTGTTCGGCGAACGCCAAAGGGCGGTGAGAGCGCGAGCCCCGGATGGAGCGCGCCGCCCGCCGCCGCCAGAAGCTCACCGCACCGATTGAGGTCAACGCGGTAGTACGCATCTCGCCCATCGAACGAACTCTTTCGCATCGACACGACCTTGCCTGCCCGCAAGCGGGACAGGTGGTACGAAACGAGATTCTGCGGCTCACCCAGCGCCGCCGTCAGCTCCCGCACCTGCTGGTCACTGCGCGCCAGCTCGCTAAGCAACTGCCAGCGCAATGGATGTCCAGCTAGCCGTAGAAAGGCCGGCGGCGCAGTCTTTGGATGAAGCGCGTTACTCACGGCTGAACAATACATCAATTGTAATTGATAGATCAAGGGTATTTGATGGATATTCGTGAGGGTCACTCCCAGCTAGCCCACAGCCGCTCGGGACATCCGGAGCCGACAGCGCGGGGTCCTAGCGAGCCAGCCGTTCGAACAGATTCTGCGCGTTCGTCGAGTCGATGGCGGCGCACTCCTCGGTAGCCAGGCCGTCCCACTTGTCAAACTGCCCGGTGAAGTACGAGACGGCGCTGCCCGGGGCAAACGGCCAGTCTGTGCCGAACAGGACATGATCTCGCTTCGCGAACTGCAGCAAGGACGGCAAGGCTGCAGGGCTGCCGGAGAGCGCGATGTCGAAGTAGAAGCTACGG
The DNA here is from genome assembly GCA_021731085.1 of Dehalococcoidia bacterium. Classification (GTDB taxonomy): domain Bacteria; phylum Chloroflexota; class Dehalococcoidia; order DSTF01; family JACRBR01; genus JACRBR01. The sequence continues at coordinate 52,011 of JAKFYB010000007.1, forward strand.
AACTCCTCGAGGACATCGTTCATGCCACGTCCGGTCACACCGGCGATCGTCAGCGCAAATCGGTGTGCGGCGTAGGGCACGAAACCGCCTGCGTGCGACAGGATGAAACGGATCCGCGGATACCGCCGGATGACGTCGCTACGAACCAGGTTGAACGCAGCCCGGCTCGTGTCGAGGAGAAAGTCCGCTGCGAACGGCGGGATGCCTTCGACCGAGGGCCCGGGAATGTTCGCCGGATGCACAAACACGACCGCGTTCCGCGCATCCAGCTCCTCCATCAGCGGATCGAACTCCGGAACTCCGAGGTACACACCATTGCTGTTTGCGAGCAGCGTCACGCCATCGGCGCGCAAATGATCCAGCGCGTACTGTGCCTCGGCAATCGCGCGCGCTACGTCCGGCAGCGGCACCGTGCCGAAGAACCCGAAGCGGTCGGGATACTCCCGCACCAGCGCCGCGCTGAATTCGTTGACGGCGCGCGCCATGTCGGCGGCCTCCGCAGGTTCTCCGGGCGTCGTGCCCGGCGTCGACACGGAAAGGATCGCCGTGCGGATACTGTGGCGGTCCATGAGTTCGAGCGCGTCGCCGGCAGTCCAGCCCGGGAGTGCTAGGCCGGCAGCCGCTTCCACACCCTTATCGCGGAGCCACCGGGCGTACTCCGGAGGCACGACGTGTTGATGAACATCTATTCGTCCGGCACTCACATTCAGACTCCCGCGCCAACACTACACTGTCACTTCTCCAAGGACGCGATGCTACTCTAGCGGAGCGAGACACCTTGTTCGGAGGAGATCAGCGTGCGATTCGGCCCCGACTACCCTGACACAACCTACGTCCCTCATGCGCACCCGGAGCGAACATTTGATACCGGCGAGGTTGTGCTCAACTACGCCGTCGCCGGCGATGAGAGCCTCCCGGCCCTGCTCCTGGTTCCCGGCCAGTTCGAGTCATGGTGGGGATACGAAAAGGCGATGCCGCTGCTGGCTGAGCACTTCCAGGTTTTCGCGGTCGATCTCCGTGGGCAGGGCCGTTCGACGCGGACGCCCGGCCGCTACACGCTCGACAATATGGGCAATGATCTCGTCAGGTTCGTCGCTCACGGCATCGGGCGGCCCGTCATCTGCAGCGGGCTTTCGTCAGGCGGCGTGTTGTCGGCGTGGCTCTCGGCATATGCGTTGCCGGGACAGATCCGCGCGGCCGTGTACGAGGATCCGCCGTTGTTCGCCTCTGAAACAACGCCGGCCATTGGCCAGTCCATCAAACAATCGATCGGCGGGATGTTCGCGTTGTGGAACAAGTACCTCGGCGACCAGTGGAGTATCGGTGACTGGGACGGCATGGTCGCCGCGGCGCCGCACGAACTGCCGCCCCACCTCGTTCCACTCTCGAAGGCGCTGCTCTCCGGCGACGGACCTCCACAGAACATGAAGGAGTATGACCCGGAATGGGGGCGCGCATTCTGGACCGGCACGGTCGCCGCCAGTTGCGATCACGAGCGGATGTTGTCGTCAGTGAAGTGCCCTGTCCTCATGACGCATCACTTCCGCATGATCGACGCGCAGGGCCGCCTCCTTGGTGCGCTCTCCGATATCCAGGCCGAGTACGCGCGCACCCTGGTGGAGAAGGCAGGCAATGCGGTGACGTACCAGTCCTTCCCGCGGATGGGCCACTCCATGCACGGTCAGGATCCGGAGCTCTTCGCGAAAACGCTCGTCGACTGGGCAACAGCGCTGGCTGCCGCCTGAACAACACGAGCCGGCGCGTTTCACCTTGATGAATGGTTGAGCACTCGCGCGGCGCTCAGCGTCCCGCAAGCAAGTATCGCGCCAAAAACTCGCGTGATGCGTGCCATGCCTCTACAGGCACAGCGCTGTGAGCACCCGGGTGCGCGATCAAGCGCTTGTCCTTCGCCCCGATCAGGTCAAACAACTCCAGCGCGCCGTCGCGGTCGAAGATCTCGTCGTCCCATTGCACCATGAACATCACCGGGCAAGTTACCTCCGGCGCGTCAGCACGATGCCGCGCTTCGATATTGCCGCGCCGAGCACTAGGCCCTGAAAGCCCGCACGCGCCCAGCACCGCGACGCTGATCCGGTCGTCCGAAGCGACCAGTGGCAGCCCGAACATCGTCCCCATCGATAGGCCCCAGTACCCCACGCGTGTCGCGTCGAATCGCCCCGAAGCCAGCAGCGCATCGAGCGACGCAGACCAGTCCGCGTTCATCCGGTCGAACGTGTCCGTCCGCCTCCATAGTTCGTGATACGCCGGATGTCCAAGCTTGTCACCGGAATCGACGATTGGTCCGCGCTCGCCGTGATCGATCGCATCGATCGCGCACACACCGATGCCATTGCGCCGCACGAACAGCCGCGCCATCGCCAGCCCCGCGGGATTTCGCTTCTCGCTCTGCCCACCGTGCCCCAACAACACGAGCGGAATCGGCCCCGTCGGTTCCTCTGGCATCCACAGAATGCCCGGGATTTGCTCGCCACCGCGCTCGACGAAGAACGGCCGCTCCCACACCCTTCGACACAACCACATCAGATCGCCAGTCCATCGCATTCTCCTGATTCCGCACCCCGGCCGAGCGTCTTTCGAGCAAACGTGCCGCCCCGCTCCATTCTCAGATTAGTCCGCGATGGACAGACTCACCGCAAACACAAAGCCAAACGCCGTGAACATACCTGCGCGGGCTCCGCCCTGCCGGTACGCCTCCGGCATCAAGGTGTTCGTGAGCATCGCCAGGATCGCACCCGCGGCGAACGCCTCCGCCCGGTGCCCCGTTAGCGAGGGCCGCGCGTCAAACATTGCGTACCCAAGCGCCGCACAGCCAGCGGAAAGCGCAGCGATGCCCACCCACATCAGGAACACGTGGCTGCGCTGCCAGCCAGCCGCGGTCAGGCTCGTCGTCGCTCCGATCGCCATCGGAACGTTCGACACAATCAGCGCAACGATGTACGCGGTCGAACTGGCGCCACCCACCAGCGAAATTCCCAGCACAAACGACTCTGGTGCGCCGTCCAGCACCTTCCCGAGCACGATCGCAAGGCCGCGACCATCGACGACTTCGTCCCCTGGCGCGATGTCCTTGCCGCTCAGCTGCTCGATGAGCCAGTCGCCAACCGTGAAGGCAAGCGCCCCGGCAAATATGTAAAACGCGACGCCGCGCACGCCCTCATCAACAACAGCCTCGCCGAGCAGCTCGTACACGACCGCACTGATAAGCGCGCCGCCACCAAACGCCAGCACAAGCCCGACCACGAGCGGTCGCGGACGCAGGAACACGGCTACAGCGCCACCCAGAATCAGTGCCGATCCGGTGAGCGAACCCCAGAGCGCTGCTTCAAGCATTGATCACTCACGCTGTCTCGTCACCAGCAGTGGTCTGTCGCATGCAGCGGCACTGCTCAGTCGGCACTCGCTATGACGCTGCACCATCATCAAGCTTCGGCGCGTCCATTACCGACATGCTCGAGATCTCCTCGTCGTCGGAAGCCTCCCAGAACGTCTTAAACACACCGGACTCCTCCGGCGGAATCTCCGTCCCCATCTTCGCACTCAGCCGCAGAAGGCCCAGGATGACGACGTAGAACACCGCTGGCATGATGAACAGCACGAGACTGACGGTCGTCCAAGTCGCCAGCGCCGCAAGTCCCAGCAATGGAATGATCGTGAGTGCGCTCTCGGAGAGGTTCCGGATCGCGAACGCACGGCCCTGGTATGCCACAGGAACCCGCCGGTTCAGGTACGTTTTTACCGAGTTGTCCGTCAAACCCATACCAAAACCGACAGGTAGGCTGATGAACATCGCCAGCTGGACCTTCTCGTTGATCTGATCGATGTTGAACAATTCCACGAGCCAGTGGATCGGGTTGATGACATTGAGAAAGTCCACGATGCCTTGATTGATCAGCCCGAGACCGACGAGACCGGTTGCCAACATCAGGAATCCGACGCCGGCCGTCACGCGCTCGCCAAATCGCTTGATCATCGGCGGCACGATAAATAGCGAGAGCGTCATGCCGACGCCAGCCATACCCATCACGAACACCGTGTTCGCCGGGTCTGTGTCCAGCACTTCGTACACGAACGTCGGCGCAAGCGTGCTGATGATCTGGTAGCCCATTCCACCTACGGCTGACACGCCGATCATCGTCATGATCGAGCGGTTGGCGAACAGCCACCGCATCACGGCGCTGTAGTCCTGCTTCGGCCGTACGAACTTGCCGGCTGCCACATCCCTCGGTGAATCCGCCTGGACGATGCGGGTCATTGCCAGCAACAACAGCACGGCGCAGGCGACGAACACGGCGTTCGTACCGGCCACGTGCAGCAGGATGGGCGCCATGAACGCCGTCCCCGCTGCCGTGCCGATGCTCGACACCATCCCCATCACGGAGTTCGCCGTCGCGAGTTGCGCCTCCGTGTTCACGAGCGGCACGAGCGTCTGTTCGGCCGGGCTGGCAATCTGCGTCAGGCTCGTCACAAGGAAGACGAGCATGAAATACACGGCGATCGTATCGTCGAAGAAGAATGCGACGCTCAGACAAAGAGCCGCATCCAGCAAGTACACGCCCGCCAACGCGACACGCTTTGGCAGCGAGTCAGAGATCGCGCCGCCGTACAGCGCGAAAATGATGCCGGGGATCAGCGCGGCAATTCCAATAAGCGACGATGCGAATGCGCCGCCGCCGAGGTAGATGACACCGACGAGCGACGCGTACCTGACGGAGTCGCGCCCCATGTCGGCGAAGAACTTAGCGGCGAGGAGATGCTGGAACTTCGGCCGGCGCACGACGGACGTATCAGGAAGGAAGTAACCCATGATCCCGAACACCGCTCGCTCCGGTGCGCCGGTGACGGGATCAAGCTTGCCAATCGCCCCAAACGCGCGTTGCTCTCGCGCTGCACTTCCCTGCGGAGGTTGATTGGCCATCAGTAGCTCGCAGAAGAGAAGTCTTGCCCAGCCGTTGCGGAAGTATATACGCGCCCCCGATGCTGAAACATATCTGGCGACGACAGTGCAGTTGTTCCGCGCTGCATGCTTTGCCCTCGTGCACCAAATGCACGGATGAGATCCGGAGCGTCCGCGTCGGGCGAGCTCGGATCATGGGCAGAGTGCCCATCGGGGCGCACAGCCGGGGCGTCTGCGCCACATGACCGTGCTCAGCGGTCACGGCGCATGTTCTGTAACCTCACGGGATGGTGGTTAAGCGGAAGCTTGGTGAGTCTGGTCCGTCGCGGGCTGTGCGCGTGAAGTCGATGACGATTCGCGAGTTTCTCGCGCTCGTCGATGACGGCGTGCGTGGAGGCCTCGGTAAACAGTACGCGGCATTCGAGTCGCGCCAGCGGTTTGGGTATGTGCAGTACGCCCGGGCAGAGCCGGGGCGCGGCTCTCCGTTCGAGGGCGGTGCACGCCGCGCGACGCAAGCCGGCTGGATGCACTACGAGATCTGGGTGCAGCGCAAGACCCAACGGCTCGAGATCGGGCTGCACTTCGAGGGAGACCGCGAGCGATCGTACGCAGCGGCAGGGCTGCTCGCGGAGCGGGCGATAGACATCGCCGCAGCAGTAGGGCCGGAGTACGAGCTGGAGGAGTGGACGGCGGCGTGGACGCGGCTGCATCGTTCGTTCGCCGCGCCGGTTCTGTCGGCGGAGCTGGCGGCTGACGCGGCATCGAATGCCTGCCAACTTATTCGCGGGATGGAGCCAGTACTCAAGAAAGTCGGCCTACGATGATCAAGCAGGCTTTCGGATGCTCGTAGACGCACACGTCCACCTCCAGCCACACGGGTCGAAGCCGCCAATGACGCTCGCGCGCATCGAAGAATATGTGCGTGCGGCGGAGGAGCGCGGAGTCTCGGCGATCTGTCTGACGGAGCACCTGTTCCGGTTCGAGGAGGCATTTCGGGCGCTGCACGGTTGGTGGGATGCGGATCCGGATCCGAGGCTGGCGTCGATGGTCGGCGGGTACTGGCAGGATCATGTGTCCGGGAGCGTGACGGACTACGTGCGCGTCGTCGAGCAGGCGAAGAGCGCAGGGCTGCCGGTGTACCTGGGGATCGAGATGGACTGGCTGCCGGGGAAGGGCGATGTGCTGCTCGACTTCCTCGCGCCGTACGACTGGGACATCGTGCTCGGGTCGGTGCACTACGTCGGCGCGTTTGGTATCGACGATCCGGCGTTTCTGTTCGAGTGGGAGAAGCGCGACATCACGACGGTGTGGTCGGAGTACGGTGCCCTCATGCACGAGCTTGGTGAAAGCGGGCTGGCGGATGTACTGACTCATCCGGACGTGTTGAAGAAGCAGGGCCACCGGCCGGCGGACGAGACACCGCTACACGCAGCGATCGTTGATGGGGCTGTTGCGACGGGGACCGCGATCGAGTTGAACACGAACGGACTGCGGCGGTGCGATGAGATCTTTCCGGCGATGCCGCTTGTGGAGCGAGCGCATTCGGCGGGGCTGGCGATCACGCTGGCGTCGGACGCGCACGAACCGAAGTATGTGGGGCATGAGCTTGATGCGGCGACGGCGTGGGCGCGCGCGGGCGGGTTTACGGAGGCGTCGTACTTCGTCGGTCGGCAGCGACGCGGGTATGAACTCGAATAGCTATCGCGCGCTGTATCTGCCGGACTTACCGCCCGACTTCTTCAACAGCCGAATCTTCTCAATGCGCATGGCGCGGTCGGCGGCTTTGCACATGTCGTAGACGGTGAGGGCGGCGACGGTTACGGCGGTTAGGGCTTCCATTTCAACGCCCGTCTTGCCGGTGGTGCGGATAGTAGCCGAGATGTCGATGACGTGCGCCTTTTCGTCGGGCGTCAGGATAACGTTGATGCCGGTGAGCTGGAGCGGGTGGCACATCGGGATGAGTTCGTGCGTCTTCTTCGCAGCCATGATGCCGGCGATCTGCGCAACGGCGAGGACGTCGCCCTTGGCGACGCCGCCTCGCTGGATGAGGGCGAGGGTGTCCGGCGACATGACGATGCGGCCGGCTGCGGTGGCGGCGCGGGCGGTGTCAGGTTTGTCGGAGACGTCGACCATTTTGGCGCGGCCGCGGGCATCGATGTGTGAGAGTCTCTTTGCTGGCATGGGAGTAGTTTAGCGGTCAACCGTCAGCGGTCAGCGCTATTCCGCGGCGGTGTTGGCGATCGCGGTGTCTTCGGCGGTGATTTCGGCTTCGAGGCGGGAGGGGTTGCTTACGGTGCGGGTGGCTTCCCAGGCGATGGCGCGGCGGATCCCTTCTTCGGGCGTGACTTCGTCGATGTAGGCGACGTCGCGGCGGAAGGCGGAGTCGTCGGCCGTCATGCTCTGGGCGAAGTTGATGGAGAGCCGGAGATGATCGGGGAGGTGGGTGTCGGGCAAGCCGATGATGTCGCCTCGCCAGCCCCAGATCTTCGCACACACCTCGAGCCACTGTCGCTGCGTCAGTGGCGGGTCGACCGGAGCGTTGTAGATGTGTCCGAGAGCTCGATCGTCGGTTGCAGCGAGCATGACGGCGCGCGCGATGTTGCCAACGTAGGCGCGAGGCCAGATCCAATCGAGCGCAGCTTGAGGTGTGACGATGACGGGACGCTCGGCCTGGAAGCGGCGGACCTCGACGTAGAGGCGCCGCTGGTAGTCGCCTTCGCCGTGCACGGCCGGGAGGCGGAGGATGGTGCCGGGCATTTCGGGGTCTGACACGTAGGCGCGCTCGACGGGGATCTTGTCGTAGATGTCCATCGCCGGGGTACCACTCCCGCGATACGGGTAGAGCTTCTCTCGCAGGGGCGAGGCTTCCGTCAGTGGGAGCGGTTCGATCGGTCCGGACTCGCTGCCATGCATGCGTCCGTACGCGCGGTAGACGTCGATGCTGCTGATGGCGAGGGTGCGACGGACGTTGCCGCGAAGGGCGGCGGTGGTCAGAACAGCGTCCTCCTCAGACATGCAGGCCATGTCGATGGCGACGTCGGCTGCAAGCTCGCGGAAGGTTGCGGTGTGCTGGTCGATGCCAGCGCGGTCGCCGTGGATGTGGCGAAGGGGCGGTGCGTCTTCAGATTCAGTTTCGCCGCGGTGGAAGAGCACGACGTCGTGTCCGGCGTCGTGAAGTTCGCGCACGACGGCGGCGCCGATGAAGCGCGTGCCTCCGATGACGAGCACTTTCATTCTTCTACAGTAGCAATGACGGGTGGGCGGTTGCACTACCGGATGGTCGGTTTTGTGTCTGGTTGTGCGACACTTGCTACGGGCCGGCGACATGTAGGTCGGCCCGACAAGTTGGCGTGCGTGCTCGGAGGACGAATCTATATGGCTACATCTACGGCGCCGGCTTCAAATGCGTTTGATGATGCGCGGTCGCAGTTGCGGGCGGTCGCGGGGCGGATCGGGCTCGACGCGGGGATGCTGGATGTGTTGAGTAACTGCATCCGCGAGTTCACGGTGAACTTTCCAGTCCTGATGGACGACGGAAGCGTGCGCGTCTTCACGGGATACCGGATCCATCACAACGAAGTGCGCGGGCCGGTCAAGGGTGGGCTTCGGTACAGCCTGAATGTTTCGCTCGACGAGGTGCGGGCGCTCTCGATGTGGATGACGTGGAAGTGCGCAGTGGTCGGCTTGCCCTATGGCGGCGCGAAGGGCGGCGTGGTCGTGGATCCGCGAGCGTTGAGCAAGGGCGAGCTTGAGCGGCTGACGCGACGATTCGCAACGGAGATCAGCGTGATCATCGGCCCGGACGAGGACATACCGGCGCCCGACATGGGCACGGACGGCCAGACCATGGCGTGGATCATGGACACGTACTCGATGCTCCGCGGGCACTCGGTGCCGGCGGTGGTGACGGGCAAGCCTGTGTCGATCGGCGGCAGTGTTGGGCGCGTGGAGGCGACGGGCCGTGGCGTGCTTTTTACGGCGATGAAGGCGTGCGCGGATCGCGGGATGTCACTCAAAGGCGCGCGGGTCGCCGTGCAGGGGTTCGGAAACGTGGGCTCCGTAGCGGCGAAACTCCTCGACGACGCTGGCGCGATCATCGTGGCGTTGAGCGATACGAACGGGGCTATCTATAAGGAAGACGGGCTCGGCGATATCGATGCGATCCTGGCGGCGCAGCGGCAGCACGGCTTCATACCGGAGGGGCATCCGGGCGTGCATATCACGAATCAGGAACTGCTGGCGCTGGATGTGGACATCCTGATCCCGGCGGCATTGGAGGGCCAGATCCACCGCGGGAATGCGGGTGCGGTGCGGGCGAAGATGATCATCGAGGCGGCGAACGGACCGACGACGCCGGAGGCCGACGCCGTGCTCAACGCTGCGGGCGTATTCGTTGTGCCGGACATTCTTGCGAACGCGGGCGGTGTGGTGGTGTCGTACTTCGAGTGGGTGCAGGACCTGCAGTCGTTCTTCTGGGAGGAGCATGAGGTCGAGACACGACTGCAGCGCATCATGGACCGTGCATACGACGAAGTGAAAGCGATCCGCGAGCGAGAGCAGTGCACGATGCGCGAGGCGGCCTACATCCTGGGTGTGTCGCGGGTTGTGGAGGCGATCAAGGTGCGGGGGATTTTTCCGTAGCGTTTGTCGCAGGTGGCCCACTACCTCAGGCTAACTCCCGGTTCAGCCCTTAGCGCGCAAACGGCATGCCGTCTGCGAAGGCGTGTTCGAAGAAGCGGGTGCCGATGCGGTGGTAGCCGGTGTTGTTGGGGTGGAGGCCGTCGGGCAGATCGCCCGTGTCGGCTTCGCCGAAGAGCTTCAGTCCGTCGAGGTAGTGCAGGTTGTCGTCGCCGAGTGTGCGTCGGCGTTCCACCGTGTCCGCGATGATCTCGCGGATGCGGCGGAGGGTGAGGCAGCCGACTGAGAGCGCGGGCGGGCGATCGACGACGCCGAAGACACCGGACGCATCGGGAACGGTCGGGCCGGGGCGGTCTTCGGCGGCGGGGCAGATGATGGGCGAGACGACGAGGTACGGCGTTGTGGGATGACCGTCGCGGACGGTGTCGATGAAGCCATTGAGCGCGGAGATGAACGTGCGCTCTTTCAGCGACTCGGCGTTTACGACATTGATGCCGACTTTCATGCTGATGACGTCGACGTCGAGATCGCGGATGGTGCGCGCGACGAACTGATCGAGATGGCACTGGCCACCGAGGCCGATGCTCTGGAGATCCGCGTTGGCGAGGCGTGCAGCGACGGCGGGCCAAGTGTTGGTCGGGCCGTCGGCCTCCATGCAGTGGCTGATCGAGCTGCCGTAATGGACCCAGCGTCGGGCGGCCTGTTGCTGCGCAGCGGTGGTCGCTTCGGTGCGAGCGCCATCGCTCACGGATAGCTGGCGGAGGGCGACAGTGGCGGTCTGGGGCAGCCAGATTTCGACGCGCTTCATTCCGGCAGCGAGGCCGCTGAAGCGCACGGCCGAGGGCTCGCCGCGTTCGAGTGTGCCGGTCGTCATCGGGCGCTGGATGACAATACGGTTGCCGGAGGCCAGTGGGCGGCGTTCGACCAGTGCGCCATCGACGATGAGATCAATGACGGCGGGGCGTTCGGGCATGCCAACGTAGGCGAGCGTCGTCGGGAGGAGTTCGAGTTCGATCGCGGTTGCCTCGGTCGTGAGTTGGAGGCGGACGCCGGATGTCATTGCGACCATGAGGTCGACCATGGCGTCGGGGAGTTGGTCGCGCGTCCAGGCGGGGAGACGGCGCGGGGCGAGGCCGATCGAGCGGTGGTCGAAGTCGAGGGCGCCGGCGATGCGGACGGGGCCGTGTTCGAGTGGGATTGATTGCATGGTGCGCCTCCGTGTTGGCGAAGTGTCGCAGGCGTGGGGGAAGGGGCAAGCGAGGGTTTTGGGCGCTGTCGCACGCGGGATGGTTGGCCGGCGAGAGCGCGGGCTGAAATGAACGCCATCGTCCATCGGCGGCACTTCACACCTGCACGCGCTCCGGGACTATGGCTGTTCGATGACCCAGGCTATGGCGTCGAGGACGGCCTGGGGGTTCTGTTGGTGGATCATGTGGCCGGCGTCGTCGATAAGGGTGTGCTTGCCGCGGGGGACGCTGGCCGCGAGGTCGGCGTGGGATTGCAGCCAGAGTTCTCGGTCGTCGAGCGGCGACTTGAAGTTGGCTATCTGTTCAGGTGAGTTGGCGGTGAGGACGGCTATGGGGATGTCGGGCAGGGGTTCGGCGTCGAGCAGCCAGCGTGCGTCGTCGTTCCAGGGCTCGTACTCGAGACGGTAGCCCTCGGGGAGTTTCGCGATTAGGGCCGCCTTTTCGGGATCATCGAGCACGGACGGCACGGCGAGTTGATACGCCGGCAAGCGCGGGTCGACCATGACGATGCCGGCGACGTTCTGCGGGTACTGGTGGGTGTACTTCAATGAATAGAGCGCACCCGCAGACAACGGTACGAGGACGTACGGGGGACGCTCGCCAGCGGCCGCCAACAGCCGGTCGAGCTCGTCGGCGATGGTTGTGGCGTCGCGTGGCGCCGGGCCGGGCTCGCTCTTGCCGGTGCCGGCGCGGTCGTACGAGCACGCGCGCCACTGTTGTGTGGCCTGTTGGCGGAAGCCTTCAAACACATCGACGAAAGGCATCGCGCCGTTTTCGAAGATGATGGTCGGCGAACCATGGCCGTCGCTCTGCCCATCGCAGCGGAGGGCGAGGCTGTATCCGCCGACGTCGATCATGCGCTCACCTTCCGGCTGTGGTGCGGGTGTGGGCGCGGGTGCGTTGGCGCCGTCACTATCGGCACAGGCGGCGAAGAGCGGGAGGACGACGCTGGTGATCATGGTGGCGAACATCTGCTGGCGGGCGTTCATGTGGGTGGAGGATCACGGGCGGACACCCGACGCGCAAGCGAAAGGCCCGCCAAATCGGCGGGCCCTTCATGTTTATTGAGTCAGCGTGAGGTCAGCAGTTCGCCGCGCCCTCGAAAAGCATGGTGTAGTAGATCTTGCCATCGGGTGAGACAGCAACGCCGGTTCCCATGCGAGTGTAGTGGCAGTTCAGGATGTTCTTGAGGTGCGGGGGGCTGCCCTCCCACATGATGACGGCGCGCTTGGCAGTATTGTCCCAGTCCCAGTTGTTCCAGGCGATGTTCTCGCCGCCCCATGCGTGGGTGTAGCCGCGGCCATCCATTAGGCAGACGAAGTTGCAGCCGTCCGGCGGGTCGTGGCTAAAGTAGTCCTTCTGGGCCATGTCGCGCGAGCGGATGCGGGCGACTTCGACGAGCTGGGCATCCGGCTGAAGCGGCGGCAGGCCATTCTTCGCGCGGATGGCGTTGATGCCCTGGTACGTATAGAGCTCAGCCTTCACTTCCTGGCTACAGCCTGTGAGGAAGGCCATGGCGGCCAGCCCAAAGGCGAGCAATGAAAGAACTGCGAGTTTTGTGCCGCGGCGACTCTGGGGCATAACCGGCTCCTCTCCTGAGAAGAGGATCGGCATGGTCGGGGATTTCCTGATGCCCTGTAGGGTAAAACCCTTAAGGAAATGTGAAACCGCAGCTTCGAGGAACGTCATGCCGTGCCTTTTGCTGTCCCTGCCGGCCGCGCGGCTAACGCGCGTGCGGCGATGCGTGTTGTGAGACCCGCATCATTCATGCCGCTATGGATACCGACGTGTTCGTTTCGTTCGTTGAGCCGGAACCACCATGCACCGGCGACGGTCACGGTATACCAGCTATGGCCAGGCCGAAACCTTGCATTCCGCAACATCGGCGCGGGATCTGGGGCGCTATGTTAAGTCCCCTATATGAGCGCAATAGAAAGGCCCAATACATCGAACGAAAAGCCGCATGATGAACTTGACATGATTCTTTCGAATGGAGGGTTCTGCCGCCGCGAGCGGCGCGGGAACATGAGCCTTCCGCGCGTCGTCGAGAGCACTGAGGGCATGGCACGTGGTCCGAATGACCGCTTGACAGCGTTCTTGAGACGCCCCTAAGATCGAACCAGTACAAACGAATATGTAAGAGCCGAGTCTCCGTTCGCGGAGAGCGGGGGACCCACCAGGATCCCGGGCTGAACTCGTCGAAGCGCGAGAGGGGCACCTTCTCCCCTAAGCCGCCAGCTAACCTCGCAGGCTAATGAAGGTCGGACCCATCCAACACATGGACGACCTTACCCCTATCGATCATTCGCACGGAGGCGCTGGCACCCCAGCACAGCCTCATTCGAGAACACGCGCTCGCGCCCGCACCGCGACGAGCGGCTTCCGCGCGGCGTGGACCCCAGTTGAAGCGCCAGAGTTCGGCGACGTGCCGGAGACGACGCGCAATGGTGGCTCGTCGGGAGCGCCCGCGTGGCTGGCTCGCGCGGAAGAGGCTGCGGCACTTGGCCTCACACCACCACAAGCAGCGCTGACGCTCGACCTGCCGCACCTCGCGCAGCCTGTCGTTGATTCGACGACCGCCGTCCGCCAGCGCATGCACGTGGTCACGTTCGGCGACCGCGTGTTGCAGCGTGTGCTGGAGGCCCTTCCATTTCTTTGTGCGCTGACGTTGATCACGTCACTGGTGTGGGGTGCGATCTGGTTTCCGATCGGCCTCGTGATCATGCTGTTGGGGTTCGACGTGTACTGGGCGTGGCGCTCGCTGAACAACGGCGTGCACTCATATCGCGGCTACAAGGCGATCCAGGCGACTTCCCTGATCGACTGGAAGCGGAAGTACGAAGCGGAAACAACACTCTTGCCGCCCGGCACCGAGCGCGATCTGATCGCTTGGGATGACGTGCGCCATCTCGTCATCATCCCGACGTACAAGGAATCGCTGGAAAAACTGCGAGCAACCGTGGGCAAGCTCGCCGAGAGCGAAGTTGCGCACGAGAAACTGCTCGTCGTGCTGGCGATGGAGGGCGCAGACGCCGAGGCACCGGAGCGGTTCGCGCGGTTGCAACTTGAGTTCGGGCGGAGCTTTCTCGCCTTTGTGGGCACGACGCATCCGTCGGACATCGTCGGTGAGGTACGTGGGAAGTCATCGAACGAGGCGTGGGCCGCGAAGCAGGCAAAGGTCCTGTTCTGCGACGAGATGGGCTTCAGCCTGAATCACCTGACGATCACAAGCTGCGACGCTGACACGCTCTTCCACCCCCGCTACTTCAGCGCGCTGACGTACTACTTCGCGACGAACCCGAAGCGCTATCGCACGTTCTGGCAGGGCCCCATCTTCTACTACAACAACGTCTGGGACGTGCCCGCGCCGCTGCGCCTTCAGAACAGCCTCGGTGGCATCAACCACCTCGCCAAGCTGATGCGAAAGTACGTTGTGCTGTTTCCGCAGTCCACGTACAGCCTCAGCATGCGCATGTGCTACGAGGTCGGGTACTGGGACGTCGACGTCGTGCCGGAAGACTGGCACATGTTCCTCAAGTGCTTCTTCGAGCTGAAAGGCGAGCCCACCGTACAGCCGATCCTGCTGCCGGTAGGCAATGACGGCGTGCGCGCCCACAGTTACAACAAGACGTACTGGGAGCACTACCAGCAGGCGCGCCGTCACGCCTGGGGATGCAGCGACATTCCATACGCACTGCGCCAGTTTCACCGCCATCCGGAGATCCCGTTTCTGACGCGGCTGCGGCGGACGTGGAGCCTGTCGGAGAACCACGTTCTCTGGTCGGCGCAGTGGTTCTTGATCACAGGCGTCGCGGCGAACATTTCGGCGGCGTCGTGGGGCGGGTTCCTGGGGTTGCACCCGTTCGCGCAGGCGAACACGCCGGACTGGTTCATCCAGACTTCGCGCTGGATCCTCATGCCGTGCATGATTCCGCTGGTTCTGATGATCATCCTCGATATGCGGATGCGGCCGCCGCGTCCGAAGCGCTGGCCAATCCTGCTGTACCCGGTGCAGTTCGCAATGTGGTTCTTGATGGCGCCGATCACGCTGTTCTTCACCGCGATGCCGGCGCTCGATGCGCAGATCCGGCTCTTCCTCGGTCGGCGGCTCGAGTACAAGGTGACCGAGAAGGCCTGATCTAGTTCGTGGCTCGTAGTTTTTGGTGATGGTTCACCAGTCGTGTTCGCTGGCTCGTGCCAAGGAATAGCGCTTGACGATGTGCGCCCATTTCTTGGCGCATCGCCGAATCATTGCTCGTCTCACCCTTTCGCCATGATCGCGCGTTGATCACAATGATCACATGACACGATCAGCACACGCACCACTTCGTATCGATCTTGCCGGTGGCTGGACGGACGTCCCTGCATTCGCCGACGAAGATGGCGGCGCGGTCGTCAACGTGACGATCAACAAGTACGTGCGCGCGACGCTCGGTGAAGATGATGCGCTGACGTACGAACGCGATGTGCCGGCCGCCGGACTCGGCGCGTCGGCGTGCGAGCATGTGCTGGCGGAGGCGTTGCGCGATCCGGACGCCGATCTCGATGACATCGCCGAGCGCGCGTTCGCGGCGGAGACGACAGAGGGCGTCGTCGGTGGGCGGCAGGATCAGTACGCCGCGTGCTATGGCGGCCTGAACTACATGCAGTTCGTCAAGCCAGTGCGCGGGCGTGGGCCGGTGCAAATCGAACGTCTCGAGATGCCGGAATCGCATCTTGCGGGCCTCGAGAAGCGACTCGTGCTGGTCGATAGCGGTGTGCAGCGGCTGTCGGGCGACATCCATAAAGCCGTCTGGGGCGCCTACTCCCGGCACGATAACGAAGTGACCGGCGCGCTGCTCTCGCTGAAGACGCTTGCGAAGGCGATGCGCGACGCGATCGCGGGCAGCGACTTCGGCGGCATCCGCCAGGTGATCGCCGAGAATTGGATCCAACAGAGGCGCTTGCACCCATCGGTCACGAACGCGGACGTCGAGGCGCTGTTTGACGTGGCGATGCGCAAGGGGGCGAGCGCCGGGAAAGCCTGCGGCGCGGGCGGCGGCGGCGCCCTCGTGTTCTACGCATCTTCGGATGCGGACGGGGTGGCGCTGCGGCAGCATCTGCGTGGCGAGGGCCTGGCAGTAGTCAATTTCGGCTTCGTGACGGAAGGTCTTGAGGACCTGTAGGCCGACTCAGCCGGTCGGGCTGCCTGCTACCATTCGAGCATCGGTTAGACGAGACGAGAGGGCTCCCACGATGGAACGGACACGCGTCGTCATCACGGGCATAGGCGCCATCACGGCGATCGGAAACGACGCCGAGACGTTCTGGCAGGCGCTCGTCGCCGGTACCAACGGCATCGGCCCGATCACCCTATTCGACGCGTCGAAGCACTCCGTACGCATCGCCGGCGAAGTTAAGAACTTCGAGCCAACCGACGTAATGGACTACAAGACGGCGCGACGCTCGCACCGTCTTTCGCATTTGGCCGTGAAGGCCGCACGCGAGTCTCTCAATTCCGCGAAGATCGAGCTGAACGATGAACTGGCGCGCGAGATAGGCTGCATCATGGGGACTAGCGGCGGCGTGTTCGACATGGGCAACCAGGAGCTTGTGATCGAGACGCGAGGGCCGAACAGGGTCGACCCGCTGATTATCCCGAAGCTGGGACCTCACATGGCATCCGGCCGCATCGGCCGGGAGCTCGGCTTGCGTGGGCCCAACAGCTCGATCGGCAGCGCCTGCGCCAGCGGTACTGACGCGCTGGGCCACGCCTGGGCGATGCTGCGCAACGGCGACGCCGAGATCATGCTTGCCGGCGGCACCGACGCAATGATCCATCCGGTCACCGTTGGCACGATGGCCTTGATGGGCGCGCTGGGCAAGGACTACAACGACACGCCGGAGAAGGCATCGCGCCCGTTCGACCTGCACCGTGACGGCTTCGTGCTCGGCGAGGGTGCGGCCGTGCTCGTGCTCGAGACGCTGGAGCACGCACAATCACGCGGCGCGACGATCATGGCTGAGTACATCGGCCACGGTTGGTCATTCGATGCTCTCGATGACGCCGCGCCGGACGCTGAGGGTCAGTCTCTCTCGATGGCACGCGCGCTGAAGTCCGCGCAGATCGCGCCGGACGAAGTCTCGTGGATCAACGCGCACGGCACGGGCACGCCGTACAACGACCGCACGGAGACGAAGGCGATCAAGATGGCGTTCGGCGAGGCCGCGGCGTACAAGATTCCGGCGAGCAGCATCAAGTCGATGATCGGCCACAGCACAGCCGCGGCGGGCGCGATCGAGGCCGTCGCGTCCGTGTTGGCGATCCGCGACAACAAGATCCCGCCAACGATTAACCTCGATACACCTGACCCGCAGTGTGACCTGGACTACGTGCCGCACGTCGCGCGCGACGCAAAGGTCGATACGGTGCTGAGCAACAGCTACGGCATGGGTGGGCAGAACAGCACGCTGGTGTTTCGACGATTCAGCTAGTCAACCCGTCAGCTTGTCAGTCCGAACCTCCAGGCTCCAACCTCCTTCTTCTATCGTCGATCAGGGGCACTGCCCCGACGGCGAGATGAAGCTCGCGAGGAGGCCCTGGTCGGCGGGGTTCCAGACGCCGTCCTTGTTGATATCCACGCCTACTACGCGGAACGCAGGATTGGTGATCGCCGTCGCGAGCATGCCCATGTCCGCCACGTTCACGATGCGGTCGACGTTGAGCGACGCCGCCTCGCACCCGTCATGGCTGCCCGTCGTCGAGCCGTCGCCATCGCCTTCTGCCGCGACGATGCTGCTGTTGTAGAAGCAGAACTCGATGCGGTCGGTGATCTTGTCACCATCGGTGTCGGTGGTGGGGCCGCATGCAGCGACCAGCGGCTTGCTGGCAAAGCTCGCGGGGTTTGTTCCGAGCACACATTCGGCGTTGTCGAGGAAGCGGTCGGCATCCGTGTCGCGGTTCGTCGCGACGAGCGGGCCGCTACTGTTGCAGCCCACGGGCTCGGCGGCGTCGAGCAGGCCGTCGTTGTCGTCGTCAGGGTCGCAGTCGTCGCCCATGTTGTCAGAGTTGATCCACGTGAGGTCGTCCTGTGCGTAGGGCGGCGTGAGGTCGACGAAGTTGCGATCGCTGTTTGTCTGCGCCGGATTGGCGTGCAGGGGGCAGTTGTCGGCGGGGCCGGCAATGGTGTCGGCGTCAGGGTCGGCGATGAGGCTGGCGATCGCGCGCCAGACGTCGAGGCGCGGCGTCGTGATGCCGCTCTTGGGGTCGGTGCGTGGGACGCCGTTGGACTCGAGCGCTGTCTCGACCTGCGCTGATGTGAGGCTAGCGTTGAACGACCACAGCAACGCCGCTGCCGCTGTCGCATGCGGCGTCGCGATCGATGTCCCGTACGAGATCGATGTGCCGCCGCCGAGCCCCGAGGTGGTGATCTGCCCGCCGGGCGCAAGCACATCGAGACTGCTCGCGGAGTTGCCGAAGCAGACGACGCGGTCGAAGCGTGGCGACTCCGAACACGGGACTGTGTTCACTGGCACGCTGCTAGTGTCGTCCCAGACGCCGCCGACGGACATGACGTTGCTGACGCAGGCGGGGAAGGCGAGTCCCGTCGTGAAGCCTTCATTGCCGGAGGCGGCGATGACGAGCGTGTTCGAGGCGTAGAGCGTGTTCACCGCGGTTGTGAACGGCGGGAAGATGGCATCGCAGGATGTCCCGTGATTCACTCCGTCCGACAGGCTCATGCTGACGGCGCGCACCTCCGGGTGGTTAGTGATGATGTCGTTGAGCGCGGCGAGCGCGTCCGAGAACGAACCACCGCCTGCGGCCGATACCACCTTGTACGCCGCGACCTGCGCGTCCGATGCGATGCCAAGCGGCGCAACGTTGCCGGCCGACGTGATCACGCCCGAGACGCGCGTTCCGTGTCCGTTGTCATCCTCGGCGCTGCCGGGGCCGCTGCTACTGGTGCCGCCGAGCGGACAACCGGCGAGTATGAAGCATTGCTCGAACGCGATATCGTCGAGAAGATCCGGGTGGTCGGTGTCGATGCCTGTGTCGATGACAGCGACGGTTACGCCCGTGCCGGTGACACCGAGGGCCATGCGCGTTTCGTCGGCGCGGATCATGCGCGCACTTTCGATCAAGGCGAGGTTGATCTCACGGTCGGGCGTGACACTGCGAACGCCCGGATGCGATTTCAGCGCGCGCAGGCCATCGGCATCGACGCTCGCGACGAAGGCGGGTACGCCATCGAATGCGCGCTCGACGACGACGCTGTCCGGCAGCTCGGCGGTTACATCGGCGCTGGCTGCCGAGAGGCGTTGCGTGAGTGCGTCGCGATCGGTGCGTTCGGCCGGGAGCAGGGCGGGCACGTCGAGTTCGACGATCACGCGCGTGGTGGAACCGGCGATGACGACGCCGGTCGCGGGATCCCCGGGAGCGCGGGCCGGCACGAAGGCGAACACCGCGGTTAGGAGGGCCCAGCCGGCAAGGACACGGAGCGTCGTACGCATGGCGCGATTGTACGCCTGCGGAGACGTAAAGTCACCAGGCCGTCAATCACATGGGCACAGGGCGCGACCTGAAGTGCCCTCACGGTGCCGGCTGAATGGCCGCGCTTTCGCCCGCTCGCTCGCTACGGGCAGACGCCGAACCGGCTGGCGAGGAAGCCGGAATCGGCGGGATTGAAGACGCCGTCCTTGTTCATGTCCATGTTTACGAGCTTTGCGGGCGGCCCAACACGCGTCATCTCGGCCGAAAGAAGGCCCATGTCAGCAGGATTGACGGTGCTGTCGCCGTTGATCGAGGCGACCTCGCGTCCGTCGTTGCATAGATCGCCGTCGGTGTTCGCGTTGGCTGGATCGCTGTTGTAGTAGCAGACCTCAATGCGCGTCTGGATGCCGTCGCCGTCCGCATCCGTCGTCGGGCCGCAGGCGGCCACCGCTGGCGTGGAGCCCGCGTTGTTCGGATTCGTGCCAAGCGCGCATTCGGGGCCGTCGAGGAAGCGGTCACTGTCGGTGTCGCGGTTGGATGCGTTCAACGCTCCGCTGCCGTTGCAACCGATCGCCTCCGACGCATCGAGCACGCCATCGTTGTCGTCGTCCGTATCGCAGGCGTCGCCCATGTTGTCCGACTTGATCCACGTCGCGTCATCCTGCGTCGAAGGTGGCGTCTGGTCGATGAAGTTGCGGTCGTTGTTCACCTGGCTGGCGTTTGAGATTGTTGGGCAGTTGTCGATCTGATCACCGAACGTGTCGGCATCCTGATCTTCGAGGACGAGCTTCTGGATCGTGCCGCCAAAGTAGTCGGCGAGGTAGAGCTCGCCTGATGCGTCCTGGCCAAAGGTGCTGATGAAGTAGGAGGTATCGAGCAACAACGTCTGTGACCACGGCGGGCCGCTGCCCGGCGTGCTGTGCCAAATCCGGCCTGAGCAGAAGTCGCCGTATATGTACTCACCGTCGTAGGAGGGCGAGATGCCGCGGTACAGGTAGCCGCCGGTGACGGAGCACTCGCCTGCTCCCTGCGTATAGTCGAGCACTGGCGGCGTGAGCGACGGGTGCGAGCAGCCGACGCCCTCGTTGATGTAGCAGCCGAAGCCCTCCATGATGCGCCACCCGTAGTTCAGTCCGCCGGGGCTGGAGTTTGGTTCGAAGTCGATCTCCTCGCGCACCTCCTGGCCGACGTCGCCGATCAGTAGGTCGCCGGTCAAACTATCGAAGCTGATGCGCCACGGGTTGCGAAGGCCGTACGCCCAGATCTGGTCGAGGCCGGGCGTTGCGCCGGCGAACGGGTTCGTCGCCGGGATGCCGTGGTACGGCGGCGCGAGGACACTTTGATCGACATCGAGCCGCAGGATCTTCCCGAGCAGCGTGTTGAGGTTCTGCGCGTTGTTGCCGGGGTCGCCGCCACCGCCGCCATCGCCGATCGCGACGTAGAGGTAGCCGTCCGGCCCGAAGGCTAGCTGGCCGCCGTTGTGATTGGTGAAGCCGGGGTGAGAGATCGTTAGGAGCGGCACGCCGGATACGGGGTTGGCGACGTTAGGGTTGGAGGAGACGGTGTAGCGGGCGATGACGATGTTACTACTGGTATCTGTGTAGTGCACGTAGAAGTAGGGAGTTGCGGGGTAGTTTGGGTGGAAGGCGAGGCCGAGGAGTCCTTCTTCGTCGCCGCTGATGCCAACGACAGGAGCTAGGTTCAGGAAGGGCGTGGAGATGGTTGTCGTGCCGTTCAGGATGCGGATGCGGCCCGTCTTCTCGACGATGAACAGGCGGCTATCGCCAGCGTGTTCGATGCCGACGACCTGCGTGAAGCCGGTGCCAACCTGCGAGAGCGTAATCGGGCCGAGCGCCTCCGCAACGTCGGCGGACTTGTGGGAGCTGGTTGTGCTGAGCGCGGCCGCCAGCATGATTGCGAAGGCGACGGTTAGTACGGCCGGTCGGGTCAAGCGACACCATCCTCTAAATCAACATGATTGGTTTGAACGTGCCCTGAAGGCGGTGGACGCGTCGGCGAACGCGCCCAGTGTAATCGCCGTTTCGTCAAGTAGACACAGCCAAACGTTAATTCTTGTGATTTATCCCAAGTCGTGCTTTCACACACGGGCCGTCCGCTGCGGAAGTTATATCGATCACGTGACAGCGATGCACTCGCGCTATAGCGGGCCACTCATCGCTCGAAAACGCTGCTACATTGCTCATGTGAAAGCTCACGACGACAACGCGGCCGCACACGGCATCACGCTTCCTGATGGACGACGCCTCTGCTACGAGGAATACGGCGATCCGGGTGGATTCCCTGTGTTCTACTTTCATGGGTCGCCGGGATCGCGCCTCGAAGGGCGGTTGGCTCACGAGGCGGCGCTACGGCAGCACGCGCGCATCATCGCGCCGGAGCGTCCCGGTTACGGCTGCTCGGACTTTCAGCGCGGGCGCCAGTTCGATGATTGGCCCGCGGATGTGGCGGCGCTTGCCGATGTTCTCGGCATCGATCAGTTTGCGGTGGTTGGGTTGTCCGGCGGTGGGCCGCACGTGCTTGCGTGCGTTGTCGCGATACCGGAGCGTGTCATCGGCGCAGCCGTGGTCAGCAGTGCGGGGCCGGTCGATGCGTACCACGCGCGAAGCAAGAGCACGGTCGGGCGCTGGCTGCGCAAGGCAACGATGCCGGTCGCGCGCTTCTTCATCAAGGGTGGAGTGCGGCTCCTGCCGTGGGCGATCAAGCGAAAAAGCGCGAAGGATATGAACACATACGTCGACAAGAAAGTGCTTGGCCGTCTGGAAGAACGCGAGCGATTCCGGGCGGACGTCGTGGAGGCGCTACGACCGGGCGCAAAGGGCGCCGTGCACGAGTTCGACCTGCACACGCGTTCATGGCCGTTCTCGCTGTCGGATGTTGGCGCGATGATCCATCTCTGGCACGGCGACGCTGACACGGTCGTCCCGATCGATATCGGTCGCTACGTGGCAAATCACCTTCCCCGCTGCCAGCCGCGGATCCTCACCGGCGAAGGTCATCTGCTGATCGTCGATCATATCGTCGAAGTGCTCGCGGCTGTGACGGCGGACGCGCGCACTAACGCTCGCGATCGGAACCCCGTGGTGAGCAAGAGCAACGAAGCGGTTGCGCAGTCCGCCGGCTAATCACCCACCACCAATCACCAATCCCTAGTTTGCATCCCACATCTTCGACGAAGCCTTCATGAAGCGCAGCATCATGATCATTGACGCAACAGCATCACCGCCGCCAGGCTCGCGCAGAAACGTCTCGAACCAGACGTATTCGGTTTTCGGGGTGACGCCCAGCGCGAGGATGTCTCCGTCGACCTCGTAGTCGTGTTCGGCGAAGACGGGGCCGTTGATGTGCTGCACTTCGATCGCGCCGTAAAGGCCGACGGCGCGGCGCACGGGCATGCGCTGCTGGACGGCAACCATCGCGTGCACGACGACACCCGGGTTGAGGATCGGCCCGCCCCAGGGCGATGCGCCGGTGTACCAGTCGAGCGGCTCAGTGAGTGCCTTGTTGCGCGCGAAGATCTCCGGCTCGTCGAGGCCGACGCGCGTTGCGATGGCATCGAGGTGTTGGCCCGCATGCATCTCCGACAGGATGTGCATTTCGCCGGGCTCGCGCCGCTCCGCCAGCTTGCGGCGCAGCAACGACGGTTCGGATGGCATCCCTACCGAGGCCGTGCCTTCAAGCACCTGGAGGCCGTCGTCGCGTTCCATCCAGATGTTGATCTGCGAATCGCTATCGGCTGATGGGGCGTGGGCAAGCGGCCGCACGGCCTCGTTGTCAACGGTGGCGTTGCGGAAGTAGCACGAGATATTGCCGGTCTCGAACCAGCGCTCACCGAACGCGCGCATCAGAACCGGCGGGAACTGCTCCATATGGATCGAGCCGGCCACAGTGCCGCCGCGAAAGCCGAGCTTCGATGCGGTGTTGTCGTCGTGGATGCTGCCCTTCTGCGTCTGCGCGAGATTGCGCGGGCGGCGATAGGGGCCGATGAGGACGCCATTCTGTTCGATGATGTCGTTGTGGGCGATGGTGGTCATGGATGCACCTCCAAGGCCACGATCGTACCATCGCCTGTCAAGCGCTGCGATTGGCGATGACGGCGAAAACGCGGAGCGCGGGCTTTTCAGCCCGCGCTCACTCTTCGCTACTGTGCCTCTCTCTGCCTAGCTGTCGCTCTTCTTGCCGCGCTTGAGCTTGAGCTTGCGCAACAGACGCTTGTAGCGCTGGTCGCGGGAGGCGTGCTGCACGGCGGACTCGAAGTCGGCGGCGGTAAGTGCGGCGAGCGCCTTATCGGCGGAGAGCCCGCCCTTCATCTTGCGCGACATGGCGACGGCCGCGATGAGGGTCGCGGTACTGGAGACGACGACGGCGGCGCCGGCGTAGGCCTTGTACTTGCCCGACATCTCCGGGAACTTCTGCACTGCGCGCGAGGCGAGGTTGAGCGTCTTCTTCGTGCCCGCGTCCACGTGATCCGCCTCGGAGACCGACTCCCAATCGAACTCGTCCTCGATCTCGTCGGGGTGGACTACTTCGTCTGCTTTGATGGCCATCGTGTGCTTCCCTTCTATGGAGGCTTCGGGCGGAGCCCGCGTCCTGCGGGCAGGATTTCCGTTAGTTCGCGCCGCGGATCTCGCGCATCGTGTGCACGATCTCGATCGCGGTGAGCGCTGCTTCGCGGCCCTTGTGTCCTGCGCTGCCGCCGATCCGCGCCAGCGCTTGCTCCTCGTTGTCCGTAGTCAGTACGCCGAAGATCACCGGCACTCCACTGTCCAGCGCCGCGCGCTGGATGCCGCCGGCCGTCTCCGACGACACGTAATCGAAGTGCGGCGTGTCGCCCCGGATGACGGCCCCAAGGCAGACGACCGCGTCGTACTTACCTGTTTCGGCCAGCGTCTTCGCGACGATGGGCAGTTCGAAGCAGCCGGGAACGTCGATCGAGGTCAACGTGTCCGGATCGAGCCCGTGGGCGCCCAACTCCTCACGACAGCCATCGTACAGGGGTTGGGTTACGTGCGCGTTAAACCGCGCTACGACGACGGCGAGCCGCATGCCCGTCGCATCGAGACCGCCCTCATGGCTAAAACCGCCCTTGGTCACCTGACTCCTCCGGGTTCCACGAAGCATAGCAACCCGTCGGTGCAGGATGAGGGATCGCGGGCGGCGGCGAAATGGTACGTCCGTACCATCTTCAGGCCGATGTCCATAGCGGGCGCGGAGCTATGAAGCGGCTGCGACGCGGGCCTTCAACTCATCGAGCACGGCCCATGACACTGCGTCACGCGGAATCCAGTCGTTGAACGACCACGCCTCCGACTGGTTGCAGTGGCTGACGACGCAGTCGAGGTCCATTGCGCCGATGCCGGGCACATCCCAGACCATACGGTAGTGCCAGCGCAGGTCCACGACGACGGCGGATGACGCGTCCTGCCAGACCTTGAGAAACCGCGCGACGTAGGTTGGGTCGCCTGAAAGAAACTTGTCGAGGACACGCTTGAATGCGGGACTCGGCTCTTCGAGATCTTCGCCGCCGCGAAAGTGACCCTTGTACACGGCAGCCAGCGATCCCACTGCCTCGTCCCAGTTCAGGAGGCGGTCGGCGAAGCGGGGGTCGCTCGCAACGGCAAGCATGCTGCGTTCGGACACGTCCTGGAATTCGCTACTGAGATCGACGCCCCAAACGCGCTCCATGATGCTGTTGGTAAAGACGACCTCGGATGCATCATTGAGCACAAACGCGGGCCATGTGAGGCGGTCGAGTTCCGCCTGTGACTCCTCCGGCGACAGATCGAGTTCCGTCACGCGCGGGACAATCTCGCGGTTGTCGGCCGCATAGCCTGCGGCTTCGAGGATGGCGTTGCGTTCCATGACGGACACGTGGAGCGCGTCGAGGATTGCGATGAGGTACGGGCGCGACGGATGGCGCTTTCCCTGCTCATAGGCCTTTACGGTCGGCAGCGAGACGTGGGAGCGCGCGGCAAGGTCGGCCTGGGAAACGCTGAGCCGCGTCCGAGCGGTGACAAGAAGTGCGGACCAGTCGCTCATAGCCGAAGAATATAAGAATCATTCGGACGTTGGAAGGTCAGTGGTTGGCGTCAGTTGTCGGGCGGTGAGCTCTTGCTGGTGATGCGGGTCAGCACCTCCCACGAAGCGGCGTCAGTCGGGATCCAGTCGGTGAAGAGGAGTCCATCCGGCTCCGAGGCTACCGTCACGAGGCCGCGAAAGCGCACCTCGCCTTCATTCGGATCGCGCCAGATCACGGGAAACTCCCACCGCACGCGCGGCACCAGTGGCTCCGCCTCCTGCCACACTCGCACGAGCACATCGATATATTCGGGTGGGCCGGCCTTGAAGCGGTCGACGGCAGGCGCGAGATGCGCACTGGGACTGTTGAGCGAATCTGGTCCGCGGGGATGGCCCTTGAATACGCCTGCGATGAACGCAAAGACCTCTTCGCGATTCACGATCCGGTCGACGAACCGGGGCTCTGTGGCAAAACTCAGCACGTTGCGTGTGTACTTGTCGGGAAACTCGCGTTCCAGGTCGATGCCCCAGAGGGCGATGGCCGCATCGTTCGCGAAGAAGACTTCCAAGAACTCCGACCCAACGGATGCGGGCCATGGACATGACTTGATGTGGTCGCAGGCCTCGTCGAGTGTGAACATGAAGCCGTCGCGCAGCCAGGGCCCCAACTCGAGTCCGTCCGTCGCATAGCCGGCGAGCTTCAAGATGGCGTTGCGCTCTGACCGGTCTACACGAAGCGCGTCGAGCATCGCAGTCAAATACGGGCGCGAAGGGTGACGCTTGCCCTGCTCGTACGACTTGACGGACGGCAGCGACACGTGGGAGCGTGCGGCCAGATCGGCCTGGGAGAGACCAAGCCGGACGCGCGCTTCATAGAGCATGGCGAACCACTCGCTCATATGGCGATAGTAGTCCTGTCAGCACCATTTCGTATATAGCACCAGGGATACCGTTTGTATCCCTGGGTATCGTTCCCCCGCTCGTCTGGTCGCTCCGAACCTGCTCAGTCGCGAGGGTCGCCGCTCGCCGAACGCCGGATGCCGCACGACTAGCGTCCGACGGGCGCGCCTGCCATCGCCTTGATGCTGGCAAGGTGGCCGCCGCCCACGTGGTCAATGAGCACGCCGCCTTCCAGGAGCTGTTGCGTCGTGACTTCAGCACCGTCAGCGAGGCTCAGGGGACTCTTGCGGTCGAGCTGTTCGTCGGTCAGGCCGCGGATGTAGGCAGCGATCGGCCTCGCGCCGTCGCGGATGGTCTTGAGTACGTCGTCCTTCGTGGCGTTCGCCTCGGCGGCGGCGCGCGCGTCGTTCCGGCCATTGACCTCGGCCCATGTGAAGGCCGAGAGTGCCTTGTCGCCGTCAGCTGCCGGCATGAAAATCTCGCTCTCGAGGGGGAACTGTCCCGCTATGTGCGCGGCGACCTGCGCCGTCGTCCAGGGTGCCTCGCACTCCGCGTTCCACTTGTCGTCCGGCACGGCCTGCACCGCCGTCTCGAACTCCGCGACTGCACTCTCGAACCGCTGCGCCACCTCCGTCGATCGCTGTCCCACAATGACCTCCCTATTGTATTCAAGCGCCGCGACCCCCATCGCGGTTGCCCTTCACAAGCAGGATGCCCCGCAAGCAGCCGCGTACACAGTGAATGCGTTCACACAGAGTGGGCTTGTAGGGGTCGACCTATGTGTCGGCCCGTCATTGGCCGGATGAATCCCCGGTTTCGGTACCCGCGTTAGCGTCAGGCGCGACGCCAGATTGGCTCGAGGTCGCGCTCGCCATCGTCCCCCGCTTCCGGCAGGCGGTATTCGTCGTCATCGTCCAACAGATACAGCGCTTGTGCCGCGAGCAGTTCGCAAAGTTCGAGCCCGAACTGGACGAGGATCTTGAAGTCCTCGGGCGCCGTCGCCGGGTCAGCGTCGTCATCCATGACGGTGACGGCGGGGACAACGGCTGTGACGTAGGTGTTCGTGATGTAGAGCGACAGGTCGAGGCCCTTGAGCTTGCCCTGCACTTTCATTGCCGTCTCACGCTCGGCGTCGAGCTGACCGAGGCCATCGGCAATCGACGCGACGGCCTGGTCGCCCACCTCGGGCACACCGATCGTGACGCTGTCGATCTTGTCGAGCGAGTACTCGAGCGCGGCGGCGGCCTCCGGCAGCGTCGCCGGATCGATGCCGTCGACGTAGACGGCGAAGGTGAGGCTACGCTTAACGAGCTCGTTGAACTGGAGCCAGGGGTTGGTCGTGAGATCTTCGTACGTCTTGGGCATCTTGCTGGGCCTTCCTCTCGCTTCATTGCCACCAAACACCGACGCGGCCTATTGGGCAGGGCAACTCAGATCAACGTCCACATCATTCTCTGTCGCGATGTCCTGCAGGGGCTGGCACGTCGCATTAAACTCAGCAGTCAGATTGAAAAGCTCATCATTACCGGCAGCCTGCCGTAACGCATCGATTGTCTCAGCTGCCTGTACGTCATCGTTCACGTCTTCGGTCGCGTCAAGAACTGCCTCGCCAGCTTCGACAGCTTCATCGTGCGCGTCGGCGGCCTCGTCCGGAGGCGCAAGCGCGTTCATACCGTCGAGGAAGCTGTCCAGGCTGTCCGACATCGATTCGAATGCATCCTTCAACTCCTCCAGATCGTTGGATTCATTGAACGTCGCGAACGCTTCGTTCGAATCGGCCTCGTAGTCTTCAACTAGGCCTTCGACCTCCTCGAAGTACGCGTCCAGCGAAAACGCATTGCCGTCATCATCACAGCCCGCGAGCAGGAATGCGGCGCAC
This sequence comes from Dehalococcoidia bacterium, assembly GCA_021731085.1. Classification (GTDB taxonomy): domain Bacteria; phylum Chloroflexota; class Dehalococcoidia; order DSTF01; family JACRBR01; genus JACRBR01. The sequence continues at coordinate 80,096 of JAKFYB010000007.1, forward strand.
ACCATCGTCGTGATACCAAGTACGAGGCGGTTCATGCGTTCCTTCCATCTCCCGACGTCAGCCTGCCGCAATTGCGAGATGACCGGCGATCTCGAGTTTACTGCGGGCAGTCCAGCTCGATCTCGACACCGTTGTCGCTGGCGACTTGCTGTAGAGGCGCGCACGTCGCGTTGAACGCGTCGCTCAGTTCCTGCAATTCCGCGCTGCTTGCCGTTTCGACGAACGCATCGACGCTCTCGGTCGCCTGCGCGGCCTCGTTGACTTCCTCAAGCTCGGCTAGGAACGGTTCGCCGGCGCTCATGACATCCGCCTCAGCCGCTTCCGCCTCCGCAGGTGTCGCCAGTTCATCGAGCGCGGTGAGAAAATCGCTCAGGTCCCCCGGCAGCAAGGCGAATGCAGTCTTGAGTTCATCCACGTCGTCCGAGTCATTCAGGACAGAGAACGACGCGTCGTTATCAGCGACGTATGCGTCCACCAGGCCGTCTACCTGATCGAAGTACGCCTGCAGCGTCAACGTTTCGCCTTCCTCCGCTGCATCGTCATCGCCTCCACCGCATCCACCCGCCGCGAACAGCGTGAAAACTACGATAGGCAGGGCTACCAACAAGCGCTTCATGCGATTTCCTCCTCGCGGCAATACCAACTGCTTCCCTACGGATACACCAACTCGCGTTCCAGCAGCGCTCGCGCAATCACAACCCGCTGCACCTGTGAAGTGCCTTCGACGATCATGAGCTGCCGCGCGTCGCGGTAGTGGCGTTCGAGCGGGTGGTCCATCATGTATCCCTGGGCGCCCAGCACCTGCAGCGCATCGGATGAAACCTTCACCGCCGTCTCCGTCGCGAAGGCCTTGGCGATGCTCAGGTACGCCGCGTGCTCGCGCGAGTACAGCCCCTGATCCACGCGCCACGCTCCCTGGTACACGAGCAGTCGCGCCGCTTCGATCGCGATCGCCATCTCCGCGAACATGAACTGGATCGCCTGCAGCTCCGCGATCGGCTTGCCGAACGCCTCGCGCTGCCGCGCGAACTCGAGCGCGTACGTCATCGCGCCCTCCGCGAGGCCGACGCCGCGCGCGCCGACGACGGGGCGGCACGAGTTCAAGGTCATCATCGCGTGGTTGAAGCCCTGACCTTCGGCTCCACCGATGAGGTTCTCGCGTGGGACGCGCACGTCTTCGAGCACGATGTCAGCCGTCGGCACCCCGCGCACGCCCATCTTGCGATCCTGCCCTGCCACCTTGAACCCCGGTGAATTCGTCTCGACGATGAAGGCGGCGATGCCCTTCGGCCCGGCGACGGCCGACGAAGCGCCGTTCGTCTGCGTGCGCGCGAAGCAGATGATGTAGTCGGCGACGGTGCCGCCGCTGATGTACATCTTCTCGCCGTTGATGATGTAGTCGTCGCCGTCCTTCTTCGCGCTGGTCTCGAGATTGCCGGCGTCAGAGCCGTGGTTCGGCTCTGTCAGGCAGAACGCGCCCTTGATCTCGCCGGAGGCAATCCCCTTGCCGATCCACTGCTTCTGCTTCTCGTCGCCGCCGATCATGACGGGCTGCGTCGGGAGGGCGGAGAGTAGCAGCATGAGGCCCGAGGCGCAGCAATACTTCGCAACCTCTTCGACCGCGAGCGCGAGCGCGAGCATGCCCGCGCCCGACCCGCCGTATTCGGTCGGGATTGTGAGGCCCGTGAGCCCCGTGTCGGCGAAGGCCTGGAAGATGTCCTGCGGGTACTCGCCCGTGATGTCGAGCTCGGCGGCGCGGGGTGCGATGACGTCCTTAGAGACGCGGCGGGCCGTCTGCTGGATCAGGCGATGTGATTCTGAGAGTTCGAAGTCCATGGTGCCTCGGCTGTGTGGAGCGCGGGCGCCCTCGCCCGCGGCAGATACGGGCAGGGTACTGGGGCTGGGCACTCGGCGCGAGACTGGTCGATATCCAGTTCGCCCCGCTGTAGCGTCAATAAACGGTGTACACTCCGTCTTAACTCCAAGATTGCCAATCAGCAAAGTACAAAGTAAGTGAGGACACATGCGGGCTCCCGCTCCTACAAGAATCTCCATCGCGGCGCTGGTTGCCGTCATCGGTCTACTCGCCGTGTTTGGCGGCACCCGTCCGGACAGCGTGTCAGCTGCCGCCTTCATCGTGACTAAGACGGCGGACACGAACGACGGGACGTGCAACGCCGACTGCTCGCTGCGCGAGGCCGTCGTCGCCGCCAACGCACTTCCTGGGCACGACAACATTTCGATACCGAACGGGATCTACGCGCTCACAGGGGCTGCGGGCGAAAATGCGTCGGCAACCGGCGACCTCGATGTCACCGACTCCGTTTCGTTCAACGGCTCCGGTATGACGACGACCCAGATCAACGGCAGTAGCATCGAAAATACGATCGAAGTGTTCGACAGTGCCGCGACGCTCATCCTGACGGATCTGTCCGTGGGCAACGCGGACGGCGATGGGGTGCACGCGGCGGCCTCGAACGTCAGCCTCTTGAACGTCGTTGTTGGCGAAAATACCGACGATGGCGTGGAGACGACGAGCGGCAATGTGGAACTCCTCAGCGCATGGGCGGCTGGGAACCTCAGCGACGGAATCGTCACGACCTCCGGCAACGTCACCGTCACGCGCAGTACAGTCAGCAACAACGGGGACGACGGCGTCGAGACCGCTACCGGCAATATCATAACGACGAACTCGACGATCTCCACGAACACCAGCGACGGACTGGTTGTGGAGGACGCCAACATCACGGTGAACTGGTCGACGGTCGCGTTGAATGAGTCCGAGGGTGTACAGGCAACGGAAAGCGGGCTGATCGTTTTCCACGGCGCGCTGATTGCCAACAATACGGAAGCTGACTGCTCGCCAACCGTCGAAGCCAGCGACAACAGCATGGACACAGACGGTACCTGCGACCTTAGCGGCGGCGAGGTCTCCAACGGCACCGCAAACCTGGGGCCGCTGCAGAACAATGGCGGCCCAACGCTGACACACGCGTTGTTGACGGGAAGCGACGCGATCGACGCCGGCGGAGCGAGCTGCCCCGAAGACGACCAGCGTGGCGAAGAGCGATTCCAGGGCGCAGCCTGCGACACCGGCGCCTACGAAGGCGTATCGACCGCGCCAACATCGACGCCAACGGCGCAAGCGACTGCTACGCCGTGCACAGGTGCGTGTCCGACGGCGACACCGACAACCGAAACCATTCGGACGCACACACCGACAATCACAACTACGCCGGCGGCAACGACCACGACCGCACCTTCGACCGGCACTCCGCCAGCAGCGACCGCAACAGCGAACACCGGCGGCGAGGGCGGCGACACGATCACGCCACCAGACACGGGCACCGGCCCTGGCGGCGGCCATTCGGGGCCGGGTTTGCTGGTTGCAGCGATGTTGATTGCGGTTGTGGGCATGGCGGCGATCGCGGCGGGTAGGAAGCTGCTTCGCTAAGACGTCCGCGGCACAGGGCCACGCGCCTGGTCAGGGTCGAAGATCAGATGGACGACCACGTTCAAACGGGCCTCAAATTCGTCCCGATCTGGCGGAGGCTCAACGACGATCTGATTCGGCTCCTCCACGCGATCCCGGACGACAAGCTCGACTGGTCGCCGCGTGACGATCTGTGGGGCTTCCGCCGTCTCCTCGTGCATCTCGCGGCAGCGCGCGAGGAGTGGATGACGCGCGCTATCGACGATGGCGTGTGGAACGTTGTCGACGGGCGGGATCACGAAACGCAGCAGGTCAGCAAGCCCCACATCGAAGAGATGCTACGAAGGACGTGGGATCGGATCGAGCACGTCTTCGCTGACCAGGCGCAACTCGACGCCACGTACCGTGACAAGTGGTGGGACAAGGCCCCGCTGTACGACGGCCACTGGGTTGCCTTCCACCTCCTCGAACACGACATCCACCACCGGGCGGACATGTTCCTGTACATGTCCCTCATGGGCGAGAAGCCGCCGCAGGTCTGGACTGTCTAGCGGCACCCCGCGAACGATTACCTCCCGAACACCGACACGATGTTACGGCTCGCTCCGTCGTACGGCCTCCGGTCCCACGCACCCCACCGCTCGCGCAGCCGCAGCCCCGCAATCCGCGCCATCAGGTCCATCTCCGACGGCCAGATGTGTCGCGTGACGATCGGGAACAGCCGCACGCCGCCCGGCGACAGCGACACGTGACTCTCGTCGAGGAGCTGCGTCACTGGGTCGTAGCGCGCCACATCCAGCCGCACTTCCTTCAGCTCGACCGACTCCGCATGCACGTACTGATTGTCGCTGAGGTGCAACGCTCCGTGCGGGAGCGCCTCAACGACGAAGACTCCGTCATCCGTGAGGTGGTTGGCGACGTTGATGAAGCACTGCACCTGGTCGTCCTGCGTCAGCAGATTGTGGATCGTGTTGTAGACGACGTAGATGAGGCGATATGTGCTATCTACGGGCACATCGCGATAGTTCCCCATCGTCACCGGGATGTCCGTACCACCCGGCTGCGTGCGCAAGACATCAACCATCGCCTGCGATATCTCGATGCCGTCGAGGCGGACGCCTGTCGCCGCCAGCGGCCGCGCGATCCGCCCGGTGCCGATCGCCAATTCGAGCGCGCGTTCATCGCCTGCAAGATCTCGCAGAAACGCCACCGTCTCGTCCTCATCCCCGCGCAGACGATATGGATCGCCTTCCGCGATCGCCGGCCCAAAACTCTTCGCCGGATCAAAATCCTTCATACGATGTCATCTCCTTGAAGTAGGTCTCCCTTGCTGTTTCCTTCGCTCGCTCCCCTCTCCCGCTCTGGGAGAGGGGCCGGGGGTGAGGGCCCCGCGATGTCATCAAGCACCGCCTCTATCGACCGGCGTCCACGCGCGACCTGCGCCGGAAACGTCTCCTTGTAGTACGGCAGCGCCCCCGCGCCCATCAACGCCCAACCGCGAGCCCGCACCCACGTCGCGTCGTCCGGCTGCATCGCCTCGCGAAAGATGCGCCTCCCTTCCGGAGGCAGCACCGTCCAAGCGACGCTCATGTCGCACGCCGGATCCCCGCCAGCCCCCAGGCAACCGAAATCGATCACGGCGCTCAGCCGTCCGTCGTGGACAAGAATGTTGCTCGAAGCCATGTCCCCATGGATCCAGACCGGCGGCCCTGTCCACTTTGGCGCTGAGAGCGCCTCCTCCCACGCATCGCGGAGCGCATCCGTGTCCACGATCCCTTCCCAGTGCGGAAAGGCTTCGCGCAAACGCTCGTCTCGCGCAGCCAGCGGCACGCCTCGATAGAAGCTGTGCGCGCCCGGTGGCGGCCCATCGGTCGGGTCGATGCGCTGTAGCGACTGGACGAAGCGCGCGACATCGAGGGCGAAGTCGCGCCCACTGGCGCGATCGGGCGTCGCGTCCTCGCCCGGCATCCAGGGCGAGACAACCCACTGGAAGGGAAATCCCTCTCCAGGCTCGCCCTTCGCAAGCGGCACCGGGATGGCCACCGAAAGCTGCGGCGCCAGCCAGGGCAACCATCTACATTCCTTCTCAGGCTGGCCCGCCGCCCACTCAATCCGCGGCAAGCGAACGGACATCGCTTCGCCGAGCCGGTAGATCGCGTGGTCAGTCCCGCCATGTGGCAGAGGCTTGATCGGCAGGTCCGCCCACTGCGGATGCTGCCTCAGTAACAATCGCCGCACCAGATCGACGTCAGTGTCGATCTCGTCGGCATGCATGCGGACCGTATTCACAAACATCTCCTCGAATCACGTACACGTAGATATGCCCCGCGGCATGGCCGCGAGGTGATGTGAGTGCGCAAGTCCGGAGGAGATGTGGTTGTCGGCTAGTCCGCGGCTCTCATCCGGCAGGCGCGAGAGGTAGATGTTGAGAACATTGTCGTGCCTCCATCGAGTCGTTGGCCGGATGTCCACGGCCACTGCGCGAACTGTAGAGATTGGACTAACGAGTTGTCAAACCGCTGTGGCACAACTCTCCGTTTCCAGTGTCCAGCCTCTAGCTTCCAGCCTCGCTATCTTGATGCTGACAACGCCAAAGGACACCCTTCCTACAAAGGACCGCCATCATGACGACCGTCAAGGACTTCATCACTCGCAACTATCGCCACTTCAATGCAGCCGTCGTCATCGACTCGGCACAGGCCTACGTCGACCATCTGGCCGGTGGCGGGAAGATGCTCGTGACGCTCGCGGGCGCGATGTCTACGGCGGAACTCGGCCTGTCACTGGCCGACATGATCCGCGCAGGCAAGGTGGACGCGATCTGTTGCACGGGCGCGAACCTTGAGGAAGACATCTTCAACCTCGTCGCCCACGATCACTACGTCCGCGTCCCCAACTACCGCACATTGTCGGACGCCGATGAGGTCGCGCTGCTCGAAAAGGGCCTGAACCGCGTTACCGACACCTGCATCCCCGAAGAGGAAGCGATGCGCCGCATCGAGCGACGCGTCCTCGAACTGTGGAAGCAGGCGTCGGCGAAGGGCGAGCGCTATTTCCCGTACGAGTACATGTACCTGCTCATCGAGAGCGGCACGATCGATGAGTTCTTCCAGATCGACCCGAAGGATTCATGGATGGTCGCGGCGTGTGAGAAGAAGCTGCCCATCTTCGTCCCCGGCTGGGAGGACTCAACGCTGGGCAATGTGTTTGTCGCCGCTGCCATTCGCGGCGACGTGCAGTACAACTGCGTGAAGTCCGGCCTCGAAACCATGGGCTGGCTCGTCGACTGGTACAAGCAGAACACCGTCGACGCATCGATCGGCTTCTTCCAGATCGGCGGCGGCATCGCGGGCGACTTCCCGATCTGCGTCGTGCCCCTCATTCAGCAAGACCTCAAGCAGGACTGCAAGCTCTGGGGATACTTCTCGCAGATCTCCGACAGCACGACGTCCTACGGGTCCTACAGCGGCGCCGTGCCGAACGAGAAGATCACCTGGGGCAAACTGGCCGTCGACACGCCGCGCTTCGTCATCGAGTCCGACGCAACGATCGTCGCCCCGCTGATGTTCGCGTACATCCTGGAGCAGTAACGCCGGAGTCTCTTGCTAGCCATCGATCGACACGGTGGGTTCAGGTTCCTCTGCGAACAGAATCGCTTCCGCCTCTTCCGCGTCTCGCCTGCGAACCAGGACTTCCCAGCCCCATAACTGCGGCGAAACGCCACCGGGCATGAAGGGCCCCTGCCGGTTGCGCACATACGCCGGCATCCCCAGCGCATCAAGTTTCGCGCGCATCACCTCGATCTCCATGTGTGCGCCCGGCCCTGCAACAACGACCGGCTCGTCAGGATCACCCTCGTCCGTCGCAGGGCGGGTTGCGCTGTGCAGCAGCCAGCCGATCAGGAGCATCACGATGATCGCGGTGATCGCGGCAAGAAGAACGAACTCCGACATCCAACCTCCGCCAAATGCGCAGATCCTGACACGACGGTGTCACCTGAAGCAGCATATCCTCACGCCCACTGCCATCACGCTGTCAGGACGTGTCTCGTAGCATGGCCATCGAGCGTCTGGAGGACGGGCGCCCGCCCTCCCCCGCCGCAGCAAGACTCATAGGAGCCGCGCATGCAGATCGGACAGTTCGCCATCAACCTCACCAGCGATAACCCGGAGCGCACGAACGCGTTCTATCGCGACACGATCGGCCTTGAGCCGGAGCCGTCGATGGGCGACCACGCCAACAAGATGGCGGGCGCCATCCTCTTCCTCGACGGCCACAGTGAGATCAAGGGTGCGGCGAAGGAGCCTCAGCGCGCGCTCCTCGACTGGTTCGTCGGCGACGCGAAAGCGGAGCGCGAACGTCTCGAAGCGAAAGGCGTCGCGTTCATTCGTAAGGAGGGACGCGAGTACTGGGGCGGTATCATCTCGACATTCACCGATCCCGACGGCAACTACATTCAGCTCATCCAGTTCGACGCCGAGGCCGCCCAACAGTCGGCGTAGACCGGCGACCGACGACCAACGACCAACGAGGCACCACATGAACGTCACGGCACTCATCATCAACATCAACAGCGTCGACCCGAACGGACTCATGGCGTTCTACACGGACGTGGTTGGCCTACCAAAGCATCCGGACGAAAACCGCGAGAGCACGCTCATGCTCGGGCCGGTCGAGCTCGTCTTCGATAGCCACAGCGAGGTCAGCGGCAAGTCCGCCCAGCCTGCCCGCATCATGCTGAACCTCTTCGTCGATGATCTCGCCGCCGAACAGAAGCGCATCGAAGGCCACGGCGTGAAGTTCATCCGCAGCGCTGGGCGTGAGTACTGGGGCGGCGTCTTCTCGACGTTCGAAGATCCAGATGGAAACTACGTCCAGCTCGTCGAGTTCAAGCCGTAGCGGCTTCATCGTCGGGACTGGTCGCTAGACCTGTCCACCAGAAGGAGAACAACCATGGAAGTCCTAAGTCTGACGATCGGGTTGAACAGTACCCAGCCAGAGAAGCTTCACCAGTTCTATGCTGACCTGATCGGCCTCAAGCCGAATCCCGACTCAGGCGGCCTGATGGCAGCGTCGACCGGGATCTTCATCGACGGTCACAGCGACCTCGCTGGCCCCACGAAGGAGCCGCCGCGCACCATGTGCAACTTCGCCGTAGATGATGTCGTGAAGGAGCAGGCTCGGCTCGAAGCAGCTGGCGTGAAGTTTCTCGGTCGTCCCTCGCAGGAACCGATCTCGTTCTCGACATTCATCGATCCCGACGGCAACTACGGCCAGATCTTCAGCATGGAGGGCGCGCCTCCCGAAAACGAATTCTTCGCCGTCCAGCGCTTCTCCGCCGATACTCAGCGTCTCCGCTCGTTCTATCGCGACGTCGTCGGCCTATCCGACGACCACCCTGAGCTCGGGAGCCCGTTCCTGGCCGGTGAGTCCGCGATCTACATGGGCGAGCACAGCGACGTTCACGGCCCGTCGCAAGAACCAGCCCGGATCATCCTCAATTTCTTCGTCGAGGATCTCACGGCGGAGCAGAAGCGCATCGAGGGTCACGGCGTGAAGTTCACCCGCACGGCTGGCCGAGAATCCTGGGGCGGGATCATCTCGACGTTCCCGGACCCAGACGGCAATTTGCTGCAGCTCATCGAGTTCAAGCCGTAGTGGAGGGCGAAGTATGCAACCCGTAGGCTTTGGGTTTGTCCTGACGACGGAAAACGTCGATCGCCTCAACACCTTCTATCGTGACATTGTCGGTCTGCCGCCGCTGCCGGAACTGGGGCCATATGCGCACAACGTCGGTGGCGGCGTCGCGATGTTCATCCAGGGTCACAGCGAAACGATGGGGATGGCAAAGGAGCCGTCGCGATGGCTCCCCGGCATCACAGTGCAGAACCTCAAGGAGGAGCAGTCGCGGCTAGAAACAGCCGGTGTGTCGTTCATTCGAAGAGAAGGCCGTGAGGAGTGGGGCGGCATCATATCCACCCTAGTAGACCCGGACGGGAACTACATCAACATCATGGAGTGGGCGGGGTAGCTTCGAGCGGCGGTCACCAGCTCTAAAACTCCGCGAACTCGTCCGCGAAGAGAGCCACCGCCCCGCCTGTGTGCCAGAACACGACCGTCGCGTCGCGCTCGATTCGGCCGGAGCGTACGGCGGCGATGAGCCCGGCCATCGCCTTGCCCGTGTACACCGGATCGAGCAACAGCGCCTCCGTCGTCGCGGCGAGACGGACGGCATCGCGCGCCTCTTCGGTGATCGATGCGTAGTGCGGGCCGCAGTGGTCGGCGATGATCAGTTCGCCCATCGGCTCGGTTCGTGCGGCGAGCACGGCAGTCTTCTTGGCCAGCCTTGGGATGCTTTCGGTCAGCGGCCAGGGCGGGCGCGATACATCGATACCGAGCACGCGCACTTCCCTCGGAAGGCCAGCGAGCAGTCCAGCATGCGTGCCGCCGCTGCCATCGGCGATCACGATCCAGTCGGGCGGCTGCGCCATCTGTGAGAGTAGTTCGTCGGCCGCATGCACGTACGCCAGCGCACCGACGGGCGTCGCGCCACCGACGGGCATGTCGTACGCCGTCTCGCCGATCGCGGCCGCGCGCTCCTTCACGAGACCTTGCAGCACGCCCCAGTCTTCACTGCCGGCGAACGTGATCTCCGCACCAAAGAGCCGGTCGAGCAGGACGTTGGCGGAATCGTGATCCGGCTCATCGCCCCCGAGAATGAGGATGCAGCGCAGGCCGAGCTTCGCGCAGGCGGCCGCCGTCATGCGGCAGAAATTCGACTGCTGGCCGCCCGTCGTGATGATCGTGTCGCAGCCCTTGTCGATCGCGTCCTTGAGGAGGAAGTCGAGCTTGCGCGCCTTGTTGCCGCCCATCGCGAGGCCGGTGAGGTCGTCGCGCTTCACCAGCACGCGCACGCCAAGTTCGGCGCTCAGCCGCGGCGCTTCGTCCAGCGGCGTCGGCAGGATGGACAGCGGCACAAAGGCTGGCTTGTCTGTCATTAGGCCTCCGCGTCATCGTCGCTGTCGTCGTCCGGATCGTCGTCCAGGCCACCGAATCTCGCCCAGGAAGGCCCGGCGATGTGTTCGATGTCATCATATTCGGCGTCGTCCGCGAGCTCACCGATCGTTACGCCGCGCTTCGGATGCGTGACGTCTGAGGCGAGTTCGGCGAGCGGCAGCAGCACGAAGTTGCGGGCGGCGATGAACGGATGCGGGATCGTAAGCGCGTCCGTTTCGAGAACGATGTCGCCGTAGAGGAGGATGTCGATGTCGATGGGGCGCGCGGACCATTTGGGTGCGGGACGCCGGCCGATGCGGTGCTCGATCTCCTTCACGAAGTGGAGCAGGTCTTCGGGTACGAGTTCGGTGTTAATTTCGGCGACGGCGTTGCGAAAGTCGGGGCCGGGTTCGGCGTCTTCGAGAACGAGCGCTGGTGATCGATATAGCGACGATACGGCGACGACAGTGCAGCGTTCCGCGAGCCAGCCCAACGCTAGCCGCAGGTTTGCTTCGCGGTTGCCAATGTTTGCGCCAAGGCCGAGGAAGACGCGCGTCATTCGTCCGCCTTCCAACCGCGGACGATCGCGTCCGTGACGAGCGCCACCTGCTTCATCTCGCGGACGTCGTGCACACGCACGATATCCGCGCCATTCGCGATCGCCAGCGCCACCGAAGCCGCCGTGCCAAACAATCGATCTTCAACCGGCGCGTCGCCCAACACCGTCGCGATGGTCGACTTCCGCGATGTGCCGACAAGCAGCGGGAGACCAAGCGCTCGTAGCACAGACAACCGCCGCAGCATCTCGATATTCTGTTCCGGCCGCCACCCGAACCCAAAGCCCGGATCGGCGATCAGCATCGAGGCTGGCAGGCCCGCGCGTTTGGCGATCAGCATGGACTCTCGTAGTCCGGCCGCGATGTCGGCGATCACATCTCCGGACGCGGCGCGGTTGCGCTGGTTGTGCATGATGCACACGGGCACGCGCGCGTCCGCCGCCACCTCCGCAAGCACAGCGTCTCGCCGAAAGCCATAGATGTCGTTGAGCATGTGGGCGCCGGCGTCCATCGCTGCACGCGCGACTTCTACCTTATAAGTGTCCACGCTAATCGGCATGTCAGGCAGGGCGATGCGTATGGCCGCGACCACCGGCACGACACGCGCGATCTCCTCCTGTGGCGTGATCTCGTCGAAGCCGGCCTCGCTCTTCGTAGCGCCGGGCCGGGTCGACTGGCCGCCGACATCGAGGATGTCAGCACCATCCGCCGAGAATTGCCGCGCCAGCGCAACAGCCGCCTCAACCGACGACAGCCCGTCGCCCGAGAACGAGTCTGGTGAGACATTCACGATGCCCATGATGTGTGTGCGCTCGCCCCACGCAAACTCACGCGGACCGATGGTCATCGTTGGGGAGAGGTAGGCCGTCGTCACGACGCGTGCAATGCGCTATCGGGAACAACGCTCGCCTGCCTACGCATTTCGCACCATCAGCCCGCCATCCACGACGAGAAACGCGCCGTTGATGAAGCTCGACGCCGGCAGCGCGAGACTGAGCGTCGCGTGCGCGACCTCCTCCGGCTCGCCATAGCGCTTCAACGCAACGCGCCGCCGCGCAAACTTCGTCTTCGCCTCGTCGGGGATTGGCGCCGTCATACCTGTCTTGATCGGGCCGGGACAGATCGCGTTCACGTTGATGCCGCGCGGCCCAAGCTCCACAGCCATCGAGCGCGTCAGGCCGATGACGCCGTGCTTCGCCGCTGTGTACGGACTGCCGCCAGCCGTCGCACCAAGTCCCTCTGTCGACGCGATGTTCACGATGCGGCCCTCGCCGTTACGAGCCAGATCATCGACGCACGCGCGAATCAGACGCGCCTGTGCTGTGAGGTTGACCGCGAACGTCAACTCCCACGCCTTCTCCCAGAAGTCATGATCAATCGGCGCGCCGACGGAGATGCCCGCGTTGTTGATCAGGATGTCGATCGGCCCCAGGTCGCCGCGGATCTTCTCGACAAGCGCTGGAATCGCGGCGCCATCAGCGAGATCGGCGACATACCCGTTGGCCGTGCCGCCCGCGGCACGAATCTCTTCGACGACGGCGTTCAATGCATCGGCGGTCCGGTCGACGAGTGCCAAGTGCGCGCCTTCATCCGCAAAGACGAACGCGGTCGCGCGGCCCATCCCGCTCGCCGCGCCCGTAATGATCGCGACGCGTCCGTCGATCGACCTGCTGAGTGTGCTGAGCTTTGCCATAGCGCAGATCTTATCCGCGATCACACACGCGGCCAACTTCAGTCTCGAACCGACCGTCACCGGCCGCCACAGTCGTAGACCGGCGCCAACAGCCTGCTCAGAGCCGGAGTCAGGTTTCGAGCAGCACGAGCAGCTTCTTGGGAGCCGTCATGCGGTAGCTGTCGCGGATGAGATCGGCTGCTTGCGACCAATCCACGGCGCCTTCCATGTTGACGCCAATCCAGCCCATGTGGCCGACATACTTCGGGCGGTAGTAGCGGTCTGGTTCGTTCTCGATGAGCAGCTCCTGCAGGCCTGGTGCGCCCTTCACCCAGAGGCCGACGACGGGGTCGCCGTGGTGGTAGTCCTCCCACGTCGCGAACAGCTTCTTGCCGACAAACCACGCCGGCTCACCGTGCGATGGCCGTTCGGTCGTCTCGGGCATCGCCAGGCAAAGTTCACGAACGCGGTCGATGGGCGTCTTCTTGGGCATGGTGCTCTATCAGTCGCCAGTCGTCAGTCAATCAGTCATCGCAATCGGAGACACTGCAACCGACGACCGACGACTCACCACCACCTAATCAGCGTACTTCTTGAACACCAAACACGCGTTTTGGCCACCGAAGCCGAAGCTGTTCTTCAACACGACGTTCACTTCGCCGAGGTTGCGAGCGGTGTTGGGGATGTAGTCGAGGTCGCAGTCCGGGTCGGGGTACTCCTGATTGAGGGTGGGTGGCACCCAGCCGGTGAGGATCGACTGGACGCAGGCGACGGACTCGATCGCGGCTGACGCGCCGAGCGTGTGGCCGATCTGCGACTTCGTGCTGCTGATCGGCACCTGGTACGCGTGCTCGCCGAACGCGCGCTTCATCGCGACGGTCTCGTACTTGTCGTTCATCTGTGTCGACGTGCCGTGCGCGTTGATGTAGTCGACGTCCTGCGGCTTCACGCCCGCGTCGATCATTGCCGCGGTCATCGCCGCGGCTGTGGACTCGCCGTCTTCCACCGGCACGACGACGTGATGTGCATCCGACGTGCAGCCGTAGCCCGCGAACTCGGCGAGGATCGGCGCGTTGCGCGCCTTCGCGTGCTCCAGCGTCTCGATCACGAAGACGGCCGCACCTTCGCCGGACACGAACCCATCGCGCTTCGCGTCGAAAGGACGGCTGGCGGTCTGCGGCGAATCGTTGTTTGTGGAGAGCGCCTTCATGACCTGGAACGAGGCGAGACCCAGTTCCGAGAGACCTGCCTCGGTTCCGCCGGTGATCATCACATCAGCGCGCCCTGCGCGGACTACTTCGAGCGCCTCGCCCATGGCGTTGCCGGCAGAGGCGCAGGCCGTCGTGATGGAGTAGTTGATGCCCTTGAGGCCGTGCTTCATCGCGACGTGTGCGGCGGCCATGTTCGGGAGCATCTTCACCATATAGAAGGGATCCATGCGGCGCACGCCCTTCTGCGTGATGTCCTTCACGGCCTGGTCAGTATCCGGAAAGCCGCCCATGCCGTTGCCGAAGAGGACGCCGACGCGATACGGGTCTTCCTTCGTGAAGTCGATCTGCGATTGCGCGAAGGCGCCCTTCGCGGAGGCCAGCGCGAGTTGCGCAAACCGCGCCATACGTCGTGCCTCCTTGCGGTCGATGTACTCCTCCGGCACGAAGTTCTTGACCTCGCCGCCGATGTGAACGTCGTAACCCGTCGTATCGAACTGCGTGAGGATGTCGATGCCCGACTTACCGGCGAGCGCGTCCGCCCAGAACTCGTCAACCGTGTTGGCGAGCGGGTTGAGGGTGCCCATGCCGGTGATGACGACGCGGGTGCGTCCGCGGTGGTCGTGGCCGTTGGAGTTACTCATAGATGTAGAAGCGTCCCGAGGCGCATGAGGTGAGGCCGCCGTACGGAGAGAATCGCCGAAGGAGACCGCCAGTCGGTCGTACATCCTAACGCGGCAGTCTGGGCGAACGTAGGTATGTACTACGCCCGCGTAGTACAAATGAACCATATGACCGATGCTCGCGAGGCTAGGGCTTTTGGGCGCAGACTGTCCACAGCACCATGGTCGGCCAGCTAAGCGCCGGGTCGTCCAGCCGGGCGAGATCGGCCTCGATCTCCTCCTCCGTGACGTCACCGGCGGCGATCATATCGCCCCGAACCTGCTCGAAGTTGGCGCGCATCAGCCGCGAAAAGACGGTGCCGCCCTGAAAGTGGCGAGCGTGCGCCTCCGCATCAACGTTCTTCAGTCCGAGGGATCGCAGCAGCGGCGGGAGCTTCCTTCCGAATCGGAGATCCGCGCCGCGCCGCGTGAGCACGGCCTGGCTCGCGACGTAGGTCTTGAGGAGATGCTCGCTCAGAAAGTGCTCCGGATCCGCGCGCATCGACAGACTCTCGAACTCCTGCAGCACGAGCCACCCGCCGGGCTTCAACGCCGAGATCATCTTCTCGACGGCGCGCTCTCGCTCGGGCACATGGATGAGCACGAGCCGCGTGTGCGCGACATCGAACACGCCTTCTTCGATCGGGTCGTTCGCGATGTCGTGTTGGCGGACTTCGACATTGCCCGCCGCGATGCCGTCGAGAAAGCGCGTGTTGATGTCCGTGACGAGCACGCGACCTTGTGCGCCGACCCGATCGCTCATCCACTTGGCGACGGATCCTGATCCACCGCCGACTTCGAGACAACGCGATCCAGGCTTCACGACCGGAGCCAGGTGGCGGATAGTTACCGGGTCGTAGAGCACCTCCAGCGCGCCGAATCGCTGCTCAGTTTCCGCGGCGGCGTTATCGAATGCGTACTCTGGCATGCTTCGACCTCCCCACAACTGTGACACACGCAGTGCAGCGACGCGACTACGCAACCTAGCGTGACGACGGCCCTCCGCTAGCTATCGCTTAGGCTGTTACCCATATGGAGAACGAATCGCGCTGGGAAGTGCTGCGGGCGGCGTCTCCCCTGCATCCTTCGGCGGTGTGGCGAAGCGGTGATGTCGTCATTCGCGCGGTCGGATCGTGGACGCCCTCGGTCCACGCCCTGCTGCGGCATCTGGAACAGGTTGGGTTCGACGCCGCCCCACGGCTCGTCGGCTCGGGGTTGGACGAAGAAGGGCGTGAGACCCTCACCTACATCGATGGTGAATTTACACAACCAGGCCCCTGGACACCCGATGGTGTCGGCGCTGTGGGTGCGCTACTGCGGTCGTTACACACAGCGACGGTTTCATTTGCGCCGCCCGAAGGCGCGTCCTGGTACTCCTGGTTTGGACGCGTGCTTGGCGACAAGCCCCGCGTCATCAGCCACTGTGATGTCGCACCCTGGAACATCGTCGCCCGCGGCGGCCGTCCGATCGCGCTGATCGACTGGGACTTCGCCGGCCCTGTCGATCCCATCGTCGAACTGGCGCAGGCTTGCTGGCTGAACGCCAAGCTCTACTCGGACGATGTCGCTGAGATCGAAGGACTTCCCCCGCTGGATGACCGAGCGCGCCAGCTCCGCGCGATAGTCGATGGATATGGCCTTGCAGCCAGGGATCGTGCCGGGTTCGTCGACCGGATCGTCGAGTTCGTGGTTCACGCAACAGCGAACGAAGCCGACGAGTTGCAAGTGACGCCAGAAACAGAAGAGCCGGGACTGACGTGGGCTCTCGCCTGGCGGGCTCGCTCCGCCGCCTGGATCTCGCGCCACCGAGGTGTCTTGCAAAACGCGCTCGCCTGATCCCCTCTGACCACGCGTCCTACCGCGAAGCCAACCGAACGCTATCGCTCTCGATCCCGAGCACCCACTCCCGCACCGCGGCGACGAACGCAAGCGCCCCGAATGCGACTACCGCGCCGCGCTCGCCAGCCTCGGCGACGGCGGCCTCGTACGCATCCGGCAGTGTCCCGAACGTCGTCACCGGCGCGTCGTACGGCCGGAACGCCGCCGCCAATTCTCGCGGATCGGCGGCGCGCGCGGAGGGCCAGCCGCAGACAAACACCGATGTCGCAAACGGCGCCGCCTGCTCAGCCATCGCCGTCACATCCTTCCCGCCCAGCGTCCCGAACAACAGCACCGCCGACTTCAACCCGAAGTCTTCCCGCAGCGCCGTCTCCATGCGCTTCACCGAATCCCCGTTGTGCGCGCCATCGACGATGAGCATCGGTTTGCGCGTCAGCACCTCCAACCGCCCCGGCCACTTCACCGACGCCAGACCGGCCTTTACTGTCGTCGGTGCGAGGTCGGAGGTCAGAAGTCGGATGTAGGAAGTTGCGGGTTCGAACATCTGACCTCCGACATCCGGCATCCTTGCGACCATCTCCTCGGCCGCGACCACCGCCGTCACCGCATTCTCCAACTGATGCCGTCCCGCAAGCGGAATCTTCAGCCCGTCATACTTCGCACGCGGCGTCTTCAACCGGAACTCCTGGCCGTCCGCATTCGCCGACGTGCGCTGCATCTGGCACACTTTCGCGACCTCAAGCAGCGTCGCCCCACGCTCTCGCGCCACCTCCGCGAACACATCGATCGCCGACTCACGCTGCGGCGCGACAACAACCGTACACCTGTCGGTGATGATCCCCGCCTTCTGCCGCGCGATCGCCTGGATCGTGTCACCGAGAATCGCCGTGTGCTCAAGCGAAATCGGCGTCAGCACGACGACATGCTCCCCCTCTCCACGACGTGGAGAGGGGGCAGGGGGGTGAGGTGCTACGGCCGCAAGACTGTTGTGGAAGACGTTGGTCGAATCGAGCAGGCCGCCGAGACCGACCTCGATGATCTGTACATCGACGTTCACCTCACGAAACGCCACGAACGCAGCGGCAGTCAACGCATCGAACGCCAGAAGAGTGCGACCAGGGAACCGTGGCTGCACTGCTTCAACCGCTGCGTGCACCGCCGTCATCGCCGCAGCAAATCCCTCGGGCGCGATCGGCTGCCCATCGATCCGGATGCGTTCGTTGTACCGATGCAGATGCGGACTAACGTAGTGCCCCGTCCGCATCCCCGAAGCCCGCAGCACCGACTCGATCATCGCCCCCGTGCTGCCTTTGCCTTTGGATCCCGCAAGGTGGATCGTAGGACAGTACCCGCGGAGCTTCAGCTCCGGCGCGATTTCCTCTTTCGGACGCTCTTCGCCCTCCACAGCAGCGCCCGCACGCAGATGCGGATCGCCAAGCTCCCGCAGCAGCGCCATCATCGGCGCGAGATCTGGCCGATCCGCGAAGTCGCCGGTTCGCTCGAAGTCCGGCAGCGTCAGCAACCAGCGAATAGCGTCGTCGTAGTCCACGGAGTGAGGTTACCGCTCGGCGACTGGTTGTAGGCCCGTGAGAATCGCGTCCACCGTCTCCTCGACCGACAAGGCAGTCGAGTCCACGAACAAATCGACGCCCGGCGTCGCGCGAGCCTCCTCGTTCATCCACGCCCACTGCTCCCAGAGCGACGTACCGCGCCCAGCCTCCCGCGCCTTCACCGACTCCAGCGAAGGCGTCAGCATCACAAGCACGTACGGCGTCTCGCCCATCTCTTCGCGCAGGTGCTGCGACCGCTCGCCGATGATGATGTCGTCGAGCACGGCGGCGAACCCCACCTCCGCGAACGACCGCCCGAGCAGGCACAAGTTGCGCAGCCGCAGCCGCAACTGCATGGCCGCCTCGTCCGACATCTCGCGCCCCTCCGGCCACAGATGCCCGGACACCACCATGCGCGCAAGCACGTCGGCGCTCACATGCACACCGCGCGCAAACCGCCGCGCCAGCGCATCAGCGACGGTCGTCTTACCGGCCCCCTGCATGCCCGAGACCACGATGATGCTTGCGGCGGATCTATTCATCCGGAAAGCGTAGCTGACCTCTGACGTCCGACGTCTGACCTCTGGCGTCCTACCTCCGTTATCATTCGCTGATGCCCGACGACCCCACAGAACGCATTACGGATGGCGAGCCGCAGGAGGGCGACCTCCAGGCGGACACGTCGCTGCGCCCAAAGCGACTTGCCGAGTACATCAATCAGGACAAGGTCAAGAGCAATCTCAGCATCAGCATCGAGGCCGCGAAAGGCCGCAACGAAACGCTCGACCACGTGCTTCTATACGGACCACCCGGCCTCGGCAAGACGACCCTCGCCTACATCATCGCCGCCGAGATGGGCGTCAGCATCCGCATCACGTCGGGGCCGGCGATCGAGCGCATCGGTGATCTCGCGGCGATCCTGACGTCGCTGCAAGAGGGCGACGTGCTCTTCATCGACGAGATCCACCGCCTCTCGCGCATCGTCGAGGAGTTTCTCTATCCGGCGCTTGAGGACGGCGCGATCGACTGGGTGACGGGCAAGGGGCCCGGCGCGCGCTCGATCAGGCTCGCCATCAAGCCCTTCACGCTCGTCGGCGCGACGACGCGCTACGCGATGATGTCGCCACCATTGCGCGACCGCTTCGGCGCCGTCTACCGGCTCGACTTTCACGACACCGACGCGCTCTCACAGATCATCCGCCGCTCGGCGTCGATCATCGGCATCGAGATCGATGACGGCGGCACCGACGCCATCGCCCGTCGCGCCCGCGGCACACCGCGCGTCGCCAACCGGCTGCTGCGCCGCGTGCGTGACTACGCGCAGGTGCGCGCGGACGGCCACATCACCGACAAGGTGGCGGCGGACGCGCTGGAGCAGCTTGAGATCGACCACATCGGGCTGGACGGCGTCGACTATCGCGTGCTGCGCACGATCATCGAGAAGTTCGACGGCGGGCCAGTGGGCCTCGAGACAATCGCTGCCAGCATCTCCGAGGAAGCGGACACCATCATGGACGTGTACGAGCCGTACCTGATGCAGCTGGGCTTCCTCCAGCGCACCCCCCGCGGCCGCCAGGCCACCCGCCTCGCCTACGAGCACCTCGGGCTGGAGCCCAGCGCAAAGGCGCCCGCACCACAGAAGTCGCTGTTCGACTGACTCGTTGCCCGTGGAATCGCCTTGCGCGAAACTGCCGGCGATGCCAACCACACACGACGAAGTCCTCACCCTCAAGGCCGCGATCGAGAAGCACTGCCTTTCCGTGCACGAGACGCCGGTCAAGCTGAACTCCGGCGGGTACAGCAACTACTATCTCGACCTCAAAGGCGTTGCGCTGCATCCGCGGTATGCGCGCATCATCGGCCAGCTCATGACGCCTGCCATCATCGAGTCGGGCGCGGAGGCTGTCGGCGGGCTGGCGGCGGGATGCATCCCGATAGCCGACGCCGTGTCATTCGCCGCGTACGACAGCGGCGTCGTGTTGCCGACATTCTTCGGGCGGGCAGAGGCGAAGGATCACGGGCGCCCCGACCAGGCGATGTTGCGACAGGCGGTTGCCGAGGACGAAGGTCCGCTCGTACGTCCCGGACGCAAGGTGGCCATCGTCGAAGACGCGGTGACCACGGGCGGCGCCGCGATGCAGGCGACAGAGTTCGCGCTCGCCGCCGAGTGCGACGTCGCGCTCGTGATGTGCGTCGTCGAGCGGCATGAGGGCGGCGGGGAGGCGTTCCGTGCACGTGGCCTGACATTCAAGCGCCTGTTCTACACCCACGAAGACGGCAGCCTGCACGTGGATGAGGCGATCGACGCTCTCACGCGTTGACGTTTCGTGGCCCGTTGTTCGCGCCACCCACCCCAGCGCCACATCTCACCAGGCGACACGGCAGCAGGAGGAACGAACATGGAACGACGACGGGTAGGCCATGTCGATGTCATCGCCCTCATCGACAACGTGCAGACGTACCCGGCGGGCGCCGTCTATCCCGAGGCGGGAGGCGCGCTCGCCCGATTCGCCGGCTACCTCGACAGGGACGGCGGCCTCACTCTGAACTTCGCCGCGTTCGTCGTGCGAGATGGTGCGACGACGGTGCTCGTCGACACCGGCTGGGGTCCGGAACTCAACGGCCGTCTCCTGGCCGAGCTGGCCGAAGCGGGTGTTTCGCTGGACGACATAGATATCGTCACGTTTACGCACCTGCACGGCGACCACACAGGCTGGAATCTGGATCGCGCGACGGGCAAGCCGCTGTTTCCGCGGGCGCGCTACCTCGTTCCGACGGGCGACTGGGACCACTACGACGCCGCGACACCGCCAACGGACTCGTTCACCCGAGACATGCTTCCCCTGCAAGCGACTGGCCGTCTCGAACTCATCGACGGCGAGCACAGCCTCTCGCCCGGCCTCACCACGCTGCCCACGCCCGGACACACGCCTGGCCACACGAGCCTCATGATCTCCTCGTCCGGCGAGCATGGCTGCATCCTGGGCGACGTTGTGATCTCGATGATCGACGCAGAGGTGCCATCGCTCAAGACCGCGTTCGACTCGGATCACAGCATGGCGCGGGCAACGAGGGAAGCGACGATCGCGCGCCTTGCCAGCGAAGGATCGCTCGTTGGCGCGAGCCACCTGCCGGCGCCGGGCTTCGGGCGCTTCAGCATCGGCAGCGGCACCAGCCGCTGGCTCGCGGACTAGCCGGCGCTGCAGGACCACACGGGCGCAACGTCCGTCGTCGGGGTTTACGTCCCGCAGTCCGCGATCAACTCCTCCGGCGCGACATCCCACTTCCGCCGGAATGCGCCCACGCGTGGCTTCACCGCCGCATCGGGCCGCAATCGCTTTCGCACGGCGCGCCCACACTGCAAGCAGCGCAACTCCACTTCAAGGCCGTCAAACATCATCTTGCCGCCGCACCGCGAGCATTGCATCGCTCCACCCCATCGCGCTAGCCACCTTGGAGGCTTCCACAGTAGAGCCGCAGCGTTAACAGACGGCGATCCCACCGTTAACGGACGTTCCAGATTCCAGCCTCTGACCTCTGGCATCCGACATCGCTTCCAACGCGGTACCATTTCGGCCTATCACCGACTGGCCCAGAGGAGGCACACGACCATGACTTACACCGACCTGATGTACGAAGTCGACGGCAACGTCGCGACGATCACGCTCAACCGCCCCGAGCGCCTCAACGCGATCAGTGGCGGCATGCTCGCGTCGTTCTCGCGCGCCTTCCGTGACGCCGATCTCGACAAGGACGTCCGCGCTATCATCCTCACGGGCGCGGGCAAGGGATTCTGCTCCGGGCTCGACCTCAAGGAGCAGGCGAGCGGGAACGGGCTTAACGGCGGCGGCGGGCTGCCGTCGAAGTTCGACCTCGCTGACTCGCCGCCGATGGTGCTGCACACGACGGACAAGCCTGTGATCTGTGCGCTCAACGGCGCCGCTGCCGGATACGGCATGGACCTAGCGCTCGGCTGCGACATCCGCGTTTCGTCCGAGCACGGAAAGCTCGCCGCTGTCTTCACGAAGCGCGGCGTATTGCCGGAGAGCGGCGGCACCTGGTACTTGCCGCGACTCGTCGGCTGGGCGAAGGCTGCCGAGATCGCGTTCACGGGCCGCGTCCTCAACGCGCAGCAATGCCTGGACTACGGGCTGGTGAACAAGGTCGTGAACCACGATGACCTGATGCCGACGGCCCGCGCTCTCGCAGACGAGATCGCCTCGTGCGCGCCGATGGCCGTCCAGGCGACAAAGCGCATGATGCGGCTGGGTCTGCAGGAGACCTTCGAGGCGAACGTACACCACGTCTACCTGCAACTGCTGCCGCTCTTCCGCTCGAAGGACTTCGCGGAGGGCGTGCAGGCCTTCATCGAGCGACGCGAGCCGTCGTTCACGGGGCGATAGTAGGTCACATTCAGAGTGATGGTGGGCCGACGTCGACCACCGTGGATGAGTGCTTGCGCACCCAGCTCACTACCGGGTCGTCGCCGATCCTGTAGCCAGCCTGCCGTTCCCTGTAACCTACCGCCATGCCCGGCGAAGAAGAGCTCATTGCCCTCCGGCGCGAAAAGCTGCAGCGTATCCGCGACCGCGGCATCGACGCGTACCCGCCTCGTACCCCGCGGACGCACGACGCTGTCGCGGCGAAAGCTGCGTACGAGCAGTGGGAGGCGGTAGGTTCGGACGGCGATGCGCCGACGGTGTGCGTCGCTGGACGGATAACGGCGCTGCGGGATATGGGAAAGGCGTCGTTCCTCGACCTGCGCGACGGCACGGATCGCATCCAGTGCTACATCAAGAAGGACATCATCGGCGCTGACGCGTACGCGCAGCTCGCTGACCTCGACCTGGGCGACTTTCAGGCGGTCAGCGGCCCGCTGATGCGCACGCGAACGCAGGAGATCACGGTCGAGGCGCGCGAGCTGACGGTGTTGGCGAAGGCGCTGCGGCCGCCGCCGGACGAACACTACGGACTCGCGGACATCGAGATCCGTTACCGGCAGCGGTATCTCGACCTCATGGCCAATGCCGAAGTGCGCGACCTGTTCCGCAAGCGGGCGGCCGTGGTCGCCGGGATGCGGCGGTACCTCGACGGGCGCGGGTTCATGGAGGTCGAGACACCGGTGCTGCAGCCGGAGGCCGGCGGTGCGGCGGCGACGCCATTCACGACGCATCACAACGCGCTCGATCAAGACTTCGTGCTGCGCATCTCCTTGGAGCTGCACCTGAAACGCCTGATCGTCGGCGGGTACGACCGCGTGTACGAGATCGGACGCATCTTCCGGAACGAGGGCGTGTCGTGGAAGTACAACCCGGAGTTCACGATGCTGGAGATGTACGAGGCGTACGCCGACTATGCCGACGTGGCGCGCACGGTCGAGGACATGGTGTCGAGCATCGCCGAGCATGTAACCGGCGGTACCACTGTTGAGTACGAAGGGCACACGATCGACCTGAAGCCGCCGTGGACGCGCGTGACGATGCGGGATGCGCTCATGGAGCACAGCGGCATCGACTTCACGGAACTTCGCACGCGCGACACGTTGTTCGACGAGCTGAAACGCCGCAACTTCAGTGATCTTGATCCCGCGTGGTCGTGGGCAAAGCTGCTCGACGAGGCGGTGTCGCACTACGTCGAGCCGAAGCTCATTCAGCCGACGTTCCTGCTCGACTATCCGAAAGAGATCTCGCCGCTGGCGAAGAGCAAGCCGGGCGAGGACGGCATCGTCGAGCGTTTTGAGTTCTTCATCGCGGGATTCGAGATGGGAAACGCGTACTCCGAGCTCAACGACCCCATCGATCAGCGCGAGCGCTTCGAAGTGCAGCAACGGCTCGCGGCCGCCGGCGCGGAGGAAGTCGAAACGATGGACGAAGACTTCCTGACGGCGCTGGAGTACGGCATGCCGCCGACGGGCGGGATGGGCATGGGCATCGATCGACTGACGATGATCCTCACTGGCCAGAAGTCGATCCGCGAGGTCATTCTCTTTCCGGCGTTGCGGCGCAAGGACGGCTGAGTCCGGGCGCCATTAGCCTTCGCTATACTCACGACACTCCACACAGATACGCGATGGCAGCCGGGAGCTGATGCATGGTCCGCAAAGCGCCGCTCGATACGCCGTCCTCGACCGTTGAGGACTACCTTATGGAGATCTACGACATGAGCCGGGCGGGCCAGCCCGTGATCGCCGCGCGCTTGACAGACAAGATGGGCGTGGCGGCGCCGACGGTGTGGAATACGGTGCACCGCATGCAGCGCGACGGTCATGTCGACATCGACGACCACTCGAAGGAGATCACGCTTTCAGCGACGGGGTTCAAAGCGGCTGAATCAATCAAGCGGCGGCATCTACTGACCGAGCGGCTTCTCGTGGACATCCTGGGCCTCGATTGGGCCGACGCGCACGAAGAGGCACACCTCATCGAGCACACGATCACGCCACGCGTCGAGGCCAAAATCATGGCGAAGCTGGGCAACCCCACGACATGCCCGCACGGCAATCCGATGCCTGGCCTTGAGCCTGCGATGCGGCCGACGACGCGTCCACTCTCGACCGCAAAGGCCGGCGAGGCCTGGGATATCGACGGCATCAACGAGCCGGCGGAGGAGAACCACGAGCTGATGACGTTCTACCAGCGCAACGGGTTCGTTCCCGGCGCGCACATCGTGGTCAAGGATGTCGCCTCGTACAACTCGACGATGACGGTCGAGGTAGGCGGACAAGAAGTGACGCTCGGAATGGTTGCGGCCGAGAACCTTCGCATCGTCATCGAGCCGCCCGCGAAGACGCCCGCACTCAGCCTTTAGTGCTCCCATCTCACACGCATGTCCGTCAGGTTCTCTATGCGCCTACGGGATTGCCCTACTGTGCCAAGCAACCGGTCAGGAGTAACCTACGACCGATGAAATCGGTTGACCTCGTCATCCCCTGCTACAACGAGGAGCGCGTACTGGCGCAGAGTGTAGAGAAGCTGCGCGCCTGGTGCGACGAGAACCTGTCGGCGTACAAGTGGCGTGTCGTGGTTGCTGACAACGCATCGACAGACCGCACGCTTGAGGTTGCGCAGGGGCTTGCCGCTCAGGATCCCGACGGCACGGCCGCTCTCCATCTCGACCGCAAGGGGCGGGGACGCGCGCTTACGAAGGCGTGGCTGGAAACCAGCGCCGACGCGATGTGCTACATGGACGTCGATCTCTCCACCGACGTGAAGATGGTTGCGCCGCTGCTCGCGGGTGTGCTCGAAGAGGGGTACGACATCTCGTATGGGTCGCGCGTGTCGAAGGGCAGCGACATCGAGCGGTCATGGAAGCGCGAGATCAACTCGCGCGGGTACATCACCTTCATCAAGCTGCTGTTCTGGACGAAGGCGGCGGACTACCAATGCGGCTTCAAGGCGATGACGCGCGAGGCAGCGCAGGCGATCCTTCCACATGTGCAGGACGGCGAGTGGTTCTGGGACACCGAGATGCTGATCATCGCCGAAAAGGGCGGCTGGAAGCTCAAGGAAGTGCCCGTGCGCTGGATCGAAGATCCGGACACGCGCGTCCGATTCCCGCAAGACATCTGGAAGATGGGCAGCCAGCTCGTGAAGCTCCGGTTGCGACGAGGACTGCCACGGAAGTAGTCGCCCGCCACACGTACCGTGCGCTCATTCCTGCGTCGTGCGGACGTCGCGCGTCCGAAACACCTGGAACGAAATCGCGAGAAAGATCAGCGAATACGCCGCAAGAACCAGCGTCGCCACCCAGACGTCGGGCACGTCAGCGCCAGGTCCGGATTCACGGAACGCTAGCGTGTTCTGCTCTAACAGTCCGCTCCTGTTGGCCGCGATGAGCGCGCTGGCGTTGTAGCCGATGATCAGCGACTGAAACGCTTCGCCCGTCGAGCCAAGAGCGCCGAGCAGCGGCGCCACGATTGACTCCGCGATGATGTAGATCAGCGTTCCCGTCGCGCCAAGTGCCGTTGATCGGCCAACGACCGTCAGGCAGAAGGCGAGCATGCCGTACGGCACGATGGCGTACGCCGCACGCAGGACCATTAGTGGCACTTCAGCGGCGGAGGGTCCGTTGCGCGTGTCGAAGGTGATCGACTCGCCCGCGACCGCAGTGGCGACCAGCGAAAACACGACGCCGATCGCGAACACTGCAAGCATCATGACAACCGAGACTGCGACGATGCCGAGCAGCTTCGCCGTCAGGTACTGGTTTCGCGTCTGCCCGCGCGCGAGCGCCAGGCGCACGGTGCCCCAACTATGATCCGTGGCGACCATGGACGCCGTGAGCACCGCGACCAGAAGGGCGCCCCAGAACTGGCCCGTATCAAGCAGGGCAGAGAGCGAGTACGGGAACGAGAACGTCAGTCGCGATGAGATGCCGTACTCAAACTCAGAATCGTTGCGCTCGGTGAGCCATGCCACGTAGCCGAAGAGCCAGACCTGCGCGGCAGCGCCGGCGACACCCACGAGAAACAGCACGTACAGCAGCCAGCGCGTACGCACCTTCATTATTTCGGCGGCGATCATGTCAGGCACCGACAGTCTCCTCGCCGGTCACATCGAGAAAGAATTCCTCGAGACTGCCATCTTGCGCGCGGAGTTCACTCAACCAGATCCCTTCGCCGGCGAGGACGCGGCTGATATCAGACGCTTTGTCCGCGGGTGCTTCGACGCTGATCGTGCCGTCGTCTTCGAGCGTGGCTGCCGCCACCCACTGCTGTTGCTTGAGAACTGCGAGCGCTCGCGGATCGGTGGCGCGCACGACAAGTCGCGTGCCGGACTGGACGAGCGTCGTGACTTCGCCCTGTGCGATGAGTTTGCCGTGCTTGACGATGCCGACGTCATCGCACATCTGCTGCACTTCGGACAGGAGATGGCTCGAGACGAAGACCGTCTTGCCATCCGCGGCGAGCTGGCGGATGAGCTGTCGAAACTCGCGGATGCCGGCTGGATCGAGACCATTTGTGGGTTCGTCGAGAATCAGAAGCTCCGGATCCTCCAGAAGGGCGACGGCGACGGCAAGCCGCTGCTTCATCCCGAGCGAGTAGTCGCGCACTTTGTCGTCGGCGCGACCGGAGAGGCGCGCGATCTCAATCACCGCATCGATGCGGGCGGCGTCACGCATGCCATTGAGCCGCGCCCAGAGGCGTACGTTGTCGCGGCCAGTGAGGTGGGGGAAGTATCCGAGGCCATCGAGAACGGCGCCCGTGCGCCTCAATGCGGTGGCATGCTCCGATGCTGCGTCGTGCCCCAGGATCTCCATGCCGCCGCTACTGGGCGCCAGCAGGCCAAGGAGCATCGCGATGGTCGTCGTTTTGCCTGCGCCGTTGGGGCCGAGAAAGCCGTACACGCGACCGCGACGGATCTCGAGGTCGAGCGCGTCCACGGCAAGACGCGCGCCATACTGCTTCGTGAGCGCTCGCGTCCTCAGGACAACGTCATCGCTCACTTCGGTGACCTTTCTTGTCCATGGGGAAGTGCGGCGTCAGACCTCTACGTAGACGTCATCGCCTTCGACGCGGGTGGGGTACGAAGGGAGGCTGCCCTTGAGGAAGCCCGGATACAGGGCGTCCATGACCGTCTTCATCCATGCGGGACGGGCGACCCAGCTACAGAGGCCGCCATCCGTGACATCGAAGCGGGAGCCGTGCCACGGACACTGGACGACGGTGCCTTCGAGCGTGCCTTCGTGGAGCTTCGCGCGGAGGTGCGAACACTTGTCGCCGATGGCAAAAGCTTCGCCGTCAATGTTGGCGACAAGGATTTCCTTGCCCTTCGCCTTCACACCCACCATCGTCCCCGGCGGAATCTCGGAGAACCGCGCCACACGTACGAACTCGGCCACGCCAACCTCCTGCAGTCGCCGCGAGTCTACCGAAGCGTGAATCTTGACGCTACCGGCCTCGGGATCTTGGGCCGTTTCGGGCGCGAATGGGTTAGAATCGACGCAGGCTCGTTTGCCACGTCCGCGTGGGGTTTGCGTTCGGCAGCGCAACATCGAGCTTGACAAGCCGTTATTGGATACGAAGGTGCCATGTGGGCCAGCGCCCGCACGGCCAGAGCGCCGACAGCGATTCAGAGACGTATACCCGCTATGCCGCACCTCCGTCCCTTACTTCTTCTGTTCGCGTTGGCGGCAATCGCCGCGCTGTCCTTCGCCGTGCCCGGCCACGCGCCGCAGACGGCGACGGCGGCTGCTGGAAGCTGGACGGGCGACTACTACAACACGACGAACCTGAGCGGCAGCATCATCGCTTCGCGGAATGACGGTGGCTCGGGCGCCGTACCAACAGCGAACGAGACCGCGGCGCTCGATTTCTTCTGGGGTGGGTCGCCCGCACCGGGAGTGAATGCCGACGGCTTCAGCGTGCGGTGGACGCGCACGGATACCTTCACGGCGGGCACGTATCGATTCACTTCAACATCCGACGACGGCATGCGCATCTATGTGGACCCCGCTGGCGCCACCGGCAATACGCTCGTTGTAGATGCGTGGTTCAATCAGCCACCGACGCAGTGGTTCAACGACATCACCTTGCCCGCGGGCACCACGGCGATCACGGTCGAGTACTACGACCTCGACAACGCCGCGACTGCGCACCTCCTCGTGCAGAACCTCACAGTCCTTCCCGCAGGATGGACCGGCCAGTACTACAACAACGCGAACTTAACCAGCTTAGTCACAACCCGCACCAAGGAGCCCGACCCAGCCTTTGATTGGTCGACTGGGTCACCCGCGCCGGGCATTGGCGTCGACACCTTCTCTGTCCGCTGGACTCGCACGATGGACTTCCAGGAAGGCGTGTATCAATTCACGACGAACAGCGACGATGGCGCGCGCGTACTCGTAGATGGTCAGCTCATTCTGGACTATTGGATCGATCAGGGTCTGACGGAGCACATCGCGAATAAGGAGATGACGGCGGGATCGCATACTGTCGTCGTTGAGTACTTCGACAACGGGGGCGGCGCGGCGATGTACTTCAACATGGAGTACCGGCCGGATCTCGGTGGCTTCGTCACGGACATCATCGCCGATACGAACGGCAGTGGGATGACCGACTTCCCAACGGGCATGGCGTTTGCACCCGATGGCCGGATCTTTGTGACGATGCAGAGCGGCATCGTGAAGATCATCGACGCCGCCGGCACCCTGCTGGCGACGCCGTACTACACCGTGACGCCGGTGAACAAGCAGACGGACCGCGGGCTGCTCGGCATCGCGATCGACCCTGCATTTGCGACAAACGGGCGCGTGTACCTCTCGTACACGTACGACGTGAACACAGGCAGTCCCGGTGGCTTGAAGACGGCGCAGGTGATTCGCGTGAATGCGACGACGCCGGCCGGGAACGTCGCCAGTGGCGCGAGCAAGGTGGTGCTGCTGGGGAGCGTTGTCGGGACGTCGGGGCAGCCGTCTTGTGAGAACCAGGCCGGCCTAACGACCAGCAACCCGGCCAACGGCAGCGGCGGCATCACGGTCGGCAACACGATCGACTGTATTCCGTCCGACTACGACAGCCATACGATCGGCAATCTGCGCTTCGGCCCGGATGGAATGCTGTATGTCGCAACGGGCGACGGCGCCAGCTACGCGGGCGTGGACGTTCGTGCTACGCGCTCGCAACTGATCGACAGCTTGGCGGGCAAGATGCTGCGCGTAAACCCGGCGAACGGGCAGGGCCTGACGGACAACCCGTTCTACAACGGCAACGTGAACTCGACACGATCGAAGGTGTGGGCGTATGGCCTTCGCAATGCGTTCCGCTTTTCGTTCAAGCCCGGAACCAACGTGATCTTTCAGGGCGACGTCGGCTGGAATTTGTGGGAAGAGCAAAACGTCGTCGTCGAGGGCGGCAACTACGGCTGGCCCTGCTACGAAGGCCCATGGCAACTCCAGAACTACCAGACGTACTACGTGTGCCAGAACCTCGATGACAACGAGACTACGCACGGAATCGTCGAGTACCAGCACCCCCCGGACGCGGCCGCCGTCGGCGGCGTGTTCACCGGCGTGAACGGCTATAGCCCGGAGTACCACAACACCTACTTCTACGGCGACTACCCGCGGAACGAGATCAGCGTGCTGAAGGTGAACGCCAGCAACCAGATCGTGGCCGGTAGCCAGAGTGTGTTCACGAGCGCCGCCGACGGGCCGGTTAGCCTCGAGATCAGCCCGATCAACGGCGATGTGTACTACGTCGCGATCAACACCGGCGAGATACGCCGCATCCGCTACATCGGCGATAACCGCCCGCCGGTTGCCGTCGCGGCCGCCAACCCCAACGCGGGGCTGTCTCCTCTCACGGTGAACCTCTCAAGCGCGGGTTCGAACGACCCGGACGTGGGACAGACAATCACGTACTTCTGGGACTTCGGCGACGGCACGACATCAACGCTCGCGAACCCATCGAAGCAGTACACGACGAACGGCAACAAGACCATCACACTGACGGTGACCGATCCGTTCTTCCTCACGGACAGCGCTCAGGTGGTCGTGCAGGTCGGCAACACGCCACCGGTAGCAACGATCTCATCGCCTGGCAACGAGACGTTCTACGACATTGGCCAGACGATCATATTCAGCGGATCAGCAACGGACACGCAACAGGGAACGATCCCCACGGCGAATCTCGCCTGGAGCATCGTGTTGCAGCACTGCTCCGACGGAACATACCTGAGTTGCCATGATCATCCACACTTCTCTACCACGGGGAGCGGCGGCCAGTTCGACATTACGGATCACGGCGACTACGTGTTCTACGAGATCTACCTCACAGCGACGGATGCCGGTGGGCTTACACACACGGTGAAGCACAACATCCGCGCGAACACGGTGACGCTGTCGTTCGCGTCCAATCCGGCGGGCATTCAGATCGCCGTCGGTGGGACCACGCAGACGGCACCATTCACGCGCGTGGTGCCTAAGAACTCCGCGCACACGATCTTTGCGGTCTCACCGCAAAGCCCCGGCGGTACGCAGCGGTTCTACACGGGCTGGTCCGACGGTGGTGCACAGCAACATGACATCATTGCTTCAGCTAATGCGACGTACACGGTGACGTTCGCATTGCCGACGGCGACGCCAACCAACACGCCGACGGCCACAGCGACGCCAACGCGCACGAACACGCCGACGGCCACACCGACGGCGACACGCACCGCAACGCCCACGCCGACGAACACTGCATCGCCGACGGCGACAACGACGCCAGTGCCACCGACTAACACGCCGACAGTTACGAATACGCCCACGCCAACACAAACATTCACGCCGACGAACACGCCTACTCAGACTTCCACGCCAACAGCGACATTGTGCGCGGGCGACAGTGATTGCGACGGCGTGCTGAATACGTCTGACAACTGCGTCTCCGTGGTGAATCCGGATCAGCTCAACAGCAATGATGAAATCACGGAGCTGCCGTCACCGTTCCCGTTTACGGACCACACGAACGCGATAGCGCTTGCGTTCGGAGATGCGTGCAACCCTGATCTCGACAACGACGGCCTCACGGGGGGACAGGAGACGACGGCAGGAACGAATCCTTCGTTGTTCGACACGGATGGCGACCGGCAGCGTGACGGCGCGGAAGTCGCATGCGGCAGCAACCCGCTTGACGGGCTGAGCCGGGTGACGGGCTCGGACAGCGACGGCGATCAGCTGCCGAACACCTGTGAGGTAATTGCTGGCACCAACACGAACGTGAGCGATAGCGACGGCGACGGGCTCCCCGACGGCATCGAGTTTCTCCGCCTGGGCACGAATCCGACGGTCGCGGACACGGATGGAGATGGCTGTGGGGATGGGAAGGAGACGGCGTCGTTCAACCACGACCTGTCAGTCAATCCCGCCGACCTTGGCATCCTGGCCTCACGCTACAGCGTGATTGGCGATCCGCTGTACTTCTGGAACTTCGACGTCAACAGGGACGCATCGATAAACTCGCTGGATCTGCTCATCGTCGCGCTGCAATTCGGCACGTGCTGACAATGTTGCGAAATTCGTAGCCCTGGTGGCCGCGAACAGCACCACCTCCGCGATCTATCCTGAAGGACAGGAGGCGGACGATGGCCAACTCAAACGACGACTTCGACGGTATCGATATCAGCGGCCCGTGGGGCGGCGTGCGCATCGGGCCAGGCGGAGGGCGGCGCTCGTGGGAGGATATGGACTCCGACGGTGACGCGGAGTACCGGCGCATCCGCCGATCTGTGCGCAACAAGCTGGACTTCTACCGGCACGCGGCGATGTACGGACTCGTCGTCGGATTTCTGCTGATCATCGACTGGCTCTTCGGCAATAGCTGGTGGGTGCAGTGGGTGGCCGGCATCTGGGGCATCTTCGTCGTGCTGCAGTTCTTCACGACGTTTATCTCGCCGAACGTCTGGGGCAAGGATGTCGAGGAGCGTATGGTGCGCAACGAGCTGTCGAAGCGCCGCGGGCGCGCGATCATTGTCGACGATCCTGACGCTGAGGAACCACCGCCGCCGTCCGTTTGACGCCTGCTCCCCCATCCTCATACACTCGCCGTGGAGGAAGGTAGTTGGCAACCCGATCGTTCGGCGAGACCGGCGTCGGCCGCGACTTGAGCGCAATCAGGCCGTTCCTCTGGCTCCCCCTCGTTACTACAGCACTTGCGGTCGCAGCGGCGCTGCTGCTCGGCGTGTTCGCGTCGGACAGCGGTGAGGCGCGGTTTCGCGCCAATGTAGTTGTTGATGCGCTGCCACCGCTGTTTGGCCCTCCTGTGCTGCCCGGGCCCTTCGACTATGCGGCGCTCGCGACGAGCGATGCGGTTGTGAATCAGGTCGCGAGCGACACGAACATTCCGGCGGGCGACCTCGCGCCGCGCCTGCGCGCGGAGCCACGCATCAACACGCCGGAGATCGACTTCTTCGTCACGGGCGACGGCGCGCTGGCCGTCGCGACGGCGTGGGAGCGCGCGTTTGCTGAAGCCGTTGGGCCGGCGACGCCCGTACTCCAGGAGCAACTTGTCCAGCCCTACCGTGAGCAGCTGGAGCAGGCTCGCATTCAACTCGCGCAGGCGACGCTTGCTGCCAGTGCAGGAGGCCCTGCCGCCGACCAGGCGCTTGCGGCCGCCGAGCAGAATTACGAGACGGCCTCGCGGCTGGTGCAGTCGTACGACGTTGTGGCGGCGACGATGAGCGCGACATCGTTCACGGTAAAGGCGCCGCACACCTACGCGAGCGGGCTCGGATCGACGGCTGCACGGGTGGGCGCGGCGATCGCGATCGGCCTCGTCAGCGGAATCATCGGCGCCTGCGCGCTGGCGTTCGTGCGGGGACGGCGCGATGACGATGATGATGCGGATCTTGCGCCGCCGTCGATTCGTTCGGCGACCCGCGGCGAGACTCCCGTAACCGCCGGCACGCGAGCGATCGGGCCGAGCGGACGCTCGTGAGAATCCTGCTCCTTTGCGCGCTCGACGTGTGGTCGCTGGACCAGGGGAAGGGCGCGCCGACGCTGGAGCGCACGCTGCGCGCGTACGGGGAGGCCGGCCACCACGTCGATGTCGTGATGCCGGACATTGGCGCAAACCACTTCTATCGCCGCAGCGACCGCGATGAAGCGCCGGAATCGCGTCCGGCGATTGCGAACGTGACCTTCCACGCGTTCCACATGCCAAGCCTGCGCGACCTTCCGCTGCCGTCGCTTCCCGGCCCGATCCTGGCGATCGACCAGAAGGCGCGGTTCGCGGCGGCGTTTCCGTGGTTGGCGGCCAAGGAGGCGGAGCGCCTGCTGCGGTCATCGCCGGAGGCCTACGACGTCATTTATGCGTACGAAGTGCACGGCGTGCTCGCGGCGAAGCTGTTGCGGCGGCGGGGATTCCGGCTGACGCTCGTGACGCGCTTCCAGGGAACGGTGATGCATCCGGCGCTGAACGATCGCGTGATGTACTACCGCCGCTACGAAGAGGCGCTGGCGCTGAAGACGCCAGCAGACCTCGTGATCATGACGGACGATGGCACACAAGGCGACGAGGTACTCGCGCGGCTGAATCCTGCGGTGCGGACGAAGACGAAATTCTGGCGCAACGGGCTCGACCTCGATCGGCTGCGTGCGCCAACGCCGGAAGAGCGTGCATCGGCGCGCGCGTCGCTCAACATCCCGGACGGCGCGTTCGTAATGTTGACGGCGTCGCGGCTTGCGGCGTGGAAGCGGGTGGATCGCGCGATACGCGCGCTGCCTCGCGTAGCGTCATGGGCGCAGCACTCACTTCTGGTTATCGTCGGCGACGGTGAGGAGCGGGTGAGGCTCGAAGCACTCGCGCGTGAGTTGGGCGTGGGCGCGAATGTGCGGTTTGTGGGCGCGGTGCCTCAGGCGGACGTGATGTCGTACATGCATGCGGCCGATGTTTTCCTGGCGATCGCCGACCTGTCGAACGTCGGGAACCCACTGCTGGAGGCGATGGCATGCGGGATGTGCGTCGTCGCGGTGGATGCGGGCGACACGCGCGACCTTATTCAAGACGGTGTGGCGGGCAGGCTGGTCGACTCGTCGAACCGGTCGGGGATCGCGCGGCCGCTGGAGGAGCGCATGGCGGATCTGCTGGTGACGCTGGCGGCCGATGCGCCGCAGCGGGAACGGCTGGCGGCGGGAGCGGCAGCATACGCGCGAGAGCGGTTCTGGACATGGGATCAACGGATGGCGGCGGAGCTGGCGGCCGTGCAAGCAATCGCGCGCTCGGGCTAGGAACCAGATCTCACACATTCCGACAGGTGAGGCGCACAGCAATGGTGATGTTTCACGTGAAACATGCATCGCATCCGCCGCTGATTCTATGTGGCGATATTCCGGCGCAGATTCGCCGAGTGCCATGCGAGTGTTGCATTTTGTCGACAGCGCGCGGGGATACACTCCCGACTGATGATTGATGCTGAGGCCCTCCCCGAACCGCAGCAGCGCGGATCGTTTCTCGGTCATGTGAATGTTGTCGTCCTGACGTACCTCGTCGATGGCGCTCTGGCGTTCGCGACGGGGATCCTGCTCGCGCGGGCGCTGGGGCCGGATGGGCGCGGGGCGTACGGGCTGTTCGTGCTGTCGGCGGCGTTCGGGCAGATCCTGCTCGGGTTCGGCGTCGGCAACGCGGCCATCTACTACATCAACAAGCGCGAGCTGACGGTGCGCGACGTGATCGGAGCGGCGCACAATGTGACGCTGTTCGCGACGCTTGCGACCGCGCTGCTCGTCGCCGCGATCGTACCGTGGGTCGAGGATGATGCGCTGGGCGTGGGTGTCTCGCCGTGGATGCTGATCGCGGCGGTGCCCGCGCTGTTGTACTGGAATTTGATGCGATTCGTGCTGCAGGCGGAGAGCCGCTTCGTCGATCTGGGAGTCGCGACGGTGTCGCAGCAGGCGCTTCTGATTGGCGCGATCATCGTGCTCGTCGTCGCAGGCGACCCGACGCCAACGCAGGCGGCATGGTGCCTGATAGGGGCGACGTCGGTTGCGGGCGTGTTCTCTCTAACGCGCGTGGGGCTCCGGCATGTGGACGTGGGGCTGATCGTACGGCCGCGGTTCGACACGCTGCGCAAGCTGGCGGGGTTCGGCGTGCAGGGCGAGGCCGGCAACGTCCTGCAGCTGCTGAACTACCGGCTCGACCAATTTCTCGTGCGGTACTTCGTCGGGCTTGCAGGCGTGGGCATCTACGCCGTCGGCGCGTCGATGACGGAGGTGATCTTCGTGCTGGCGAACGCGGTGGCGCTGGTACTGCTGCCGCGGCTGACAGCGGACGAAGACGAGGCGCACTGGATGGCGCCCCTCGCGACGCGCAACACAATCCTGATCGCTGCAGTGGCGGCGCTCGGTCTCGCGGTGATTGCGCCGGTACTGGTGCCGCTGGCATTCGGCGAGGAGTACAAGGACAGCGTGCAGGCGTTGTGGCTGCTCCTGCCGGGCACGGTGGTGCTCGCTGGATCGAAAGTGCTGACGAGCTACATCTTCAGCCGCGGGCGGCCGCTCGTGAACACGGGGATCACTGCGGTGTCGCTGGTGGTGACGGTGACCCTGGACTTGATCCTGATTCCGATCTTTGATGTCAACGGCGCTGCGGCCGCGTCGTCGCTCGCGTACTTCGCGCACTTTGGCGCAGCACTGTTCGCCTACAGCGTGATCTCAGGTCGGTCGCCGCTGGTAGCGCTCATCCCGGGGCGCGAGGACGTGCGACTGTATCGCGATGCGTGGACGACGGTCACAACGAAGCTGCTGCGTCGTCCACCGGCCCAGCCTGAGCCACCGGCGCCATGAATGTCGAGCGCGTGACCGACGCGCAACGGCTGCGGATCGCGGTGCTCGGCGATTTCGACGGCGTGCATACGCGATCGTGGCTGCGCTGGTTCATCGCGCGCGGCCATGATGTGCATGCGATCTCGTTCTATCCGCCGTCAGCTCCAGTTGATGGCGTGACGCTGCATGTGCTCAAAGAGCGATTCACGAACGGTGACGGTGGAAGTGCAGCAGGCAGCGGATCGAGCCGTATTCCACGGAGCCTCGTGCGCCTTGTGCACGCGGCCCGCTACCGGCAGGCGGGACTTCAGCGCGTTTTGCGTGAAATCGCGCCGGATGTGTTTCACGCGCACTTCGTCGTCGAGCACGGATTCTACGGTGCGCTGGCAGGCTTCCATCCGTACGTTGTGACGGCGTGGGGTTCGGACGTGCTCGTCGAGCCAGGACGCGATCCGATCTCGCGGCAGATCGCGAAGTGGACGCTGGCTCGCGCCGATCTCATCACATCGAACAACAACGTGATGGCGGAGCGCATCGTCGAGCTGGGTGCGTCGCGTTCAAAGGTCGAGATCGTGACGCTGGGGGCGGATGCGTACTTCGGCGACAGGTGGGAGGAGTCGGCGAACGTCGCCGCGCCGTTCGCGGGTGCGCCGATCACGATCCTGAGCACGCGGGCGCATGAGCCGCTGTACAACATCGATGCGATCATCGACGCGTTCGCAGTCCTTCACGAGAAGGCGCCGAACACGCAACTGGTCGTCGCGCACAGCGGGTCGCTGTCGCCGGCGCTCGAGGACCGAGCACGACCTCTCGGCGACGCGGTGACGTTTACGGGCACGGTCGATGCGGCACGGCTGCGCGACTTGATGACGGAAGCGGCGGTGTTCGTGTCGGTTCCGTCGTCGGACGGGACGTCGGTGGCGCTATTGCAGGCGATGTCGGCCGGCGCGTTTCCGGTCGTGAGCGCCCTCGAGACCGTGCGCGAGTGGATCGTGGATGGCGAGAACGGGCTCACGGTGCCACTCGGCTCGCCTGTGTTGATGGCGGAGGCGTTGATGAAAGCGGTCTCCGGCGTGGAGTTGCGGCGCACTGCGGCGGTGCGGAATCGGGCCATCGTGCGGGAGCGCGGGACGAACGAGGTGGAGATGGCTCGGATGGAGACGCTGTATCTTCGGCTCGCGTCGCGCTAGGGACGGAGCTGCCTCCAGAGGCGACTCTTCGAGAAGCCTCGTCTCTACGAGCATCCCTCACACAGCGACCGCGCGGGCTAAGAGCCCGCGCTACAGCGTCACGCGTCGGGCTACAGGCATCAGCGATCGCGCTGCTAGATCTCCGTCTCGAATGCTGACGGCTGCAAGAGCACGACGACCCCACGTTCTACATCGACCAGGCCGGCGGCGCGCACGCGAGCGAGGTGCTTGTTCACGCTCTCACGCGTGATGCCGAGCTGGCGCGCGCACTCCGTCTGGTTGATGCGCAGGCGCGCGCCCGCCGTGAGCCCTGCCGGCGACTCCAGAAACCGCTGGGCGAGGTGGTGGCGTATGCGCGTCTCGACGTCGAGCAGGCCAATCTCGGCGACCTGTTCGTTTGTGGTGCGGAGCCGGTAGGCAACGTGCTGGAGCATGGCGACGGCTGCGGCGGGATGCTCGCGCAGCCACGAGAGAAAGCGCGGCTTGGCGATGTGGAGGCTGCGGACGGGCGTGGCGGCAACGGCTGACGCGGTGCGTGTCTGGCCGTCGAGCACGGCGAGTTCGCCGAAGACATCGCCGTCGCTGAGCTTGCGTACGACGACCTGATTGCCGGACGCGCTCTCGAGGACGATGCGCACCTCGCCCGAGACGATGGCGAAGATGCCGTCGCCGGGATCGCCCCGGTGGAAGAGCCACTCACCTGCGCGGTAGATGCGGGGACGCGCCTCCCGCACGAGGTCGCGCAGATCGGTCTTCGAGATGCTACCAAGCAACGGCGAACTGGCGAGCGCCTCGAGAGCGGGTTGAGTGGATGCTGCTGGAACCATGTGATCTCCTGTGGCCAGCGAGGACGCCTAGCCGCTATGAGAGTAGAGCAATCCGCGCTGTGTGTGAACGCGTTCATATGTGACGCGCGTGTCCCGCTTCGATACTGGCCGAGACGGCAGCAGAGCCCACACGGGCACGGCCGTTGATCACAGGAGGACGGCAATGACGACGGCAACAGCGCAAGCACCAGCGGCAATCGACACACAGAAAGCGGAGGAGTTCGGCGGCTACGTCGTCGGCGTCATCAACGGAGCGGCGCTTGCCTATACGATCAGCGTCGGCCACCGCACAGGCCTCTTCGACACGATGGCGGGGCTACCGCCGAGCACATGCGCGCAGATCGCCGGCGAAGCGGGCCTGAACGAGCGCTACGTGCGTGAGTGGCTGGGCGCGGCAACGACGGGCCGCATCGTCGAGCACGATGGGATCGCCGGAACGTACTGGCTTCCCGCAGAACACGCAGCCTCGCTGACACGAGCGGCGGGGCCCGGCAATCTTGCGACGATGACCCAGTTCTTCCCGCTGCTCGGGCAGGTGGAGGATGGCATCGTCGAGTCGTTCCAGAAGGGTGGCGGCGTCCCCTACGCACAGTTTGAAACGTTCCAGCAGGTCATGGGCGGCTGGAGTTCGGCCGTGTTCGATGCGACGCTCATCGACGTGACGCTACCCCTCGTACCCGGTCTCGTCGAGAAGCTGCGCGCGGGGATCGATGTCGCGGATGTCGGGTGCGGCATCGGTCACGGGATCAACGTGATGGCGCAGGCGTTTCCGAACAGCCGCTTCGTTGGTTACGACTTCTCCGATGAAGGCATCGGCATCGCCCGGGACGAAGCGAAGGCCCTAGACCTGACGAACGCGCGCTTCGAAGTCAAGGATGCGGCGACGCTGTCGGGCCCGCCGGCGTTCGACCTGATCACGACGTTCGACGCAGTGCATGACCAGGCGAACCCGCGACGCATGCTCAAGGGCATCTACGACGCGCTGCGACCGGGCGGCACCTACCTCTGCGTGGACATCGGGGCGGACAGCACGCACGCTGGCAACATGGACCACCCGCTGGCTCCGTTCTTGTACACCGTCTCGACGTTCCACTGCATGACGGTCTCGCTGGCCCTCGGCGGTGAGGGTCTGGGGACGTGCTGGGGCGAGCAGCAGGCGCGAGAGCTGCTGGCGGAGGCCGGTTTCGGACAGGTCGAGATCGCGAAGGTCGATGGCGACGTCCTGAACAACTACTACGTCGCTCGAAAGGGATGATGGTCGTCGGTCGTCAGTCGTCGGTGGGTGATCCCGCCGGCGGCGCCGGCCGATGTGGGGTAGAGATAGGCGAGAGGAGATGAGACAATGGTTGCCATGACAAAGAAGCCACGCGTTGCGCTCGATGAAGCAAGCCGGGATGCGTTCGCGGAACGGCTGATGAACGCGACGATCGCGTCGATGGATGTGTTCTCGGTGCACATCGGGAACAAGCTGGGGTTCTATGCGGCGCTCGCCAACCAGCCGGCGACAGTAGCCGAGCTGGCTGCCCGCACGTCGACGCACCCACGTTACGTTCGTGAGTGGGCGGAGCAGCAGGCCGTCACGGGCATCCTCAGCGCGGACCTTTCGGGCGGAGAGCCTGTGTTCGGCCTCTCGCCAGAACATGCGGAAGTGCTTCTCGACAAGGACAGCCTGAACTACGTGGCTCCGATCGCGCAGTTGTTCGCAGGCGCGGTCAGCCCGATGGACGCGATCATCGAGGCGTACCGGAGCGGTGGCGGCGTGCCGTACGCGGACTACGGCGTCGACCTACGCGAGGGCCAGGGCACGATCAACCGGCCGCCGTTCCTCTACGACTTGGCACAGTCGTGGATCCCTTCGATGCCCGACGTGCTGGCGCGTCTCCAATCGCCGGGCGCGCGCGTCGCCGACATCGGCTGTGGCGCGGGCTGGGCGGCGATCGGCGTCGCGAAGGAGTTTCCGGCGGCGACGGTCGATGCGTTCGACCTCGACCCGGCATCGGTCGAGCTCGCGAAGAAGAACGTCGCAGAGGCGGGCGTTGCGGATCGCGTGACAGTTTCGCTGCGTGACGCGGCGGACCCTGCACTGGCGGCTCAGTACGACCTGGTGATGATCCTCGAAGCGCTGCACGACATGTCGCGGCCGGTGGATGCGCTGCGCGCGGCAAAGAACTTGCTGCGCGAGGGTGGCGCGCTTCTCGTCGCCGACGAGCGCGTGGCTGAGGCGTTCACGGGTGAGGGCGACGACATCGAGCGGATGATGTACGGCTGGAGCATCTTGCACTGCTTGCCCGCTGGGATGTCGGAATCACCGTCGGCGGCGACGGGGACGGTGTTCCGTGAGCCGACATTGCGGTCATATGCGGCAGAGGCGAGCTTCGCGTCGGTGGAGGTGTTGCCGGTGGAGCATCTGTTCTTCCGGCTGTA
The DNA here is from genome assembly GCA_021731085.1 of Dehalococcoidia bacterium. Classification (GTDB taxonomy): domain Bacteria; phylum Chloroflexota; class Dehalococcoidia; order DSTF01; family JACRBR01; genus JACRBR01. The sequence continues at coordinate 120,697 of JAKFYB010000007.1, forward strand.
TCGGCTGTCGTAAGCGGTTGGTCGTTGGTCGTTAGGCGACGGATTAACTGCGCCCGATACAATTCGGGCGTACTTCTATGTCTGAAACACCACCATCAATGCCCGGGCCGCCGCTACCGGACTGGCGCGAGCGATACGCGTCGAAGCTGGCGTCGCCCGAGGCGGCGGTGCGGGTGGTGCGCGACGGCGACCGCGTCGTCATCGGCATGCACTACCTGACGCCGCTGGCGTTGTGCCGGGCGCTCGCGGCGCGCGCAGGCGAACTGCGTGACGTCGATGTCGAGAACTCGATCGCGACGTTCATGTCGTGGTGGGGTGACGACGCCGCTCCCAACAACTTCAATGTGCGGTCGTTCTTCCTGCAGGCGCCGGATCGGGCGGCGTTCCGCAAGGGGCTGCTCGATTATGTGATTGCGCCGCCGACGCGGGAGGACGCTTCATACTGGCTCGACCGTAGGCCGGACGTCTTCCTGACGAGCGTGTCGCCGCCGGATGCGGACGGGTGGTGCAGCTTCGGGATGAGCGTATGGGGCGCGCCTGAAGTCGCGCGTGAGGCGCGGCATGTAGTCGGCGAGGTGAACCCACGGCTGATCCGGACGGGCGGCGACAATCGGATCCACATAGATGACATCGAACTGCTCGTCGAGGCGCCGGAGCAGTGGAAGTTCCTGCGGCGCCCGCCGAACACCGACGAGGAGACGGAGATCGCGACGGTGATCTGCTCGCTGGTCGGCAGCGAGATCGTGGGGGACGGCGACACGCTGCAGTTCGGCACGGGGACGGTATCGGCGGCGATGTCCGACTTCATCGGCCACCACCATGAGCTTGGCGTGCACAGCGAACTGATCTTCGGCGGCATCCCCGCGCTTGTCGAGGGCGGCGTGATCACGGGCTCGCGGAAGACGCTGCATCCGGGGAAGGTCGTCGGGGCGTCGTTCGGGCCGCTGTCGGCGGAGGAGTTCGCGCAGGTGGATGGCGACGCGCGGTACGAGCTGTACTGCATGTCGCACACGAACGACATCCAGGTGATCGCCGCGCACGACAACTTCTGCGCGATCAACAACGCGCTCCTCGTCGACGCGACGGGCCAGATCGACGGCGAGACGATCGGGCCGGAGATCTACAGCGGGACGGGCGGCGCGTTCGCGTTCGCGGTCGGCGCGCTGCACGCGAAGGGCGGCCGCAGCGTAACAGTCCTACCGTCGACCTCCATCGTGAACGGCGAGCGGCGGTCGCGCATCGTCGCAATGTTCCCGCAGGGGACGGCGGTGACGGTGCCGCGCGGCTACGCCGACATCATCGTGACGGAGTACGGCATCGCGCGGATCCGCGGCGCGACGCTGCGGCGGCGCATCGATGAGCTGTGCGCAATCGCCCACCCGGACTTTCGGGCGGAGATCCGGGCGGAGGCTCGGTCGGCGTACGGGGTGTAAATGTAAGTTAATGAGGACTTGAGGATCGCCCTCCGTCTCGATTACAAGAGAGAGGCCCGTCTGACGACGGGCCTCTCCTGAAATCCTCAATCCCTGAAAGACTGAAGTCCTTCTAGTAGTCCATCGGCGGCGCCATCGGCGCGGCCTGCGGTGCTTCCGGGATGTCGGTGACGAGCGTCTCCGTCGTCAGCACCATGGCGGCGATGCTGGCAGCGTTCTCGAGCGCCGAGCGCGTCACCTTCGCCGGGTCGGGGATGCCGGCCTTGAGCATGTCGCAGTAGACGTCGTTGCGGGCGTCGTAGCCCCAGTTCTTGTTCTTGCCGGCGCCCGTCCGCACGTTCTCGATCACGACCGAGCCCTCGAGGCCGGCGTTCTCGGCGATGACGCGCATCGGCTCCTCAAGCGCGCGCTCGAGGATGGCTGCTCCCGTGCGCTCGTCGCCCGTGAGCTTCAGCTTGGCCTTTGTGACGGCCTCGATCGCGCGGATCAGGGTCACACCACCACCGGGCACGATGCCCTCTTCGACGGCCGCGCGCGTCGCGGACAGGGCGTCCTCGACGCGGAGCTTCTTCTCCTTGAGCTCGACCTCGGTGGCCGCCCCGACCTTGATGACGGCGACACCGCCGGCGAGCTTCGCCAGACGCTCCTGGAGCTTCTCGCGGTCGAACTCCGACGAGGCCTCTTCGACCTGGGCCTTGATCTGCTTGATGCGGTCCTGGATCGCCTTGTCGGTGCCGGAACCCTCGATGAAGGTCGTCTCGTCCTTCGTGGCGACGACACGGCGGGCGCGGCCGAGGTCGCTGACCTGCGCGCCGTCGACCTTAAGACCCATGTCCTCCGTGATGAACGCGCCGCCCGTGAGAATCGCGATGTCCTCGAGCATGGCCTTGCGGCGGTCGCCGAAGCCGGGGGCCTTGACGACGAGGGCGTTGATCGTGCCGCGGAGCTTGTTCACGACGAGCGTGGCGAGCGCCTCGCCGTCGCAGTCGTCGCAGATGATGACGAAGTTCTTCGTGACCTGCAGCACCTTCTCGAGGACGGGCAGCACGTCGGCGACGGCGCTGATCTTCTTGTCGGTGATGAGGATGTACGGGTCGTCGAGCGATGCTTCCATGCGCTCGCTGTTTGTCACGAAGTAGGGGCTGACGTAGCCGCGGTCGATGGCCATGCCCTCGACGAAGTCCGTCTCGAAGGCGATGCCGCGCGACTCCTCGACGGTGATGACGCCGTCCTTGCCGACCTTTTCCATGACCTCGGCGATCATCTCGCCGACCTCAGGGTCGCGGGCGGAGACGGTCGCCACCTGGGCGATCTGCGCCTTGCCGGAAACCGGTGTCGCGATCTCGCGAATGCTCGCGACGGCCGCCTTGACGCCGGCCTCGAGGCCGCGCTTGAGGGCCATCGGGTTGGCGCCGGCGGCGACGTTCTTCATGCCTTCGCGCACCATCGCCTGGCCGAGCACCGTGGCCGTCGTGGTGCCGTCGCCGGCGATGTCGTTGGTCTTGATCGAGATTTCCTTCGCGAGCTGCGCGCCCATGTTCTCGAAGGGATCCTTGAGTTCGATCTCCTTGGCGATCGCGACGCCGTCATCGACGACGGCGGGCGCGCCGAACTTCTTGTCGAGGACGACGGTGCGGCCGCGCGGGCCGAGCGTCACCTTGACTGCGTCGGCGAGCGCGTCAACGCCGGCCTTGAGTGAACGACGAGCTTCCTCGTCGAAAATCAGTTGCTTTGCCATGTGTGTCTCCTGGTCGTTAGTCGTTGGGGTTAGTCGTTGGGTGGGAGAGGCCGCAACGAAGCGACCTGCCAGCGACTATTGAACCTTCGCGAGGACGTCCTTCTCGGAGATGACGATCAGTTCGTCGCGGTCGATCTTGATCTCCTGGCCGGTGTACTTCGCGTAGAGGACGCGGTCGCCGACGGACACGTCCATGGCGATGCGCTTGCCGTTGTCGTCAAGCTTGCCCGGGCCGACGGCGATGACGGTGCCCTGCTGGGGCTTCTCCTTCGCCGTGTCCGGGATGACGATGCCGCTGGCGAGGACTTCTTCCTGCACCACGGGCTTGATGACGATGCGGTCCTGCAGCGGGATGAGCTTGCTGCCGCCGGACGCGCCGTTCTTCGCGGTCTTCACGGGCTTCGATGCCACCTTGGCCTTAGCCATGCTGATACCTCCTGTAAGGTCTGCTTGCTTGATTCCGAATCTGTTTGGTCGTGTTGTTAGCACTCGTCAGCGGAGAGTGCTAGGGCATGGTACGGCAGGCGGGGACGTGAGATCAAGTTTTTGATAGCGGTCGTCGGTCGTCAGTCGTCAGTTCACGGCCGGGATCGGCACGCCGCCTCAGGGCTTCGGGCTCATACTTCGACCAATTGTCTACACGGAACCGTGTAGACTAGGCCATGGCCAAACAACGGAGGACGGCGTGGGACGCGGACGGCGTGCGCGGGCTGCGGCGGCACATGGAGCTAACGCAGGAGCAGCTCGCCGACGCGCTCGGCGTGCGGCAGCAGACGGTCAGCGAGTGGGAGACTGGGCAGTACCAACCGCGCGGCGCGAGCGAGAAGCTGCTGTCGATAGTCGCCGACAGCGCCGGGTATGCATACGGGGAGATGGAGGCTGGAGGTCAGAAATCGGAATCGCGTCCCGCGAAGCGCGGGACGAACCGATGATGGTCGCTGCACAGGCGTTCCAGCAACTCACGATCATTTGCGACGAGCCGCGCGAACTTGAAGTGTCACGGCGGAGCAGCCGGCCACCGACCTCGGACATCCAGCCTCCGACCTCGGACATCCAGCCTCCGACATCTGACCTCCGGCCTCCGGAATCCGACCACCTCACCGAACAACAGCTCTTCGAGATCTGGCGTGGGCAGCGGTTTCCGGAGGGGGCGCTGGTGACGCGGCAGGGCGTGCCAGTGCGTGTGATCTCGCCCGGGCGGCCGGGGCGCGGGCCGGGGCCCGATTTTCGCGGCGCGGCGATCGCCGGGCCTTCGGGCGTGACGCTCAAGGGCGACGTTGAGCTGCACGTGCGGGCGTCTTCGTTCACGGCCCACGGGCACGCGACGGACATGGCGTATCGCGATGTCGTGCTGCACGTCGTGTTTGAGGACGATCTTGGTGAGGACACACGCCTGCCTGGCGGGAAGGTCGCGCCCGTCGTCGCGCTTGAGCCGTGGGTGGCGCGGCGCGAGGGCGAGATCCGCCACTGGCTGGAGCGGCCCCTGTTGTGGATGGAGCCTTGCCACGACGCCGTGCTGCGCATGGGCGCCGACGGCGTGCAGGCGGCGCTCGACGCGGAGGGCGACCTGCGCTTCGACGAAAAAGTCACCGTCTCGCGGGAGGCGATTGCTGCGCACGGGGTGGAGCAGGCGCTGTACGCGGGGCTGCTGGAGGCGCTGGGGTTCGGCGGGAACGCCGCGCCTATGCGCGCGCTTGCGGAGGCGGTGCCGTGGCGTGCGCTCGAGCCGCTCGCGAGAGATGCGATCGCGATGGAGGCTCTGCTGCTTGGCGGTGCGGGGCTGTTGCCGTCGCAACGCGGCTATGCGGGGCCGCTGGATGGTTACGTCGTGGAGCTGGAGGGGGCGTTCGCGCGATCGGGCAGATCGGCGGCGGCAATGGGCGTTGACGCGTGGAAGCTGTGGGGCGTGCGGCCGGCTAACCACCCGGCACGGCGGATCGCAGCGGCGGCGGCGTTGCTGTCCAGGCTTGACCACCCGTCGCGTGCGTTGTCGGCGATCGCGGCTGCGAAGACAGCGGACGCGATCGCGCTTCTCACTGTCAACGCCGTGGGGTTCTGGTCGCGCCACTTCGACGTGTGCGCGGGGCCGTGCTTGCTGCCGCTGGCGCTGATCGGGCGGTCGCGGGCGATCGAGATGCTGGTGAACGTCGTGCTGCCCGTCGCAGCGTCCACGGGCGACAACACGCTGGGCAGCGAAGCGCGCGCGCTGTATGCGCGGTTGCCGCGGCCCGCGGCCTATGGGAAGACGAAGTTCATCGAGAACGCGCTGGCGTCGATGGAGGTGCCGTTGCGGATCACGGCGCGGCGTGCCCAGGGGCTGCTGGCGCTCGAGCGCGACTGGTGCACGCAGAACGGCTGCGGGCGATGTTCCCTGTCATCGTAGTGTGTTAGTGACTCAGTTTTTCAGTGTGGCAGCGGCTCAGTGGCCTAGACCGAGTGCATCTCCTGACGAACGACTGAGACCTGTGACACTTCTTCATACATGCGCGAACTTCATGCCGGGCTGCGGGTCGAGGTCGGGGCCGGCGGCAAGCGCCTCGAAGCGGTAGTGGGCGCAGGCGGCGATCATCGCGCCGTTGTCGGTGCAGAGAACGGGCGGCGGGGCGTGCACGGGCAGAGGCGACCGGGCGACGAGCGTCTCGCGCAGTGGGGTGTTCGCGGCGACGCCGCCTGACAGCAGGATGCTGCGGACTCCTTCGCGGACGGCGGCTTCGACGGTCTTTTTTGTGAGGACATCGACGACGGATGTCTGGAAGGCGGCGGCGATTTCTTCCGAAGGTGGCGGCGGTCCTGTCTCGCCACGCACGGTGTGAAGGACGGCGGTCTTGAGGCCGCTGAAGGAGAAGTCGTCGGTGCCCTTGAGCCAGGCTCGAGGCAGGCGGAGTGACGGCTTCACGTCGCCCGAGGCTGACGACGCGTCGCGGGCGGTGCGTTCGATGGCAGGGCCGCCAGGGAAGCCGAGACCGAGCATGCGAGCTGCCTTGTCGAAGGCCTCGCCGGCGGCGTCATCGCGGGTGCGGCCGATGCGCTCGTAGTCGCCGTGGCCGCGCATGAGGATGAGGTCGGTGTGGCCGCCGGAGACGATGAGGCCGAGCGCGGGCAGTTCGGGGATGACATACTCACGGCCATCGACCTCGAGCCAGTTGGCGTAGAGGTGGGCTTCGAGGTGGTTGACGCCGAGCAGCGCCACATCGTGTGCGTACGCCAGCGCCTTCGCGGTGTTGACGCCGACGAGCAGCGGACCGGCGAGGCCGGGGCCTGCGGTGACGGCGGCGGCGGCCAGCTCACTCCACGATGTCTTCGCGTCGAGCAGGGCTTCGTCAATCACCTGAAGGATGACTTCGAGGTGGTGGCGGGCGGCGACCTCCGGGACGACGCCGCCGTGCTGGGCGTGGAGGTGGAACTGCGATGCGATGACGTTCGAGCGCAGCCAGCGGCCGTCCTCGACGACGGCGGCGGCGGTTTCGTCGCAGGAGGTTTCGATGCCGAGGATTTTCATCAGTGTCTCAGTGTCTCGGTGCGTCAGCGTGTGATCCACGAAGGACCACGAAGGAGACGAAGGCTCTACAGCGTCAGTCGTCAGTCGCCTCGTCGCGTCGCGAACTCTCGTTCGACTTCTTCGTGCGGGACAACTCGACCTGCGTCGATGTCATCGAGGCCTTTGCGGATCTGCTTAGTGAGGTAGAGGCGTTCGATGACGTGTTCCATCGAAGCGTTCTCGGGCAGGCTCGAGATCGCCGCGATCGTCAATCGTTTCGCGCTGAACGGGTCGGTCATCGGATCACTTTCTCAACGGCTGACACACTGAGCCACTGACTCGCTGACTCCCTTTACACCGGGATGGGGAGGTCGATGGTGTGCTTTGCTACTTCTTGCATGATGCGCTCGCCGGTGGCTTCGTCGGGGTCGCACATGGGGAGGCGGAAGGGGCCACATGCGAAGCCGAGCTGGTTGAGGGCGTACTTCACGGGGATCGGGTTGGTCTGGAGGAAGAGGGCGTCGATCAGCGGCAGCAGGCGCCGGTGGATTGATGCGGCACGCGATGTCTCGCCCCCGGTCAGGGCGGCGATCATGTCGGCGATCTGGCGGCCGACGAGGTGCGAGGCAACGGAGATGACGCCATAGCCGCCGAGGGCGATGACGTTGAAGGTGTCTTCGTCGTTACCAGACCAGACGCGGAACCCCGATGCTGCGCCCTCGATGATCTCGGCGTGCTGCACCATGTCGCCGCTCGCTTCCTTCACGCCGATGATGTTGCCTTCGTGCGAGAGGCGGATCTGGGTGGCGGCCGTCATGTTGACGCCGGTGCGGGCGGGGACGTTGTACATGATGCACGGCGTGTCGACGCTTTCGGCGATGGCGGCGAAGTGGCGGTAGAGGCCCTCCTGCGTCGGTTTGTTGTAGTAGGGCACGGTGAGGAGGATGGCGTCGGCGCCGGCAGCGGCGGCCTCGCGGGCGAACTCGATGCTGTCAGCGGTGCAGTTGTCTCCGGCGCCGGCGATCATGGATCCCCGGCCTGCGATGGCGTCCTTCACTTCGGACCAGAGGCGGACTTTGTCGGCGATGTTGATGGTGGGGGCCTCGCCGGTGGTGCCGGTGACGACGACGCCGTCGGAGCCGGAGTCAAGGAGCGCGCGAGCAAGCTCGCGCGCTTTGGCGAAATCGACGGCGCCGTCGGGTCGCATGGGGGTGACCATAGCGGTGAGGAGACGACCGGGGAGGGATTCCTGCGAATTCGTCATGGGCTCAGCCTCAAATTGGATGGCAGAGTTGCAGTTTTCGCCAAATCGACGATCGCAATGCCACGAGACGGGATACGGCGATCATACGGGTTTCGTGGCGGATTGCAAACGGTCTCCGTGGCGGGGTTTGATTGACCCTGTGTTCGTCTGCTTTCTCTTGCACGTCTGATTGTCCTGAAGCTGGGACGATCAATGGTGTTTGATCGACCGCGCTCCGGGTGCTCTGGCCCGCAGCTGGTCTTGTTGCGGCCGCGGGCTGGGTACGGCGAGCGTAGTTTGCGTCACGGCTGACCTGCAAGCGCGTCATGGCATTTTTCTGGATTCGACCCGATGGGCTTTCTCGGGGCAGGGCTTTGTTACGATGCTCCGCGGAACATTCATGGAAGCAGACGAGACCGATTTACTTATAGTTGGCGCCGGTCCGTTTGGTCTCGCCGCCTCAGCATACGCACGGCACGCGGGCGTCGAGCACCGTGTCGTTGGCGAACCGATGGGGTTCTGGAACTCCCATATGCCGGCGGGCATGCTCCTGCGTTCCGCGTGCGACTGGCACTTTGACGTCACCGACGAACATACGATTGAGGCGTATGCCGATGAGCTGGGCTTCGCGCCCGCGGACGTTGAACCCCTCTCCGTGGACTTCTACCTTGGCTACTGCGCCTGGTTCATCCGCCAGAAGAAGATCGTCACCTCACCGGGCCTCGTTACCGCCCTGAGTCGCTCGGGAACCGTTGAGCATGCTTTTGAAGCGGCACTGGATAGTGGCGGAAAGCTTCGGGCGCGCAATGTGCTGCTGGCGGTCGGGATGGCACACTTCGCGAACATTCCACGCGATCTCGCCGCCATGCTGCCGGCGGGACACTTCGGGCACACATGCGACACGGTGCATCTCTCGCGCTTCGAAGGAGAGCGCGTAGTGATCGTGGGCGGCCGCCAGAGCGCATTCGAGTGGGCTGCGTTGCTCGGCGAGGCCGGCGCCCGTGAGGTACACCTGACCTACCGCCATGACACGCCCACGTTCGTCGCGAGTGACTGGACGTGGGTACCGGCGTTGGTCGAACGGATCTGCGCCACGCCTGAATGGTATCGAGACTTGGCGAGCGAGGAACGGAGCGACATTGCAGCGCGCCTGTGGGGCGAGGGCAGGTTGAAACTCGAGCCCTGGCTGGCGCCGCGTCTCGAACGACCGAACATCCACCTGTGGCCGCGAACGACCATCGCAGCATGTGAAACCGCGGCAGGCGGGTCGATGCAGCTAAGGCTAGACACAGGCGAACGTATCGATGCCGACCACGTGATTTTCGCCACGGGCTACAAGGTGAACATGGGGCGCGTGCCGCTACTGGCGGACGGCGACCTGCTCCGACAGATCGAAATTGTGGATGGATATCCGGTGCTCGATGCACACTTCCAGACGAGCGTGCAGGGTCTGTACGTCACAAGCATGGCGGCGGGCGGGGCGTTTGGGCCGTTCTTCGGTTTCACTGTGTCCGTGCGCGCTGCGGCGCGGGCCGTCGTAGATCATCTCGTCGCATCCAACCGCACCGACTGAGACCGTGAACCGAGACCTCACGGCCATTGCGGCCTGCTCGCTACACCGGGATGTTGGCGAGCAGGCGTCGGCTGTCGCGCTCGACCTTGCCCATGCCGGACTCCTTCGCGAAGTCGTGCGCCTGCTGCAGCAGGGCGATGGCGCGTTCACGGTCGCCGGGCGCGTTGCGGCGGAGAAGCATCTCGCCGTAGTCGAGCCGCGTCCACGCGGTCCAGGCTTAATCCCATGCGGTCATGCGCGGTGAAAGCGATCTCAAAATGCTGTTCCGCCTCGTCCCAGCGCTCCAGCATCGTGCAAAGCCGGCCGACAAACCGGGCGACGGAACCGTACTCCACGGAATTAGCGCTTGAAGCATTGAATTCCGCGTGGGGGATCAACTCCTCGAGCAACACTTCGGCCCCGTCCATGTAGTCGAGATCCGCGCAGGCGTCTGCGAGCACAGCCAGCGTGATTCTCCACATGAAGTCTCGCGGGATTGATTTGATGCCAGCCCGGACGAAGCCCGTCGAGTTCCACGCGGGCTTCCGCCTCTTTACCAGCGGAAGCCAGTGCCCTCGCGGTCATGTGCCGCGATCTTACCCGAAGGGCGAAGTTGCCAGGCGCCGTGGGTGCCTACGAAGCGACGTGGGTGTAGATGGCGGCGTTGCCTTTGGAGCCTATGCGTTCGATGCAGCCGGCGCGGCTCAGGCAGTAGGCGGCCTTTTGCGCGGTGGCGCGGGGGCGGTTGAGGGCGGTGGCGATGTCCGACGTGAGGAACTGTTCGGGCAGTCCCTGAGGGATGAGGGCGAGGTAGTCGGCGCGCGTTTCGAGGGTGACGATGCTGTCGATTGCGAGCAGGCGGCGATCAATGGTGACCCAGCCGCGACGGCGCCAGCGCTTCGGGCTGTCGAAACGCTCGACGCGCTCTTCGCTGGTGATGACGACATCGAGCTGGAAGTTCTCGTGGCCGATGAGGTCGGGGAAGGCGACGAGCTCGTCGAAGATGTCGATCACGTCGAGGTGTTTGGGTGACTTGCGGCGCTTCATCGCGTCGGCGGCGGTGGGCATTTTGACGACCCAGAGGTCGCGCGCCATGGGGTAGACGAGGCGGACGCGGTGGCGCTGGACGAGGTCTCGCATTTTTCGCGCGATGTTCGAGAAGTTCTTCGTCTGGATCTCGATGATGTCTGCGCCACGCAGGATGTCGACGATATAGCCGTCGACGCGAACTTCGGTGGCGTCGCCCAGTTGGAGGTAGCGCTCGCGCAGGGATGCATGGAGGTGCTTTTCGTTAAGGGTGCCGATGGCGTTGGGTGCGGCTTCGCTGGCGACTGCCGGGACGACAGTGGGTGCGGAGCTTGCGGGCTTTATTCGCATCACGCGCATGGTACCCGGGTGTACGGAAGTCCGTTGCTCGACGCGTTGTAGGAGACGGGCGAGGACGCCCGTCCTCGTGGCGAATTGCGTTCGCATGAAGCAGGCGCACCAAAGCCACGCTGCTACCTGGTGTTCGGCGGCGAACCTACGTGCGAGACGCCGCTAGTTCGCTCGATCGCGGCGTTGCTGGCGCGTGGCTGACGTCGGCCTCCGTAAACACCTTCGTCCAGCTTGCGAACTCGAGCAGGATGCCGTCGGGATCCTGGAAGTAGATCGAGCGGACGAAGACGCCAGGGTGCATTTCGCGCGCGACCTGCGCGGGGCTGTCGTCGTGGTTGAGGACGGGCGATGTCTTCACACCTTTGGCGTGGAGCTTGTCGACGGCCTCGTCGAAGCGGTCGGCGGGAATGTCGAAGGCGATGTGGTTCATCGAACCATGCGCGGTGGTGAGCTCGCCGAGGCCGGGCATGCCGGCCGGCGATGCGATCCCGGGCGCGGCCTCGGGTGCGTTCGGGAACCAGAAGAAGGCGAGGGAGTCGCCGTTGCCCATGTCGAAGAAGAAGTGCTGTCCCAGGTCGTTCGGCAGGTCGAGCGTCTTGATCAGCGGCATGCCGAGGACGTTGGTGTAAAAGTCGACCGTCTTCGCCATGTCCTTGCAGACGAGGGCGAGGTGATTGACGCCTCGAATCGGGAACTCGCTGTTGGTCTTGCCGGTGAGTTCGGGCTTCGCCATCGGAACCTCCGCACGCGGCTCTATTCGCCATCTGAAACGCTGGCGGGCCACCGCGGCGCCGCGACCGCGGGGTGGCGTCTATGTTAGCACCTTCATAGTCGGTTGTGGCGGTGGTGGACCGCTGTTCTTGACCGCTCCGGCGTCCAATGCCGCGCGGCTGTACACTCGCCGAACATCGATATTCGTCTGGAGGATGCAGGTGCCACGATTGCGACAGGTTTCACGAGCGGAGGCCGCGCCGGCCGTTGCGGCCATGTACGACCGGCTGTTTCCGGGACGGGATCCAGTGGCCGAGCCGGGCACGGTGACGGGCACGCCAGGCAACTGGTGGACGGTGTTCGCGCTGGCGCCCGACGTGCTGGCACACGCGCAGGCCGGGTTCGCGCTGTTCAACTCCAAATTACACGCAGTCACTCCGTACCAGCGCGAGCTGGCGCTGGCGCGCGCGGGGTTCTCGGGCGGGAGCCAGTTCGTGTTCTCGCAACACTGCAAGGCGGCGCGACACGCGGGCGTGCCGGACGAGAAGGTGCGCGACCTCCCGGCGTGGGCGGTGTCACCGGTGTTCGATGCGGCCGACCGGGCCATACTCGCGTACACAGACGAGGTCGTGCTCGGCCGCGGGCGCGTGCAGGACGCGACGTTCGCGGCGCTGCGCGAGGTGTTGGCCGACGAGGCGATCATGGAGCTGACATACGCGATCGCGACCTACGGCATGCATGCGACGATCTGCCGCGCGCTGCGGCTGGAGTACGACGATGTTTTGGAGCGGGTGGTGGAGGTCGCGGCGCCGGATGGTGGTGGTGCTGCGGATGTTATGGGGGAGATCAGCCGGTAGGAGCGGTCAGCAAGTCAGCTTGTCAGCCGGTCAGCAGACAGGTGTTGAGAACGCGCGCATGGAGGGAGCACGGTGTTGAAAGACTTTGTTGGGAAGACGGCGGTGATTACAGGGGCGGCGAGCGGGATCGGGCGGGCGATGGCGGAGCGGTTCGCGCGCGAGGGAATGCGCGTCGTGCTGGCCGACGTCGAGGATGCACCGTTGCAGGCGGCGGCGGTTGAGCTGCGCGCGCTCGGCGGCGGGTCGGAGTCTGACGTAATCGCGGTGCGGACGGACGTGCGCAAGCTCGATGAGATCGAGGCGCTACGTGACCGGGCGGTCGATGCGTTCGGGAAGGTGCACGTGCTGTGCAACAACGCGGGCGTCGGCACGGGCGGCTTCACGTGGGACACGACGAACGCCGACTGGGAATGGGTGCTGGGCGTCAACCTGTGGGGCGTGATCCACGGCGTGCGGACGTTTCTGCCGGGGATGATCGCGCACGGCGAGGAGGGGCACGTCGTGAACACAGCGTCGATGGCGGGCCTCGTGGCGGGGCCGTTCATGGGGCCGTACAACGTGAGCAAGTACGGCGTCGTCGCGCTGTCGGAGACGCTGCTGCACGAGCTGCGGATGGCGGCGCCGCAGGTTGGAGTGTCGGTGCTGTGCCCGGGCTTCGTGAGCACGCGGATCAACGAATCAGGACGCAACCGGCCGGCGGAACTACCCGCGCGCGAGGCGGTCGACGCTGCGCAGGCAGGCGTCGGCGGGCCGCAGCTGCAGACGCTGATGTCGGAGCGGATCGCTGCGGGCACGCCCCCCCCGGAGATCGCGGCAGAGGTGTTCGAGGCAGTACGCGAAGGGCGCTTCTATATTCTTACGCACCCGGAGATGAAGCCGGCGATCGAGTCGCGGTTCTCGGCCATCATGGGGGATGGCGTACCAGGTTCGCCGGGGTTTGTTTGAGGCGCTCTGCGATGGATCCAAGTCGGGTTCAGGGCGTTCATAACTTGACGCGCGGCGGCATGGACTTCCGCGCTTCTTCATATATTCGAACGTATGGGCGCGCCTTTTCGTCTCATCCAACTGATCTTGCTGGCCCTTGCATTAGTCGTGGCCACTAGCCAAACACGCGCACAAGCCGCCGACACATCAAATCTGGGAGCGCAATTCGAGTCCGCATCTCGCATGCTGGGGTCCGACGGTGATGGCGATGGCGTCGTCGATGGAATTGACAATTGCCCATCCAACTCGAACGCGGATCAACTGAACACGGACAGCATGTTCTCGTACAGCGTTTCGTCGGCATCGCCGCCCGTCGCCGACGCGCCGCCAGGAGACCGCACGCGGCCCGTCGGCGATGCAATGGGCGATGCGTGCGATGCGGACGATGACAATGACGGGATCAGCGACGCCGTCGAGGGGACGCTGGGCGTGCCGAGCCCACCCGGGCCGTGCGTGAGCGCGTCGGCGCCACTGGACCCACGGAATCACGACACTGACTCAGACGGGGCGATGGATTTGGCGGAGTGCACGCTGGGCACGAATCCGGCGGACGGCGCCCTGCGGCCAAGCCTGACGGCGTGTGCGACGCATTTGAGTGTGACGGTGACGACAGATACGGACGGCGACGGGATTCGCGATGCGGTGGAGTTCTGCGGCTACGGTTCGTCGCGGACGGCGACGGATACGGATCTGGATGGCTGCGAAGATGGACTGGAGGTCGCATCGGTCGACACGAACCGGGTGGTGAACTCAAACGACCTGCTCGCCGTGGCGCTGCAATTTTCGCGGACTGATCGACTGGTGCAGGATATCGATAAGAACGGAATCGTTAACTCCAACGACCTGCTGGTTGTTGCCTCGAACTTCTTGAGGGTCTGCTGATCGCCGGCGGCGACGAGCCAAGCTGCGCCCCTAAGGAGTCTGTGCCGGGACTTCGATGGCGATCAGGTGCATGCGGCCGTTGTGCTTGATCGTGCGGACGGTGGCGTTGGGGTGGGCGGCTTCGATCGCCGGAAGCATGTCGACGTAGTCGTCCATGAGGACGAAGACGGTGGGGCGCGTGGGGTCGTCGATGGTGACGACGCGGTTGCGGTCGCTGAAGTCGGCGCTGCGATCCTCTCCTTCGACGTCCGGCGCGAGGAAGCGGTAGATCTCCTGGTTGATCGGCGCGCGCCAGCTGTAGAGCAGGACGTACGCGCCGTCGGGCAGCGTGTCCATGTACTCCGCTGACGTGCGGACCTCCTCGTGGTAGATGAACCGCGGCCAGTCGGCTTTTCGCCACGTCCAGAAGTAGTCGTACACGGTGGTCGCGCTGATGATGGCCACCATCACAACGACGGCGGCGCCGCTGATCACGGCGACATCGCGGCGTTCGTGCCAGGCGCGGCGGGCCGTGCGCCACATCGCGGCGAGCGGCAGCGCGGCGATCAGCATCGCGAAGGGCGCGGCAGCGACGGGCTGGCGCATGATCGAGCCCTGCTGGAGTACGGCGGGCAGCGGGATGATGATGACGCAGCAGAGCGCGGCGAGCGCGACGGGGTTGCGCCGCTGGCGGATGGCGAACCCGACCCCGATGAGCAACAGTATCACCGTCGCCGGATCGAACATCGGCCGAACGCCGTTGCCGTCGACGATGTCCTCCGAGGCATCCCAGGCGTAGGCGCCGGCGAACGTCTCGACCTGGCGGGCGATGAGGTCGGCCTTGCCGAGCGCGTCTTCGTCCTTGAACTCCTCCGTCCGCCATACGCCGACCTCGCTGTAGTTCTCGACGTGCCACCAGTAGGCTGAGTCGCGGTCGAGTAACTGCGTGAGCATCGGCGCGAAGACGACGACTGCGACGGCGGCCGTGGTGAGCAGCGAGCCGCGCCACCATCGGAAGTCATCGCCGCGGCGGTAGGTGGTGAGCGTTGTGATCGCGAGAAAGACGGCGATGGCGACGACGGCGACGGGATAGAGGTTGTAGGTGTACGTCCCGAGCCCGAGGAAGAAGCCGGCCGCGATGAACCAGCGACGACCGTGATAGCGGTCGCCCTCGCGCGTGTTCATCCCCCGCAGAATGCAGATGAGGACGGCGAGTGTGATCGTGCCGTACGAGATCGACCAGTGGGCGACGCGGCTGTACAGCAGGTGCCAGTACGAAAAGGCGAGCAGCGTCGCGGCGAGAAACGCCTCCGTACGCCCGTACGCCTGGCGCACGAAGACGTAGAGCAGCGGCACGGCGGCGAGCCCGACGAGCGCGAGCGGCAGTCGCATCGCGAACGGCGTCCAGCCGAAGAGCAGGAACGACGGCAGCGTGAGGTAGGCGTGGCCGGCGGGCTGGCCGAGAACGGCGCGCGTGTATACCGTCCAGAGTTCGCCATCGAGAATCTTGCGGCCGTCGGTGGCGAGCTGCGCCTCGTCGGGGTGGACGCCGTACGGCAGCTCGCCGAGCATGATCAGGCGCAGGATGGCGGCGGCGATCGTGACGATCGCGAGCAGTGTGAGGTCGGCGGCGAGCGGGTGGTCGGCGTAATAGCCGCGAATGCGCTGCATCACAGCTCGAACGATAACCGGATGCGTGCGTTGGCGTCGGCGGCGGCGTGGACGATGCGCCCGAGCTCCGCGAGACGCTCGGCGAGATCGGGCGTATCGGCCGTCAGCGTCGCGATGCGATCGTCGCCTGAGGAAACTGCATCCGCCGAGGCGAGCGCATCGAGGACGGCGTCGATGTTGGCGGCGAGGGGTGCGGCGTCCTGCCAGACGCGGTCGAACTCGGCCTGGTCGGCTTCTACTTCTATATCACGGTCGGCGAACGTCATCAGCGGGCCCATATCGATCTTCCGTTCACCTCTCAGTAGCAGTACGAGCTGTGAGAGCGGGTGGATGGAGCCGTATTTCGTTGAGTAGCCGAGGGAGAGGAAGTACACGAGCGTGTCGGTGGGTCCGGTGAGGGTGGCGTCGATGGGCGGGTCGGTCTCGACGTGGAGTGTGGACATATCAGGTGACAGGTTACAGGGGACTGGTTACAGAGGTTCTCTTACGACGAGCGCAAGCCCCGCCGAAGCCCATAAACGGCGGCGCCGATCGCCAGGCACGCTATACCGGCGGCGATGGTCTGCCATGACAGACTCGCGGCGAGAGCGACGCAGCCGATGATGCCGCCGACGGCTACCCACTGTGGCCACCGGCGTTCCGTCGCGTCGAGCGTCCAGGCCGAGGCATTGGCGATCGCGTAGTACGTCAGGATGGCAAACGAACTGAAGCCGATCGCCTCGCGCAGATCCAGTGTGGCGGCGAGGACGACGACCACCGCTCCTGCGGCGATCTCGGCACGATACGGGACCGCATAGCGTGGATGCACGGCATCGAGCCACACAGGGAGATCACGCTCGCGTGCCATCGCGAAGGCCGTACGACTGACACCAGCGAGCAGCGACAACAGGACGCCGAGCGACCCGACCGCAGCGCCAACGCGAACGATCGGGGCGAGGCCGTCGTAGCCCGCCACCTCCACTACGGACACCAGGGGTGCAGGCGATGCGGCGAGGCCTTCGGGCGTCAACGCAACCAGCGCAGCGCAGATGACGATCGTATAGACGATCAGTGTGACCGCGAGGGCGATCGGGATCGCGCGCGGAATGGTGCGTGCGGGCTCGACGACCTCTTCTCCGAGTGTGGCGATGCGGGCGTAACCGGCGAAGGCGAAGAACAGCAGCGCGGCGCCTTCGAGAACGCCGAGGCCTCCGGGCGGGCCACCATCGGGGAGCACGCGGCCGCCGTCGATGCTGTCGATGCCGAACACCGAGAGCACGGCGACGGCGAGCGATGCGATGACGATGATGACGAGAATCGTCGCTGCGCGCGCGGTCTTTGTGACGCCGAGCACGTTGATCGCTGTGAACACGACGACGGCAGCGACGGCCAACGGACGCGCGGCGTCTTCGTCGACGTAGTAGCCGAACGTGAGCGCCATCGCCGCGCATGACGCGAGCTTGCCGATGACGAACCCCCAGCCCGCGAGGAAGCCCCAGAACGCGCCGAGCCGTTCGCGTCCGTAGACGTACGTGCCACCTGCTGCCGGATAGATCGCGGCGAGTTGTGCGGACGAGAGAGCGTTGCAGAGCGCGACGACGGCGGCAAGCGCGAGGGCGACGAGCAGCCACGATCCGGCGGCATCAGCAGCGGGCGAGATGGCGGAGAAGATGCCGGCGCCGATCATCGCGCCAAGCCCGACGAAGACGGCGTCTGCGAGGCCGAGCTTTCGGGCGAGTTGGAGTTCGGTGCGATCGATCACAGGCCACAGCCTAACCTTCGTGGCAGCAGAGTCGAGGCCTAGCGACAAACGCTAACCTTCGCGGCACGCGTTTATACTCGTGCGATGGGACCGCTTTCCGGCATTCGGGTTCTGGACTTTACGTGGGCGCTGGCAGGGCCCTACGGCACGATGATCCTCGCCGACATGGGCGCGGAGGTCTGGAAGGTCGAGCCCGTCGGCATGAACGAGCGCGACCGCGCGCCGGGGCCGATCGTCGATGGCGTGAACGTCTATTTCTTCTCCGTGAACCGCGGCAAGCAGAGCATCCAGCTCGACTTGAAGAGCGACGAGGGACGCGAGATCGCGCTGTCGCTTGCCGAGCATGCTGATGTCGTGACGGAGAACTTCGCGCCGGGGGCGATGAAGCGCCTCGGGCTGGACTACGGCGCCGTACGCGAACGAAATCCGCGCGTCGTCTACGCATCGACGTCGGGCTTCGGGCAAACGGGGCCCGATGCGGGGCGCGGTGCGGTCGATGTGATCGTGCAGGCGGCGAGCGGCCTGATGAGCATCACCGGGTACCCGAACGGACCGCCTGCGCGCGCGGGTTACTCGATCGCGGATATGGCGGCGGGGATGTACACGGCGATCGGCGTCCTCGGCGCGATCGTCGAGCGCGAACGTAGCGGCGAGGGGCAATACCTCGATGTCGGCATGCTGGACGCGCAACTGGCGCTGCTTGAGGGGCCGTTGAGCCGATACTTCGCGCTTGGTTCCGCGCCGGGCCGCATCGGATCGCGGCACCCGCTGATCACGCCCTTCCAGGCGTTCGCGACGTCGGACGGGTACGTCGTCGTCGCGAACGTGAAGGATTGGACGCTGTTCTGCGCGCTCATGGAGTTGGATGAGCTGGCGCGCGATGTTCGGTTCACCACCAACGAACTGCGGACGCAGCATCATGCGGAGCTGGAGCCGCTGCTGTCGGCAGCGTTCGCGGGGCGGACGACGGCGGATTGGATCGCGGCGCTTGAAGGCGCGTGCCTCGCCGGGCCGTTGAACACCATCGCGGACGTCGCGGCTTCACAGCAGGCCTTGCACCGGGAGTCGTTCGTCGATCTGCCGACGGCGGCGGGCGGAACGATGAAGGGCGTGAACTCGCCACTGAAGTTCTCGCGTACGCAGACGGACGTAACACGCGGCGCAGACGCGGCCGGCGGCAGCACGCGCGAGATCCTGCAGCGTGTGCTCCGGATGGACGACGCGCGGATCGCAGACCTGCTCGCGAACGGCATCATCGGCGGCGGCTAATTCCAACAATCAATTGCACTCAGGTCGGCTGTATGCTCGGTCGTCGCCCAATCGGTGTAACAAAAGTTACGCAATTCGGGAACAAGCCCGGTTCGTCGTTTCAACATCGTTCCGAGCGGATATGATGCTGCGTTGGTTGGATAGGAAGCCGCCGATCGCGTCACAACATATAGCGACGCCCGGCGGCTTCGTGTATTCCCGGAGGAGGGACAGTTTGTTCATGGGAAAGAGACGAGAAAGTTGGTGGCTGCGGCTCGCGGTTGCGGGCGTGATGGTCATCAGCACGGCGGCGTTTGTCGCATGCGGCGGCGATGATGACGACGGCGATGCGGACACCACGCCGGGCGCAACGAGCGAAGCCACCAGCGCCGCAACAGCTGCGGCCACAACAGAGCCGGTGACAGGCGATGCGGCGGACATCGAGGCTGCGATGCAAGCCGTCTTCGATAACTGGAACGCGAAAGACGTCGACGCATTCGTCGCAGGATTCACGGACGAAGGAATCGTTGCCGTGTTCGGCGAAGAAGGCCAGACCGCTGCCGATGTCGTGGCGACGCTGCCTGAGTTCATTGGCAGTGAGCAAATCGAAAACGTGACGTTCGCCAACAGCGAAGCAAGCGGGACGACAGGCTCCACCGAAGTGCAGTTCTCCAGCGGCGGCGGCTTCGAGAAGAGCAAGTACTCCTTCGTGAAGGAAGGCGACGCCTGGCTGGTCAACGCTGAAGAACGGCTGGCCGTCGAGCTTCCTGACGGCGTGACGCCCGTGCACGTCGATGCGAACGAGTTCGCGTTCGGCGTCGACACAAACGAGATCACGACCACCACCACTGCGTTTGAGTTCACAAATGTAGGCGAACAGCCGCACGAATTGGTGCTCGTGAGCATTCCCGTCGATGCCGTTATCGACGACCTGCTGGCCCAGTTCGCCGCGTCCGAGGACGGCGAGGTGCCTGGCACGGAGTTCGCTGGGTTCGTCGACGCGGAGCCCGGTGACACGAACAATCTCGTGCTCGCTGAGCCGCTCGCGTCGGGGCGTTACGTGATGCTGTGCTTCTTCCCGGATCTCGATGAGGGCGAGGAAGGCACACCGCACGCGCTGAAGGGCATGGTCAAGGATTTTACGATCCAGTAGTGTCGCGAATCATCGTAGGGGCGGCCCTATGTGGCCGCCCGCTCGCTGAAGTCGAGAGGGGGCGCATCGAGCGCCCTCTCTTGTTGCCCGTCGATGTCGCTCGCCGAATCGGCCAGTGCCTACGCCGAATCGGCGAGCGCCTCTTTCACAGCAGCAACCATCGACGCGCCGGCGACCTTTAGTGCCTCCGTGTTGCGGAGGGCGCGGCACAACATGAAGGCACCTTCGATGCTGATGATGAGTTGTATGGCGAGCGCGCGTGACTGGCGCTTTCCGATGCCGTGGCCGCGGAACCACATCGCTGCCCCGTCGATCCAGCTCTCGAAAACATCGGCAGTGGCGAGACGCAGCGGCTCGTTCGTGCTGGCAACTTCAAGCGCGATCGTGGCGATGGGGCATGCGTCGGCGTAGTCCGTCTGCTCGAGTACAGCCGCGGCGCCTGCAAAGCAGTCACGGACACCGGTCACGGGATCGCCCGACACCGACATGATGCCCATGACGAGGTCGAAGTACATCGCGCCCGATGCGCGGATCACTTCCGCACCGAGCTGCTCCTTGCCGCCGGGAAAGTGGTGGTAGAGCGAACCGAAGGGGGCGTTGGCGTTCGCGACGATCTGCTTCATGCCGGTGCCGGTGTAGCCCTGGCGGCGAAAAAGCTCGGACGTGGCATCGAGGATGCGATCCCTTGTCTGAGTCTGAATCTGGGTCTCGGGCATGAATAGGCCTCCGGTGGGGTTGCGCCGATTGGCCCAGTATATCTAGAATAGAGCGTTCTATCTACTAGAGAGATCACTCTAGTAAGCCGGGAGGATCGCCGTGCAAGACTTTGCCATCTTCGATAGCGTCGACTACGCCAATGCTGCCGCCTCCGAACGCGAACGCGCGATGAACGCGACACGACAGTCTCTCGAATACCGCCGCCTGGCGGCCGACGCGCACGGCGCACGCGAGACGTCGCTGTTCCGCAAGCTGCTCGCTGGTCCTTCCGCCTGTGGACACGCATCGCGCGAGCCCGCTGCGTCCGCCGGATGGAGTTCGTGGGTCTAGGAGCGGAGCGATGGCAACCTCGATGATCGACGCAAGCGCACTGTCTGGAGACATGCGCCACACCACGCACGAGACGCGCCTATCGGTGCTACGCCTGATCATCGCGTTCACCGCAATCTCGACGGCGCTGCACTACGCGCACAATTACTTCCAAATCGAGCACTACCCACCCGCTGACTTCGCGACGAACAACACGATCAAGGTCGCCATCCTGATCTCGTGGCCGCTGCTAACGGCGATCGGCATGCTTGGCTACGCGCTGTATGCCCGGCGTGGCTACGCGCCGGCGTACGTTTGTCTCATCGCCTACTCGCTGCTTGGGCTCGTAACGTTGGGCCATTTCACCGAGGGCTCGCCGCACATCGGCCCCTTCTGGTACGCGACCATCTTCACGGATGCGATCGGCGGCGTCGCGCTGCTCGCGTTCGTCGCGTGGTCGGCGGCGACCACCGGGCCCGATGCACCGAAACTGGCCTGAGAGATCCCCGCCAGAACTCCCCATGTGCATCTGCACGGACTAAGACTATGGGCGGCCACGTCGGGCCGCCCTCTACAATGCTGCCGATACTCTTGGTAACGAATGGCGTTGTTCGCATGGCGGGAAGAGGGTCCAACATGAAAGTGCTTGTTACAGGCGGCGCGGGCTTTATCGGCTCCTGGGTGACGAAAACGCTGCTGGCCGAAGGTCACGACGTCACCATCGTCGACAATCTCTCGAAGGGCTTCCGCGAGCTGATCCCGCAGGGAGCAGCCTTCATCGAGGGCGACGTACGTGATGAGAAGCTGACGGAGTGGATGCGCGGGCACGACGCCGTCATCCACCTCGCCGCGTTCATCGAGGTCGGTCGCAGCGTCACGGAACCGCTGGTCTTCGCCGAGAACAACATCATGAACGGCCTGCGCGTGCTCGAAGCGATGCGCAAGGCGGATGTCGGCAAGATCGTCTTTGCGTCGAGCGCGACCGTATACGGCGTGCCGCAGCGCCTGCCCATCGAAGAGAGCGATCCGATGGGCGCGCAGAACAACCCGTATGGAGCGACGAAGGTCAGCACGGAGACGTTCATCGTCACGTACAACCAGCTCTACGGCATGGACGCGATGATCCTGCGCTTCTTCAATCCGTTCGGCCCCAACGAACTCCACGATCCGGAGACGCACGCCGTACCGAACTTCGTGCGCGCCGTCATCGACAAGCAGCCGATCCCGCTATTCTGGAACGGCGACCAGACGCGCGACTACATCTACATCGAAGATCTCGCGCGCGCGATGACGTCAGTGCTGCCGCTCTCCGGCCTCGAGTACTTCAACGTCGGCAGCGAGACCGGCGCGAAGACGATCGACCTCGTCCGCACGATCATGGATATCGCCGGCTACGAAGTCCCGATCAAGGATCTCGGCGAGCGGCCGGGCGATGTGCCCGCGAACTACGCATCGTCGAAGAAGCTGATGGCTGCGACGGACTGGCGCGCGCAGCTCACGTTGCGTGAAGGACTGGAGCGCACGTACGAATGGTTCCGCTCGCGCGCGTAGTCCTGCAGAACGAACGCGTGCGATCAGCCCGCGGCGCCCTGCTGATGCTCACTCGTGCTTGCAGGTCGCGGCAGAAGGCCTGTTCCTGAAGGCCGCCAGACGCACCACCAGGCAGAGAACAGCACCACGGCACCGCCAACGGCCGCGTCGAGGAAGAAGTGATTCGCGGTGGACACGATGGCGAGCAGCATCAGCGCTGGCACCAACCCCGCGAGCGCGCAGTGCCACGGCTTTAGCTTGTACGCCTGACAGAAGCCGATCGTGATCAGCAGCGGGAGGCCGAAATGGAAGCTTGGCATTGCCGCAAAGTTGTTCCTGCCGCCATCACTGCTGGCAATCGCGTCGCCGTGAATGACATCCACGAAGCCGTACTCCGGCAACATGCGCGGCGGAGCTACCGGCAGCACCGTAAAGAACACCAGGCCAATGGCGAGCGACATGAAGAACGCCGACCGGTACTTCGTGTACAGCTGCCGATCGCGAAGATACCCTGCGGCCGAGCCGAGGATGATGACGGGCAGATAGGTAAAGCGATACGCGGCCTCCATGGCGACGAGCAGGCCAGGAACCGCTGCGAAGGCATGCTGGATCCGCAGCTCGAAGAAGATGCCCATGCGCCGTTCGAGCGCAATGACGCCGAACGCGTTGTCGACGGCAACGCCCGGGGTGCCCTCGACCAGCACGCGCACGAGGCTATAGGCGCCGTAGACGGCGAGCACCAGCAGCACTTCTGCCGCTGCAGGAAGCAGCCAGCGACCCCTGCCCAGAGCCAGCTCCCTCGATATCACCCGCAGATCCTAGCAGCGCCCGGCCGGAGGCGGGATGGTCATTTCCACGCCCCATGTTGCAAGCGCGTAACGACAACACACTCCGAAGACCGGCCTGAATCTCATGGGGTCGCTCTGTGCCTGCCGTGACCCCGACGAGAACGTGGCAACCGTTCGCGTTGGACTACGCGCACATCAGCACGCTCTTCCCAGACTGCGACGCAGTCAGCCCAAGGTCCGCGGCGTTGATCACTTTGTCGCCGTTCTGGTCGATGCGCGACGGCGGCGGGCGCTTGCCCGTCTGGGCGGCGACGCGTCCGAGGTCGGCGGCGTTCACCGTGCCGTCGCCGCTGACGTCGGCCCGCATCGTCTTGCACGACAACCACGGGTGCTGCCCGAGCGCGAGTTCGAGTCCGTCGTTGTACCCATCACCGTCTGTGTCGGTGTGTATGCCAAGGTCGTAGCGCTCGGCGGAGACGAGATGGTGCTGCGGGACAGGGTCGGAATCCCAACCGCCGATGATGAGCACACTACCGTCGGGCAGACGCAGGGCGAGGTGTTCACGGCGCGCGTCGTTGATGGGGCCGGCGTTCGACCAGCCACCGGTGGGTGCAAGGAGTTCCGCCGAATCGAGGATGGCTGTGATCGAGACCGGATCTTGCCCGCCAGCGACGAGGATCGCGCCGGAGTCCAGCAGGGTTGCCGATGCGGCGAGGCGTTCGTCCGCCATAGAGGCGAGCGGCGACCAGGTGTTGGTCGCGGGATTGTACTCCTCGGCGGTGGAGGCGTCCGGCGAGCCGCCGATGACGACGACGCGTCCGTTCGCGCGGGCGACGGACGTGTGACCGGAGCGCGCATGTCCCATTCCCGAACCGTCGGTCCAGGTGTCGGTCGTGATGTCGTAGATACGTGTTGTGGCTATGGGCGTCTGGTCGGGGAAGGTGGCGTAGCCGCCGGTGACGATCGCGCGTCCGCCGCCGATGGGGTCGAGGGTGCCGGTGATCTGCGCGGGAAGGCCGGTATGCGGTGAGCCCCAGGTGTTCGAGGCGGCGTTGTAGACGGCGCTGGAACTGACGGTGCTGGCGTCGGACATGAAGGCGAGGATGCTGCCCGGCGCGAGGTTCACCGCGCGCGTGAAGCCGCCGTTTACGGGAAGGGGCGGGCCCGCGGACCAGGCGTTGGTCGCGGGGTCATAGATCTCGGTGGAGGTGAGCGGTGAGAACGTGGGTGTGAACCCACCGATCGCGATCACCTTACCGTTGGGCAGCAGTCGCATGGCGTGATAGCGGCGCACTTCGGTCATCGGGCCGGTGGGCGTCCAGGCATTGGTCGCGGGGCTGTAGACCTCGGCTGTGCCGGAGCCGCCGACGAGGGCACGGCCATCGAAGAGGACGACGCCGGCGAGACCGGGTCGGGGTGTGGACATGGCGGCGACAGGCACCCACGCGCTCGGATCATACAGTTCGGAGACGGCGGTATAGATATCGGAGCCATTGATGTTTCCGCCGGTCACCAGAAGCTCGCCGGTGGCCAGCAGAGTCGTTGCGGCCCAGGTCTTGGCGATCGACATCGAAGCCGTGTTCGACCACGTTGTCGATTCAGGGTCGAACAGCTGCACCTTCGGTGTTCGCCCACTCGGGCCGGTTTGACCAAGGATGGCGACGTGGCCGTTGCCGAGCAGGGTCAGCGTGAAATCGAGACCCGGGCTTGGCGCGTAGGTGTCCACCGACTCGTTCGTGAGGGGATCAAAGATCGCCGCACGGGTCTGATCAAACTCAATGCCGTGCACAAACAGCACGCGGCCGTCCGCCATGCGGACACCTCTCGTCTCAATGCCCAATGAACCCGGTGGTGCTGTGGTCAAACTCCACAAGTTCGTCGAAGGATCGTAGATCTCTGGTGCGCCTGACCCTCCCGCAACAACAACACGTCCGTCATCGAGTAGGACGGCAGCATGTCTTGACCGGGGCTCGGCCATGCTCGCGGCCGGGGTCCACGTGTTCAGGACGGGGTCGTAGATCTCAGCCGTGTGCGATGTGAAGCCTGAGAACGCAATGTTAGGGTCCCCGCCGGTAACGAGCACACGACCATCGGGCAGCAGAGTCGACGTGTGTGCACTGTGCGCGTAATTCATCAACGGTGTGGAGGTCCAGGTGTCGGTGCCGGGCGTGTAGATCTCAGCGAGCCTGCCGTCCGCGCCGTGGTTCCAGCCGCCGGTCACGAGCACGCGACCGTCTCTCAGCAGTGTTGCTTGATGAACCGAGCGCGCATACAGCATGTTCGCTGACGGTTCCCAGGTGTTGGTGGTGCGGTTGTAGATTGCTGTTTCCCAATTGAAGGGGATGACCCCTCCGGCGCCACCGGTGACGAGAACTTTGCCCTTTGGCAGCAGCGTAGATGTGTGGGCGTAGCGGGCGTACGGCATGCTGGCCGCGGACGACCATGTGCCCGGCCCCGCCGCCTCCGTTGCGGGCACACTCTGGGGCGCGGCGCCGAGGAGGGCGGCGATCACGAGGACGGCGGCGGTTAGTGCGAGTCGTGTGCGCATCTGAAGCTCCCTGAATGCCCAGCCTGCGAGCCAGCGGACTAGCTGTGACGCTACCGCCGTAGCGCCTACGCTACGCCGATCCTAGCGCGGTGTCAATCACGGTCGCCTTGATTCGAAGCTGAGCGGGGTTATTCGCGGTCAATTTCGCTGGAGTGCCATCCGGCGCTTGGAGCTGATACGCGACACGGGGCACCATCGGCTCACGATGTGGCCTGAACCGCTGATTGCCTCCACCGAGCGACTCGACACGCACACCGTCGCCGTCACCACGCGTGACAGCGCCGGCGTCCCGGTCGCCGCAGTCATCTGCGTGCACAACGCGCGCGCCGGCTTTGGCATCTTCGGCGAGATGCGGATTCTCGACGACCGGGGCGGCCCGCGCCAGCGTGTGCGAGCGCTGGTGCTCCTCGTGCGCGAAGCCCTGCGCTACGCCGACACGATCGGCATCACACGCGTGAGCACGGAAGCGCCGGAGCGTCTCGTGCCGTTCGCGGCGCGGTTGGCGGGCATAGAGGGCGAACGGGTCTCGCGGCGGCGACTGTTCCACACAGACCTGCATGCGGCGCGCACGGCGACGCTGCGCGCGAGCGGCGATGACGGCAGCTTTCGCGCGCTCACGCCGGAAGAGGAGGAGGCGATCGATGCCGCAATCGACGTTCGCCGCTGAAGGCACGCAGTTCATCGACGGCATCGACCCGGCGTACGCGCTCGCCGGCATCTGGAATCTCGACGCAATCTACCTCGGCGGGTCGAAAACGGCCGTCCGCCGCAGCCTCGGCCGCTTCGATGTCTTCGGTGCTGCCATCTCCGGTCGCGCGCTGACGGCCACGGACGCGCTCACCGCGGCGGAACTGGTGCTCGAAACAACCAGCGTCGCCGGGCCGAGTGCGTGGGCCGCGCGCATCGAGCGCATCACACGCGCTGACTGGGACTACACCACCGGCAACTGGACGGTCGCAGGCGGCGACGTCGGCACACCACCGGCTGCGGTCGCGTTCACATCCCCGGTCGCCGCCGGAGAGTTCGTCGTCAGCAGCATGCTCCCGTTCGTCACCGATGCCATCACCAATCGCAGCGGACTCGTGCTGCTTCGCCTGAAGGCCGACGACGAACAACCGGCGCAGTCACAGTGGTGCGCGTTCGATGCGTTCCTGCCGTCGACCCTGCGCCCGCGCCTACGCGTCACCTACACCGCAACAGAGCCAAGTGCCATCGATCACCCACACAAGACCACCATCCCCATCGCCCGCGCCGAAACGCCGGAACAACCATCGCAGCCAGAACGAGCGGCGCCTCCGTCACGAGGACGGGCGCCCTCGCCCGTCGCACGTCGTCCGAACACCGTGCGACTTCGCCAACGCACCCGTCCCGACCGGCGACGCGGGCTGAAAAGCCCGCGCCCCGTCCCTAGCCCCT
>JAKFYB010000019.1 GCA_021731085.1 Dehalococcoidia bacterium
CCCCTCGGCCCCCCAGCAGCGTTTGGCGACTGACCAACGATCGTAGGGGCGGCCCTACGTGGCCGCCCGTCTCGGCGTGCTAATCGCGCACGTCGCCCGCGATCTCCAACCCCAAAATGGCACCCCTCAGATACGGAATTCGATATTCCAATACGACAACAATGTTTCACGTGAAACATTCCTCGCACACGCAGCATGTTTCGGGTGAAACATCACCACCACGCACAACCCATTCTGTGCCCTCCGTGTCCTTCTGTGGATCGCCCCAGCGACGCTGCACCTGCGACGCCGCCAGCATGCGCCAGCGCCAACAGAACCTCACCGAGATCCCAGTCGATCCTCTGCGTCTCTGTGTCTCTGTGTTTAATGTCCGGGAGTGAGTCCGTGGGAGCTAAGTTCCATGTTTCACGTGAAACATTGCCCTACAATGCAGCCGCCATGACCAACATCCAACATCCAACATCCAACATCGCCCGCTTCAGCCTCGAAGGCCGCACTGCGATCGTCACCGGCGCGGGCCGCGGCCTCGGACGGGCGATGTCGCTCGCGCTCGCTTCGGCCGGGGCGAATGTTGTATGCGCGGCCCGCTCTCTCGACCAGATCGAGCGCACGGCCGCCGACATCACCGCCAACGGAGGCCGCGCCGTCGCCCACACCACCGACGTGCGCGACTCCGCCGCCTGCGACGCCCTCATCCAGCGCGCCGTCAGCGAATACGGCCGCCTCGACATCATGCTCTCGAACGCGGGAATCGGCGACATGCGCTCCGCCGGCCGCGAGCTCTGGGACATCGAGGACGACGCCTGGCGCGACACGCTCGAGGTCAACCTCTCGTCGGCCTTCTACTGCGCCCGCGCAGCCAGCAAGGTCATGGTCGCCCAGAATGAAGCCCGTGCTAGAGGGGCTTCAGCCCCTCCCAATGCCCCGAATGGCGATGTTTCACGTGAAGCATCACCACCTCCCGGAGGCGTGATCATCAACGTCGCGTCCGGCACAGCCACACGCGCCTACACGCTCGACATCGGCTACGGCAGCGCAAAGGCCGGCGTCATCGCCATGACCAAGACCCTCTCCGCGATGCTGGTCAAGCACGACATCCGCGTCAACTGCATCATCCCTGGCTACGTGCTGCAGGCGCCCGCCCCGCCCGGAGAAGCAGGCGAGCGCAGCGCCGTCTTCGCGCAGGCGCGCGGCAAGTACCTCCCCGTCCAGCGCCTCGGTGAGGCGTGGGAGCTCGGCCCGCTCGCCATCTTCCTGGCAAGCGACGCCAGCAGCTACATCACTGGCCAGGGCTTCGTGATCGACGGCGCAGGCCTCGCCGGCGGCCTCGCACCCACATCATTCGCGCCAGACGTAAGCCTCAAGTAGCCGCGTAGCTTCAGCTGCGCCCGCGTAGGAGACAAAGCCAATGTTTCACGTGAAACATCGCCAACAAGCCGAATTGCTGACCGCTGACAAGCTGATAGCTGACAGGCTGCCAGCATGAAAACCGAATGGGGAGAGCACCCCTCGGCCCTCGACGCCTTCGACCTGACCGGTAAGCGCGCGCTCGTCGTCGGTGCCGACAACGCCGCCGGCAAGGCAATCGCCCTCGCGCTGGCGGAGGCTGGCGCGCACGTCGCCCTGTCCTCGATCACCAATGACGGCGAGAGCATGCTCGCCAGCAAGCGCGTCCGCGACGAGATCGCGAAGGCGTATCCGGAACGCATCGCCATCGCCACGGCGACCGACGTCACGCTCGGCGCGGGCGTGCAGGTCATGGTGCGGCAGGTCGCCAAAGAAATGGGGGGCATCGACATCCTCATCTGCGCGCCCGACCTCTTCCTCGGCAAGCCCGCCGCCGAAACGACGGACATCGACTTCAACCGCATCACGCAGGTGAACCTCGCCGGCGCCTTCCACGTGAACCGCGCCGTCGGCAAAGAGATGCTGAAGCAGCGCGAGAACGACCTCACAGCGACAGCCCGCATCATCAACGTCTCCAGCGCCCTCGGCGAGCGTGGGGTGGCGAACGCCGCGGCCTACTGCGCAGCGCAGGCGGGCGTACTGAACCTCACGCGCGCCCTTGCGCAGGAGTGGGGACCGCATGGCATCACCGTGAACGCGATCGCGCAGGGCTGGATGGAACACTCGCCGGCGCTTGGCGGTGACTTCTCGCCCGAGGCGAACCAGACCGTGCGCTTCGTGCCGATGAAGCGAGCCGGCCGCCCCGACGAGCTGGCACCGCTAGCCCTATGGCTGGCCAGCGAAGCCGCCGGCTACGTCAGTGGCCAGATCCTCTACGCCGACGGTGGACTGACGACGCATTTATAGGTGTTGGTCGCTAGTCGTTGGTTGTTAGTGGCGATGTTTCACGTAAAACGTCACCATCACCGGCGGCTCTACGTTCGCTCGCCCAGACGGGCTTCGATGGCTGACAGGCGGTCCTCGATGCGCTGCAGCATCGCGCGCACCTCTATCTCGCGGTCGATGCGGTTCTCTTCCCGCTCTCCTTCCTCAGATGAAATGAAGAGCGAGGTTACGGTGGCCGTCAGGAACGACAGAAACGTCACGCCCAGCACCATGATGAAGGAGCCGATCATCCTTCCCCAAAATGTGTGCGGAACGATGTCTCCGTACCCGACGGTGGTGAGCGTCACGAGCGCCCACCAGGAAGCATCGCCGTAAGAAGCGAACTCGTCCGGGTCGGTGAGCCGTGCGAGGGCACCCGCTCCGAACGCCAGAACCACGACGGTGATGACCAGGAATGGGAACGCCCCGCGCTTCGCCACCCCACGCCGCATCATCTGGTCAAACCGGTCAGAGATCGTACGTTTCCGCGGCTCGTGGTGTTGGGTCGTCACGTTTACCTCCGCTTCCAGCGTCTGATTCCGAACATTGTAGGCGGCTTTGGCGGACGATGATGGGTACGACGAAGGGCGGCCACACAGGGCCGCCCCTACGTCGGTCGAGGCTAGGCCGTCACTGCGGCAGGCGCAGGCGCGAGGTATGTCGCGAGGCCTTCGCGGAGCGGCGTAAGCTTCGGCGCGAGGACGCGCTCGACGGCGCTGTTGTCGGCGACGGCTGGGTTCGTGATGAAGTCGATCGCGTCTGCCGTCAGCGGCGGCAGTCCGGGCAGGCCCGGCAGCGATCCGATCAGCTTGCCGATGAACACTGGCTGGTGCAGCAGACCCTTCTTCTTGCCCTGCACCTCCAGCGCCATCCTTACGACATCGTTCATCGACATGCGCTCCGGCCCGCCCAGCTCGAAAATCTGGTTCGCTGCTTCGGGCTTGATGGCCGCATCGGCGGCGACGCGCCCGACATCGTCGATGAACACCGGCTGCATGTCCTGCTCGCCGTTGCCGAACATCGGGATGAACGGCAGCACCTTGCCGAGGCCGAGGAAGCGGTTCAGCGACACGTCCTCCGGCCCGAAGACCCACGTCGGCCGCACAACGACCCATTCGAGTCCGCTGTGCTGGAGGTAGTTCTCCGCCTCCCACTTGAAGCGGAACCAATGCTCCTCCGCGTCCTTCGACGCACCTACGCCGCTGATGTACACGAAGCGCTTCACGCCCGCCTGTTTTGCAGCGTCGACCTGGTGGCGCGTGCCCTTCAGGTCGACCTCCTCGAACGTGAAGCCTTTGCCGCGGTTCTCGACGGGCGAGCCCGGGAACTGCACAGCGTTGATCACCGTGTCGATGCCGACGAACGCGCCGACAAGCGTCTCCGGCTTGCGCACATCGCCCTCGCGCGCCTCCACGTCCGTGCCAAGCCGCTGCTTGATCTTCGCAGCGTCGCGCCCGAGCACGGCAATCTTCTCGCCGCGACGAATCAGCTCCTTCGCGATTGCCGAACCCACCATGCCCGTCCCGCCCGATACCAGAATCATCTTCGAACCTCTTTCCCTTGGCCGGTCACCCCGGCGCTACTCCCGAACTCCGCGTCCGCGCGGTTATTGCTCTTCAGTACTCGCTGGCGCCATGACGAGCCCCAGCAGCGACGCAGCGCTGCCGAGCATCGTGAACAGCGACTCCGTGCGATCACTGCTGCCTTCGAGGAGGCTCATCAGCTCCATGCCGAGGTACAGCGCGGCGAGCGCGTACGACGCATCGCGGGAATTCACGAACGTCGCCAACGGCGAGCCTGCCATCAACCGGTCGAACGTCGCGCTCGTAAACGCGAGCGAAGGCTCGACGCGCTTCACGACTTTCGCTCCAAGCTCAGGGTTCGATGCGCCGGCAGCGACGAGTTCCGCCAACACCTTCACGTGTCCCGTCGCGGCGTCCTCCTTGAACAGAGCGTATGACGCATCGACCATCTCGCGCAGGTCGTCGATCGGGTCGAAGGTCTCGCGATAGCGGGCGAGGCGCGCTTCGGCGCTGCGATCGAGGGCGGCGAGCAGGGCTTCGTCGACACCGCCGAAGTGATAGAAGATGAGGGCCTGGTTGAAGCCGCCCGTCTTGGCGATGGCGCGCGCACTCGCGCCTGAGTAGCCGTGCTCGCGGAGGGTGGTGAAGGCGGCGTCTACGATGCGTTCCTTCGTGGTGGCCGGACTGGGGGCGGGCGCGGTTGCCTTCGCCTTCGGCTTCTTAGTTTGAGCAGTCGTTTTGAGCATTTGCTCAATTCTAGCGAAGGCAAGGGAAAAGGTCAAGGGTACGCACCAGATCCGGATTGGAGGCGTTCGACGACGCGGGCTGAAGGCCCGCGCTCCGGCCTTTGCGGGCGTATCCGACTGGTGGCGTGGGCGACGAGGCCGCAGCGAGCGGTGCCCCTACCCGGCGTGGATCTTCTTTTGCTCGGGGAGACCCTGGGCGATGGGTTCGTTGCGAGTGAAGGCGGCGATGACGTGGGTGAGGGCGTCGGGGTTTTCGGGCCAGTACTTCGCTGTCGGGGCGACGGCGAGGCGGGCGTGGGGCATGCGTTCGTGGAGGACCTCGCCGGAGGAGAGGGGGTGGATGAGGTCGTCGGGATGGGTGAGGATCAGCGTCGGTGTTTCGATCTGGCGGAAGCGTTCGACGTCGAGCTGCGGTTGGTCGAGGAGGAGGCCGCGGATGGCGGGGATGACGGGCGTGCGGCGTTGCCGTCCGATGAAGGCTCGCAGTTCGGCGACCTCGTCCGCATCCGCGCCACGTGCGCGTGCGAGGCCGGCGACGATGCGCGCGGCTGTGGGAACGCCGACGGCCTGGTAGAGCGTGGCGAGCCCGCCGAACAATCGCCCGACTGAGCGCAGCGGCTCGCCGTCGGGCTTCTCCTCGAATGGCGGCGGCGACTGGATGATGAGTTTGTCGACGGCGTCGGGGTGGGCGAGCGCGAACGCGAGCGCAGTGCCGGCGCCCATAGAGCCGCCATAGATCGTCACGCGTTCGATGTTGAGACGGCGCATGAGTTCGCGCATGTCCTCGGCGAGCGCGTCCCAGTGGTAGTCGGCGCGATCCTTCGTGTAGCCGGAGCGTCCGTGACCGCGCGCGTCGTACACCGTAACGTGCAGTCCGCGAGCGGCGATCTCCTCGATGCGCTCGGCGCCGCGGCCCTTCGCTGCCTGGTCGCGCATGTAGGCGATGCTGCCCATGAGTCCGTGCGCGAGGATCAGCGGCGGGTCGGCGGGATCGCCGTGTTGTTCGTAGTAGAGGCTGACGCCTCGGACGGTAATGAACGGCATGGCGTTAGTGTACGCAGCGCCGTCTCGCTTCTAGATTCTCGATTCTTGGTGCGCAGAGATGGTTGGATTGCACCATTGTCGGCCTAACGAAAATTTCGTTAGGATGCCTCGATGGAATCTGAAGGCGGCAATCCCGCTCAGCGCATTATCCGCCGATTCGGCGGGCAGAGCGCACTCGCAGCGCTGCTGGGCAAGCGCCAGAGCACCATCGAACACTGGGCCGCCACCGGGCGAGTACCGGCGCAGTGGCAGCAACCCCTCATGTCGCTCGCCAGAGAAAGAGGTGTCATCGTGCAAGCATCCGACTTCGTAGACGTGCAACGGCCTGAAGTAGCACCCGCAACCGGCAAGCTCGGCGTCATGCTCGTTGGGCTGGGCGCCGTGTCGTCGACCGTCATCGCCGGCGTGGAGCACGCACGACGGGGTACGGCACGCCCGGTAGGTTCACTGACGCAGACCGGGACGATTCGTCTCGGCAAGCGCACCGACGAACGGATGCCGCTGATCAAGGACTTCGTGCCGCTGGCGGGACTAGACGACATCGTCTTCGGCGCCTGGGACCCGCTGCCGGACAACGCGTACGAGGCGGCGATCAAGTGCGGCGTGCTCGACCGCCACGAACATATCGAGCCGATCGCGGACTACCTCAAGACCATCAAGCCACGCCCGGCCGTCTTCGACAACTTCTACGTGAAACGCCTGAACGGCGAGAACGTGAAGACCGCCGCGACCAAGATGGAACTCGTCGAGGCGGTGCGCGCGGACATGCGCGACTTCAAGGCGACGAACAACTGCGACCGGCTGGTCATCGTGTGGGCGGCGTCGACGGAGATCTTCATGGAGGAAGAAACCGCGCATCTCAACCGCGAGAACTTCGACGCGGCGCTTGAGGCAAACGACGCCTCGATCGCGCCGTCGATGATCTACGCGTACGCCGCGATGCTTGAAGGCGTGCCCTTCGCGAACGGTGCGCCGAACCTGACCGTCGACATCCCGGTGATGCTGCAGCTCGCCAACCAGTACGAGGCGCCCATCTGCGGCAAGGACTTCAAGACCGGACAGACGATGCTCAAGACGGTGCTCGCGCCGATGCTCAAGGCGCGAATGCTCGGAGTGGCCGGGTGGTACTCGACCAACATCCTCGGCAACCGCGACGGCGAGGTGCTGGACGACCCGGAGAGCTTCAAGACGAAGGAGGAGTCGAAGCTCGGCGTGCTGGAGCACATTCTCCAGCCGGAGGTGTACCCGGAACTCTACGGCGACATGTACCACAAGGTGCGCATCAACTACTATCCGCCCCGCGGTGACAACAAGGAGGGCTGGGACAACATCGACATCTTCGGGTGGCTGAACTACCCGATGCAGCTCAAGATCGACTTCCTCTGCCGGGACTCGATCCTGGCGGCGCCCATTGTGCTGGACCTGGCTCTGTTTATGGACCTCGCGAAGCGCGCGGGCCTGAAGGGCATCCAGGAGTGGCTCTCGTTCTACTTCAAGAGTCCGCAACACGCGCCGAACCTGTACCCGGAACATGATTTGTTCATCCAGCAGACGAAGCTGAAGAACACGTTACGCTGGATGATGGGCGAGGAGCAGATCACGCACCTCGGGATGGAGTACTACCAGGAGGACTAACGTCCTCAGAACCCGATCGCTGTCCTAGATTCGTCTTCACCGCAGAGTCACAGAGGACGCAGAGTCTTGCAACGGAATTCACTTGGGGTTCGCGCCAGCTGTGGTCAGCGCCTTGCTTGATCGCGTTGTTTACTGGCTGTTCCGGCTGACGATTGTCGTGACGCGGCCGCTGCCGTTGCGGCTGGGGTATCGCGTGGCCGGAAGCGTCTCGGCCGTCTGCTATCGCACAATCTTTCGCGGGCATCGCAAGGCGCTCATGGCGAACCTGGCCCGCGTGCTGGATAGCGACGACGCAGGGATGCTCGATCGCGTCGGCGAGCAGTCGTTCCGGAACTTCGGCAAGTACGTCATCGACTTCATCAACTTCCCGTCACTCACTCGAGACGAGATGCAGCGGCGGCTGCGGTTCGAGCAGTGGGATGAGCTGAACGCGGCGGCAGACTCCGGCCGCGGGATCATCATCGCGACGCTGCACTTCGGGAACTGGGACCTGGGGGCGGCGGCGCTGGCGGCGTACGGATACAAGATCAACGCCGTGGCGGAGACATTTCCCTACCCGCCGATGAACGACCTTGTGCAGGGATCGCGCTCGAAGCTGGGGCTGCAGTTCATCGGCAGCGAGCGCACAGGGCCGACGGTGTTCCGGGCATTGCGCCGTGGAGAAATGCTCGCGATCCTTGTGGACGTTGTGACGGATCAGGGGAGCATCGAGGTGGACTTTTTCGGCGCACCGGCGAAGGTGTCGTCCGCAGCGGCCCGGGTCGCCCTGCGGACGAACGCCTGGGTAATCCCGGCGATCGTCGCGCGGGATCCAAACGACGACATGGCGATCGCGCCGGTCCTCGACTTCAGCCTCCGGGACTTCGTCGCGAGCGGCGATGCGACCGCGGACGCGCGCGATCTCACGCAGCGAATTATGGCGTCGATGGAGCCGCATGTGCGGGCGCATCCGGACCAGTGGTTTATGTACCGCCGTATGTGGGCTGACGCCTGATGCGACGATTCCTGCCACGGCCGAGCCTGTACAAGTACTACGCGACTTGGTTCTTCATCCACACGATCGGCGCGCTGCCGCTGAAGTATCGCTACGCGGTCTCTCGGTTCTTGAGCGATCGCATCTACCAGTTCCGCCCGACGATTCGCGCAAACATTCGTAGCAACGTGCGCCACGTACTGGGGCCGGACGCAACGGACGAAGAGGTCGAGCGCGTCGCGAAGCAATGTGCGCACAATACCGGCCGCTACTACGCGGACATCGTCGGGTTGGGCGGCATGGACACGAAGGAGTTCTACGACAAGGATCTGGATCTGCGGGGCATGGAGTACATCCACGAAGCGCAGGCACGCGGGCAAGGCGTGATCGTCGCGTCGGCGCACTACGGCAATCCGGAGTTCGCGACGCAGGCGCTCGCGGGGGTCGGCATTCACGTATACGCGCTGGTCGAACCTCTACAGCCGCCGGAGCTCGACCGGCTTATGCGCGGACTGCGCCTGAAGCACGGACATCGCTATGAGCCAGTGAGCTTCAAGGCTGTCCGCGAGGCGCTCACATGGCTGCGCGGCGGCGGCATTCTCTGCATTCTCATCGATCGTGATATCCAGAAGCAGGGGATTGAACTTGAGCTGTGCGGAGCGAAGGCGAAGTTCCCTACAGGCGCGGCCGATCTCGCACTGCGCACAAATTCGTTGCTGCTACCGGGGTGGGTTCGCCGGGAGGGCGGCTATAGGATCCGCGCCGATATCGGGCCGCCGATCGACCTCGTGCGCACCGGCAACCACGACGACGACGTGAAGACGAACTCCCAGCTGCTGCTGAACTCCTTCGAAGTCGCGCTGAAGAAGGATCCCGGCCAGTGGAGCGTCCTCGAGAAGATCTGGCCGGACTGAGTAGCGAATGCGGGCGGCCCTATGGGGCCGCCCCTACTGCTGGGTGAGGGTGAACTCTCCGCCGCGCATGTTTGGGTCGGGAGCGTTGACGGCCGTCTCGCGCGCTGGCTGACGGGCTATGCGGAAGGTGACCGTCGCACCGGCACTGCAGCCCGGGACGCTGCCGTCGGCAATGACGCTCAGGATGTAGCCGTTGAAGTCGTCGCCGTAGCGCGTCGAACCCACGCCACACAACGCTTCACCCACAAACGCCTCTACTAGCGTGCCAGGCGGTACGGCGACCCCAGACGCAGAAAGCGCTTCGCCAGAGAACCCTGTGACGACGGGCGCAGCGCCAAGCGGGTCATCGGTGCGGAAGGTCGCATTGAATTCGGCAGCGGCTCCATCACCGGGCCACGGTAGCGACTCGACGCTGTACACATTCGCATCGCCGATGTACGTCCAGAGGATGATCTCCGTCCCTGGCGCGCCGCAGCCTGCCGCTTCGGACGCAGCCAATACGGCGATCTCGTAGCGGCCGTCGACGACCTCCGGGATCTCAGCCTGGCAGGGCGAGACGAGACCATCGCTGCGGCGCACGAAGGCGCCGAGGAACTCCGCCTGCAGCGGAAATGGGTCGTCGAGCAGAAGGCCGCTGAGCGTCGCGCGATCAGCAGCGCCGGGTATCGACGGATCCGCCGTCGCGCGAGCGGTCGCCACCGGACTCGGCGGAAGTGTCGGTTCGGCAGGCGACGAATCGTCATCGCAGGCTGCGAAGATTGCGCACGCAGCCAGACTCGCGAAGGCAGCAACGTATCGGTGTGTCAAGCGTAAACCTCCGTTCGGATGTAGAGACTACACCCACGACGAGGGTTTGGTTCCCTTCACAACAGCGGCAGCCTCGAACTGCGCCAGCAGCTTCTTGGTAGCAAGCTGCCGCCAGCACTGCTCGACAAGCTCAGCGAGCTGCCCGCGCCGCACCTTCGACAGCCGGATGAGGATTGTCGGATAGCCGCGGTAGTGGTCGGTGAGAAAGAACGCGTCCGGCGACGTCTCCATAAGGAACTGCTGCTCGTCGTCGTGGATGGGCTTCAGCACCATCACGTCAGGTTCGCGAAGGCGCGCCATGAACTTCGTCGCGACGTACAGCCCCGGCGTGCCGT
Organism: Dehalococcoidia bacterium; assembly: GCA_021731085.1. Lineage (GTDB taxonomy): Bacteria > Chloroflexota > Dehalococcoidia > DSTF01 > JACRBR01 > JACRBR01. The sequence continues at coordinate 10,309 of JAKFYB010000019.1, forward strand.
ACGACGGCTTCGCAACGACGCCCGGATACGCCGCCGCCATCTCGACGACTTCGTCCCACGTCACGCCGCGCTTGTTACTCATACGTCCAGCCCATCAAGAGCATTGTTGCGATGAGTTGCCAATCTACTTTGGCAGTGTCCAACATCGACGCACGAGAGGCGTCCTCCGTCCAGCGCCCAAATGCCTGCAAGAATTCGTCGAGAGTGTGGTTTCGATCCGCGTGTTCCGAATCATTCGCTACATCTGCTCGAAGCTGTGCGATGAACCACAGGAATGTTTCGAGTGACTCGACGCCTTCAATACCTATCATCCGCGAACCTCTAGTGGCTGTGCGGCGACAGTACCAGCGTGCTGTGGTGGTCCAGAATGCCGCCGTTGCCGGTGACCAGCACGACGTCGTGCTTCTCGACCTGCCGATCGCCGCCCTGGCCGCGCGCCTGGATCACGCCCTCCGACAGCGGCGTCATGCCCCACATGTAGAACGCGCTGAGCTGGCCGCCGCCCGTGTTCGTCGGCAGCGCGCCGCCGGGGCCGAGCTTGCCGTCGGCGACGAACGGACCGCCTTCGCCCTTCGCGCAGAAGCCGTAGTCTTCGAGCGTGACGAGCACGGTGTAGGTGTAGCAGTCGTATGCCTGCACGACGTCGATGTCGCCGACGCCGATGCCGGCCATCGCGAACGCCTTCTCCTTCGACATCGGCGCGCCCGTCTCGGTCTCGACGTCCCAGCCGCGGCGGCGCATGTCGCCCGGGTGGCCCTGCCCCATGCCCCAGATATAGGCCGGCGGCTGGCGCATGTCCTTCGCCTCCTCCGCGCGCGAGACGATGACGGCGACGCCGCCGTTCGAGACGAGACAGCAGTCGAGCAGGTGCAGCGGCTCCGCCACCCAGCGCGACGCCTGGTGATCCTCGAGCGTCATCGGCTCGCGATGTTCGGCGATCGGGTTCATCGCCGCCCACTGCCGCTCCGCAACGGCGATCGCGCCGAGCTGCTCGCTGGTCGTACCGTACATCGCCATGTGGCGGCGCGTAGCGAGCGCGTAGTGCGCGTTGATGCCCATGACGCCGAACGCGCTGTACAGGCCGCCCATGCCCGACGGCCGCGTCGTCCGCCCCATGCTCGCGTAGGCAGCGCCGCCGCCGCGATTCGGCTGCAGCGGCGCGTCGGCGAAGACGCAGACGACATGGTTCGCGAGCCCGTGCGCGACGTGCATCGCCGCGTACTGCACCATGACGTTCGCCGTCGCGCCGCCGCAGTTCATGCTCGACAGCAGGCGCAGATTTGTGAGGCCGGCGTAGTTCTGCAGGCCGACGCCGCCCATCCCGCCGAGCGGCGAGACGCCCGGGTTCACGAGGAGGCCGTCGATGTCGTCCTTGCGCAGCCCGGCGTCCTCGATCGCACGCTGGATTGCCTCCGCCGCGAAGTGCTGGGCGTCATGCCCGTACACGCGCCCCATCTCGGAGATCCCGAGCCCGGAGATAGCCGCCACGCCCTTAAGTTCGCGTCCGTCCATGGGTGTGAGGTTATAGGGGCTGAGGGCTAGGGACTAGGGTCTGATCCCAACCCTGTGCGCCGCGGATGAGCGCGCGCTGGCGGTTGATCTCGCCGGAGTGATAGAGGTCATGGCTGATCATGATCGTGATGAGATTCTTGCGCGGCATCGGCGTCCGCCACGGCGCCTGGCATATCTCGTCGAGCTGCGCGTCGTCGGTGAGCGCGTTCATGCCGTCAATAAACTGCTGATGCGCGGCGTTCAGCCAGGCGACCACGTCGTCCATGCTGCGCGACGGTGGGCCCTGTATCGTGTGCCACTCCATCGACGCATCGCCGAACGCGCGGTCCGCATACATGTACTTCGCGCCGAGATGCAGCGCGAGGTCGCAGATGGAAAGCTCCGGCTGCTGCGTCCCAAACTCCTGCTCACTCCACGTCGCGGGCTTGATGTCCCACTCCTCAGGCGTCACGGACTTCAGGTTCCGCTGCAGCGAACAGAACGGATCCGCGCGATACGCCGTCTCCAGCATCCAGGTCAGCGTCTCGATCGCGGTCCTTCCCATGGCGATGAGGCTACATTGTGGGGCGTATAACCGCTACCGGACGACGATCGAGCCGATGCTGATCAGGTTGGCGGCGTCAGTGGCCGCATCTGGCGACGCCGCATCGAACACGGCAATCCGAACGTCGTACACACCCGGCGCGAGCGTCCGCGGCGCCAGTGAGAAGTAGCTCTCACGATAGACCTCGCCCAACTCCCACTCCGAAGTCTCAAGCACGCCCTGCCCGATGTCACGCGGCTGCGACCACAACGGCACACCCTGCCGCTGCCGCACGACGCCATCCTCATCGAGGAACAGCACCATCGCGCTCAGGTCTGCGACGATCTCGCGATCGGCCCGCCACCAGTACGTAAACTGCGCGACGTCTCCGCGATTCACGGTCTCGTCGCCCTCAAATCCGACCAGCGCGACGCCAGCACCAAACACATGGTCGCGCTCGGCGCCCGAAGGGACGGTCGCGTCTGTTTCGACGATCTCTGGCACAAGCTTGTACAACGATCCCGTCATGACCAGGTCGTCTCGATACTGCGGCTTGGGCAGTGAATCTGTGACCATCCGCTCGATGCTATCCAGGAGAATTGGCTGTACGGCGTACGACTGCTCGTCGACTCCCTCTTCGAACACGCCCGGAAACACCCGCAGCCCTTCGGCGACGTACACACTGATTCCCACGTCCGTGAACTGCCGCGCGAAGTCAGACGGATCCTCGCCCGCCACCGAGAAGACCGGCGACACGAGCACGTCCTTCCGCTGTCCTTCGACATGCTGCGCGTACCACAGCGGTGACGCCGTCCAGCTATCGGTGAGGATCACGGCGTCAGGCGGCAGCCGCTCAAGCGTCGTGCGCGCGAAGTCGATCGCCATGTAGTCGTCGCTGCGGTCGATACGCTCGTAGTTACGGAACAGCAGGAACGCAGGCAACAGGGCCAGCACAGCCGCCACTCCCGCGATGCGCACATGCGGCCGGACATCGACCGAGCCGCCCTCCGCCTTCCGCACAACCTCCACAACCCACGAGCACGCGACGCCGATGAGCACGCACAGCGCGAAGTAGCCGGGCGTCAGGTAGTTGTAGACGTTGTGGATCGCGTACGTCTCGACGATGAGTGCCGTCAGCACAATCAGCAGCCCGAGGTACGCCGCGATGGCCCGCGCCCGCATGGCGCACACGACCAGCCCCGCCGCCGCCAGCGCCAGCCCCGCCCACGTCAGGTCGTACGACGGGTATGCCCAAAGGATGTCGATGCGATCCGCGAAGTCGACGCTCCAGTAGTCCGACGGCGTCTGCCCGTTCACGAACATCGACCAGTACGTCGACGCTTCCGCCGGCCGCGCCCACGAGATCGCGGGCTCCATCTCGCCGCGTATGGGCAAATACAGGTACAGGCTCAGCCCGACGAGAAAGGCTAGCGCCGAAAGCGCCACCGTCTTCAGCGATAAGCTTCGCCAGCCGAGCGCGATCAGCAGCAACGAAGGCGGCGCAACAAGCACGATCAGCCGGTGATTGCATAGGGCGAGCCCGAACGCCAGCGCCGCGAACACCAGCAGCCGCGGCGTGCGCTCGCGATGCCAGCGGAACATCAGGTACGAGATCAGCGCCACGAAGAACAGGTTCATCCCGTACGACGTCGCCCACGTCGCGTTCGCCCACACGGTCGATGCAAACGCCAGCGTCAACGCGCCAATCGCGGCTCCGATGTACTCGCGCGTAAGCTCGCGGATCGTCGCGAACGTCAGCATCACGGCAAGCGACGTGAACACCGCCGAAACAAGGTTCACGCGCCATGCGGTCTCGCCGAACGGCAAGAACGTGAACGCCTTGCCCGTCAGGATCAGCAGCGGATACCCAGTGTTGTGCGCAATGCCGAGCATTGATGACACGACGGCGAATTCGCCCATGTCGTACCACATCACCGAAGGCGCGAGCGTCGCGAGATACACGACGAACGTCACGCTACCGACGGCAATCGCTGCCGCCCACGCCGCGACGTTCGCAGACGCGTGCACACGAAGCGCCGTAATGGCGCCGATGCTCAGTCCTCGGTGGCGTGGCTGCTCAAGCTGCATACGCGGCGCTGCTTCCCAGCAGGCGTCCAAGCTCTTCCGGCGAGCGCGCGAACGACTCCGCCGTTTCGTTTGTGATTAGGCGCTTGCGCACGAGCTCTGCCAGCGCCTGGTCGAGCGTGCGCATGCCCATCGACGCGCCGGTCGCGATGATATTCGGAACCTGGTGTGTCTTGGCCTCACGGATCAGGTTGCGAATCGCCGGCGTCCCCAGCATCACTTCGCACGCGGCGATACGGCCGTCTTCGTTTGCCGTCGGCAACAGCACCTGCGCGATGATCGCCTCGATCACCATCGAGAGCTGGAGCCGCATCTGCTGCTGCTGGTGCGCCGGGAACGCGTCGACGATGCGGTCGATCGTCTGGGGCGCGTCAGGCGTGTGCAGCGTCGCGAACACCAGGTGCCCCGTCTCCGCCGCTGTGATCGCCGCCGCCATCGTGTCCAGATCACGCATCTCTCCAACGAGAATCACGTCCGGATCCTGCCGCAGCGCGCGTCGCAGCGCCTCGGCAAATGACATCGTGTCACTTCCGACCTCGCGCTGTTCGATAATGCTGTTCTTATTCGTGTGGATGAACTCGATCGGATCTTCGATCGTGATGACGTGGCGCGCGTCGCGTTCGTTGATGCGCTGGATCATCGCCGCGAGTGTCGTCGACTTACCGCTGCCCGTCGGTCCGGTGACCAGCACGAGCCCTCGCGGCAGTTGCGTCAGCCGGTCGCAAACTGGCGGCATGTTCAGATCTTCGAGCGAGACGACGCTGTCGTTCACGAGTCGGAACGAGAAGTACGGCTGGCCGCGCTCGAACGCCGCATTCATGCGAAAGCGTCCAATGCCATCCATCGCGATCGCGTTGTCCAGCTCGCGCTCGCGTTCAAACCGCGCGCGCTCGCCCTCCGTCGCCACAAGCTCCAGCAACGAAAACAGGTCATCGGTCGAGAGGGCGCCCATGCCTGCGGCGGGCGCCAGCGCACCGTTCCGGCGATATACCGGCGGCGAATTGAACGACAGGTGCAGGTCAGACGCGCCAGAGTCCACCATCCAGCGCAACAGTTCAGGCAACGTCGGCTTCTCGCTCACCGAACCACCTCGACCGTAAAGACGCCACCGCGTTCGCCTGGCGTGTAAGCCGTCATGCGCGCCGCCGGAAAGGCTCCCGTCGTCGAGAGCTTCTCCGCGTACGCGATCCCGTCGAGCGCCCCGCCAGCCGTGCCATCGACGCGAAAGCCGGTTTCCGTGCTCGTCACAGCGGTGATCCGCGACCCTGCCGGCAAGAATCCGTAGCCGTAGAGCCAAAAGAGATCTTCATGGAGCGGGCGGCTGCCGCCCTGGAGGAACGCGCGCTCCGCTTCCAACGCAGCCGTCTGCGCCTCCGCCGCCTCGGTCTCCACACGCAGTCCGCGTGCCGCGGCTAGCTCCGCTTCCAGGCCGCCCATTTCGACTTCAGCGCCCTGTGCCAGCGCTTCCATCTCATCCGCCTGGACGCGAGCAGACTCCATCCGGAACGCCAGCGGCACCGATGCCAGCAACAGCAGCGCCAGCAATCCAGCGATGCCGAGCGCCAGACCGGACACCTGCGGCGGCCGCACCGACACAGGCAGCAGGTTTACATCAACAATCACGCCTTCTGCGCTCTGTGACTTCATGCCGCGATGTCCTTCAGCGCGAGGCCGACATTCGCTGCGAAGGCGGCCGTCTCCTGCTCGGGCGACACGATCAGCTGCAGCTTCGGCATCTCAGACGGGTGCCCCGTCTGCTCACGAATCTCCGGCGCGAGCATCGCCCGCTGTGCCGCGTCGCCCACGAAGCTGATCGGGATATTGGCGGCGAGATCGTCGTCTCGGTGCGTGTCACGGTAGAACTTCAGCGTTCGCGCGAGTTCGTCGGCAAGCTGCCGCGACCACTCGCCTGGATCCTCGACCATGTCGACGTGTCGCACGATGTTCGGCATGCCGTCGCGGAAGATGGCTATCTCGACTTCGTCGTCCTCTACGCTCGCAATGACGCAGTTCGGCACGCCGATCGCGCGGGCCGCAGCGATCACGCGCAGGTCCGCCGACTGTGGATGCAGTCCGGCCGCCTTCGCCGCCGCGACGTGCGAGTCAAGCACATCTCGCGCCACGCCAACCACGAATACCGCGGCCTTTCCGTCGCGATCCGCCACGCGCTTCCACGAGATGTGTGCGTTCTCCGAGAGCATGGGCAGTTCACGCCGAATCTCGCGGTCCACCATCTCGTCGAACTTCTTGGCATCAACCCGCGGCAACTCCAACACGCGGAACACCGTGCGCTGGGCGGGCAACGCGAGCATCACCTGCATGCGACCGCGACCCGGAAAGTCCGGCGCACTGCGCACCAACTCTCCAACGATAGTCGGTTCCGCAATCACGCCATCCGCGGTCGATCCCGCGGGAAGTGACACACGCCCCGACGAAGCAACGCGTCCTGGCCGGCCCAGTGTCCACCGCGCGTCATGTGTGTGAAACGAGATCGTCAGCACTGGCTGCTTCAGCAGCGATCGGATAATCATTGCGCCACCACCGGAGGAACCGCTGTCGGCGTTGGCACGGCCGAGTACACGCTGAACGTGATCTCCGCTCGCGATAGCCCACGGTCGTCCGTCGTCATCGCGGCGAGATTTGGAATAAGACCCGGCTCGTCGCGGCCAAGGTCAGCCAGGAACTTGTTGATCTGGCCGACATTGCCTTCGACCGTCATCCGAAGTCCGGCCACGTCGTATGTAGTCGTTTCGCTCTTGACTTCGCCGTCGGGCACGCTGGCCACGCCACGCACGGTAAGCCCCGCCGATGTTGCGAGTGTCACGAGCAGTGTCGTCGCCGCATCCGAAGACGGATCCACGGACGGAGGCGCAAGCTGTGCCGCTGCTTCCGCGAGCGCCGCGTTTGCTTCGTCACGAGACGTTTCGAGACCAGTCACGTCGACGGGCGGCAGCGCAAGGAGCGCCTGCGCGTCCGTGTACCGTTGCGCTGCCGCTTCTTCGTCGCGCTTTGCGTCCCACGCGCCAATGATCAGCGATAACACGCCAAGCACGACAGCGACGACGCATACCAGCGTCAAGACGCCGATCGGAATGCTCACCTCGGCGTCGCCCTGCACAAGCAGGCCGCTGAGCTTCTTCGGGGTTAGTTGAGCTGCCACGATGCCACCCTCAAGCCGCTATATCCCGCTACCAACCTCGCGACCACGCTGCGCGTTCCGTTCGTCGAGCGCACTTCGTACGTCGCCGCCGGAACACTCAGAGCGATCGACCCCGTCGTCGCCGTGTTTGTGCGAATCAACAGCTTGTACGTACCCGCCGTCGCCATCGCGAAATCCGCTCCCACCTGCGGCGCTGTACCGAGCGCCGGCGGCGATCCCACGAGCGTGCAGGGAGCCGCCGAATTCAGAAGCTGCGCCCACATCTGCCCCGCGTCCACGTTGATCCGCGCCGAAAGCGTCCCTGCGTCCGATGCTGACACCGTGTAGCACTTGTCTCCCCCACCGGATTGCCACAAAGGCGCAGCCGCCTCGACAGCGCCAGCGCCAGTGACGTACCGGATCTCCGTCTGCGGGAACGGCGCCCCGTTGATCGTCGCCGGGAAGGGCGCCAGCGGTACAGACGTATACGTAGTTACGGTCGTCAGCGTCGGATTCGATATAAGGCGCCACCCTGACCATTCGACGCCAGCGTCCAGGCTGTAGCGCTCGAGCGCCTGCCGCCCGATCTGCCCCGTCGCCTGCGAACCACCGCTCGCGCCAAGCAGCAGCGGCGAAATCAGGATCACGCCGAGCGCCAGCGCACCCATCGCGATCGGCAATGCCTGTCCGCGTTCTCCCCTAGTGGAATGCAGCAATCGCCGCACGAAGGTCATCATGGCGCCAGCCCCAGGTAGTAGTAGGTCTGGTTGTTCTGGTTGACCTCCTGGTCCGTCCCCACCTGGAACCCGTTCGCGATCAACGACTGAATCCGGTCGGCGGCTGAGCTCGTCGCGCCCCAATACTGGGTGCGATCTCCGACGACGCTAGCCGACCGCCACGGCCCCTGTCGCGAGTTCAGCCTCTTGATCCAGACAAACGACGGCGAGCCTCCGAGCCCCGTGATGTTCCGGTTGTCGGCGCTGTCACCGGTATACGAACCAGCTGAGACCTTCGACGTGGCGTTCCAGGCGATCCAGTAGTACGCGCGGCCGCTTTGGTTCACATTGTTGTCTGAACCAAGTTGGAACCCGTCCGCGATCGCCGCTTGGATCCTGTTTGCCACCGCGTTCGTCCCGATGATGTCGTACGAGTTGTCACCGGCCAGCGCAAAGGGCCGGAAGATATCCGCTTCGCCATCACCCATCGTGAGCAGCCACTCCGGCTGGAACCCGACGCCCGTGATGTTCCGGTTGTCAGCAGCGTTGCCGGTGTACGTCCCGATCTGCACATTGGCACCGACCTTCATCGCGACCCAGTGGTACAGCAGGCCGCTCTGGTTCACGTGCGCCGCCGTCCCCACCTGGAAGCCATCCGCGATCAATGACTGGATGAAATTGGCCTGCAGCGCCGTGTTGTCAGTCATGCGTTTCGACAACCCCGCGCCCATGTTTGCCGTGCGGATGATGGCGTCCGTATTGTCGTCATACCGCACGATCACAATGTCCGGCTGAAACCCGACTCCCGTGATGTTCCGGTTGTCGGTGCCGTTCCCCGTGTACGATCCCGTCGCCAGCCACGCCGTCGTAGGCGTGTTGGTGAACGTCGGCGTGGCCGTGTTCGTCGGCGTATGGGTCGGTGTTGGTGTCGCCGTGTTCGTCGCCGTGTTCGTCGCCGTCGGCGTAGGAGTGTTCGTCGCGGTCGGCGTCGCCGTCGGCGTGTTCGTCGACGTGGGCGTCGGTGTCGCGAGCGGCTTATCGCTCAGCGATAGGTAGTAGTACACGGCAGCGTTGACGTTCACTTCAGCAGCCGTCCCAACCTGGAAGCCGTTGGTGATAATCGCCTGGATGCGGTCAGCAACGGCGGCTGTCGTGCCCCAGTACAACGAACGGTCGCCGAGGACCGTGTCCGTGCGCCAAATGGACTGTGACGTGGCCGACCGCTTCACCCAGGCCATCTGCTGCGTGATGCCCGGCGACGTGATGTTACGGCTGTCCGCGGCATTGCCGGTGTAGCTCCCGACCGACACATCCGACGTGACATTGAACGCGATCCAGTAGTACGCCCGCGCATTCTGGTTCACGTCCGCGTCGCTGCCAATCTGGAATCCGTCCGAGATCAGCGACTGAATCCGGTTCGCGACGGAATTCGTGCCGTTCATCAGGAACGAGTTGTCGCCTGCGATCGGTCCCGGCCGGAACACATCCTGCTCCGCATTGGCCATCGTCAGCACCCAATCGGGATCGAACCCGACACCGGTGATGTTCCGGTTGTCAGCACCGTTGCCCGTGTACGTGCCGATCTGCACATTCGAGCCGACGCGCATCGCCACCCAGTGGAACAGGCGGCCGTTCTGGTTCACGTTGTTGTTAGTGCCGACCTGGAATCCGTCGGCCGCGAACGACTGAATCAGGTTGGCAGCCAGCGCCGCATTGCCAGTGATGATCTTCGAACTGTCGGCAGGCATGCTCGCCGTGCGGATAACAGCCGCTGTATTGTTGTCGTAGCGAATGATCACGATGTCTGGCTGGAAGCCCACGCCCGTGATGTTGCGGTTGTCTGCCCCGTTGCCCGTGTACGAGCCGGTGACGAACCACGGCCCCGACATCGTCGGCGTCGCCGTCGGTGTGCTCGTCGCGGTTGCCGTTGGTGTCATCGTTGGTGTCGGAGATGGCGTGATCGTCGGAAACGGCGTGATCGGCAGGTCCGTGACGCGCATCGTCGCCGTCTCCGTCCGCGTCGCCGTGCTCGTGCCCTGCTCGACTGTCAGCGTGTACGTGACGCTGTTGCCATCCTGTACCGCCAGAAAACCGTTGCCGGCCACATTCCGCGCGATCACCATCGTCTGCGCCGAGCCGTTCACCGAGAACGTGCGCCGAAGTTCATCTCCCACCAGTTGGAAGTGGCTGCTGTAGTTGGTGGCCGTGCTGTAGTCCGTCCATGCCATCGTCACGTCACCATTCGCGACGCTCGCGTTTGCCGTCACGCCCGACTGCGTATCCTTGTTCAGCCAGAAGAACGCCGTCCGGCTCTGGTGCGTCGCCGACAGCTGTTCTTGCCCCGCCGACGTCGTCTTGATGATGCTGACCAGCGTGAACCCCAGGATCGTCATGATCATGCTAGAGATCGCGATCCCGATGACAAGCTCGACCAGCCCGATGCCCGCCTCGCCGCTCCGGACACGCCTTGAACTCGCGCTCGCTCGCTTGGGTGAGCGCATCATCGGTTCACCTTGTAGCCCTGCAACGTGAACACGACCTGCGCGTCCTTCGTCACGTTGACTGTGATGAGCTGGATGTCAGCGTCGCCTTCCGGAATCGAGCTCGCGTTCGCGGACACTGTGTAACCCGCCGTCGGCACCACGGTCGCGTACGCAACGGGCGCGTTCTCGTACTGCAGTTCCTTCGTGAATTCCATCTGCGAGCGGCCAAGCTCATGCGCCGCCGATAGCCGGTCCGCATGGCTCGCCGACAGTACGCCAGTCGAAAGCCCCAGCAGGAACGTAGTCAGCGCCAGCGTCAGGATGGCCACCGACACCAGCGCTTCGACGAGCGTGAATCCCTGCTCCGACTGGAGCCGCGCGATCATGGTGGTGGAGGCGCCGTACCGCCAGTGGCGTCGTTGATGTTCCCGATCATCGAGTACATCGGCATGATCAGCGCCAGCGCTACGAACCCGACCACCACACCGACGATGAGCGTCAGAATAGGCGTCAGCGTCGCCGCCATCGCATCGACCTTGCTGTCGACCTCGCGCGAGTAGTAGTCCGCCGTGATGTCGAGGTTGGCGTCCAGCGTCCCCGTCTCTTCGCCAACCGCCACCATCTGCACCAGCATCGGCGGGAAGATCTCCGCATCGGCCATCGGCCCCGACAGTCCCTCTCCGTCAATCAGCTTCTGGCGCACACCCGCGACACGCTCCTGCAGGATCGTGTTGTCCGTCGTCTTCACCAGCATGTCCATGACTTCCGTCAGCGGCAGGCCCGCGCGAAGCATGAGCGCCAGTGTCCGGCTGAAGCGCGCTGCGTTGGCGCTCAACGTCACGTCCTTGATGACCGGCGCCGTGATCTGCATCTTGTGGATGAAGCGCTTGCCCCACGGCTGCCCCGCCGCCAGCGTGATCAGCAGCAGCCCCAGCAGGATCGCCCCGAACACCTGCATCCGGTACGCAGCCATGAAGTCGCTCAGCCCCATCAGGATGCGCGTCGGCAGCGGCAGGTCTCCGCCGAACTCGTCGAACAAGCCCGTAAGCGCCGGAAGCGCCGTCGTCATCAGCAGCGCCGCGACACCGATCGCCAGCAGGCAGATGAACCCGGGGTACATGAACGCGCCGCGCACGCGCTTCATCACCGCCTCTTCGCGCTCCATGTAGTCGGCGAGCTGGTTCAGCATCTGCTCCAGCCGGCCGGTGCGCTCACCCAGTTCGACCATGCGCGGGTACAGCGTCGGGAACACCTCTGGAAAGCCACGAATCGAATCCGCGAACGTCGACCCACCGCGAATGTCGCGCGAGATGCCGCGAATCGCCGCCGCCAGCGGCTTCGACGTCGACTGCTCCTCGAGCAACTCCAGGCAGCGCATGACGGGCACGCCGGACTCAAGCAGCGTCGCAAGCTGCCGCGAGAACGTGATTAGCGACCGCTTCTTGACGCCGTACAGGCTGGGCAGAATCTTCTGCAGCCCCGGCAGTTGGCGTTCTTTGCGGATGCTTATGACGCGGTAGCTCGCGTCCCAGAGCGCGCGCTCAGCCTGCGCCTCGTCCGGGACGTCGATCTGCCCGCTCACCTGCTCGCCCGTCGGGGCGATCGCGACGTACTTGAATGCCATCAGCGCCCTCCCCTACGAGATCGAGTACACGCTCCGCAAGATCTCCGTCGGCGTGACGATGCCCTGCTTCACCTTCAACATGCCGTCGCGCCGCATCGGCACCATGCCATCCGCGATCGCTTGCTCGCGCATCACCGCTGCCGTGGCGCCGGTCACGAGCAACCGCCGGATCTCATCGTTCATCAGCAGCACTTCATACACACCGATGCGGCCAAGGAAGCCCGTCTCGGCGCAAAGGTTGCAGCCCGGCCCGCGCTTTACGGACTCGAGCTTCTCGCCGACCTCCGCCTCATAAATCGCCTGATCGTCGACCCCGGGCTCAACGTCGGTCGAGCAATACGGGCAGACGCGCCGCACCATGCGTTGCGCCACCACGCCGATCAGCGACGACGCAATCAAGAACGGCTCGATATCGAGATCAGCCAGCCGCATTAGAACGCCCACAGCATCGTTCGCGTGAATCGACGACAGCACCAGGTGCCCCGTCAGCGCCGACTGGCACGCAATCCTCGCCGTCTCGCTGTCACGCACCTCACCCACGAGAATCACATCCGGGTCCAATCGCATCAGCGACCGCAGTCCCGTCGAGAACGTGATGTCGGCCTTCTCGTTCACCTGGATCTGGTTGATGCCGTCGAACTGGTACTCAACCGGATCCTCGATCGTCATGATGTTGCGTTCGGTGTCGTTCAGCATGTTCACCGATGCGTAGAGCGTCGTCGTCTTGCCGGAACCCGTCGGCCCGCTGACCAGCACCATCCCGAACGGTGAGCGCAACAGCCGGATTTGGCGGTCCAGCGCTGCCGGCGAGAACCCCAATTCGCGCAAAGACATCAGAGATACGCTCTTGTCGAGCACGCGCAGCACCATCATCTCGCCGTGTACGGAGTCCGATGTCGCCGCGCGCAGGTCAATGCGCTTGCCCTCGACCTCCGTGCTGATCTGCCCGTCCTGCGGACGCCGCTTTTCGGCGATGTTCATGCCGGCCATCACCTTGAAGCGCGAGATGAGCGGCGCGTGCACGTCACGCGGCAGCCGCATCGACTCATGCAGCACACCGTCGATGCGCAGCCGCACCCGCAGCTTGTCCGCCTCCGGCTCGAGGTGGATATCAGAAGCGCGGTCGCGGACGGCCTGCGCTAGCAACAGATCCGCCGTGCGCACAATGGGCGCTTGGCTGATTTGCAGGTCGCTGTCGGCTTGCTGCTGTGCCTGCTCTTGCGCCCGCACCTGCGACGAGATCGGCACCATCTGCCCGACCTCGCGCTCGATCTCGCTCGAAACGCGGTAGCTGATGTTGATCGCGCGCTTGATCTCGTCCGGGATGCCGACCGCCGGCTTGATGTCCATCCCCGTCATCGATCGCAGTTCTTCGATGACCTGAATGTTGCCCGGATCCGCCATCACGACGAGCAGCGATCGCCCGTCCGTCTCGACGGGGATCAGAATCTGCTCGCGGCAGACGTCCGAAGGCACGAGCTTCGTCGCCTCAGGCTGAATGTTCGTCCGCATCAGGTCGAGGAACCGCAGCCCAAGCTGCGTACTCAGCGCGAGAGCCAGCGCCTCAGGCGTCACCAGCCCCTTCTGGACGATGTACTCGCCCATCCGGATGCCGACCTGCTGCGCCTCTACGTATGCCTCGTTGACGTCGTCCTCTGAAAGCAAGCCTGCCTCGACCAGCATCTGGCCGAGGCGCTTCCGGAGGGTCGTCGTTACGGTGGCCGTGTTCGCGTCCATACGTGCACCTTCCTCTGTCGCTCCAATCCGGGAGCAGCGGAGTTCGGCAGCCTTAGTAGCTTGCCTGCGACACGTTGCCGTTCGCGTCGACCGTGTATGTGCCCGTCGACGCCGTGCTACGCATGTAGGTCGGGCTCAGGCTGAAGCCGCCGGACGCCGTGGTCATGTCGCTCGTCGCCGTCGTGATCGCGGCCGTCGTCGCAGAAGCCGTGTTCGCGAGCTTCGCGTCAACCGCCGTCTGTACGATGCGGAGTTCCGCCGTGGCCGCGCTGTTGCTCGCACCGCCAAGCAGTCCCACGAAGTTTGGCAGCACCACCGCGACCAGGATCCCGAGAATCGCGACCACGATGAGCAGCTCCGTCAGCGTGAAACCAGCTTCACTGTTCAGTTTCTTCAGCATTCCTGACCCCCAAATGAATCGATACAGCCTCAGGCGTCATCCGCCTCAAGGTCGTTATCGACTCAGCTAGGGGTAGGTTTAGGGGTCTGACGGCCCATCTTCGGAAAAACCCCAACAGACGCGAGCAAAACATGCCGATGCTAACGGCCAGATCGCGCGTCGAAGGTGCCAGCACCCACCGAGAGAGAGTTGCCGCGATTCCGCGGAGCACTCGCGAGCCTAGCAGCCACATGCACCCGCCCGACGTGGCACAGCCGGCCCCCGGCTGCGAGTCCCGCCCGAGGCCCTATTTCCGCCCCCGAGAACTCTTCCGCAGCCGCTTCAGCACCGCGTTCCGGTACACCTCGCCCAGCCGCGCCCCATGCTTCTGCACGGCATCGCGCTTCGCCTGCTTCCGCCTCTCGCGCCGCAACGCTCGCTCATCCCGGGGATATTCATCGCTCACCGCGATATTCTACGCACCAGCGACAGTCATTGACGCGCCCGTGATGCACGGTACAGATGGCCCGGTGTGGCCGGACGCTACGCATCAGCCGCGCAGCGTCCGCGTCCACCGGGCCAACTTCATACGTCAGGATTGGAGATCACCACGATGCCCGACTGGTCCGACCTCGAGCAACAGTCACCCGATATGGCAGCCCAGGGCCGCGCCCTGCTCGCCAGACACCAGGTCGCCTACCTCGCCACCATCCGCAAAGACGGCGGCCCGCGCGTCCACCAGATCTGCCCTGCCATCATCGACGGCACACTCTACGCCTCGATCGCGCCCTCAGCGAAACTCCACGATCTCCACCGCGACGGCCGCTACATGCTGCATTTCATGTGCGGTGAACACGACGCCGAGTTCCACTGCCGCGGCACCGCCACTGAAATCAGGGACAGCGCCGAACAGGCCGCCATCCGCCAGTCAGCGACGAAGCAAGATCTCAACTACACCGAGCACGAATTCCTCTTCCGCCTCAGCATCGATCGCGCAGACACCACAACATGGGACAACTTCGGCACCAAACAGATCGCTGCCGTCAGATCTAAGTGGGCCGCCACGAGAGAGCCCTAGTCCCCAGCCCCTAACACCTAGTCCCTAAACGACGCCAGAAACTCCTCATCACCCTGGTACAAATCCACGCCGCCGTTCACTCGATCCTTCAACAATTCCCTCGAGTAGAAGTGCTGCCCGCTGAGCGCTACGCCCTCGTCTCCACAAAGGTAGATCGCCGCCAACCCCATCGCCTCCGGCCGCTCGAGCATCGGCCCCACCTCCGGCATCGTCTCGTCGAGCCGGTAGAACAGCGTCCCCGGCGTCGGTACCCAACCGAGCGGCGATAGCGCAAACACACGGATATTGTGCTCGCGCTCTTCGTTCGCCAGCCCGAAAGACAACTCGCGGAGCGCGTGCTTCGTCAGTTTGTAGGCTATGTTCCCTGCCCCGCCCTGGTCCGCCGCGATCGATGAGATGTTGAAGATCACGCCGCCCCCCGCCGCGATCATGTGCGGCAGCGCCGCCTTGCTGCAGGCGATCGCGCCGCGCACATTCACGCGCCACATGATGTCCCAGCGCTTCAGCGGCATGTCGACCAGTTTCGCTGGCGCCATAATCCCCGCGTTGTTAACGAGAATGTCGATGCGCCCGAACTCAGCCATCGTCCGCGCCACCATCCCCTCGATCTCAGCCTCGTCCGTCACGTCACAGCGCACAGGCAACGACCGCACACCGTACGACTCGAGCATCCGCGCCGTCTCAGCGATCGTCCCCTCCAGCTTGGACTGCCCTTCCGCCTCCGTCCGCGCCGCCACAACAACGCTGCAGCCCTCCTTCGCGAACTCCACCGCCATGTACTCACCCACACCGCGCGACGCCCCCGTAACAATCGCCACCTTCCCGTCGAGTTTGCCTGCCATATGTCCTCCTGCCCGTATTACGGGTGGGTATTGCCTCATTCTGAGCGAAGCGAAGAATCTAGTTTGCATTCCGCCGATGCCGTAGCGCCAGCGCAGAGGTCATCGTCCGTCGCCGGATCATCCGGAGTCACCAATGGGATGCGACAGCACCGAAGGAACCCCTAAAAGGATCAATCGGAGCCTCTGTGCCTCTGTGTTTTCGTCGCTCCGAAATTCACACCTGCTCCGCAAACACAGTCGGAGGCGTTTCCACCGACCGCCATTCGTACTCAAACCCTAGATTCCGATCCTCGAACCCAACCGACCGATACAGCGCGATCCCCCGCTCGTTCGTGCGATTCGTCGAAACAAACGCTGTCCTCATCCCATGCTCCCGCAGAGCGCGCAAGCCCCGCAGCATCAACGCGCGGCCGAACCCTTTGCCCTGAAACGCAGGCCGCGTCCCCACAGGCTCGAACAACCCGATGCCGTTCGCCACATCAACCCACGACATCGCCGCCGCAACCACAACGCCATCCGGCCCGACGACAACGCTATCGAGATCAGCGTCATAGCCCGGAGCGTCGCTCCTCAACGCCTGCCAAGTCTCCGACGTCGTGCTACTGCCCGGCGAGAACGCCTCGCGCTGACACGTCGCCCTACTCTCGATCTCGTCGTCCCGCATCGCGCGCGCCTCGAATCCCGCCGGCAGCGTCACGCATTCGATCTCATCCAGCTCGCTCCGAAACGCAATCCATCCCGTCTCCGTCGCCCGGAATCCCAGCGCTTCCAGCAGCCCGATCCGCTGAGCGTCGTCCGCAAACACCTCGAACGTACACAGCGGCTCCAGCCCATGCTCCGCCCGCCAGCGCAGGGTCGCTGCAAGCCCCCACCCAAGTACTTCGCGCTCGACGTGACCGCCACGCAACTCAGGCGTGACCTGCGCGCTGAACCCCGACGCCGACTCCAGCATCACGAAGCCGACGACGGCGCCGCCGTCCTCCCACACCTCGATGATCTCCGACAGCGGAAACCCGTGCGGCCCAAAGGCCCGCCACTGCAGGTCGCCCGGATGCATGTACCCGGAGTCCAGCGAAGCAGCCAGCCCTGCCTCCAACACCCGCGTCATCTCCACAATGTCAGAAATGTCGCCGTAGGGTCTGTGCGTAGTCACGTAGCTCGTTTCGATTCTGTCGCGGTGCGCCGGCCGGAGATCCGACCTCCGAACTCCGATGTCCAGGCGACCTAGATCCGCGGCCCCCGCCGCTGGTCCGGCTCCGCGCCGCCGACGAACTTCGGCTTATAGTCCGGATCCCGTCCCGCCATCTGGTCCCGGTGCATCCGATCGTGCCGGTAGTACGACCGCAGCCACTGCATCACCGTCAGCTTCCCGAACATCGGCTGGCTCGCCGTGCGCTCGAACTGCTCCGGCGACATCCCTTCTATAAGTAGAAGCGTGGTCGCGCGCTGTTCGCGTAGCTGCGCCGTCAATTCCTCCACAGATTTGCCCTGCGCCGCATCCAGCCGGATCGCCGGCCGCTCCGGCCGAACGTCGCTCACGTCCGGGTCGTCGGCCTCAAGCGCCCGCTCGACCCACGCCCTGTACGCCGTCTCCATCTCCGCAAGGTGCGCAAGCTGCTGCTTCACCGACCACTGCCCCTCGCCTTCACCGTCAGGCGGCTCGAAGCTGGCGGCCTCGTCCGAAAATCCCTCCGCCTGACCGAGAAGCGCATCCCGCTGCTCGGACATCTTGTCAAGTAACTCCCTGATCGCTTCCTGGGTCGCCATGCGAATTACCCCTGACTCCAGATTCAACTCAGCTTCAATCCCCGCTGGCCCGCCCTTTCCGCGCCGTTATGCCCCTATGACATCCCGCCGCCACGCCCGTAACGCACCTGCAAGTCGCCCGTTTGATCTTGATGTCAAGGGTATCGGAGACGAAGTGATGGCCAAACGAGATCCAGAGCGCACAGAACGACTCCGCAGAGCGGTGCGCTACATGCTCGACCACGGGACGCTCGTTCAGGGCAGCCAGTCTCGCCTCGCCGAGCACTTCAAGGTCACGCGACAGCGCGTCCACCAGATCGTCGTCGAGGAGCGCCAGCGCGACCCCGGCAGCCAAACCTCAGAAAAAGCGATGGCTCGTCCCGCCGAGCCATCGTGGCGGGCTTCCTAGCTCGCAAAGAAACCATCGTGTCGGTTTATTCGTAGACGGAGTATCAAACCTATGGCAAAGCGGGATCCACAGCGCACACAGAAGCTCCGCATCGCCGTCCGCTACCTGCTTGAGCGCGACTGCATGGCGAAGGGCAACCAGTCACGCCTCGCGGAGCACTTCAAGGTCTCGCGCCAGCGCGTCCACCAGATCGTCGTCGAAGAACGCCAGCGCGACCACCAACCCACCATGGCCCACTGAACCAACATCACCAGCACGCACAAAACGAAGGTAGGTCGATGGACCTGCCTTCTTCGCGTCCGTTGCAACGGCGCATCGGACGATCGTGTAGGAGCGTTCGATTTGCAGAGATTTCTGCCGCCCTCGTCGTGCAGCCGAACTGCCTTACCGTTCCGAAGACTGACGACCTCCGACCCTTAGCCACTGAAGCCGAGCCGCTCCGCCGTCGCCACAGCAAAGTGATCCGTCATACCGGAGATGTAGTCCGCAACACGACGCGCCAGCGGGTCCTCGATCCGCGCGTACTCCGACTTCGCGATCGCGTCCGGGTTCGCCATGTACCACGACCAAAGGAACTCG
Organism: Dehalococcoidia bacterium; assembly: GCA_021731085.1. Classification (GTDB taxonomy): domain Bacteria; phylum Chloroflexota; class Dehalococcoidia; order DSTF01; family JACRBR01; genus JACRBR01. The sequence continues at coordinate 29,161 of JAKFYB010000019.1, forward strand.
ATTAGCCGCCGCGCCCGCTCCGCCTCCGCCAGCCGCTCCTCCCACAGGTACACGTTGTCGAACATGTAGTCCCGCAGCTCGTCCGCCGCCGCCGACGCCTCCGCTCCCATCACGATCACGGCCGTCCCGTCGCGCGCCGCCTGCGCTCCCTCCCACGACGCATCGACGATGTCGCTCACTAGCACATCGATCCGCCGCGAGTGCGTGTCACCGAGCACGACGCGCGCGTTCGCCGGCAGATCCTCCGCGCGCAACAGCCCCGCGCGGATCGCGTCCGCGATGTCGTGATTCAAGTACGCAACCGAGTCCGCAAGCCGCACTATCTGCCCCTCGAGCGTCGACGCCAGCGGCGCACCCCACACCTCCGCCGACCAGTGCCGCTCCTCAAGCTCCTCGAAGATGCCCTCGCGCGGCTTCGAGTGCTTGAGGATTCCCTCGCGAACCTCCCACGTCAGGTTCAGCCCGGCCCCCGACGCCTCTAACAGATCGACGATGCGCACACTCTGTTCGTTATGCCGGAACCCGTCCGGCAGCAGGTCGCCCAGGGCCTGCTCGCCTGCGTGCCCGAATGGCGTATGCCCCAGGTCGTGCCCCAGCGCGATCGCCTCGGCGAGGTCCTCGTTGAGATTGAGCGCCCGCGCGATGGTCCGAGCGATCTGCGCGACCTCCAACGTGTGCGTCAGCCGTGTCACGTAGTGGTCGCCCGTCGGCGCGATGAACACCTGCGTCTTGTGCTTCAGCCGCCGGAACGCCTTGCTGTGGATGATCCGGTCGCGGTCGCGCTGGTACTCCGTCCGCATATCCGAAGGCGCCTCGTGCCGCAGCCGCCCCTTCGACTCCACAACACGCATCGCCCCCGGCGCGAACAACCGCTCCCGCTCTTCCAGCCGCAACCGCACGCCCTCGTGCGGCCGCCAACCCTCACCCATCGCATCACCATCACTCATCGCATCACCATCACTCATCGCCGCGATTGTACCGCCACGCCCCCACACCCGTGCGACAGCGCCACACCACCGCCGGAGCGCGGGCCCGCCCCTGGCGGCTTTCAGCCCGCGTCGTCGGATGAAACCAGAGTTCGATGCAACGGCGCCACCCGCTCGTCGAGTAGGGGCGCTGCTTGCCGCGCCCTCGCCGCGCACCACCCATCCCCACGCGACAGCGCCGTGCCACCTCACCCATCGATCAAACCACGCTCTTCCCTTGAGAAACAGGGCCGGGGCAAGCAGAAGGGAGGGGCCGTGAACGGCCCCTCCCTCCATCCCGAGACCAGTCGGGCAGGGTCAGTCCTCCAGAATCGGCGTGTTGGTTGCCGTCGGTGACGCCGGCGTCTTGGTTGCCGTTGGTGGAGCAGACGTCTTGGTCGCCGTCGGTGGAGCAGACGTCTTCGTCGCCGTCGGTGGAGCAGACGTCTTGGTCGCCGTCGGTGGAGCAGACGTCTTCGTCGGCGTGGGCGTCGCCCCATCCTGCCGACACTTCCGTCCCAACTGCCAGAACGCAAGCTCAACATCTCGACCACTCACACGACCATCGCGATTGATGTCGTACCGCGCGTCATACGGCCTTCGCGTCTGCCATGCGATCCGCGCAACATCATCCCACCGCACACGTCCGTCCCCGTTCACGTCCGCACACCGCCGCCCGTTCGTCGGCGGCGCGACCGTCGGCGTCGCCGTCGCGGGTCGAGGAGTTGACGTGCGCGTCGCAGTTGCAGGAACTGCCGTCGGCGTTCGTGTCGCGGTCGGCGGAACCGCCGTATTCGTGCGCGTCGCGGTCGCCGGAACCGCCGTGCTGGTGCGCGTTGCCGTCGGTGGCACAGGTGTGTTCGTGCGCGTGGCCGTCGGTGGCACGGGCGTGCTCGTCGCAGTCGGCGGCACCGGCGTCGGCGTGTTCGTCGCCGTCGGTGGGACTGGCGTATTCGTGCGTGTTGGCGTCGCGGTCGGATTGCCGACGATGATCGTCACCGTGCGCGTCGCCTGGCCCCCACGCGGATCCGTCGCCCGAAGCATGATGACGTGCGTCCCCACCACGAGGTTATTCCGCGTGAACGACGTCCCCGTCCCCAACCCCGGCTGCAGGTTCGAGTTCCAGATCATCTGAACGCCGCCCAACGCCCCTGTCTCCGGATCGATCGCCGTTCCCGAAAACTGGATCGTCGCTCCCGGTGCGAACACATCCCCGTTCGCAGGCGATGTGATCGTCACGACGGGCGGTTGGTTGCCGCCCGCGTGCGCGACATCCGGCGACAACCGGACGCCGAACAGTGCGATCAGCAGTAACAGAGCAGGTGTGAGCAGGTAGATGCGCAGCATGGACGACTCCCCTTCGATTCAGTTCTCGATGGATTGCCGCCCTGTGTCAGTGCCCGGTGGTCCCGCTTGGCCACCCACATCCATGTCCGGCTCCGACTCCCCTCCAAACACACAATCGGACCCGTGGAAGAAACCTGAACAGCATTTCATGGAAACCCACTTCCGAGATCGCCCGGTGCGAGCTGCACGTTGCGCCTGCCACTTCTGGCCTTGCCAGCCTGAACCCGCCCCCTACAATGCCCTCAACCCTCAGATTCAATACCCCGGAGGCACCGACATGAGCCGCCCCGTCCTGCGTACCCGTCTCTGCGACATCCTCGACATCGAATACCCCATCATCCTCGCCGGCATGGGCGGCGTCGCCACAGCAGAACTCGTCGCCGCCGTCTCCGAAGCCGGCGGCCTCGGCGTCGTTGGCGCTGCTTCCATGCCCGCCGACGAGATCGAGCGGCAGGTTCGGCGCATCCGCGACCTCACGTCGAAGCCCTTCGGCGTCGACGTCCTCCTCCCATCCGGCGTCGCCAGCGCACCAACCCCACCCAAATCCGAGGACAATAAGGAGAAGCAACCCGCCCAGGTCGACGCCTCGCCCAAGCGCCCACGTGACTACCTCCCGGCCCCCTACCAGGAGTTCATCACCAAAGCCGAGGGCGAGTTCAAGCTCCCCGCCCGCAAGCAGGACGAGGACTTCTCGCAGGGCATGCGCCGCATCGGCTCCGGCGATTTCTCGAAGAAGCAGGTCGAAGCCATCCTCGACCTCAAGGTCCCCATCTTCGCCGCCGGTCTCGGCAACCCCGGCCCCTACGTCGACGCCTTTCACGCGTACGGCGCCAAGGTCATCGGCCTCGTCGGCAACGTGAAGAACGCCCGCCGCATCGCTGACTCCGGCACTGACGTCGTCGTCGCGCAGGGCACGGAGGCCGGCGGCCACACCGGCCGCATCGGCACGCTCGCCCTCCTCCCGCAGGTCATCGACGCCGTCGCCCCGACGCCCGTCTGCGCCGCCGGCGGCATCGGCGACGGCCGTGGCATCGCGGCAGCTCTGGCAGCTGGCTGCGACGGCGTCTGGATCGGCACCGCCTTCCTCGTCTCGAAGGAAGCGTCGTGGCCCGACCTCCTGAAGGAACGCATTCTCGCCGCCACCGAAGAGGACACGCGCGTCACCCGCCTCTACAGTGGAAAGACCATGCGCAACATCAACAACCCCCTCATCGAGTACTGGGAGGGCCAGAAGCTCGACGCGCTCCCCATGGGCATGCAGGGCATCGTCTCCGGCGAGATCATGTCCGGCGCCCGCGAGGCGAACAAGCTGGAGCTCCTCATGAACCCCGCCGGCCAGATCAGCGGCATGCTCCACGAGATGCGTCCCGCAAAAGCCATCTTCGAGGAGATGGTGAAGGAAGCAGCAGAGATCCTGAGCGAAGACCTCAAGCGCCGCGTCACGGCATCGGTATGACGATGTCCGACGCCCTCACCAACCACCACATCCTCATCACCGGCGGCGGCTCCGGCATCGGTCTCGCCACCGCCACCCGGCTCCGCAACGACGGCGCGACCGTCACCATCATGGGACGCAACGCCGACAAGCTCGCCGCTGCCGCCACCACTCTGCGCTCGACCGATGGTCCTGAAGTGCGTACAGCGTCAGGCGACGTCGCCAACGAAGCTGACGTCATCGCCGCAGTCAAGACCGCAGTCGACGCAAACGGCGCCCTCCACGGATGCGTCGCCGCCGCCGGCACCGGCACCCTCGGCCCCACGCTCGACATGCCTCTCGACCAGTGGAACAACGTCCTCAACACCAACCTCACCGGCGCCATGCTCACCATCAAGCACGCCGGCAAAGCGATGGTCAACGGCGGCGGCAGCATCGTCGGCATCTCGTCGATCGCCGGCGTCCTCACACACCGCTGGATGACGGCCTACTGCGTCTCCAAGGCCGCACTCGAGATGCTCGTCCGCAACGCCGCCGACGAGCTTGGTGGTGTCGGCATCCGGGTCAACGCCGTCCGCCCCGGCCTCGTCCCCACCGACCTCGCCGCCGGCCTCGTCAACAACCCCGCAGTCAACGCCGACTACCTCGACCAGATGCCCATGCGCCGCCTCGGCACCACTGACGACATAGCCAACATCGTCCGCTTCCTCGTTGGCCCCGAGTCCACCTGGATCACCGGCCAGGTCATCGCCGCCGACGGTGGCCACACCCTCCGCCGCGGCCCCGACCTCGACAGCACCATCAACCAGTTCATGAAGGTCACCCAACAACACCCCTACCTCCCCTGAAGATCTTGCAATCAGCGCCGCGAGGCTCCATTGGTCTTGACGCTCCCCGAGTACCAACGTACTATCGCGTCAGTGAACCGGACTCCCCCGCCACGTCCGATTCCAGCCACGGCCCTGGATTAAGCGGAGTGCCTCAACAGGTCGCTCTCGCAAGGATGCAATGCTCTCCGACTCGCTCGGAAAGCTGGGAGCATGTATGGCCCGCTTGTTCGGCATTGTCGCTGGGATGATCCTCGTGTTTGCGGCCCTTGGCCTTGCGGGCTGGCACTTCGTGTCCCCCGGAAGCACCGCAGGCGAACAATGGTCGATCATCTCGCCGACCAACCCGCCCGCCGACCGCTGGGGCCAACCCCTCGTGTATGACCGCACTTTCAATCGCATCCTCATGTTCGGTGGCGATCAGGCGACCGACAGTGTCCTCAACGACCTCTGGGTCTTTCCACTTCCGGGCGGACCGTGGACGCTGCTCACCCCAGCCGGCGGCCCGCCAGCCGCTCGGCGTGGCCATTATGGAGTTTGGAACGGCTCGAATTCGGAGATGCTCATCTTCGGTGGACACTGCGGACCGAGCTGCAATTTCAACGACGTGTGGTCGTACAACGTCGTCGCCGACACATGGACCCTCCTCGCGAACAACGGCACGCCGCCGCCCGCGGGCTACGACTTCCAAACGGTCTGGGATCCGGACAACGAAAAGATGCTCGTCTTCGGTGGCTTCGAAGAGCCGTCGACCTTCCACGATGAACTCTACGAGTATGACCGCGCGACAGAGACCTGGACGGAACTAAGCCCCACCGGCGGTCCTCCCCCAGCCCGCAGCGCGGGCGCCGGTGTCTGGGACGGCGTCAACGCCCAAATGCTCGTGTTCGGCGGATTGACCGCGAGCGGGCCGCTCAACGACGTCTGGGCCTACTCGCCCACCACCAATCAGTGGACGCAACTATTGCCAACTGCCGGACCGCCCGCAGCGCGCTCCGCGATGGGAGGCACTTGGGATCCGATCGCCTCCCGCCTGATCATATTCGGCGGCCGCGATGGATCGACACGCTACAGCGACACGTGGGGCTACAACGTCCTCACGAACGATTGGGAGCAACTCGCGACTACGGGGCCAATTCCAGCAGCACGCGCCGAGGTCCCGATCGTGTGGACGCAGTGCGATGTCGATCCCGTCTTCATGTACGGCGGCACCGCCGACGCCGTCGCCAACGGCCCGGAGGAACAGGAGTTCTGGGAGTTCAGCGAGATCACCTGCGTTGCGACGCCCACGCCAACCAACACGCTACTGCCCACCAACACACCAGCACCCACCGACACACCAACGCCTACAAACACACCAACCAACACGCCGACACCGACGGATACACCCACGCCAACAAACACCCCGACGAACACACCAACACCGACGAACACGCCTGTCCCGACAGATACGCCGACGCCCTCGCCTACCAACACGCCCGACGCGACGGCGACCTTCAACGCCGAGGGGTCAATGACGCCGCTCGCTACTGACACGCCGACCAACACGCCTACGGCGACACCAACGAACACGGTGCCAGCGCTCACGGCCACGCCTACAAATACACCTACGAACACGCCAACAAACACGCCGACTCCAACACCGACGAACACCATGTCTGGCACGCCGACCAGCACGCCAAGCGCCACGGGCATCGAGAAGGTGCCCGAAGGCAACGGAAACAACACCGATCTCGCCGGACCGAGCGCGAATCTCTGGATCTGTGAAACCGGCCCCTGCGCAGGCCCCGGCGAAGGCAACTTGCTCGTCATCGAGCACGCACTCAACGTCCATACGGGCGACGAGAACAATGACACGATCGAGGACGGTCTTGGCGCCTACGAATTCACCGTCGAGTACGACAACTTCGTCATCCAGTCGGTGAATCCGTGCGACATCGTCTTCGGTCCGACTGGCGCTGGATCAACACGCGGCCCCGTCGACGAACTCGATTCGTCCGACAACCCGTACTGTGCGCCCGATCCTGACGGCGCGAACAACGGAACGTGCGCGTACTCGATCATCCTCGAGAACCTCGTGCACTTCGGCTGCATCACGTTCGGCCAGCTTCCCGGGCCAACAGCCGATTTCGATCTTGCCGCCCTGAACCTGATCCCCCACCCGGACCTCAACAACGACATCTTCCCAGGCAACAACAACGGCGTCCTCACCGTCATCAAAGACAACGGCTGTGAGCTGGTCGACACCTTCGGCCATCCGATACTCGAGTCTGTGGACGGCGGCCTCACTCCGGCCTGCCGCGACCTCGCTGTCACCGTGCGCATTCTCGAGGGCGACCTCGATCTCGACTGCGATGTCGATCTCTCGGACGCACAGCAGATGGCCGCTCGATACGGCGCGTTCTTCGGCGGCCTTCTCTACAGCAAGTGGTACGACCTCGAACCGGAACTCCACGACCTCGACATCGACATCAAGGACATCCAGAAAGTCTTCGGCCGCCAGGACAGCACCTGCCAGGTGCCGATTCCGGCACAGCCGCCGCTCCCCCCGCCCACCCCGTTCGAGGACTAACCCTCAACGCTGCGACGCGCCCCGCACGTTCGTCAGGACGGGTGGTCTTCAGACCTGTCCTGCGTTCGCGCAAGAATAGGCATGTGCATCGCGCGCGTTTTGCAAGCACCCGACGGCACTCAGACAAAGTGAATCCTCGCGCCCGCACCATGTTTCACGTGAAACATCAGCAACAACAAAAGCCGCGCCCCAGCGCGGCCTAATTCCGACCTCCGACCTCCGACCTCTGACTTCCGGCCTCCAGCCGCGCCCCCTACCGAGGCGGCTTCCGCGCGGCCAGCGCCGACTGCACCTTCTGCAGCATCTTCGCCTCCTCCAACACCTCGCCCGCGCCCTTCACCACGCACAGCAGCGGGTCCTCCGCGACGTACACCGGGAAGCGCGTCTCCTGCGCCAGCCGCCGGTCGAGCCCTCGCAGCAGCGCGCCACCGCCCGCCAGCGCGATGCCGCGATACATCAGGTCCGCCACCAGCTCCGGCGGCGTGATCTCGATCGTCGACCGCACCGCATCGATGATCGCGTTGATGCTCCCCGATAGCGCGTCGCGGATCTCCACCGTGCTCACGTCCACCGACTTCGGCAGGCCCGTCGCGAGATCGCGCCCGCGGATCTCGACCGTCGACTCTTCCTCCATCGGAAACGCCGACCCCGCCTCGATCTTGATCTCCTCCGCCGTGCGCTCGCCGATCAGCATGTTATGCACCTGCCGCGCGTACGCCATGATCTCCTGGTCCATCTCATCACCCGCCGTCCGGATCGACGTGCTCACGACGATCCCGCCCAGCGCGATCACCGCCACCTCCGTCGTCCCGCCGCCGATGTCCACCATCATGCACCCGTTCGGCTCCATGATCGGCAGCCCGGCGCCAATCGCCGCGGCCATCGGTTCTTCAATGAGGAACACCGCCCGCGCGCCCGCGTTCAGCGCCGCGTCGTGCACCGCCCGCTTCTCGACCTCCGTCACGCCCGACGGAATGCCGATCGCCACGCGCGGCCGCGGGATCCCGAACCCGAAACGCTCGTGCACGCTGCGGATGAAGTACTGCAGCATCCGCTCCGTCACCTCGAAGTCCGAGATGACGCCGTCCTTCAGCGGCCGCACAGCGACGATGCTCGCCGGCGTCCGCCCGACCATGCGCTTCGCCTCGTCGCCGATCGCCAGGATCTTCTTAGTCGGCCGGTCGATAGCCACCACCGACGGCTCGTCGATCACGACGCCGCGGCCCTTCACCATCACCAGCGTGTTGGCGGTCCCCAGGTCGATGCCTACGTCGTGGGAAAAGATGCCCAGCAGAGCCGTAATCGGATTCAGCAAGTGCGGTCCCTCGGGATGCGACGGTTGCGGCGCGCGGGCCCGAAGCCGACAGCGCACTCCCTCACGCAACGAAGCTCATTATAGAGAGGAAGCGCCAGCGAGCCAAAGCCGCGCTTGTCGTGCACGCTCGAATTGCGCTTAGTGCTATGGAAAGAGCCACAACTCTTATCACAGCGCTAAGAGTCGTTCAGGGATTCAGTCTTTCAGTGATTCAGGAGCAGCGCGCGCACTTCCGACTGAATCCCTGAACGACTGAAGCACTGAATCCCTCCGCTACGGCGCCCCCGCGAACTCCACCGCCGCCGACACCGCCGCCGGATGCCCCAGCACCGCATCGTGCGAGTCGAAGGGGCCGGACGTGACTTCGTACATGGTCGCGAGGTTTGCGCCGGGGAGGAGCTGCGTGCCGCTGTCGTCGATCCAGCCGCCACCCGGGAGGCAGTGGCCGGTGTTCCAGAGGCAGTCGTTGGCGTTGCCGAGCGTCGCCAGGCGCACGCCCGCCGCCTGCATCGCCGCGACCTCCGACGCCCGCTGCGCCGGCAGGCCGGGCTCGAGCTTGGCGGCGACGATCTCTGCGCCGGCGATGTAAGTCTTGTCGCACGGGATCTGGTCGATGATGGCCTTCTTGTCGGCGGCCACGCCCAGCAGCGGGGCGCCGAGCGTGATCACGGCGTCGATGCTCAGGCGCTGGCTGTCGGTCCGCGCGCTCTCGCGGACGGCGGCTTCGTAGGCGATGTAGCCTCCCAGGCTGTGCCCGACGAGCGTGAAGTGCGCCTTCGGGTGGCGGGCGCGATAGCCGCGCAGCATCTCCTCCAGCACGTCGAGCGATTCCTCCACCTCGCGGTCCGTCAGCTCGCAGTCGTAGTCATCGCCGTGCCAGTCGCCCTGCGTGTCGGTCGTGCCGCCCGCGTAGGAATAGTCGAGCAGGTCGGCGTCTTCGTAGCCGGCGTCGCGGAAGGCGTCCTTGATCGTCGAGAAGCGCGGGCCTTCGATGCCGGTGCTCTGCGTCTGGCCGTCGTAGTACGTCGTGTACAGGCCCTGGATGAAGACGACGACGTTCGTGTCCGGCTCGCGGCAGCGCGCGCCCATCCCCACCGCCGCCGCAACAGCAAGCAGCGCGACCACCGCAACCCGAACGCCACCGCGCGGCACGAACATACAATCCCTCTCCGCCCATGGTATCGCCTGCGCGCCCGCGCCAATGTTCCACGCGAAACATCGACATCAGCGAATTGCGCAACCACGAAGTGGAATGTTTCACGTGAACCATGCATCGCATACGCGGGGGTAGTCCCTTGCCGGAGTGCCACCGGAGGCTTGGAGATCAGCGCGAGCGCCACACCATTACGCGGTCGTCAGTTGCGGGGGCTGCGGCGGTTGGGGCGGGCGGTTCCGTACTGGGACCCCGCCGATGGTGTATCGTTCACATAGCGAATCCTTCGCAACCCCCTTTTCAGCACCGCCGGGCCTTGAACAGCCCCGGCAAAGCCTGATACCAATGAACTGCCTGGTCGAATCCGATCAGAGCGGCCTGTCATCGCACACACGTATCCAGCCAACTTCTCGCGGCCTGCGCGAGGGGTTCGGTTCATGTCATGTCGGAGGTAACGCCGTGAGAATCCTGCAGATCGCGCCTATCTGGGAAAGCGTCCCGCCACCCGCATATGGAGGCACCGAGGCCGTCGTGAGCGTCCTCACGGAGGAGTTGGTGCGAATGGGTCATGAGGTCGTCCTGGCGGCCTCCGGCGATTCAACCACCAGCGCGGAACTCGTATCGGTCTACCCACGCAGTTTGCGGACGGCCGACGACCTCAAGGACCGCAGTCCCTACGACTGGGCGCACGTCGGCAACGCGATGTCGCTCGCGCGCGATGTCGACATCGTCCACAACCACGCCGGCGAGATCGTGATGGCGATGGCCGGCGCCTGCCGCACACCCATGCTCACGACGATGCACTGTCTCGCGACGCCGGATACCGAATTCGTATGGAACCGTTATGCCGGTGCCTACAACACGATCAGCAAGGCGCAGATCAACGCTCTACCGAACCTCATTGGCCCGGCGAAGTTCGCCGGCCACGTCTACAACGCGATCGATGTTGACACGTTCCCGTTCGAGTCAACGCCCGGAGATGATCTCCTGTTCCTCAGCCGCATCGCACCCGAGAAGGGTCCGATCGAGGCCATCGAGGTTGCGAAGCGCACGGGACGCCGCCTCATCATGGCCGGCAAGGTCGACAACTACGACCGCGCGTTCTACGAAGCGGAAGTGAAGCATCTGATCGACGGCGATCAGATCGTCTTTGTTGGCGAAGCGGATGCCGCAATGAAGCGTGACCTCTACAAGAACGCCCATAGCCTCATCATGCCTCTGAAGTGGGAAGAGCCGTTTGGTCTCGTCATGCCGGAAGCGATGGTTTGCGGAACACCCGTCATCGCCCTGCGTCGCGGGAGCGCTCCCGAACTCATCGACCATGGCAGGACCGGTTTCGTTGTCGATACCGTCGATGAGATGGTCGAGGCGGTATCACAGGCCGGAGCGATTGATCGCGCGACATGCCGTGCCCACGTCGAGCGTCACTTCTCGCCGCAGATCATGGCTCAGAATTACCTGCGCGTGTACGAACGGCTGCTCGAGCGTCCGGCACGGACCATGTTCGCACCGGTGCCGGTTCCGGTCAGGCAACGGATTTCGGAAGAAGCCGGCGCCGTCGCCTGACGACGAACGACAACAGGCCTCATCGACGGCGGTATGCTAGACGTTGGCGTGCGGACGCTGACGCGGCAGCGCACCGATGAAGGGATGTTTGTATTGCAGCGACCTGAGCCGGGCTCAAGATCCAGTGGTCGGCCCAGCGCCGCAACCATGCCTGATGGCGGCGAGTTCATGCTTCCCGACGGCGAGCCGATGCTCATCGAAGACATTGGCGACGCGCTCGTCATCCGTGAGCGCTCGACGTTTCTTCTGACGGATGCCTCCGGCAACGTCAGTGCCGGTAACCGCCAGGGCTTCGGGGTTTATCACGCCGACACTCGGCACCTTTCGACCTTTCGCTTCACCCTCAATGGCATCGAGCCTGTCGTCCTCCTCTCGACGGCAGAGCTTGGTTATGCCATGGAGCAGGTGCTCACGAACCCCTACCTCGTCAGCACAGGCGAACGAACGATCCAGCGGGGACGCTACGAGATCCGCCGCCAACGGACGGTCGCTGACGTCGTCGAGGAAGTCCTCCGCGTCACGAACTTCGATACGCACCCGGTGACGTTGAACGCGTTATACGAATTCGGCGCCGACTTCGCGGACATTTTCGATGTCCGAGGATACGAACGCGAGCGTGTTGGCACACTGCATGAGCCAACGGTCAGTGCACAGTCGATCTCGTACCGATACACCGGCATCGACGGTGTCGAGCGAACGACTGAGATCGTGTTTGACCGCCCACCTGATCACATCGACGCAAAGTCCGCATTTTTTCGGCTGGAGCTAGAGCCGCGGGGAGTGGCGACCGTTCGCTTCGCCGTCATCGTGGATGGCCTGCGGAGCGAGCTGGCACGACCCGGCCGTTTCCGTTCGGTGCGCGCAGACCACAAGGAATGGCTCGAGGGATGCACGCAAGTCACCACCGACAACGAGTTCTTCAATCGCGTCCTGCGCCAGTCTCTGGGCGACGTCCGCATGCTGATGAGCCGCGACAAGGACGGCGGCGAGTACCCGGCCGCAGGCACGCCCTGGTTCGATGCGCTCTTCGGCAGGGACAGTGCGATCATGTCGATGCAGATGCTGGCTTATCAGCCAGACATCGCGCGCATGACGTTGCAGGCTCTCGCCGCCCGGCAAGGCGACAAACTCGATCCCGCGCACGACGAGGAACCTGGGAAGATTCTGCACGAGCTTCGCCAGGATGAACTCTCGCGCGCCGGCGAACTGCCTTACGGTCCGTACTTCGGCACAGTGGACTCGACGCCGCTCTTTCTGATGCTCGTCGCCGACTACTTCGCGTGGACTGGCGACCTGCGTTTCGTACGCAGCTTGCTCCCCGCAATCAAGCTCGCGTTCCAATGGATCGATGTCTATGGAGACCCCATGGACTCCGGCTACCTGTCATATGAGAAACGCAGCGCGAAGGGTCTGGTCAATCAGGGGTGGAAGGATTCCTGGGACGCTGTGGCACACGAGGACGGATCGCTCGCAACGGCGCCGATCCTGCTCGCAGAAGCTCAGGGGTATGCGTACGCGGCCCGAGTTCGCCTGGCGCCGATCCTTGAGAAACTCGGGGAGTCTGAACTCGCCTCGCAGCTTCGTGCAGCCGCGGTACGGCTTCGTTCGCAATTCAACAAGGACTTCTGGGTCGATGCGAAGCGCTACTACGCAATGGCGCTCGACGGCGAAGGCCGCCAGGTTACCTCCATCAGCTCGAACCCCGCCCACTGTCTGTGGACAGAGCTCATCGACCACGCGAATGCACCATCTGTCGCCTCGCATCTGTTAGGTGAAGAGATGTTCACCGGCTGGGGCATCCGAACGCTCGAACGGAGCAATCCCCGGTTTAATCCCATCGGCTACCACGTCGGAAGTGTATGGCCACACGACAACAGCATCGCCGCCATGGGATTGAAGATGTACGGATTCGAGGACAAGGTGAACGCGATCGCAACGGCGATGTTCGACACCGCAGTCACATTTCCATACTTCCGCCTTCCAGAGCTATTCGGTGGCGACGCCCGATCTGAGCACTTGTCGCCCGTACCGTATCCGGTGGCGTGTCGGCCACAGGGGTGGGCCGCCGGCAGCGTTCCGTACATCACGCAGGCAATCCTCGGGCTGCGGGCGGACGCTTCCAACAACTGTTTGCGCATCGTAAACCCGCGCCTTCCAAAGTGGTTGAGCTGGCTACAGGTGCGACGTCTAAAGGTTGGCAGCGGAACCGTCTCAGTGAATTTTCGACGCACAGGCAGCTCCACCAGCGTCGAGGTCCAGAAAACCACTGGGAACGTGGACGTGGTCGTGTCCAAACGCTGGGTGCAAGAAGACTGAGACTTCTAGCGTCTACACAAGTGGGTCAGGTTGCCGAGCAAGTAATCAGGACTTCGCAGGCCGACCGGCGTAGCCTCGCCATTGTGCAGATGTCCCGCGCGACAGCGCCTGTCGCCGCCGTTAGCCACCATGAACCGAGAGGAACCGCAGATGGCGTACTCGTACGGATCTGCTTCAGTTTGCGGCCGCCGCATACGGTCAATCACACGTAGCGATGCCAGCCGTCAGCCAACCACCCGCAGTCGGGGCAATTGATCACTTGACGACTTATTATTCGGAAACTTTTTTCTGCGACGTTTTTTCTGGAGGCGCGACGAAGCTGGCGGGGCGGTCGAACGGCCACGACGGGCGGGGGCACCCAGCCTCCCGGGCCTAGCGGGTGACCTTCCGGTTACTGCGCAAACTACGCATCGAGGAACATGTCAAGCGGTATGCTTGACGCGTCGCTTGCTTAGTGGGATGTTAGGCGCACGCGATGGCGAGCCGCTGTGGTTCGCCGGAACAAGTGCGCGCTCCGCGGCTGAACCCCGCGGAGCGCACGAACAGCGGAGTCCGGTTTTGCTCCCAGGCCGCTGCCCTCGCAGTGTACTCCTCGCGGGGTCCTCCTCGCAGTGCATTCAGACAGGGCCGCCTTCACCGGACTCCTTCCGAAAGGAGGTGCACGTCCGGCAAATCAGGCTCTCCCTTTGACTTGAAGGGCACACCCGCCGGGCTTCCCCGCGGCCCGGCTCATCCATCACATGGAAGTGAGGAGTCTTGTGAAGAATACATTCCGCCACACGGGCGTCCTGTTCATGGTCGCCACGATTGGCCTTGCCGTCGTCGGCATTGGCTACGCGCTGTGGTTCCAGGTCCTGAGCCTGAACGGCGTGGTTGCAACGGGCAACCTCGACGTCGTCTGGTCCGACCATGGGACGCTCGAAACCTACTCCACGACGCTTGGCGACACGTGGGTTGAGACCGGTGATGCCGAGTTCCTTGCGATCAAGGCGACGCAGACGTGCGATCAGGAGCTCACGGACAACGATCACGTGCTCACGATTACTGACGGCGGGCTGTACCCGTACGCCGGGTGCGTGCACGACATCAACATCCACAACATCGGCACGGTGCCTGTGCACATCGACCTCAGCGACTTCGACCTGAGCGATGTGACATGCGACACGCCGGGCTGTGACGCCGAGGAAGACCTGAACATCGAGTTCGATCTCGACACCTGCGTGTTCGAGGGGAACCAGGACCCGCCGGGCAACTTCGTCGGCGACACGAGCGTCGTGCAGCTGCACACGAGCAACGAGCTTCGCTGCCAGATTCGCATCACGGCGAACCAGTCGGCGAACGAGAACACGACGTACTCGGGTGGCATCGACCTGCTCGCCTGCCAGTGGAACGAAGATGTGAACTGCAGCTTCGACAACACGGGTGGCAACACGAACAACGAAACGCCGACATCGACGCCGACGGTGGCGCCGGAGCCGACGGCCACACCGACGCTAGAGCCCATCTAAGGGACGTGTCATAGGTCGCGGTGAGACCGCGACGGGAAAGGGCACATGCCATGAAGGGCAGAACATCTCTGGCGTATCTGGGCCTCGGGCTGGTGGCGGTCGTCACGCTGATGGCTGTCGCGCACGCCCTGTGGTTCCAGGTGTTGACGCTGGATGCACAGATCGATACGGGCGAGCTCCGCGTGCGGTGGAGCGGCCTGAGCTGTAACGACAACGAGCCGCCGAACCCGTTCGACGTCGAGGGATTTCCGATCCAGACGAAGAACGTCGGTACGGTGACGTCGATACGGACGGACGAACTGATCTCGGTCACTGTCGGGAACGCATATCCGGGCTACGGCGTGGACTGCGAGCTTGAGTGGCGGAACGTCGGGACGGTGCCCGTCCACCTTGAGCGATGGTTGATCACGGTCGACGATCCGTCGACGGTCGAGAATCCGGACTACACGCTGGAATGCTTGAGCAATGTCTGCGAGAGCTTCCCGGGCGGCCCGGACCTGTACGGCCTGACGCCTCCCGATCCGATCTACGCTCGCTTGAACGACCCGAACATTGGTTGCCAGCTGCATCCGAACGAAGGCAGCGACTCGAGTTTCATCTTCGGCCTGCGACAGCCGGCGAAGGAGAACACGACGTACGTGCTGAAGTTGTACGCGCAGTTCAACCAGTGGAACGAATCGGCATGGGTGGGGTGTAACATCGCGAAAACGACGCCCATTGTCCCTGTGTTGCCGCTCGACGTGAACGGCACACCGTATGACCCGGCGCTGGCTGGGCAGAGCCAGCAACCCTAGCTGGAATGGCGGCAGGGGGAGGAGAGCGTATTGCTGCCCTCCCCCTGCCCGCAGACGTGATCGCGCCTGGGAGCGAGATGAGCATCCTGTCCGGCACCATCAACCTCGGCATCAACTACGAATCGCCGCGCGCGTCGTCGGCGATGCTGTGGTTGCCTGCGGTGCTCGGTTCGCTCGCGGTCGCGTATCTGTGGAAGTTCCGTTTTGCCGCGGAATACATGCCTGGCGATCAGGGTACGTACATCGTTGGGCCGCTGTTGTGGTTCATCGCTGGCGTGATCGCGTTCATGGCGTGGTGCAGTACGTCTGATGGCGAGCACGAACAGAAGATCACCGTCCTTGCGTTCATCCTCGGGCTGTTTACTGTTGCGGTCACTGTGCTTGTGGGCATTTATGCGGGCACGGGACTCTCGCCGTACGCGCACACGCCACGCTGGTTGGTGACGAATCTCGCGTTTGCGGGCGCGCCACTTGTCGCGACGGAGATCGCGCGGTCGTACATCATCCGGCTGTTCGGGCGGCGGGCGATACTCGGCATCGGCGTGACGGCAGTGGCTGGCGCAGCGCTTGTGTTTTCGTACCAGCAGCTACTGATGGCGCGCAGCTCTGAAGGCAACGCGGAGTTTTATGGCGCACGCTTCCTGCCTGAGCTGTCGTCGAATCTGCTCGCGAGCTTCCTGTCGTGGCTTGGCGGCCCGCTGGCGTCGATTGCGTACCGCGGGACGATCGAGTTCTACGAGTGGTACGCGCCGTACCTCGCTGATCCACCGTGGCTGACGGCCGCGTTCGTCGGTGTCGCGACGCCCGCGATCGCGCTGTGGGTGGTCGAGAGCCTGGCAAACCGCACGGAAGGCGAAGAATCGGAGGCGACGTCATCAAGATTTGGCGCGCCGTCCACCGCCTGGATGATTACAGCGAGCGTGTCGCTTGCGCTGCTGTGGTTCAGCCTCGGGTTCTTCAGCATCAAGCCGTCGTTCGTGCCGAGCCACAGCATGGAGCCATCGATCTCCCCGGGGAGCATCGTCATCACGCGAGATGTCGCGGCCGAGGACATCGAAGTCGGTGACGTCGTGCTCTATCGCCTGGGCAGGGAGGCCGTTCTGCACCGCGTGATCGCGCGCTGGCCGAACGGCACGTTCACAACGCAGGGTGACGCCAACAACACTGCGGATCCACAGGCAGTACAACCGGCGCAGATCGAAGGGCGGCTGATGTTCGACATCCCCCACCTGGGCTGGGGGCCGATCTGGGTTGGTCGGACCGTAAACAAGGTGCTCGGCCGATGAACCTCAATCTGTGGCCTCGCAGGATCCTTCGCGGGCGGTGGATGCCCGGGGTTCTTGCGTTCTTCGTACTGGTCGGCGTTGCTGCTGCAATCACGCCGCGCGCGCATTCGCTCTGGTTCCAGGTCCTCACGGTCGATACTGATGTCAGCGTTGCGACGATGACGCCGACGGCATCAGCGACCGGCACGGCGTCAGCCACATCCACGCCGTCACCGACGGAAACATCGACGGCGACACCGACGGAAACGGCGACTGGTACGCCTACAGAAACCGCGACAGCGACGCCACCAGCGCTTCAGTTGGAGTGCATCTCAACGCTCCGCTTCGGAGAAGACGTCTACGTTGCCGGGGATGTTGGGCTGGGCGCGACCGTCACGCTGACGAATACGGGCAGTTCACAGATCGAAGGGATATTGTTGGGCCTGCGCGTGGTCGAAGGTGCGCAGATGGTTGCGCGCGTCGATTATGGCAATGGGCAGTACTGGGACATCAGCGGGGTTGCCGAAGCCTCGAATCTGTACGCGCTCGGCTCTGTCCCTCCCGGGGAACACGTCGTCGTGGAACTCAAATTTGCGAATACGGCTGAGTGGGCCGCAGCGCCGGAGGACACGCGCCTAGCCATCCAGATCGTCGTGGCGGCGGGCGATTGCCCGGGCGCAACGACAAACGTGGTCGTCAGGAAAGCCACGGTCGCGGCACCGACGACAGTAACAGAGGATGCAACAACGATCGCCACACCACCAGCAACGCATACGCCGAGTCCACAGCCACCGACCGAGACGCCGCCCCCATCGCCGTCTTCGACGGCGGAGATCTCCGTGCCTGCGCCGTCCTTCGTGCCGATTGAGGAGACGACGGCCGAGGCAACACAGCCCGCAGAACCGACGGCGACGGACACGCCGTCGCCCGTGGACACGGAAACCGTGGCCCCACGGCCGACGTCCACACCCCGCCCACGGCCCACGTCAACGCGAACGGTGGTGCCAGTGAAAACAGCCGGAGTTCCGGTGGCAACGCAGGCTCCGGACGGTGTTGCCCTGACGGCGCTGCAGGCTGAAGTTGCGAACGCGGGCAGCACCGACGCAGCCGATGAAGCCGCACCTGCGTTGGTCCGGCCTGCACCTCGAGCGCGATCGCTGGCCTCGGCGGACTATGTGGAGGAGGTTGATGGAGCAGGTGACTTGGGCAGTAAGCCCACGCCGGAGGGACCGACGCCGTCAATCGAAGTCACGCCAAGCGCGACGGCTACGCCACTCCCGTCAGGACAACTCGCGAGCGACAGGACCGATGACGCCAATCCCGCGGAGGCGCTGCCGAAGACGGGTTATGAGTGGGTCGGGGACACGCCGATGTGGCAGTGGGTGATCGTGTTGGGCCTGACTGGAGGTCTTGCCGTCAGCTTCGCAGCGTTTCGGTTGCGCGCGCCGCGGCAATGACCGCTGCGAAGCGCGCGCCCGGCGGCAAGCGTAACCTCAGGAGCGGGGGCTGCGGCGGTTGGGGGCGGGGAGTTCTTCGAGATTAATGGGGCCAGCGCGGAGGGTGCGGAGTTCGGTCCACTTGTTGCGGGACTCGGCCTCGAGCAGCTTGATTTTGTCGCTGTTGTACGTCTTCGAAGAGGCGCGAATGGCGCGCACTTTGTCGGCGATGCCGGCGATGTCGTTGAGGAGGCGGGATTCGGCTTCGGACATCACTAGTCTTTCAGGTTTTGAGGTTGTGAGGACTTCAGTGGCCAGTCCACCTCAACCAGTGTAGCAGTCGGCCCCGCGGCTACTCGAAACGCGGTCGTGCGGTGATTGTGGGCGCTAGCGCACGGACAGCGGAGGTATGCACACTAGATTCTTCGCTTCGCTCTGAATGACGGGACGACTGATCACCAACGCATCGAACACCACTCTCGTTCGACGACTGCGACGCAGCTGAAGCTACGCGGGTACTGTCGCTCAAACCGCAACACGCGGGCTGAAGGCCCGCGCTACAGCAGTGTTAGCCCATGAACTCGTAGCCGCCGGTTACGCCTTCGGGGGTTTGGTCGATGATGACGTTTACGCAGGCGGGTTTGCCGCTGGCGAAGGCACGTTCGATGGCGGGGGCGATGTCGTCGGGCTTGGTGACGAACTCGCCGTGTCCGCCCAACGCTTCGACGACTTTGTCGTAGCGGGCGTTGTCGCCGAGGCGGGTGGCGACGACGCGCTCGTCGCCGTACATCTTCGCCTGGCCGACGAGAATCTGCCCCCACTGGCGGTCGTTGCCGATGACGGAGACGACGGGCATGTTGAAACGCACGAACGTGTCGAAGTCGAAGCCGTTGAGGCCGAAGGAGCCGTCGCCGTTGACCATCAGCACGCGCTTGTCCGGGTACACGACGCTCGCCGCCATGCAGAAACCCGTGCCGACGCCGAGCGTGCCGAGCGGCCCCGGCCCCATGAACTGCGACGGGCGGTTGACGGGCAGCACCTGCGACGCGAGCCCGACGATGTCGCCGCCGTCACCGACGACGGTCGTGTCCTCGTCGACGAACTTCGCGATCTCGTTGCAGAGGCGCAGCGGGTGGATGGGGTCGTTGTCGGAGTGGAGCCACTTCTGTCGCAGCTCCACGATCTTCGTCTCGCCGTCGCGAAGCTTCGCGAGCCAGTCGTCGTGCTTGATCGATGTACTGCTGATCTCGGACGTGATGCCGTTGAGGACGGCGCGCGGGTCGCCCTCGATGCCTACGTCGATGCCACGGTTGCGGCCGATCTCGGTGGGGTCGATGTCGACGGCGATGACCTTGGCCTGCGGCCCGACGGACTTCCCGTATCGCAAGCGGAAGTCCATCATCGTGCCGGCGAAGAGAATGACGTCGGCCTCGCTGAAGGCGGTGCGGCGGGTACGCGACATGAACTGCGGATGCTCCTGGTGGACCATGCCGCGGCCCATGTCGTTGAGGTAGATGGGCGCCTGGACCTTCTCGGCGAGCTCGCGAAAGGCGTCGCCGGCGTCGGCCCAGTAGATGCCGGTGCCGGCCATGACGGCGGGTCGTTCGGCGTTCGAGAGCAACTTCGCGGCTTCACTGACGAGCGCGGCATCGCCCTGGGTGCGGCCTTCGGTGCGGTAGTTGTCGGGCCACTCGATGCTGTCCTCTTCGAGGCGACCGAAGAGGATGTCGGAGGGGATCTCGAGGAAGACAGGCCCGTAGCGTCCGGTGAGGGCGATGCGGAATGCCTGCGCGAGGTAGTCCTGGATACGGTTGGTGAAGGGGATGGTGGCGGACCACTTCGTGATCGGGCGCATCATCTCGACGGTGCCGGGGATCTCCTGCAGGGCACCCATGAGCGACGTGCGGAGGGGCGCCGCGCCGCCAATGACGAGCAGCGGGCTCGCATTCTGGTAGGCGGTGGCGACGGCGGTGACTGCGTCGGTGACGCCGGGGCCGGCGGTGACAACGGCGACGCCGCACTTGCGCGTGAGGCGGGAGTAGCCCTCGGCGGCGTGGCCTGCGGACTGCTCGTGGCGGGTGTCGATGACGCGAATGCCCTCGTCGATGCAGCCGTCGTAGATGTTCTGGATGTGGCCACCGGAGAGGGTGAAGATGGTGTCGATGCCTTCGCGCTTGAGCATGCGGGCAACGATGTCGCCGCCGTCGATCTGGGCCATGGTGGTCGCCTCCGGCGTATGAGCTTGTCAGCATTCAGCTAGTCAGCGGTCAGCTTTGCGTCCTGCGGACGCAGATTCGGGGTGAGTTTAGAGGACGTACGGGTTAGGGGCGATTGTGGGACCCTCACCCCCGGCCCCTCTCACATAACGGGAGAGGGGACTCAAATGCGACGATTGGGTATGCGGTTATGGGCCTTACGGGTTCACGCGGCGTCAAGTTGCGACGATAACTTTGGTGAGGGTAATAGGTTGAGCGAATTGTTTCGCGACCCGCGGTATTTGATGCCGCTGGCCGTGCTCTTCGGAGTCATTCTCATTTCGGCGGCGATGGGGGCGGGCCCGGGCGCGCTCGATGCTCGTGTGCCGTCGATTCCGCTTGTGCCACGCGCGCCACAGAACGCGAACTCGCCGGATCTTACGCGCGATTATGCGCGGGGCGTCGACCTCGGGGTGCTGCGTGAGACGGCGCTGGCCTACCACCGACAGAACGGCTCCTTCCCGGCGACGGACAATCGCATCATCGAGATCTGTAAAGACAACGCGAACGTCGCCTGCGGGCTTAAGCTCGCGAACCCCGATGTGCCGATCGAGGACGGACGCTCTCCATATCTATACGCGTCGGACGGGGCGACGTACGCGCTATTCATCGCGCGGTCGGACGTGCAGGGGGATACGGCGCAGTGTCCGGAGCTGGTGCCCCGGGAGCTGGCGTCGCATCCGTTGATGTGCGCTCGGGTCGCCGTGCCCGGGGCGGCGCCATGATGCGACGACCTGAGGTACGGCTGATCATCGCGATGTGCCCGACGCTCATGCTCGGCACGATCGCGGTTGCGCTGGCGGAGAACGTCGAGCGGACGGACTGGCGGTTCGTGCTGCTGTTTCTTGCTGTCGGCGCTGTTGCTGCGTCGTCGTGGCGGATCGGGGCGGCGGCGCTTGGTGGGACGATGATGCGCGCGCACGGACTGCCGAACCGGCTGGGGACGATCGCTCGGAGCGAGCGTCGAGGACCGACGACGAACACGGACACGGGTCTGCACACGGACTGGTACTTCCGGCTGCGCGTCGAGGAAGAGATTCATCGCGCGAAGCGGTACCAGCAGCCGTTCACGGTGATCGGCGTGCGGTCGCTGTCTCCCGAGACGCTGGATGTGGTGCGGATGGTGACGGCGGACTCGCTGCGTGAGGTGGATTTCGCGGGCGATCTGGGTCAGCAGGTGGCGGTGTGCCTGCCTAACACGAGCCGGAGCGGGGCGTGGAATGTCGTGACACGGCTGACTTCGGTCGCGAAGGGCGTTGACATCAAGCTGCTTGAGTTTCCGGCGGACGGGTCGACGCTTGCGTCGCTGTTGGGGGATGGGCGCGTGGGGATGGGCGCGATTAGCGATTACGCTGCGTAGGCCGTCGTCGGTGTCGGTCGTCGGTCGTCAAATGAGGTACATGAAGCTTCGAGCGATTGTTATTGGCTTGGCCATTCTCATCATCGCACCAGGTTCCCGGCTACGGGTCTTGTACCACCATGACAACGTGCCTCAGGAAGCGGAGTAACGGCGTCTGGTGATACTGGCGGCGAGAAGTCAAGAAGCGAGGTCTTCTATGTCGCGCCTACAGCGGGAGTACTCGAAGCCCTTGCGGAAGCAAGGGAACAATTCGAGGAGGATGGCTGGGAATTGGTACTCGACGAGGACGGCGACCTATCGGAAGTGCCGTCTCCGGATGGCATGACGTGCATCCGGTATGTCAGCCTCCTTGGCGACTACAAAGGGCGTGTCGCAAGCGATCGCACCCTTGCGACGTTCGATGCTGCTTTCGTAGACCGAACGGTGAGCGACGGCGCCGTTTTGGCTGTCATCGTCGACTCGTCATGCAGCGAAACTACAACTGTCGGGTGAGGGCCAGGACGACGGCGAAGTGGGGTGAGGCTTCGGCGATCATGAAACCGATTGCTCGTACCAGTTGAGGACGCGCATGGCGCGCAGGGTGTTCCAGCGGCTGGGGTGGCCGTCGCCGTCTTCGAGCGGGAAGTGGACTTTGCCGCGATGCGTGTTCTCGAGCGGCCATGTGCCGTCGGACTGCTGTTTCGATCTGAGTATGTTGATCGCTTCCTTCAGCCGCGCGTCCGGCGCACCACCTGCCGAGCGAAAGTAGTCGAGGGCGCGCAGGATGTCGTAGTGCCAGCGCACCGGAAACGAGAACTGTAGCCAGGCAGGGTTGACGGGCTCGCCGGTAGTCTTGCGGCGGAAGAGGTTTCGTTCGAGAAGATACTCTCCGCCACGGCGTCGTGCGGTGATCGCGGCGGGCGTACCACCTGTAGCGCGCTCATGCGCGA
Organism: Dehalococcoidia bacterium; assembly: GCA_021731085.1. GTDB lineage: Bacteria > Chloroflexota > Dehalococcoidia > DSTF01 > JACRBR01 > JACRBR01. The sequence goes on from JAKFYB010000019.1 coordinate 52,204, forward strand.
GCAATCCTTCGAGGACGTTGATCGTCGTCGCGAAGGACGAGCGGACGGAGCCATTCTCCGCCTCGCAGTTCCAGCCGCCGTCTTCGAGTTGTTCGCCGAGCAGGCGTGCGACGATGTCGTCGACATTCTCGTCGAAATAGACGCCGAGCGTGACGGTCCGGCCGTTGATGCACGGCTCGACCTCGCCGCTGAAGAACGGCTGTCCTGCGTGCTCCCAGCGGCAGCCATCGCGCACACGCGACACTGCAGCGCGCATGCGCTCATCTAAAGGGTCGATGCCGAAGTCATAAAGGAGTTGGAGCGTCGGCAGGGTGGCGGTCCAGGGTTGGCCGTCGTTCTCGGTGCGCCAGTTTTCGCTGTGCGCGGGGAAGCAGGCGCCACCCGCCCACTGGCCGTCATTGCCCTGCAGCGCAAGCAGTCTCGTGCCCCAGCCGTCGCTCGCCACGCGCGTGCGCTCCGCCGCAACGATGTCGGCCGGCGCATCCGCAAGGTCGCGAAGCACCTGCCAGCGGATGGCGGGATCGGAGTCAAGCAACCAGTCGAGAACGTTCATCGGAAGAGAGTCTAGCAGCGTCGTTGGACACGCATCGATTGCAGTCGCCAGGGCCTTGGCCGTGCCGCCTCTTCGTTCCTATAGTTGTGCGAGGGTCAGCGCGAGGGCGACGCCGAATCCCAGGGTGAAGGCGAGGCCGGCTTCTTTTTTTCCTTGCTCGAAGGCTTCGGGGATCATGGAGTCGGTGAGCATGACGAGGAGGGCGCCAGCGGCGAAGGTGTCGAAGAAGGCGCCGGTCGCGTCATCGAAGATGTCGCCGATGCCATAGCCGAGGACGGCGGCGACGATGCTGGCGACGCAGACGGCGAGCCACAAACGCGTGACCTTCTGGCGCTCCCATCCGGCGGACATCATGCCGGTAGTGCCACCGAGGCCCTGCGGGACGTTCGAGATCGCGACGGCCGCGACGAACGCGAGCGAGACGTCGGGCGAGTGGACGAGCGAGAGGCCGAGGACGAGCGACTCCGGAACGCCGTCGAGGAGCGAGCCGAGGAGGATGGCGGTGCCGGAACCGCCTGACTGCGCGCCCTCCGTGTCCATGCGCTCGCCACCGCCGAGGGTGTCGACCCAGCGGTCGGCGAAGTAGAAGACGAGCGCGCCGGTCGTGATACCGACAACCGCGACCCATTGGCGGTCGCCCTCGAACAGCGGGCCGGGGAGGAGCTGGTAGCAGACGGCGCTGACGATCGCGCCGGCACCGAACGCCATGAGGAGGCCGGTCCAGCGGAGGCTGACGAGGTTCTGGAATGAGAGCCACATGCCGATGAGGAGCGTGCCTGTGGCGAGTGCGGACCATCCTGCGGCTTCGAGCATCCGTGCTCCCAGTTCTTACGGCGTGTCGTACGCGACGAGTTTACATCGTTGGGCGGTACATGGGTACACCGCGCAGGTCACAGCCGTCCCCGGCTGTGCCATACGGCTCGCGCAAGCCATCGTCGCACTCGCGGGAGCCGAGCTTAGACACAAACTGCCGGATCGGCGGCGCTATCGCATGAACGCGACTCTGTGGACGACGGCTGCAGCGGGGCTGAAGCTCCGCGGGTCCTGCCGCCAGTGGCGCTGGCGCATGGGACGGCGGCGATGAATGCGGCAAGATTCTTCGCTTCGCTCGAAATGACATCACTGCTTGGCGTAGTCCCAGGTGATGTACTTCTTGGGCTGGATGCGGATGTAGGCGGCGCCGGGGCGAGGTTCTGTGGGCCATTGGTCTTCGGGGGCGCCGCGGAGGCGGGCGGCTTCGCGGCTGAGGCGGAGAAACTCCTGCGGTTCGGTGATGATGGTCGCGGTGCCCTGGATCATGGCGCCCTTGATGTCTTGCATCGATGAGCCGCTTTCGACGAGGGCGCTGACGTTGGGGCTGCGTTCGATGTTCTTGAGTTTCTGTGTGCCGGTGCGGCAGCCGATGTAGATGTCGTCGCCGAGGCGGAAGTAGCCGATGGGGACGGTGTGGGGGAATCCGTCGCGGCCGATGGTGGTGAGGATGATCCAGCTGGGGCGGGAGTCGAGGAAGGCGTGGGTTTCTTCTTTGGTGAGGGGTTGCATGTGTGCGGGCTCCTGGAGGTCGGAAGTCGGATGTCGGAAAGATACCAACGTACTCGACGGCTGTGCGGAGCTGAAGCTCCGCCGCTACTGGTCGCTGAGTCGATCGCTCTGCCTTTACGACGAGGCGTGCGCGGCGGCGCGGCGCTATATCTCGATTGATGGCGCTAGCGCATGGGGCGTGGTGGTGGATGGGGTAAATTCTTCGCTGCGCTCAGAATAACAGGCCCTGTGTATCGTCGCGTGAACACGATGGACCGCGCGGGCTGAAAAAGCCGCGCTGCGGTCGTATGACTCGCGCACCCCGCGCGGGCTGAAGGCCCGCGCTACATGTGTGTGTGTGCGCTGCATCGTCGTTAGTACAGGGCTTGTTCGATTAGGGCTTCGGCGATTTCGTCGTCGGTCATGTTGAGGAGGTCTTTGCAGACGTACTCGTTGTGCTGGCCGATGGTGGGGGCGGGCGTGGTGAGCTTGCCGGGGGTCTTGGACATCTTGAAGGGCGAGCCGTCGTAGGCCATGACGCCGGTCTCGGGGTGGTCGAGGTACTCGAGGTAGTCGCGCGCCTTGATGTGTTCGTCCTCGTGGACGTCGCGGGCGTTCTGGACGACGCCGGCGGGGATGCCCTTCGACTGCAAGAGCGCCATGGCATCGTGCGGCGCTTTGTCGCGCGTCCAGTCGGTGATGTTCGCTTCGAGATCGTCTTCGTTTTGCTTGCGGGCGTCAAAGGTCGCGAACTTGGCGTCGGATGCCCATGCAGGTGAGTCCATTGCTTCGACGAGTGCGCGCCACTGGTCGTCGTTGAAGATGCCGAACGCTACCCAGCGATCCATCGGCTGCTTCTCCCACTCGATGTCGGCGCAGCGGAAGGCGCCGTGCGGGGAGGCGTACGAGAGGCGGTTGCCCTTGCGGATCTGGTTGTTGCCGTTGGCGTTGTAGTCCATCACGACAGGGCCGAGGGTCGAGACGACGGACTCGATCTGCGCGAGCTCGACGCACTGGCCCTCGCCCGTCTTCTTGCGGTGGCGGAGAGCGGCGAGGATCGCGATCAACGTGTGGCCGGGGTTGATGACGTAGTCCGGGTAGTTGGTGCCGATGCCCATCGGCGGGCGGTTCGGGAAACCGCTGAGGTGGTTGTAGCCGGTGATCGCGTTGAGGACGGCGCCGAATCCGAAGAAGTCCTTGTGCGGGCCGTCGAATCCCTGCATCGGCTGGTACGCGGCGATGATGTTCGGGTTGATCTTCTTCAGTTCGTCGAAGCCGAACGCCCAGCGGTCGACCATGCGGTTGGTCTGGTTCGTGATGAAGACGTCGCACCAGGCGATGAGCTTGCGGGCGATCTCCTTGCCCATCTCGGTGCTGAGGTTGATGGTGACGCCGTACTTGTTGGCGTTGTAGTTGTTGAAGTAACCGCTGACGTTGTAGCCGGTCTTCGTCACGCGGCCGGCGTTGAGGCACTCCTTACAGCACTTTCCTTCACAGGCGGGACAGGGCTGCATGGCGAACGGCGCGACGCTGCGGAGTCCGTCGAGGTGCGCCTCGGACTCAACGCGGACGACGGTGGCGCCGTAGCGGCCGAGGTTCTCGGCGCAGATGGGGCCGGCGCCGAACCACGAGAAGTCGGCGACCTTGATGCCTTCTAGAACTTGCTTTGTCATTTGAGCTCTCCGGAAAACACAGAGACACAGAGGCACAGAGGAGTTGAGGGGATCGTGGATGAGGCCGCGGTGGCCGGTTTGGAGATTCGTGGCATCAGATGACTCCTGCGGACTGGAGTTTGTCGATGTCTGATGAGGCGACGTTTAGTTCGGTGAAGATTTCTGTGTTGTGTTCGCCGGGGAGGGGGGCGCGGGTGTGGATCCGCCACGGCGTTGCGCTGAGGCGGTAGGGTGGGCCGGCTAGTCGGACTTTATGGCCGTCCCCGTGGTCGACGTCCTGGTACCACTTGCGGTGTTCGAGCTGCGGGTTCTTGGCGAGATCTTCGGGCGTCGAGACGATGCCGATCATCAGGCGCTGCTTCTGCGCTTCCTCGTAGATGTACCACTTGTCGAAGTTGGCGATGAAGCGCTCGAAGACCTGGCGCATGTGCGATAGCACCTTGATGCGCGCGGGGAGCTTGTCGGGTTCGCGAACGAGGCTGCTGAGGAATGCGAGGTCGAGGCTCTGCACCATCTCGAGGTTCTCGCCCTCCTTGAGATCTTCGGCGAGACCTTCGCGCTCCATCCAATCGACCATCGTCGTCCAGCGCGCGCCGCCGGGGGTGCCGAGGTAGGCGAAGATCTGGCCATCCTTCGCGTTGAAGATGCCGATGCCTGGGAGGTCGATGGGGATGAGGCCGCGGGCGCCGGTGCGCTGTGCGATGCGTCCTGTCATGTCCCAGGTCAGGCGAGCGGTCTCCTGATTGATGATCATCGCCTCTTGCATGGAGACGTCGATGTGCTGGCCTTCGCCTGTGAGGTCGCGGTGGTAAAGGGCCATCATCGATCCGGCGGCGCCGTCGATGCTGCCGCAGATGTAGGACTGGTTGCCGTAGGGGCGGTTTGGCGGGTCTTCCTTTTCGCCCGCGAGGTTCATCATGCCGGACATCGCGACGCCGACGATGTCGGACCAGGCGTAGTTTGCGTGCGGGCCGTCCTGCCCGAAGCCGGTGATCGACGTGAGAATGATGTCCGGCTTGATCTTCGTGAGCGCGGCGTAGCCGAGGCCGAGAGAGTCGAGGTAGCCGGGCTGGAAGGTCTCGACGACGACATCAGCGGTGGCGACGAGCTTCTCGAACAGCGCCTTGCCTTCGGGCTTTGTGATGTCGAGCGTGATGCTGCGCTTGTTGGTGTTGTTATGGAGGAACTGGAGGCTGCGCTCTGGATTGCGCTCGTCGCCCCAGAAGGGGCCGATGTCGCGGAGGGGGTCGCCGTCCGGCGGCTCGATGCGTATGACATCGGCGCCGAGATCGGCGAGGAGCTTTGTGCAGTAGACGCCGGATTCGCCGGCGAGGTCGAGAACGCGGATGTCGTCGAGGGCGGATTTGGTCATGCGGCGGTAAGCCTTCAGGTGTCTCAGTCAGCGGTTGTGTTGGATTGTGGGGGGATTGTGGGGAAGGGGCAAGTTAGAGGGCGGATGCCAGAAGTCGGAGTTCGGAGGGTCGCCAGACTCGCGCGCGGCGGCCGATGCTGACGGTGGGGTCTTCGCTTGACGGACCATCTTGTACGGATACGTGCTCTGCGCAGGCCGCAAATCTGCGGCGCAGCTAAAGCTACGCGGGTACTGGTTGCGGTTGCAGCATTCGTCGCACTCTTGATTGCGCTCTCGCATTCGTCTCGACCGGACGTGGTGATTGCGGCCTCTCCGGCGGCTTGTACGCCGATGGCGGCGGCTTCGGGGAATGTTGTTTCTGTGGGGACGGTGGCGGCGCTCGTAGCCGCGGTGAATGGGGCGGCCGCGGGGACGACGATTGTTGTGCAGGATGGGGTGTACAACCTCGACGGAGCATATCTGCGGATCGCGGCGGCGGGGGTGACGTTGCGGTCGGCTAGCGGGCAGCCGCATCGGGTCATCATCGACGGGAACTATGCGACGACCGAGATCTTGCAGATCGTGGCGTCGAACGTGACGGTGGCGGAGATCACGCTGCGGGAGGCGTACTATCATCCGATCCATGTGATGTCGTCGGCGGGGGCGCATGCGACGGGCACGATGATCTATCGGGTGACGGTGATCGATCCGGGCGAGCAGGCGATCAAGATCAATCCGGGCGCCGCGGGTTGGTACACGGACAACGGCATCGTCGCGTGCTCGCATATCGAACTGACGGATGCCGGGCGTCCGCATGTGCGGAACAACTGCTACACGGGCGGCATCGATGCGCACCAGTCGCGAGGGTGGACGGTGCGTGACAACTGGATCGGTGGGTTCTGGTGCGCGGCGGGGTTGTCCGAACACGGGATTCATTTCTGGACAGGCAGCCGCGACACCATGATCGAGCGCAACATGCTCGTTAACAACGCGCGTGGCATCGGCTGCGGGCTGGTCGAGAGCGGGAGCGGTCGGACGTACGGCGACAATCCTTGCCCGACAGCGACCGGGTACGTCGACCACTACGGGGCAATCGTGCGCAACAACATGATCTTCGCGAACAGCGCGGCGCTGTTCGCGTCCCAGTCCGGGTTCGACTGCGGGATCTGCATCAACAACACGTGCGGCGCGCAGGTCGTGCATAACACCATCGTCTCGACGCAGGCGCCGTTCTCTTCGATCGAATGGCGGTTCGCGAACACTGTCGTCGATGTGCGGAACAATCTCGTCAGCCACAATCTTCGTGACCGCGGCGGAACAGACACGCAAGCCGGGAATATCGTTAACGCGCCGGTGTCGTTGTTCGTAAACGGCCCCGGCGGGGCACTGCATCTTGCGCCGAATGCGGTGGCCGCGATCAATGTTGGGGCGTCTGTGGCTGCTGGCGTTGCGGGCGATGACTTCGACGGCGATGCTCGTCCTGTGGGATCTGGTCGTGATGTTGGGGCGGATGAGTACGCGCGGATGTCAGTTCCGCGCGGTGAGGGTCTCGTGTCGGTCGCATCCTCGATATCACGCGCACCGTAGATGTTGAGTAGACTCTCATCGAGAGAGTGATCAACGACCCAGCCACTTCTAACCCAAGGACTCAGCCAACCAGATGGTGATCGACGTCGATAGCGAGCGGGAGGCCGAATCGCGTGCACCCGCATGGGTGACGAGCGTGGTGCGCTGGCTGTACGTCAACACGGAACAGCGCACGTGGGTTCGTTATGTCGGCGGCATCACCCTGCTGGTCGCCGTGGTCGCGCTCGCCTTCGCAGTCATCGTATACACGGAGAACGCGGACCTCGACGAAACCGGTGGCGCGGTCGTTAGTTACATCGGGCTCGCGGTCGTCAGCGTTGTGAGCTGTGCGTTTCCCGTGCCAGGACTGGCGCCGGTGCTGTATGGCCTCATCATGTACCAGGGGTCGGCGCTGTACGCGCCACTCGTCGCCATCGTGGCGGGGCTGTCGATGGCCCTCGGTCAGTGTTCGGCCTACCTGCTGGGAGCGGTGGGTGTCGGCGTCGCGCATCGCCGGGCGGCGACGCGTGGCGTGCCCAAGCAGGGCGGCTGGCGCGAACGATTCGACCGCTTCAACGGCAGCATCGAAGGCTGGATGCAGAAGCGTGGATTTATCACGCTCGTGATACTCGCGTCGATACCGAACCCGGTGATCCTGTTCGCGAACATGTCTGCAGGCGCGACAGGGATGCCGTTTCTGAAGTTCTATACGGCGATGGCGATCGGGATGACGATCCGGGCGGCGATTTTTGCTGGCATTGGGATGTGGATCGGTGCGGCGACTTAGCGTTCTCCTTCGACGACTCGAAAAACACAGAGACACAGAGGATCGACTGGAACCTGAGTGAGGTTCCGTGGACGTTGTCACATGTGCGGTTGCTGGAGGACGCGGCAAGATTCTTCGCTGCGCTCAGAATGACGGCACGGCTCTCTCCCCCGAAAGTCTTAGGTGGGAATAGGGCGTGTGGGCGGTTCGGGGCGGTGAGGTTCGGGGCGATACTGCTGCATACGAGATGAGATGTTCGAGATAGACGAGATGGGCCGAGATAGAGATAGAGATAGAGAAGGAGGCGTGAGATGGACAATGGTTCGGGTTCCAAGTTGGAGGCAACGGCGGTGCGCGAGATCGACTTTTCGTCGCTGGTGCACGAGTATGTAGCGGCGCGAGACGGCCAGGCGCCGCGTGATGTGCGGAAGGCGGGCCGGCCGGTTGCGGCGTAGTGCCGGCGCCGGTCGCGCTACGGTTTGCACTTCTCTCTCGGGGCGACAACTGCGGCGGAGCTGAAGCTCCGCGGGTACTGGTGGCGCTATCGCATCAGGGAAACGCTTATGCGACGACGGGCGCAGGAGGCTGCGCGCCTACGGCGTTGGTTCTGTTTGGCGGAGGTCTTCTATACGGATGTCGAGGGCACCGTCTGATCTGGCTTCCATGGTGTAGACGATGTCGATGTGCTCGCCTGGTTCGACGTAGGTATCGCCGCAATCGAACGCCATGGCGGGCCAGACGGTGCCGCCGTCTCGGAGTTTCAGCTTGAGGTGTTTCGCGCCTGTGCCGACGACCTTGGAGTCGATGACGGTGACGTCGCGGGCGAGAAATGTTGGCTCGGGGTTGCCGATACCGAACGGACCGAGCTTCATCAGCCATTGAATCTCGTTGCTGCGCAGACTACGCAATGGAAGGTTGGCGTCGATCTCGAGGATCGGTGCGAGTTCACGGCCAGCGAGTTCCTGGGCGGCGTGCTGTTCGAGGTGGGCGCGCACTTCATCGAGGCGCGCGGTCTCACACGTGAAGCCGGCTGCCGCGCGATGGCCACCGAATCGCACGAAGAGATCAGGTCGGACACGCAACGCGTCGGTGATGTGGAACTCGTCGATGCTGCGGCAGGACGCGCGGCTGAACTCCGCGCCCTTTTCGAAGACGACGGCGGGACGGCCGTAGATCGTGACGAGCTTTGATGCGATGAGACCGACGATGCCCGAGGAGAAGTCGGGATGACCGACCATCGTCAGTGACGGGAGATCGCCGGTGCGGTCTTCGAGCAGGCGCGCGGCGAGAGCGACGGCCTGCGCTGTGCGCTGTTGGCGGTCGCGGTTGAGGCCGTCGAGCTTGACGGCGAGTTCGCGGCCGCGGTCGCTGTCTTCGGTCATTAGCAGTTCGAGCGCGAGCTTCGCGTGGGCGATTCGGCCGGCGGCGTTGAGGCGCGGGCCGAGCTTGAAGCCAATGTCGTCGGACGTGATCGTGCCGGTGTCGACGCGCGAGACCTCCATGAGGGCACGGAGGCCGGGGCGCGCCGTGCGGGCGAGCATCGGCAGGCCGGCGCGCATGAGACGGCGGTTCTCGTCGGCGAGCGGCGCCATGTCACAGACGGTGCCGAGCGCGGCGGCGTCGATGTACGCGCGCTCGTCGAAGTGTTTGTCGGCAGTTTCGTGGAGTGTGCGCGCGAGGTGGAAGGCGAGGCCGGCGGTCGCGAGTTCGGTGAGGCCGCCGGCGTTTGCCGTCGTGAGCTTCGGATTCACGAGCGCGAGGGCGTCGGGGAGGACGGGCGGGACGGTGTGGTGGTCGAGGATGATCACGTCCATGCCGATCTCTCGCGCGCGGGCGACCTCGTCGATCGACGACGTGCCGCAATCGAGGGTGACGAGCAGCGTTGCGCCGTCGCTGCGAAGACGTTCGATCGCGGGGATGTTGAGTCCGTAGCCCTCGCTGAAGCGATCAGGGATATAGGGCACGGGGACAGCGCCGAGGTCACGCATCGCGCGCGTCATCTGCGCGACGGATGTGACTCCATCGACGTCGAAGTCACCGAAGAGGGCGACCATCTCGCCCGAGCGCGCGGCCCGAAGCAGGCGGTCGACGGCGATGTCGATTGCGGGCAGGGCGCTTGCGGACGGCGTTGGGCCGGCGGGACCGAGGAACTCTTGTGCGATCGCGGTGTCCGTGATGTTGCGGAGGGCGAGCAGCTTGCCGATCAGTTCGGGCCAGTCGCCTGCGGGGATGACGTCGGGGCGGGCGCGTCCACGCCAGCGGCGGCGGCGGGGAGGCGACGGATCACCCGATGGGGGTAATGCTGCGGTCGCCTCCTGCGCTGCGGCAATGGTCATTGGGTGGGAGTGTATCAGGACTGGAGTGACTGAGACTTGAGGACTTCGCTTCTGATTCTTGCAGTTGTTGGAGAACTCGCTCCTTGTTGTTCGGGTTGGGTGTGTTGGTGCCGATGCTGACTCCGGTGGAATAACCGCCGCGGTTCGACAACCGCGCCTTCAGCGGGGAGCAGCTAAGGACATTCGTGTAATGAAGAACGCCATTCTTGGGTTGGCCGTTGGCATTGGCGCGATCGCGGCGCTTGGCGGCAGCATTGCAAACGTGAGGGCACAGGATCCGAACGCCGACTATTCAGGCATCGGTGATGTCGTCGACTTCAGCGGGCTGGAGGGGCTGGAGAACCTGGCGCCGCCTCCGGTCGAAGAGCCCGTCGCGGAGGAACCTCCGGCGGCCGCGGTGGAGCAGCCTGCGCCTGTGGTCGTAAACGTCGCGGTTGCGCCGGTTGCGCCGGTTGCGGCGGGCGGTGTCGTCGCGCTGCCTGCGACAGGCGACGGTGATGAGGGCGGCGCGGCCTCGGCGGCGCGGCTGCTGCTGTACGCGGCGGGGCTGCTGGTGATGGGCACGCTCATCGTCGCGGCGTCGAAGCGGCGGGCTTAGGCTGCAGTCGACAGCTACAGACCGAGCATTGGTTTCAGGGTTGCGATGACCTCGGCGCCGATGCTGAGGTGGCCGAGTTCGGGCACGATGCGGAGCGTCGAGTGTGGGATGAGGTCTTGCGTGTGGCGGGCCCACGCTACGTCGACGATGGAGTCGGCTTCGCCGTGCAGGATCGTCACGGGACATGTCATCGCGGCGATGTCGAACGATTCCCAACCAACGCCGTCAGCGATGCGGTCGTCGGTGTAGCCTTGCACGCCGAACGCGAACGCGTGCTTGAGATCCTCGAGCATCGACATCAGGATCGTTGGATCGGTGAGCAAGGCTAGATCGGCGGCGGCGAGGGGCGGGTTGTTTGGGTTATCAGGTTGCGATGCGACTTTAAGGCCGTCGTTCCCCCAGTAGTCGAGCGCGACTGCGAGGGCGGACTCACGATCGGGCGACTGCCAGATGTCGTACATCTGCCCGCCGACCTTCTGCGCACGCGCCATCGCCGGTTCCCATCGCATGTCTGTTATGCCGCATGCGATGAGGACGGCGGACACGCGCTCAGGTGCGAGCGATGCCAGCGCGAGCGCGTAGGACGCGCCGGTTGACGAGCCGACGACGGCGAAGCGATCGAGGCCGAGACGGTCGGCGACGGCGAGTCCGTCCGGCACCCAATCGGCGATCGAGCGGTCGGGCCATGGCATCGAGAGCCCATATCCGGGTCGGTCGATGCCAATGAAGCGTATGCCGGCCTCAGTCGCGGCGGGGACGCGGGATCCTGGTTCGAAGCGACTACCCGGGCCGCCGTGACAGTCGAGGACGGGGATACCGTCGGCTGGGCCGAAGTCGATGAAGCCGACTGTGCGACCGCCAGGCATCGTGAGGGTTTGCGATTCGTGCATGACAGCGGAAGTGTACGCGCAGAACTTCTCGGATTAGCGGCCGAATTCGCCTAGCCACCAGCGGCGCTTGGGTGCGGGCGGCGTGCCGGGCGGGTGCGCTGTGGGGTACTTGAGGCCGAAGCGGGTCAGTGCTGCTTCGTGGATGAGGCTCGCGGCTTCTTCGACGGAGTCAGTGACGTGGAATAGGGCGAGGTCGGCGGGGGTAATGGTGGCTTCGGCAACCATGGTGCTGCGCATGGCTTCGATCAACGGCGTCCAGAACTCGCGGCCGATGAGGACGAGGGGGAAGCCCTGGATCTTGCCGGTCTGGATGAGGGTCGCCGCCTCAAACATCTCGTCAGCGGTGCCGAAGCCTCCGGGCATGATGACGAAGGCGTACGAGTACTTCACGAGCATCACTTTGCGGACGTAGAAGTGCTTGAAGGTGACCATCGTGTCGAGGTAGGCGTTGGGTTCCTGCTCGAACGGCAGCTCGATGTTGCATCCCGCTGTGCGGCCGCCGACGTCCTTCGCGCCGCGGTTGGCGGCCTCCATGATGCCGGGGCCGCCGCCGGTCATAACAGTGAAGCCGTCCTTCGCGAGCAGCGCGCCGAGCTCCCGCGCCTGTTTGTAGTAGCGATGGTCCTCGCCGAAGCGCGCCGAGCCGAAGACGGTCACGCACGGGCCGACGAAGTGGAGGGCGCGGAAGCCGCGAAGGAGTTCGAAGAAGATGCGGAAGGCGCGCCTCAGTTCGTAGCCGCGGGGCTGGGGACCGGAGAGGAATTTTATTTCGGGAGGGCCATCGGGCGTGGGCGGGCTTTCGCCGGGGGCGGGTAGTGACGGTGTGCCTGTCGGCGGTGTGGCGTCGGGCATCGTTCTGCTCCGCGTTTTCTGACCAACGAACCATGCATGCATCGGCGTCTGAATGCAATTGGCGTGGGCGGCCACATAGGGCCGCCCCTACGAGACGTTGCTCGACGGGCGAGGACGCAATCGACACGACGGGCGGGGGCGCCCGTCCTCCTAGCCTAGTCGCGGTGCCAGGCGTCGTAGGCTTCGCGACGGGGGAGGCCGGTGCGGCGGGCGATCTCGGCTACGGCGGTCTTTGCGGGCGTGTGTCGTGCGCGGAGTTCGGAGACGACGTCGGTGAGGTCTTCGGATGCGGCTGGTGTGGGTTCGGCGCCGGCGATGACGATGGTGAATTCGCCGCGGGGTTCGGTGAAGTGCGCGAGCGCTCCAGATGTTGGGCCGCGCCAGATCTCTTCGTACATTTTCGTGAGTTCGCGGCAGACGGCGATGTGGCGGTCGCCGAGCGCGGTCTGGATGTCGGCTAGCAGTGCGCGGACGCGGTGGGGGGATTCATACAAGACGAGGGGGTCGCCGGAACCTGCGGCTTCGGTTAGGGCGCGGCGGCGAGGGCCGGACTGGCGTGGGAGGAAGCCTAGGTAGTGGAAGCTTCGCGCTGGGATGCCGCTCGCTGCGACAGCTGCGACGACGGCGGACGCGCCGGGGATGGGGACGACGGTGTGGCCTGCAGCGACGGCCGCGGCGACGAGCTCCTGGCCGGGATCGCTGATCGCGGGCATGCCGGCGTCGGTTGTGAGGGCGACGTCGCCATCTTCGAGCGCCGCGAGAATGTCCGGTGTCTTCCTCGCGTGATTATGTTCGTTGTAGGACGTGACGCGTGCGTCGATGTCGTAGTGGCGGAGCAAGATGCGTGCGGTGCGTGTGTCCTCAGCGGCGACGAGCGATGCTTCGCGGAGGACGCGGAGCGCGCGGAGCGTGATGTCGTCGAGGTTGCCGATGGGCGTCGCAACGAGGAAGAGCTTGCCCATCTGCTGCCTTTCGACGGCAAGATCGCCGCATGCGTCTACACAGATCACTAGATGATCACACCTTTTCTTGACGGTTGAAGGCGATCATCGCTAAGATGGTTCAAATATATCCACGATCACCCTTAGGAACGCAGACATGCAGTAAGTCAGTCGGTAGGAAACCTCCGCCGGCCTCGAACGCGTCATATCCGCATAGGTGCGACACGACGGGGACCACAGCGAAGAAGCCCAGGGAGGGCAGGCCCGGCGGCAATCAGTTGGAGGTACCCGATCCCATGTCACAGCCACAGTTCAAGGAAATGCGCCGCGCGTATGGCTTCGATGATGTAGCTATCGTTCCAGGCGGCCACCACACCATCAACCCCTCCCTCGTCGAGCTCGCGCTCAACATCGGTCACCTCGAATTCAAACTACCCTTCGCAGCCGCAGCTATGGACGGCGTCGTCGACGTGAATATGGCCGTGGAGTTCTCGAAGGCCGGTGGGTTGGCCGTCCTCAACCTTGAGGGTGTCCAAACCCGCTATGAGAACCCGGACGAAGTGCTCGCGCAGATCGCCATCGCGCCGAAGCACGAAGTCACGGCGCTCATGCAGAAGATCTACTCTGCGCCCATGCAACCGAATCTTGTCGGCGAGCGCGTGAAGCAGATCAAGGAGCGCGGCGGAGTAGCAGCCGTCTCCGCAACGCCCATGAACACGAAGAAATTTGCTCCCATCGCCCGCGACGCGGGCGTTGATGCTTTTGTAGTCCAGTCGACAGTTACAAGCGCGCGTCACTTCTCGACCAGTGAGAAGGGCCTGATCTTCGATGAACTCGTGCAGAACATGCGCGACGTGCCCGTCATCGTCGGCAACACGGTAACGTTCTCGGCGACGAAGGAACTGATGGAGACGGGCATCGCCGCTGTCCTCATCGGCGTCGGCCCTGGCGCCGCCTGCACGAGCCGCGAAGTGCTCGGCATCGGCGTCCCGCAGGTCACCGCAACGATCGATGCCGCAGCCGCGCGCGACACGTACTACCGCGAGACGGGCCGCTATGTCCCGATTGTCACCGACGGCGGGGTCAGCAATGGCGGCGCGATGTGCAAGTCGTTCGTCGCTGGCGCTGATGCGGTCATGCTCGGATCGATTCTTGCTGCGACGAGAGAAGCGCCGGGCCGAGGCCACCACTGGGGCATGGCGACACCGCACGGCGAACTGCCACGCGGGACGCGCGTAAAGGTTGGTATCGACACGACGCTTGAGCAGACGCTCTTCGGCCCGACATCGCGCACGGACGGCCGGGAAAACCTCGTCGGTGCGCTGCGCACGGCGATGGGCACCTGCGGCGCGCGCACAATCCGCGACTTCCAGAAGACCGAGATGGTCATCGCGCCGGCGATCAAGACCGAAGGCAAGTCATACCAGATCGAGCAGGCCTGACAGGCCAGAGCGAACAGCAAACAGCAGACAGCAAAAGGGCGCCTCGCTGGCGCCTTTGCTGTGTGCTCTTTAGCGTTTGTTCTTTGCTCTATTTCAGTCGGGGCGGAAGGGCGTACTGAGTACGCGGACGAATGACTGGACGAACGTCGGGCCGGTGGCGACCGGCGCTGCGTACGAGACGGCGTCGTCGCGCCTGCGGTCATAGGCGGAGCGCTTGTGCGGCGAGCCGAGGATTTCGTAGGCCTCGTTGATCGAGTTGAGCTTCTTCTGGAGCTTCTTCGTCGGCTTCTCGTGCAGGTCCGCGTGAAGCTCGTGCGCCGTCTCCCAGTATTTCGCCTCGATGACCTTCGCGTGTGCACGCGGGGCCACCCCGAGAACGGCGTAATAGTCCTTGAATTTCGCCACAGGTGCTACCTCCTGAACGTAGCGAGCGGAGCCGAGTCCGCGAGCCACCCCAAATCCTCAATGTGCGACGCAGAAGCGCCAGCACACGCTGCCCCTACGATTAGCATCGGCACGGCCGGCGAAACATGGACACCAGGAAAGGGGAATTCAAGTGGGTTTTGCAGCTCTGAGGATGGTGGGCTGCCATGCTTCCAGGCGAAGCTACGGCACAGCTGGCTGAAGGCGGTGGCGGGTGATGTGGTCGCGGAGCAGCGGGTTGAAGAGGCCGGGTCGTTCGTACTGGGGCGAGTGGGCGGCCTGCGGGATGATGTGCCGGACGGCGTTCGGCATGCGCTCGGCCATCCGCTCCGTCGCCTTCAGGAACGGGACATCGAGCTCGCCGCAGATGATGAGCGTCGGGACCCGCAGCCCGCTGAGGCGATCGCGTGTTCCGGGCCAGGCAGCGATGCCCGCGCTGGTACCGATGAACGCGTCGACGGACATACGCGAAAAGCGCTCTGCTTCCTCCGCCTGCCGTTCGACGGGCATGTGGGGCGCGCGCCGAATCTGCGTCGAGGAACGGGAGGCGAGCGCGGCCATGCCCTCTTCCTCGGCGATGCGGTGGCGTCTCTCGTTGAACTGCACTTGCCGTTCGTCCAGCACGCGAGGGTGCGCAAAGCCTGTATCGAACAGCGTCAGGGACGCGAGGCTATCCTGCGATCGCAGCGCGATTTCCTGCGCGATCGCGCCGCCCATCGAATGTCCGACGAGGTGGTAGCGGACGAACCCGGCGTGAGCTATGAGGGCCTCGACGTCGCGAACCATTGCATCGATGGTGTAGGACGCGCGATCGGTTGGTGCGGTGGAGCGCCCGTGGCCGCGGAGATCCATCACGAGCACGCGGTGCGTCGGTGCGAAGTCGGCTTTCTGGAAGCGCCAGTCTGTAATGTCGCCGGTCGCGCCGTGGACGAACACGAGGGGTTCGCCGCGATCGCCTTTGCGTTCGTAGTAGAGTTGGACCTCGCCGACCGTGAAGGTGCACATGCGGCTGCAGCGTATTCCCGGAGGCGTCAGGCGGCAACGTGCCTCACACGCGGGAGGACGGCGCGCCGGTGCGGTTTGATGGCTGCGGGATCACCGCTATACTGGCGTTTCGCCCACCGGGGCATACACCGCGCGGAAGTAGCTCAGCGGTAGAGCACGTCCTTGCCAAGGACGGGGTCGAGGGTTCGAATCCCTTCTTCCGCTCCATCAGCCATTAAGCACACGGCTCAGATTCGGTTTTCGGTTTGTCGCCGGGATAAGGAGATGACGCCGTGCGCTCTCGTTAGCAGCCAGCATCCACGACCCCGTAATTCGGTGTTCGCTGAAAACGCGAAAGGGAGAATTCGGCCCAGCGATACACTGAGGAATGTGGAAACGGATCCTCGACGAGGCGATGGACTGGGCCGTGCTGCCCGGATTCTCGAGCCTCGGTTACCGGGTGCGCGGGCAAATCCAGCCGCATGGGCCAATCGCGGTGGCGGGGCGCTCAGTGATGGTCACAGGCGCAAGCTCGGGGATCGGCGAGGCGGCCTGCACCGCGCTGGCGCGGCAAGGCGCCGCTGTTCACATGGTCGTCCGCAACCGCGATCGCGGGCTGCAGGCTCTCGAGCGGATAGCCACGGCGTCCGGCTCGGAGGCGATTGAACTTCACATCTGCGACATATCCAGCCTCGCCTCCGTTCGCGAGTTCGCCTCGGGCTTTAACGCATCGTGTGCGCCCCTGCACGTGCTCATAAACAATGCCGGCGTGCTCGCCGCAACGCGAACGCACACCGACGAAGGCTTCGAGCTCACGTTCGCAACCAATGTTCTTGGGCCGTTCCTGCTCACCGCGCTGCTATTGCGAGCGCTTCGGCGCTCCGCTTCATCGCGCGTGATCAATGTTTCGTCGGGCGGGATGTACACGGCTAGCATAGACCTCGACGACCTCCAGCTCGAACGTCGCGACTTCAGCGGTGCGCGGTTCTACGCCCACACTAAGCGCGCGGAAGTGATCCTGAGCGAGGAATGGGCGCGGAGGCTCGCAGCCGATGGCATCGCGGTGCATTCAACCCACCCGGGGTGGGTAGAGACAGCGGGCGTCTCTGCCGCGCTTCCCGGATTCAACCGGGTGATGGGGCCACTGCTCCGCGATCCCGCCGCCGGAGCCGATACGATCGTCTGGCTCGCCGGTGCCTCGGAGGCAGCGCAGAACAGCGGGGAGTTCTGGCACGATCGCCGCGTTCGGTCCAAGCACCGAGTTCCCTGGACTCGTGAAACCCCGGAGGAAAGAGTCCGGCTGTTCGCCATGTGCGAGAACCTCTGCGGTCTGCCACCGGGCGGCGCTACGAACCCAACGGCGAGTACCGACACCAAAGGAGAGTGAGGCATGGCCCGCTACCGTGACACGATCGCCAGTTCGCGGAGCGCCGAGGACGTGTTCGACTACATGGCGACGTTCTCGAACGTTTCCGAATGGGACCCAACTGTTAAGGAGGCCTACCCAGTCGATGGCAATTTCGCCGGGCCCGGCTCGCGATTCCACGTGTTGGTGCGTTTGCTCGGCCGAGAGATCGCGCTCGAGTACACGACCACATTCTACGAGCGCCCGAAGCGAGTTGTCTTGCGTGCCGAGAACTCAAGCACGATCTCCGAGGACACGATCACCGTCGAGGCGACTCCCAATGGTTGTGAAATGACGTACGACGCGCAGCTGACCTTGAAGGGCGCGCTGCGGATCATCGATCCTGTCTTCGGCCTAACGTTCAAGCGGCTCGGTGACAACGCGGCAGCCGGGCTGCGTCGCGAGCTCTCCGGTGGCGCCGGCACGAACTAGCCCGGGTATTCGGGCGCGCTTCGTCGAGGTCGATGAATTGGCGCGAGGTGCAGCTTCCTGAATCCGACTACCTTACCCGCTCAGCCGACGGACGCTACCGGGATCGCAGGTTGCTCGGCAACGCGCGGCCGCCTTAAAACCGGCCCCTGCTTGTCGAAGACGATTTGCAGATCGCCCGTGTTGCGCGTACGGAACCCGGCCTCGGATGCGGCAAGGTAGTACTCCCACATCCGAATGAATCGGTCATCGAACCCCATCGCGCGAATAGCGGGGAGTTCCGAGAGGAACCGCTGTCGCCAGTGACGAAGCGTGATCGCGTAGTGGTCGCCTATGTCCTCCAGACGCGTGATGAGGAGGCTAGTGCGGTTCAGCGCCCGCTCGAGTTCCGCAATCGAAGGAAGCATCCCGCCGGGGAAGATGTACTTTTGCACCCAATTCACGCCGTCCCGCAATGCCTCGAACGACCTGTCCGGTACCGTGATGACTTGCATCACCATGCGCCCGCCGGGAAGCAACGCGCGGTCGCAGGCTTCGAAGAAAGTCGGGAAATACTCGGATCCCACGGCCTCGAACATCTCGATCGAAACGATCTTGTCGTACACGCCGCTGATGTTCCGGTAGTCGCAGAACTGGACGTCGATGAGGGACGCAAGCCCGGCGTCGGAGATTCTCTCGCGCGCGAGTGCGAGTTGCTCTTGCGAGATCGTGAGGCAGGTCACACGGCAGCCGTAGCTCTGCGCGGCATAGATCGCGAACCCGCCCCAGCCACAGCCGATCTCCAGCACGTGATCATCCACCGCTAGATCCGCCTGACGACAAATCCTGCGATACTTTTCGCGTTGCGCGTCCGCGAGGCAGTCGTCGGGCGATGCGAAATAGGCGCAAGAGTACGTCATCGTCTCGTCGAGGAACAATGAGAAGAACTCATTGCCCAGGTCGTAGTGCGCGTGGATGTTGTTTTTCGCCCGGTCAGGCGTGTTTCGGTTAGATTGGTGAACTCGAAGATCGCGGAGGCGCGATGGCAGCGCGAGCCAGCGGCCATCAAACCGCACACTCCGTCGACTTTCGATGGCCAACACCAGGAGCCCCACGAGGTCGTCCGAGGACCAGAGCCCGTCGACATACGCCTCGCCAAACCCCACTTCGCCCTGAAGAAGAGCGCGGCGGAAGAATTCGTCACTATGGATCTCCATCGTCGCACGCGGTTCTCCTCCCGGGCGACCGAACGTTTTGATGCTTCCGCCCGGGAGGCGAGCGAGTAGCTCTCCTTCCTGCAGCGCGGACCCAATAGCAAGCACCGTCCGACGCGCCAATTTGTCCGCGATCCGCGCGGCCGTCGACTTCACCGCTTCACCGCCTTCCGCCGGTGCGGCCGGTAACGCTCGCCGCTAAGCCAGACCTTGAGCCCGTGCCAGTGAATCAGGCCAATCGTCCTCAATGTGATGAACGGGTAGCGAACCAGCATGCGCCCGACATTCGCGTTTGTGAGTGTGCGTGGCTGGAGCTCGAGCTGCGCCTGGAAAAACATCTCCGATCCGTGGAACTCGTCGATGCGAATATCAAGCCTGCCCGACGGGTCTTCGCGCACCCGGAACTCGTAGCGGGCCTCCATGTCGATGAACGGAGAGACGTAGAAGTCCTTGTCGACCCGCGAAAAATAGACACCGTCTTCATCCGGCAAACGTGCAAGGTCATAGATGTGTTGTTCACCGTGCGTGTTGTGCACCTCCGCCATCACGTGGCGCAGATCGCCCGCCGCAGAGTGGACAAGATAGAAACTGACGGGATTGAAGACGTACCCGAGGATGCGCGTGTTGGTCAGCAGCGATACACGTGCATCCTCCACGTCCACGCCGCACTCGGCCAGGTGGACGCGGACGTCCGTGCGCACGTCCGCGCGCCCTTCGCTGAAATGGTCGCGGTCCAAGAACGACATCACGTTGAAGCGGTTGTAGCTCAGCGGCGCGATGCGACGCGAAACTTCGGGCAATTCGTCAAGGTCGAAGTCACAGTAGTAGACACCGTAGGAGAATTCGTATGACGTTGGCGATGTCCTCCGATGGCGAACGTGGCCGGTAAACAGCTGGGATCTCATGCCGGTACTCCCAATAACGCCGCCACCCTCACTCCAGATTGGAACCCGTCTTCGTGAAAGCCATAGCCCAGGTGAGCACCGGCATAGTAGGTGTGCCGCGTGCCGTTCAAGCTCGATAGCGCTTGTTGAGCCGCGAGCGTTTCGAATGAGTAGGCCGGATGCTCGTAGGCCAACTCGCGGATGACTGTAGCGGGTGCGACGGAGGCGTTGAGTGAGACGCAGTAGTCGACCGGTTCATCCAGTGCCTGCAGTCGGTTGAGATGGTAGGTCATTCCCAACACGGTTCCGCCGAGTCGGCAGTCGTCCGTTGCGTAGTTCCAGGAAGCGCGCGCAGCCGGCCGGTGCGGGAGCATCGCCGAGTCGGTGTGTAGAATCGCTCGGTTTACCGTATATGAGAATCCGCCGAGGGCACGCTTCTCCGCGTTCGACGGATCGGCAAGCAGCTTTAGCGCCTGGTCCGCATGGCAAGCAAGCACGACCTTGTCGAATCCGCGTTCGCGACCGTCGGCGAACGCAATTCGTACGCCTTCCGCGTCGCGCCAAACGGCTCGTACCGGCGTGGACAGCCGCACGCGACAGTCGAATGATGCCGTCAGCCGGCGAACGTACTCGCGCGAGCCGCCTCGAACGGTGCGCCACACAAACGCCGGTTGAAGGCCTATGATCCCGTGATTCTGCAAGAACGCCAGGAAATATCGCGCGGGCAGGTCACCGACCGCGGCCGGCGGGGTCGACCACACAGCCGACGCCAGCGGCACGATGAAATGACGCACGAATTCCCCGCTGTATCCTCGGTCTTCTAGAAAGGCATCCAGTGTCGCCTGCTCGTAACTCCCCGTGCTCAACACGCGACGCGTATCGCGAAAGAATCGCAGGATGTCCCATCCGAGACGCCAACGCGCCGAGCGCAGCACGTTCGATCGCTGGGCGAGCATGCCGCCCAGCCCGCGGCTGCTGTACTCAACGCGACACGCGCGGCACCTCACGCTGATCGACATGTCCCCTACATTAGTTGCTACGCCGAGTTCGTGGAGTAGTCCGCTGAAACCTGGATAGGTGTGCTCGTTGTAGACGATGAAACCCGTATCAAGTCCAAGGTCACGACCGTCGGCATCGACGTTGACGGTGTTGGCATGCCCGCCGGCGTAGTCGCTACGCTCGAACACCTCGATCTCGTGCGCGCGGTTCAGAAGGTATGCCGCTGCGAGGCCCGATATGCCCCCTCCGACAACAGCGATCTTCACTGTGCCACCCCGACGAGAACTACGCGCGACCGCGCCCACAACCGCCCGTGCAATCGGCCCAACTGACACACGAGAACGCGCGGCACAACTTCACCTTCACCGCCGCCCAACGCTGCGCTCGGGAGGCGCTCAAACGCGTGAATCGGCGCGCGATTAACTGGCTTCAAGGCGAAAGTCCAACTGGCGGGCGACCCATGAACGCATCAGGCCTCGCACGCGCTCGTAGACTCCCCCGTAAAGAAGGAATCCGCTGTCTTCACGTTGGTGTTCGCGCTTGAGGATGTACGATAGTCCGACCCGTTCCAGTAGCGCTTCGCCCAGTAGGCCGTAGCCCGGTCCGCCTAGTCGATCAAGCGCGGTACGGACCACCGCGGGAGATACAGGTCCCAGCGTCATGCCTCGTGCCGCGGCGATCTCGACAAGCAATGCGCCTGAGCGGCGCGTGTCCGTCATCGTCTCGTGTATCAGCCTGACGAGATCACGGGTAATTCGCTCGAAATCTGCACCCATCAATGGCATCCACCGCCCGACGGAGTGCTGGAGATCCGGTGCAAGCGTGTTACCGGGCATCTCGAACTTGAGCAGCGCTTCGGCAACGAACTTCATCAGGCGCGGATCAGCCTCGATCTGCAGCGCCGTCATATCGCGATACCAGACCGTGTGGAGCGTCTCCCGCCGCTTGATGCGCGTAGCCATATACGCAGCGGTCGGCGACGCGTGGCGCAACATCGCGGCGATAAGTCCATGCCAGTTGTCTGTAAGATACTCCTGGACAATCCCGAACGTCGTCACGTGCACCGGGGTATCGCCTCCCCGGTGTGTGTAGTCGATCTCCTGCGTGTGGCGAATCTCTCGATCGAGTTGTGCTTCACTAAACCCAAGGCTCATAAGGATGAACTTGTACGGCGCGTGGTGCGTCAATTCGTCGGGTACCCAGACGCGCTCGTTGAACCGTGCGAGCCACGGAGCGTTGAAACGATCCGCGCGTTCCGCAAACGCATCACCGTAGGTCTCAGTCGCACATTCTGTTAGCAAGGCGAGCTTCAAGATGCCTACGAAATCGTCTTCAGACAGGCCATCGGGCAGTGTGCCCAGAACCGATCGCACGTCGAGCTGCTCCTGCAGTGCGCGGAACTCTTCGACATCAATGGTGTCGCCGGGCTGCGACTCTATCCGGCTGACCAATCCGTCTAGCTTCGTCAGGGCGTCCGAATTGAGAGCGTATTGCTGACCTGTAGGCATCGACGTTGCTCTTTCAACTTCAGTGATTGTAGTTCGCGCTCGAGAGCAGAGTCGATCACCCCGCACTAATTTGCGATTTAACTAGGCCCTCTACCCGTTGGCTACGGCGCCATGATCTCGTCCGCGGCAGAGACCGGATCGCCGACGAGCCATTCCGCACCACACGCTTCTGCAAGGGACTGACTTGCGCCGGCGCCCGCGATCGCGACACGCGCCACTTCCGTGATCTTGTGCAAGGCTGTCCTCATATCTGCCAAACGACCGGCATCTGCCGCCGCGATGACCACGATCGCCGGAGTGATGTTCTCTACTGCTCCGACGAGATCAGCAGCGGGGGTCCGGGCACCCAGGTAGGTGACTCGCCACCCGCGGTTTCCCAGCGCAATTCCCAGCATCATCAGAGGAATGTCGTGCTCCTCGTCCGGCGGGCAGGCGAGGATTGCCCGGGGGCCGATACCGTCCTCCCACCCACGGGCCAGCCCACCGAGCCGTTGGCGGATGAGATTGCTCGCGAAGTGCTCTTGCGCGATTGAGAGCAATCCTCGCTCCCAAAGTTGGCCGATCTCGCGGAGTGCCGGCAGAAACAGCGACCGCATGATCGTTTCGGCGTCAAACTCCATCAGGAGCTGGTCGATTGAGCGTTGCGCCTCGGCCTCATCGTAGGAAAACAGCGCCAAACTAAACGCGCTCGCACGCTGATCGAACGGCGAAGGCCCAAATCCGGGCGCTTCGACAACTGCAACTGGCCCCCGCAGGACTTGCTGCGCCGCTTGACTTGCCGACGCACCTTGAGCCAAGAGAAGCTTCATCGCGCGAATCCGTGACACATCGGAAGCTGGGTACAGCCTGAACCCTCCGTCAGAGCGCTGCGGCGAGAAAAGGTGATACCGGCGCTCCCAAGCCCGGAGCACCTCCGGACTGACACCGGTCCGCCGACTGAGCTCACCGATTCGAAGAAGGGCATCGTGCGTCATTCGCGCATGATACAGACTTTGTCCAAGGATATCTAGGCATAGGTTTGACTGATTGACCAAAACTCTGTACCGTCCCTATACAGAGGTAGTAGGGGTCACATCATGAGTGAGTCGCGGAGTGCCCTAGCTCTATCGTCGGTGCCTGCGCTTCGGGTCGGGTCGCTGAACCGCCACCCGCCGGCGCCCAACGGGAACTACATCCTGTACTGGATGACGGCGTTCAGGCGAACGCGCCACAACTTCGCTTTGCAGCGCGCTGTTGAATGGGCCAACGAACTTCAGAGGCCGCTGATCGTCCTCGAGGCGCTGCGCGTGGACTACCCCTGGGCTTCCGACCGGTTTCATCGCTTCATCCTCGACGGGATGGCAAGCAATCGGGCGGCGTTCGCGCCGACCAATGCGACCTACTATCCCTACGCTGAGCACGAACCGGGTGCCGGAAAGGGGCTAGTGCGTGCCCTGGCGTCTCAAGCATGTGTGGTCGTCACGGACGACTACCCCGCGTTCTTCCTTCCTCGCGCCGCAAGCGCCGCCGCCGCGAGCGTCGATGTCCTGAAGGAAGCTGTGGACTCAAACGGCATCCACGCCCTTCGTGCACCGGGCAAGGAGTTCGCGACCGCGCATGCTTTTCGGCGATGGCTGCAGAGCAACATCTCCGAAGACCTCGAGACGTTCCCACTTGCGGATCCGCTGTCGGACCTGCCGTCCACGCGACGTGCCGAAGTGCCCGATGCGATAACGACGCGCTGGCCGATGGCGGACCTCGAGCCAGCAGTTACTAACAAACTGATCCGAGCGCTTCCACTGGACCACTCCGTCGCCCCGGTCGATCAGATGGGTGGCGCTCGTGCTGCTGGCGCCCGACTCAGCAACTTCATTGACCGACTCGCGCGATACGATGCCGAGCGCAACCATCCGGACAGCGGTGGTGGAAGCGGATTGTCACCCTATCTGCACTTCGGTCACATTTCTTCGCACGAAATATTCCGGGCCGTCGCTGATGCAGAGAGCTGGTCCGTTGCCGACATATCCGGCCGACGTGATGGCGGCCGCAGCGGTTTCTGGGGCATGAGTGATCCCGCTGAGGCGTTCCTCGACGAGTTGATTACGTGGCGCGAGCTGGGGTTCAACTTCTGCGCTCACCGGAACGACTACGACCACTACGGGTCGCTGCCGGAGTGGTCGCGCCGGACGCTAGAAGAACGAGCGTCAGATCCGCGGCCTGAGCAGTACAGTCTTGAGGAGCTCGAGCAGGCCTGCACAGCCGATTCGCTCTGGAACGCCGCGCAGACGCAACTTCTGCGTGACGGCGTGATTCATAACTATCTGCGCATGTTGTGGGGCAAGCGGATCCTCGAATGGACGCAGTCACCGCGGGAAGCGCTCGATCGAATGATCCACCTCAACAACAAATACGCATTGGACGGGCGCGACCCGAATTCGTACAGCGGTGTCTTCTGGGTGCTCGGTCGCTATGATCGCGCTTGGGGTCCACGCCGCCCGATCTTCGGCACAGTCCGTTACATGAGTTCGGCAAATACCGCTCGGAAGCTCCGCGTGAGGGATTACATGAACCGGTATGCACCGCGGAGCCAGCAAAGCATGTCCCGGTGAATATCTTGGTCGCCGGTGCAACCGGATTTGTCGGGTCACATCTCGTCCCCAGTTTGCTAGAGGACGGGCACCACGTGCGCTGCATGTCTCGCAATCCCGACCGCGCAGGCCCCCGACTGCCTAGTGGCGTCGAGATCGTGCCGGGAGACGTTCACGATGCGGCATCGCTCGCGACTGCACTGAACGGGATGGAGGCGGCGTTCTATCTCGTTCACTCGATGGAAAGCGGCGAGTTTGATTTTGAGGAACGCGACCGAGATGCCGCGCGTCAATTCGCGTCTGCGGCCGATCGCGCCGGCATCATGCGCATCTTCTTCCTCGGCGGGCTTGGCGACGAGGCATCACAGCTCAGCGCGCACCTGAGGAGCCGCCAGGAGGTGGGTGTGCTGCTCCGATCCGGTTCCACACCCGTTACCGAATTGCGTGCCGGTCTGATCATCGGTCCGGGCTCGGCGTCCTACGTCATGCTTCAGCAGCTTGTCGAGCGCCTGCCAGTGATGATTACACCACGGTGGGTCGACACCCAGACGCAACCAATCGCCATCGCAGATGTCATCCGATACCTGGTCGCCGCATTGAACGACTCGTCTGCCGAAGACGCAACATTCGAAATCGGCGGTCCCGAAGTGATGACCTACCGATCGATGATGATGCGCTACGCCCGGGCGCGCGGGTTGAGACGAATTATGCTGCCGGTGCCTGTACTCACGCCGCGCCTGTCCTCGTACTGGGTCGATGTAATCACAGATGTCTCAGCGTCGCTGGCCCGACCACTGATCGAAGGCCTGCGCAGCGAGATGATCGTTCGCAACGATTCTGCAGCACGCCAATTCGGCACGGCGGCGACGGGATTCGAGGAGGCGCTTGCTGTTGCGGAGAAGGCGCGCGTCAGTCGCCGCGAAGCGCCGCTCGTGTGGCTCGTCCGGCTGCCACGGCACCTAAGCGAGTTCGCAAATCGCCGATTCCTCCCGCCGGTGTTGTCCGATGAGCAGGTGCGCCGATCGCAGGTAGATGCTGCGGAGCTTTGGCGAAGCGCTGTGGAAATTGGTGGGCGCCGCGGCTATCCGACGATGGATCCATTGTGGCAGCTACGCGGCTGGCTGGACCGCTTCCTCGGTGGTCCAGGCCTGAATCGCTCAGGCCCGACAGCCAGTGACGTGCGCGTGGGTGACCGGCTTGATTTCTGGGAGGTGGTGGAGCTTGAGCCGGGCCATCGCTTGCGAATGCGGGCGTTGATGAAGGTTCCAGGCGAGGCCGAACTTGAGATCGCGGTGCATCAAGAGGAAGGAGCGACCATCCTCGTACAGAAGGCGCGCTTCACCCCGCGTGGAATCGCGGGCCGCTTGTACTGGTGGTCACTCTACCCTGTACATGCGCTCATCTTCTCGCGTATGGCGCGGCGCATCGTTGAGCGAGCCAAGAACCGGCGTCAGTCATGAGCAGTAGCCGGCGAGACGCGGTTCGCGGTGCAAGTTGTCGCGTCAGTGGCATCTTGACGCTCTTAGCGAGACTTGAACTCAAGGTGCTGTGCACGGTCTGTGGGCCGGAACGAAGCGGCCGGGATGACTCACGAATCTTGCTTAGATCTTGTTTACGCCTTATCAGAGAAGATGCCGAACGATTGGGGGACAGATGCAACAAAGACTGATGACATCATCCGAATCAGGCCCTAGCTCCCGTCACTGGAGGTTCTTGGCAGACACTGACGCAACTCAAAACTGTCAACACTCGACCCGTAATTGACTTGTGCCACGACCCCGTAATTGCTTGCAGCTTGCATTGGTTATCACGCACCATTAGCCGCTGCAGCAACTTGCAGGGCCGCGGCTTAATTGCCAAGGACGGGGTCGAGGGTTCGAATCCCTTCTTCCGCTCCACTTACTCCCTTTCGATCATGGCCAGGCCGCGATACGCCGAGAGCGATTCGGTGGGTTTCTGTGCGTGGCACGCAAAACAGGCCGCCCGCTGTTGCGGACGGCCTGCCTGATCTCGAACGGATACCTGGGCTTAGATGCCGAGCAGCTGCTTCTTCTTCGCAGCGAACTCTTCATCGGTGATCAGCCCCTGTGTCTTGAGCTGACCGAGCTTCTCGAGCTCCGCCATGTAGTCGGGCTGGGCCGGCGCTGCCGCGGGCGCGGGCTGGTACTGCGCGGCGGCTGCCTGCTGCTGCGCGATAGCATCGGCGTTCATGTCCGCCTGTTGTTGCATCGCCTTCTGATTCTGCTTGTTGTGTACTGCACCGGAAACCGCAGTTGCAGTGCCGGCGATAACGGCCGTCGTCGCCATTGTCCGGACTAATCCACGTCGTCGCATTCGCATGGTGTCAATCTCCTTGCTGAATCATGTCTCTTAGGACTGGACTACGCCTTGAGTGCGGATCCTGGTAGGGCTGCCGTGATCACTTCGTACGGGATACGGTCGAGGCCGAGAATAACACCTCCCGCATCGCGGAGTGCGGACGCGATCTTGGTCGCCCAGACGTCCTCC
Organism: Dehalococcoidia bacterium; assembly: GCA_021731085.1. GTDB lineage: Bacteria > Chloroflexota > Dehalococcoidia > DSTF01 > JACRBR01 > JACRBR01. Next base: position 79,593 of record JAKFYB010000019.1, read on the forward strand.
CACAAGAGTACCAGCGCAGAGGTGTTGTTTTCCATGCGCTCGCCGATCGCGCGCAGGTCCTCTTCGTTGACCAAGTCGCCAACCTCGTACTGCAGCGCCTGGAACGCCTTAGCGGCGTCGGAATCCAGAGTTTCAACCTCTGCTACCAAGACGCTACCGTCCTTGTCCTTCAAAACGAAGGCGAGGTCGATGATGCGGATCGTGCCTGCTTTCACGAGGTCTGCGAGCGCGGGAGCGATGTCTCCCTTGAACTTGTTGCCCGGGAAGGCAACAACCAGATATTCGACTGGTCCTATAGCCATGCGTGGATCTCCATTCTTACAGCCCCGGCTGCGAACATCGTGCCGCGGGCGATCTTGTGAGGTGGTGTGTTGCGTAGCTTAACGGATCGATTGGGTCAGAGCCCGGACCCGGCAGGCTTGGATATCTGCCGAGTCCGAGCGTCGACCTCCTCCAAACGCCTCGCCGCATGAGTCATCATGCGTTGGGCGATGGTGGCTTGAGAATCTCCTCGTTCGCACCGCAGCGCCGCGACGATGCGCGACGGTTGAGCAAGGCTAGCGGCCAGCGCCACCCGGCAGGCTCTGGTCCCTCCTCTGCGCCTTACTGATCGATCTCGCCGGTGGGCACCGCAGTCGGGTCGATCTCGCCGGCGCTCGTTGGCTCCGGCGTTGCCGACGGAATGGCCTCGGCCGTCTGCGTCGCGGCGGCAATCGCCGTGCCGACGATGGCCGTTTTCACTTCGGGAATCGCGGCCTCAATTGTGGCCGTGGTGGCAGCTTCGGCAGTGGCGGCAACCGCCGTCTGCGCGACAGCTGTACCGACGATGGCCGTCTTCACTTCAGGAATCGCTGCTTCGACCGTCGCGGTCTGCGCCGCCCCGGCTGCTGCTGTGGCTGCGACAATGGTCGCTACGGCGCCGGTTGGCGTCGATCCACTCGCCTCAGTGGCTGGGGCTGACGTCGCCGCAGTGGTCGCCTCACCGGTTGCTTCTGACGTAGGCGTCGTTCGCTCGTTGCACTTGTTCGCCGTGTACAGCTCCTCTCGGGCCGTCGAGACCGCCTCTATCTCGGGCTGAAGTTCGTCGAGGGCAGCGACAATGGATTGATCCGTGTCGAGTTCGTCGACAGCCGTCTTGAGGTCCGCCGCGGCCGATTCGAGGTCTGCGGTGTCGGCTTCCGCGACATCTTCGGCCGATGCGATCACATCGTCGAGCGCGGTCTGGACGTCTTCACGCGCGCTCCGCAGGGAATCGATGGTCGACTCGCCCGTGAGTGCCTGCAAGTCTGCGATAGAGGCCTGCAGGGCATCGATGTCCGAGCAGAACTGAGCGGTCAGCTCTTCGGACGTTGGTTCGTCGTCGTCGCTACAGGCGACGGCCATGCCGGCGAACATTGATACGGCGACCAATGCTCCAACAATCTTTCTATTCATCACTTTCTCCTCCAAATGACTCGAGCCCATCCAGGCTCCAACTCTCGGAATATATCCGACGTACCCGTGGGACCCAGAGTACGTGTCCGCAATAGACCTGGGAATCGCGAACCTTCGTCATGTTTGCATGGTGATTGTTCGTGATGTGAAGGCAGCTTCAACCTCCGAGGAGACCTTCCTGGGCTGCGTGGACGCTGGCTTCTGTCCGGGAGGCGACGCCCATCTTGCCGAGGATGTTGGAGACGTGCTTGCCTACCGTAAACACGCTGATGCCGAGATCGGTCGCGATCTGCTTGTCTCCTGCCCCGCGCGCTACCAGGTCCAGAACGGTGAATTCGCGCACCGTGAGATTGTAGGGATTGCGCAAGTCGACGCGGCGCTCCGCCTCGACTTCCAGTTCGTCACGAACATTCCGACGGTCTTCTTCCTTCGTCATCCAATCCGCAGCGGTTATGTCTCGCACGAGTATCACGGCCCGATCGGCACCGGCGGGGGCCAGGCGCGCTTCGTACACGCGATCCTCAGGGTCATCGCCTCTTCTATATCGTAGACCCTGCGTCGTCTGCGTCTCGAACACCAACGCGAGGCGGCTGAGCACGAGCCCAACGACGTCGTAAGGGAAGATCTCGCTGACGTGACGGCCGACGGGTTGTTCGGCCGTGAACGGCAGCCCTGATCCAGTCGCAGGCTTGTGATCGAGGATCCGGCCATCCCCGCCGACATGGACGATCGAGTCCGGGATTGCTTCGAGAAGAAACTGCTGACGTGCGGCGAGATCTTGAGCAGCAAGTTGAGCTGTGCGCTGAGCTGTGACGTCGCGTCCCATGGTCTCGTACGCGACTACTTGACCAGCTTCGTTTCGAATCGCGATACGACGACCGTCAATCCAGAGTGTTTCCCCATTCTTAGTGATATAGCGCCACAGCATCGAACGATCCTGGTCGCCGGCAATCACACGCTGAAGCTCGTCGCGTTCATCCGGGTGCACCATACGAAGCAGGAGCATGGGATCGGCATAGAACTCGTCGGTGCTGTATTGCGTGATGCGTTCGAATGATGGGCTGACGTATTCGACGGCTGGTGTTGGCAAGATGCGGTAGTGAAGGATGATGTCTTCGCTGCGCTCCGAAAACATGCGCAGAAGCTCGCTCTGTTCGCGGATTTGGCGTTCAGCCTGCATGCGTTCGATCTCGGCGCCGGCACGAGCCGCGACGAGTCGCATGATGGCCTCCGCCGGAAGCGCGGCATTCAGGCGCTGCTCGTCGCCAATGCCAAGGAAGCCATTCGGCCGCCCCGTCGATCCGTACACCGGGACCGCAAGGAAGCTGCCGAGCGCAAGCATCTCGAGCATCGGATCGCACGGAAACAACTGTCGTACCTTGCCAGGGTGATGGACAGGCGCGCCGTTGCGTGTCGCGCCGCCCGCGCTGTCCGCCGCTAGAAATGCGCTGGTGAGCCCTTGTTCCTGAGCTGGCCAACAGGCCACGACACTGACGTGCTCTCCACCCTCGAAAAACTCGCAGATAAAGGCACTACTTGCTTCGAGGGCATCCGCGAGGTGCTCGACGCTGGTCGAGAAGTAGTCGGCGCCAACGACGGACGCCGTAGCCGAAATGAGCGAGAACAGCGTTCCTTCGATGTGCTCCTTCTGATCCCCAGCAGACTTCGAGGCCACGCTGTTCCTGTCTCCTCCGCACGCTCCAATTGGTCGCTAGTTTAGCTCATGATCAGGCCCACCTCAGCGAAAGGAGCGCTCGTGCCGCTACTGAAGACTCGTGACGGACAAATACCGAAGGCTGGCGATTCGCCGCACAGCCGCGCGAGACACACTGGCTGAACCTTAAAGGAGGTACTGCATGGGAATCTTGTTGGATACGACATCGTTCTGGGACGTCGTTGTGTGGATGGTCATGGTGTTCGTATGGACCATGGTCTTGTGGATGTTCATCGCTGTGTTCGGCGACATCTTCCGCCGTCGCGATCTTTCCGGCTTTGCGAAAGCAGGATGGATATTCGTCATTTTCATCCTTCCACTCTTCGGCATCCTGATCTACATGATTACCCGGCCAAAGCCGACGGCCGAAGAGATCCAGGCGATGCAGCGACAGTCGGCGTACCCGACAGCCTCGGGCCCGGCCACGTCGACCGACGACATCTCCAAGGCGCACGCGCTGCTACAGCAGGGAGCACTCACGCAGGCCGAGTTTGATGAGATAAAGCGGCGGGCGCTTGCCTAAGCGCGCAACGCTGGCGTAAGCGCGGAGCGCTGTTCCTTCACGAGGGGGGCGCGTGTTGAAGAATCTCAGACTCGCCGCCGTGCTCATCGGAGGCATCGCGATCATCACGGTCGCAATGTTCGGAGTCAGTGCATGCATCGGAGAAGCTGAGGACGACGACGAGGCGGCGCTGCCGAACCACCGGCTCGTGGACGACACGCCAATATCGGCAAGAGGGACAGTTATGAGGATCGGCCCGTTGGAGATCGCCGTCGTTGCCGTTGAACGTGACGGCTCTGCCGGACAGCTGGCGCCGGCGCTCATGCGGCTGCAACAGCAAGGCGTCGTCCGCATCGTCGATCTGGTGCTCGTCGCCAGGGATGCAACCGGTGGAATCAGCGCAACCGAGATCGCTGACCTTGGGGAGGGCGCCGACGAAGGCTACCGACAGATCGCAGGTGATCTGCGAGGGCTGCTGACTGAGGACGACGTGGCGAACGTCGCGCTCGAGCTTCCGGTGGACACTTCGGCGCTGGTGCTCTTGCTTGAGCATGTCTGGGCGTTGGAGCTGGAGGACGCGAGCGTTCGCGCGGGCGGCAGATTGCTCGGCCAAGCGCGCATCAGCCCGCTCGTCGTCAGCGAACTCGCAACGGAGTTGGAGGCGGCGCGCGCCAGTTAGGCCGGGGCCCGCTGGGTCGAGCGGGAGACGCGAGGGACTGGGATGAAGCAGATGAGGCGCGTTGGTCGCCCACTGGTCAGGACTACGGTTGTGGCGATGGCCTGGCGTGAACCCGGCGAGCACGCAATGCAGGGATCGGCGTTGGGGCGCATGGCGAAGGGTCACGCAACGTCTACGGACGAGACGCTCGCCAAGCTACAGAAGCTGGGAGAGCTGTGGCTCTCCGGGGTTATCACGACAACCGAGTTCGATGAACAAAAGGCAAGCATTCTCGCGCACGAGAGTTAAGTCCAGGGGCGTCAGCGGACACGTGCAAGTAGGTCGATGCCGAACGACGCGCAGAGGTATATAGTAGGTTCGCCCGCATGTGACGGGCAGGGAAATCTAGTTGGAGGATTGAAGAGAGTATGAAGTTCATGAAGCCGCTGTTTTTGGCGGGAATTCTCACAATCGGAGCACTCGGCTTTGTCGCGTGCAGTGACGACGACGAGCCATCGACGGGCGATGCCGAAGCCGAGGTCTGTTCGAGTCTCACGGAGCTGAAGACGGCAGTTCAGGCCGCGGGAGCGATCACTGCCTCGTCGACCGTCGAGGAAGCGGAAGAAGCCCGCGACGACCTCACTTCCGCATGGGACGACGTCCAATCGGCAGCTGCGGATCTGCAGGACGCCCGCATCGACGACCTCGAAGCAGCGTACAACGACCTCGCCGACACGCTCGGGAGCATCGATGACGACGCGACGCTGGCGGCAGCAGTTGCGGAGATCCAAGGACAGGTCACAGCTGTGGATACCGCCTGGGACGAGTTCAACACGTCGGCGGACTGCGTCTAGAGCAATCTGATCAAGGGAACGCATGAAGCCCACGCACCTGTTCGTCGTAGCCACCGTGTTGACCGTTGCTTTGGGCCTCGTCGCGTGCAGTGACGACGACGAGCCCTCGCTGGAGGAATCACGCGCAAACTTGTGCGCAGACCTGGATGCCTTTCGAACGGCAACGCAGAATCTGCGGGCACTCAGCGGCGAGACGACGCTCGGAGAGTTCGAAGCAGCCCGCGACGAGGCATCGGACGCTTGGAGCGACGTGGAGAGTTCGGCGGTCGACGTGCAGGACGCGCGCGTCGACGACCTGCAAGCAGCGTACAACGGACTCGACGCGGCGATCGCGGACGTCGATAGCGACGCGTCGCTTGCAGCGGCGTTGGGTTCGATCAGCGGTGAAGTTGCCGCCGTGGATGCGGCCTGGGATGAGTACTACGCCACGGCGGGTTGTGTGACATCGCCGACACGGCCGGCCGCGACTGTGGGCGTCACAGAGGTCCCGCCGACGGAGGCAGGGCCGCCAACGAACTAGACGAGCGCAAATCGATGGAGGGAGCGGCGCCAGTGAGCGCCTCTCCCTCACACCAGCCGCGGGCTAGTGCCGCCGCTGCTGGGCCTTGAACCGGAGGTGAAGTATGTGTCTGTTTCTTGTGACGTTGTTCGGCGGTCCGCGCATCGGTGGATTGCTCTGGTGGCTGTTTTACCCGGGGCGCTGGGAATCCGCGTTCAAGGACAACTGGTTCTGGCCAGTGCTCGGACTAATCTTTTTGCCCTGGACGACGATCATGTTCGTCGCGGTCGCGCCATTCGGTAACGTCAGCGGCTGGGATTGGCTCTGGCTGGGCTTCGGGTTCATGGCGGACTTCATGTCGATCGCAAGTGGCGGCTACGGTGGTCGCAACCGCTACAGCACAAGCCCGGGCTACTAGGCGGCGTCTGCAGCCGCTAACGACATCACGACGAAGCAAGCGGAGAGAGATGATGACCACGCAAGAACGAGCAGCAGGACGAGACCATCTGCCTATCGCCGATCGAGACGCGGCAGTATCCGTCACGTATGACGCGAAGGATCCTGCCACGTCGTTTCCGCCGATCAAGCCGCTGCGTCCACCGGAGGGCGCGCCGAACGTACTGATCGTCCTGATCGACGACGCAGGATTCGGGTCGTCGAGCGCGTTTGGCGGACCCTGCCAGACACCAAATGCTGAACGGCTGGCGGAGCGCGGCCTGAAGCTCAACCGCTTTCACACGACCGCTCTCTGTTCGCCGACTCGCCAGGCGCTGCTGACGGGACGCAATCATCACTCCGTCGGCATGGGCGGCATCACGGAGATCGCGACGTCCGCGCCCGGCTACAACTCGATTCGGCCGAACACGTGCGCTCCGTTGGCGGAGACGCTGAAGCTCAACGGCTACTCGACGGCGCAGTTCGGTAAGTGCCACGAAGTGCCAGTGTGGGAGACGAGCCCGATGGGGCCGTTCAGCGCCTGGCCGACGGGCAGCGGATTCGAGCACTTCTATGGGTTCATCGGCGGCGAGACGAACCAGTGGGCGCCGGCAATCTATCGCGACACTGTGCCGGTCGAGCCCGATCGTACACCGGAAGAGGGCTACCACTTCACGGAGGACATGACGGATCAGGCGATCCAGTGGGCGCGACAGCAGAAGGCGCTGATGCCGGACAAGCCGTTCTTCATGTACTACGCGCCGGGCGCGACGCACGCACCGCACCACGTCGCACCGGAGTGGAGCGAGAAGTACAAGGGCAAGTTCGACCAGGGCTGGGACAAACTTCGCGAAGAGACGTTCGCGCGGCAGAAGCAGCTGGGTGTCATTCCGCAGGACGCGGAACTGACCGCGCGCGCGCCCGAAATCCCCGGTTGGGATGAGATGCCCGATGACCTCAAGCCGGTGCTCGCGCGCCAGATGGAGGTGTACGCGGGCTTCATGGAGCACACGGACCACCACATCGGACGGCTGTTCGATGCGCTTGAAGACCTCGGCATCATGGACGACACGCTGGTGTACTACATCGTCGGCGACAACGGCGCGTCTGGCGAAGGCACGCCGACCGGCTGCTTCAACGAAATGGTCGTGTTGAACGGCGGATTCGGCCTGGAGACCGTCGACTTCATGCGCAGCAAGATCGACGACTTCGGCACGCCAAAGGCGTACAACCACTATGCCGTCGGGTGGGCGCACGCGATGGACACGCCATACCAGTGGACGAAGCAGATAGCGTCGCACTGGGGTGGCACGCGCAACGGCGCGATCGTGTCGTGGCCGAATGGGATCAAGTCGAAGGGCGAAGTGCGATCACAGTTCTCGCACGTGATCGACATCGCGCCGACGATCCTGGAGGCGGCCGGGCTGCCGGAGCCGACGAGCGTGAACGGCGTGCAGCAGCGTCCGATCGAGGGCACGAGCATGCTGTATGCCTTCGACGACGCGAAAGCCGACGAGCGCCGAACGGTGCAGTACTTCGAGATGTTCTGCAACCGTGGGATCTACCACAACGGCTGGACGGCGGTGACTCGGCACTCGATTCCCTGGGTCGGGACGGCGATGCCCGCGTTCGACGACGACGTTTGGGAGCTGTACGCGCCCGATGACTGGACACAGTCGCGCAACCTGGCGGCGCAGCAGCCGGACAAGCTACGCGAACTGCGGCGACAGTTCCTGCTTGAAGCCGCCAGGTACAACGTGTTTCCGCTGGACGACCGTCGGTTCGAGCGATTCAATCCAGATCAGGCCGGACGTCCACAGCTCATCCACGGGTCAACGCAGATGCTCTTCGGAGGTATGGGACGGCTGACCGAGAATTCGGTGATCCCAATCAAGAACAAGTCATTCTCGATCAGTGGTGAGATCGTTGTGCCGCAAGGTGGGGCGAACGGCGTCATCATCGCGCAGGGCGGGTCATTTGGTGGCTGGGCGCTGTACCTGCATGAAGGCCGGCCGGCCTTCTGCTACAACCTGTTCGGGTTGCAGCAGTTCAAGACGTACGGAAAGGACCCCGTGCCTGCTGGAGAGCACCAGGTGCGTATGGAATTCACCTACGCAGGCGGTGGTCTCGGCAAGGGTGGCGACGTGAAGCTGTTTGTCGACGGTGCAGAGGTAGGTTCGGGCCATGTCGATGCGACCGTGCCGATGGTATTCTCGGCCGACGAGACGACGGACGTGGGGAATGACAGCGCAACGCCGGTGAGTGACGACTATACGCCGAAGACGAGCGAGTTCACGGGGCGGGTGCGCTGGGTGCAGATCGACATCGACGAGAAGGCCGAGGATCTGGACCACATGATCTCAGCGGATGAGCGCTGGCGCATCGCGATGGCACGTCAGTAGCCTGACGAGTAACCTACGTCAAAGGGCAAGCAAAAGCCGAACGATCAGACGATGACGGCGGCCGAATCCTGCACGGAGGAATGAATGGCAGAGAAGAAGCCGAACATCGTGGTGTTCTGGGGTGATGACATCGGTATCGCCAACCTGAGCTGCTATTCGGGTGGCCTGATGGGATATCGCACTCCCAACATCGACCGCGTCGCGGCCGAGGGCATGCGATTCACGGACTACTACGGCGAGCAGAGTTGCACTGCTGGGCGCTCCGCTTTCCTCACCGGCCAAAGTGTCTTCCGCACGGGGCTGTCGAAGGTGGGGCTTCCCGGGTCTGACCTTGGCCTGAAACCGGAAGACCCTACTATCGCCGAGTTGCTTAAGCCGCATGGCTATGCGACGGCGCAGTACGGCAAGAATCACCTCGGTGACAAAGACGAGTTTCTTCCGACGATGCACGGATTCGACGAGTTCTTCGGGAACTTGTATCACCTGAACGCAGAAGAGGAGCCGGAACATCCGGACTATCCCAAGCCCGAAGACTTCCCTAATTTCCGGAAGAACTTTGGTCCGCGAGGTGTCCTGAAGTGCAAAGCCAACAGTGACGGTACGCAGACTATTGAAGACACGGGGCCGTTGACCAGAAAGCGGATGGAGACAATCGACGACGAGATCGTCGAGGGTGCCTGTGACTTCATTCGCCGACAGCATGCGGCTGGCGTGCCGTTCTTCATCTGGGTCAACACGACACACATGCACTTCCGAACGCACGTGAAGGAGGAAAGCCGCGGCCAATCCGGGCGCTGGCAGTCGGAGTACCACGATGTGATGATCGACCACGATCGCGCCGTTGGCGTCGTTCTCGATTTGCTCGACGAGCTAGGTATCCAGAACGACACACTGTTCATGTATGGCACCGACAACGGTGTGCACATGAATTCCTGGCCCGACGGCGGCATGACGCCGTTCCGCAACGAGAAGAACTCGAACTGGGAAGGTGCGTTTCGCACGCCTTGTGTTGTGCGCTGGCCAGGGAAAATCCCTGCTGGCGTGGTGTCCAATGACATCGTCAGTCACATGGACTGGCTTCCCACGTTCGTTGCGATGGCAGGTGATCCCGATGTTGGCGAGTCGCTCCTCAAGGGTCACGAGGCAGCCGGCAAGACCTTCAAGGTGCACCTCGATGGTTACAACCTGCTGCCATTCCTGACGACCGAAGGCACGCCGAGTCCACGGGTCTCATTCTTCTACTTCTCGGACGAGGGCGACCTCATGGCGGTGCGATACGACAACTGGAAGTTGATGTTCCTGGAGCAGAGAGTCGCCGGGACGTTGGACATCTGGTTGGAACCATTCGTCCAGCTCCGCGCGCCCAAAATCTTCAATCTCCGCACAGACCCGTTCGAGCGCGCAAGTATCACATCGAACACGTACTACGACTGGATGATTGATCACATATTCCTGCTTGTTCCTGCTCAAGCCATCGTGGGAGAGTTCCTGGGGACATTCGCGGCGTACCCGCCACGCCAGAAGGCAGCCAGCTTCACCGTCGACCAGGTGCTGGAGAAACTTACGGCTGGCATCAGCAGCAACTGAGGTTTGCATGGGTCAACCGCAACGCCTGTCATCATGGCGTAACGGCGCGTCTCGCGATGCGATCACGCATTTTGTGGAGCGCGTCACCACCGACGGTCCGGTCTTCGTGCCGCCGTCGGAGCGTATCGCCGTATTCGACAATGACGGCACGCTCTGGCCGGAAAATCCGCTGCCATTTCAGTTCGCTTTCGCCATCGATGAACTGAAGCGCAAGATTCCCGCGGAGCCGAAGCTCGGCGACGATCCGATGGTACAGGCCGCCCTCGCCGGTGATCTCGCCACGCTCATGGGCGGTGCGCACTTCGACGGCCTCATGCAGGTGCTCGCGCTCACGCACGCAGGAATGACGACGGTCGAGTTCTGGGCGATTGTGAACAACTGGATGGCGACGGCGAAGCATCCACACTTCGACAAGCCATATGATCAGGTGATCTACAAGCCCATGCTCGAACTGCTCGAGTATCTTCGCGCGAACGATTTCAAGACGTTCATCGTCTCCGGCGGAGGTGCGGACTTCATGCGCGTCTGGGTCGAGCGCGTGTATGGCATTCCGCCGGAGCAAGTCGTTGGCTCGACAGCGCACACCACATTCGAACTTCGCGAAGACGGCCCTGTATTGGTGAAGACAATGAGTAACGTGTTCGTCGACGACAACGCGGGCAAGCCCGTCGGTATCCACTCATTCATCGGCCGCCGACCCATCGCCTGCTTCGGCAACAGCGACGGCGACCAGGCGATGCTGCAATACACCACGATCAACAATCCGCGGCTGAGCTTCGGACTCATCGTCCACCATACGGACGCCGAGCGAGAATACGCCTACGATTCCCAACCGAAGAGCACCGGCAAGCTCGTCGCCGCGCTGGAAGAAGCACCGAAGCGCGGATGGACGGTTGTGAGCATGAAGGACGACTGGTCGACGATCTTCTAGCCGATACAGGGATAACGCGTGACGACTGAGACAAACCCACGCACTCAAGCTCCAGGCCCTCCACCGCACAAGAACATGGTGTGGATTCCCGGCGGGACGTTTCGGATGGGCTCTGAGGCGCACTATCCCGAGGAAGCGCCCGTCCACGAGGCCGACGTCCGCGGCTTCTGGATGGACGAACATCCTGTCACCAATCTCGACTTCCTGCGCTTCGTGAAGGCGACCGGCTACGAAACGTTCTGCCAGCGCGCGCCCGACGCAAGTCAGTACCCCGGCGCGAAACCGGAGATGCTGGTGCCTGGCTCCGTCATCTTCCGCCGATCCAGCGGGCCTGTTGATCTCGGCAATCCATACAACTGGTGGGACTGGTTGCCGGGCGCGGACTGGCAGCACCCCGAGGGCCCGGGCAGTTCGATCGCGGGCCGCGAGCGTCATCCGGTCGTTCACGTCGCGTTCACCGATGCCGAAGCGTACGCGCAGTGGGCCAGCAAGGAGCTGGCCACCGAAGCCGAATGGGAGTTCGCCGCGCGTGGCGGCCTCGACGGCGCGGAGTTCGCGTGGGGCGACGAGATGATGCCGAAGAACAAGCCGATGGCCAACACGTGGCAGGGCGAGTTTCCGCACGAGAACCTTCTCGTCGACGGATTCGAAGGGACATCGCCCGTGGGATCCTTCCCGGCGAACGGCTACGGACTTGTCGACATGATCGGCAACGTCTGGGAGTGGACGACGGATTGGTACACCGCCACGCACGAGGCGGCTTCGCCATGCTGCGGCGCCGACCCCCGCACGGAAAGCATCGACCCTAACGATCCGTCGGCGATCCCGCGTAAGGTGATGAAGGGCGGCTCGCATCTCTGCGCGCCGAACTACTGCCGCCGCTACCGCCCGGCCGCGCGCATGGCGCAGGCCGTCGACACCTCGACGTGCCACCTCGGCTTCCGCTGCATCTCTCGTGTGCCGACCTCTGATGCGTGAGCCCACACGCCAGGCGCGCCGAGGCTCCAAGTTGCGGAGCGTTGGATGCTAGAAGCGGCGATCTGGGGAGCAATCGCCGGCGCGTCGCTGCTCATCGGGGCGATCATCGCACTTGTCGCGCACCCCTCGCCGCGCACGGTCGGTCTCGTGATGGCGTTCGGCGCCGGCACGCTCATTGCGGCCGTATCGTTCGACCTCATCGGTGATTCCCTCGCGCTAGAGGACAGCGAGTTCGTCGCTGTCGCAATGTTGCTAGGCGCGCTCATGTTCTTCGTCGGCGATACGCTCGTCTCTTCGGCAGGCGGCCACAAACGCAAGAGCCTTTCTGTCGATGGCGACGGGAAAGCCACTGGCGACGGCGAGCAGGACGAGAGCGGCGTGGCGATCGTGTTGGGCACCGTGCTCGACGGCGTCCCGGAGACGTTCGTCATGGGACTCGCGTTGATCGAGGGCGGAGACGAAGCGCTCGGCCTGATCATGGCGGTCTTCATCTCAAATCTGCCGGAAGCGATCGGCGCAACGAGCAGTCTCGCTCGCTCCGGATGGGCGACGACGCGCATCATGGCAATGTGGGGCGGTATCGCTGCGATCACAGCCCTATCGAGCATGCTTGGATACGCGTTCTTCGATGCGGCGGCAGGCCAGACGGGCACCCGTGTCGAGGGTTTCGCCGCGGGCGCGATCCTCGCGATGCTGGCGACGACGATGATCCCCGAATCGCAGAAGCTTGCGGGGCGACTCGTGGGCGTCGTGATGACGCTGGGCTTCACGCTGGGCGTGTGGGTCACGGCCGCGTAGACAACAAGTTCACATTCGGCTGACCTCCGAAGTCGACACTTCGTCACAGCTTTCTCACATCTGCTCTTAGCGGCCTCTTAACCGATGTTGCTACGCTCCCTCCATGAAGGTGCTCGTCGTCGATGACGACCCGGGAATCAGCCAGTCGCTCGACCGTGTGCTGAAACGCGAAGGCTACGCAGTCTCGCTCGCACCCGACGGGGAAGCGGCGCTCACATCGATCGCGGCGGCTCCACCGGACGTGATCGTGCTCGACGTTGCGATGCCCAAGCTTGATGGGCTGTCCGTCTGCCGTCGGTTGCGTGCGCAAGGCGACAAAACGCCCGTCCTCGTGCTTACTGCCCGACACAGCCTCGGTGATCGCGTGGCCGGCCTCGATGCCGGCGCCGATGACTACGTCGTGAAGCCCTTTGCGCTCGAAGAATTGCTGGCAAGACTGCGCGCGCTGTTGCGCCGGACGTCGGCCGATGAAGGCGGTGACCTCCTCACCTTAGACACGCTGTCGCTCGACCGGCGCACACGGACCGCCTCCAGAGATGGTCGGGCGATTGAACTCACACGAACGGAGTTCCAGCTCCTCGAATTACTGCTTCTAAACACCGGCCAGGTGCTGACGCGAGACGTGATATTCGACCGCGTGTGGGGCTATGACTTCGAGACAGGCTCGAATTCCTTGGATGTGTACATCGGCTATTTGCGCCGCAAGACGGAGGACGGTGGGCACGCGCGCCTGATACACACGATCCGCGGCGTCGGGTACATCGCAAGAACATGAGCCTACGCGCCCGCCTCACGCTGCTTGTCGCGTTCTGCGTCGCCGCCGCGGTGATGGCCGTGTCCCTCGTCGCGTACGTCGTCGCCGAAGATCGTCTCGTCAGCGCCGTCGACGATACGCTCGGCGGACGCGCGCAGTTTGTGGCCGGCCAGCCACCCGGAGTCAGGCCGGCCGGCGAGGACGCGCCAGTTGCCAGCGCTCCAGACGAGATGGGGCGCAGGTGGTATAGCCGTGTGATACGCGGCGGCGGCATGGTCGGGCAGGGCATCCCGAGCATCGATATCTTTCAAGTCGTGAATGCGAGCGGCGAGATCGTCGTCGCGCCCGCGGATCAGGTCGTGCTGCTGCCCGTCTCGGACGACGACCTCGCCGTCGGCACAGGCAACGCGAAGCCCTTCTTCCACAATGCGACCGTCGACGGCAGGGAGTATCGCGTCTTTAGTTCTCCGGGTCCGAACAACACCGTCGTCCTCACGGCCCGCTCGCTTGAGGAGGTGAACAACACCCTGGCCGATCTGCGGATCATCCTGATCGCCGTGAGCATCGCCGGCATCGTGGTGGCGACCGGACTTGGGATGCTGGTCGCGCACCGATCGCTGCGGCCAGTGTCAAAGCTGACGGCGGCCGTCGAGCATGTCGCCACGACGCAAGATCTCTCCCACTCGATCGAGGTCCGGCAAGGCGACGAGATCGGCAGGCTGGCGGCCAGCTTCAACACGATGCTGCAAGCGCTCGAGACGTCGCGGCTCCAACAGAGGCAGCTTGTGACAGACGCCAACCACGAGCTCCGCACGCCGCTCACGAGCCTGCGTACGAATATCGAACTCCTTGCGCGCGACGAAAGCCTGCCGCAGGAAGAGCGTCAGCAGATTCTGGACGACGCGACGTTCGAGATCGCTGAGCTGACGAAGATGGTCGGCGAACTGGTCGATCTCGCGACGGATCCCCGCGCGACAGAGCGCGAACGCGAGGACATCCGCCTCGACGAAGTGGCGGAGGCCGTCGTGGCGAGAGCGCGACGCCGGAGTGGCCTGACCATCGAGGTGCACGCGGAACCGACGCTCGTAGTCGGTCACCACGACTTGCTCGAGCGTGCGATCGCGAATCTCGTCGACAATGCTTGCAAGTGGAGTGATGACGCCGGCACGATTGAAGTCTCAGTGCACGACGGCGCTGTCGGCGTGCGCGATCACGGACCGGGCATTCCGGCGGGCGACCTGCCGCATGTCTTCCAGCGCTTCTATCGCAGCGATGACGCGCGCTCCAAGCCCGGATCTGGTCTCGGTCTCGCGATCGTCAAGCAGATCGCGGAGGCACACGGAGGATCCGCGCGCGCCGAGAACGCAGCTGACGGGGGCGTACGCGTGACGGTCACGTTGCCGACAGCCCCGATGGATCCGCAGCCAGTCGGCGAGGTCGTCGCGCGGCCGTCGCTGGCCACATGAGCTGTCCGCGCCCTCGCCTTCGTCGCGATTCTGCTCTATGCGCGCTGGGCGTCATTGCCTCCCAGCGATAGTTGAACGGCCAACACTCGCAGCATTTGTTGCGAGGCGGTTGTAGCGGTGCCGCAGCGTCTTTTTCTTAGCCCTCTCTTAGCCGCATCTCAGACAATGAAGTAACTACCGCGCGAACCTGTTCCTGTCACGCCGCAGCGTCAGCAGGAAAGGAGCGCCGCATGTAGAGCCCGCATGCAGCAGGTACGCGTCAACGTCACGGTTTCACGAAGGAGATTCACATGAACAACGTACGCAAATGGTGGATTGCGGCAGCGGCCGCTGTCGCTGCCACCGCAGCGATCGGCGTGGGAGCCAGTGTTATGGCCCAGACGCCGGTGCCGGGAACGGACACCAGCAAGAGCATGGTCGACCGCGTTTCCGAGAAGCTCGGCATCAGTTCGGACGAGCTGAGCACCGCGATCGAGTCGAGCGCATTCGACGCGATCGACGAACGGGTCGCGGCCGGCGACCTCACGCAAGAAGAGGCCGACGCGCTCAAGGAGCGGATCGGCGAACTTCCCGACGATGCGCTCATCGGTCCGGGCGGCCGCGGGTTCGGACATGGTGGCCACGGCCTTGTGGTCCGCATCTTCATGACAGAGAACGTCGCGGAGTTCCTCGGCATCACCGACGAAGAGATTCGGACGGAGCTGAGTGCGGAGGGCGCAACACTCGCGAGCGTCGCCGAAGCACACGGGAAGAGTCGCGACGAGCTGAAGGCGTTCCTCACGAGCGAGTTCAAGACGAAGCTCGACGAACGCGTTGCGGCCGGCGATCTCACGCAGGCGGAAGCCGACGAGATGCTGGCCAAGCACACAGAGAGACTCGACGAGATGATCGACAGCGAGCGGCCGGAGCCCGGTGAGCGGCGATTCGGAGGCCCGATGGGCGCTGTGCCATTCGATGGCCCGACGGAGGGGATACAACTCTGGGAAGGCACGCAGGAAATCGAGCCGATCACGACAACCGCAGACGCGCGCACCACGTAAGATCGCTTGCGTACACAGATTCACATCACACGAACAGGGGCTGCATCTCGCGGCCCCTGTTCTGCGTATAAATATGGACACAGGTTCCGGCGACGTTGCTCGGGTGTTGTACTATGGCGCGTTCGTACAGGTTGCCCTGTTAGCGGCCACAAGCGGCGCGATGGCGCTTTCGCCGCGATGCGAGGGGAAGCGTGGAGCAGGGCACAAACACTTCGAGTACAACCGCACGGTTCTCCTGGCGCTCGCCTGTAGCCATCACGATTGCGATCGCTGTCGCCGTCAATCTCATTCTGTTGGCAGGCTGGCTATGGAGCCGCGGGGGCCAGACGACGGACGTCCGGCTCGACGCGAACGGCACGCAGTTCGACGTCTGGCTCGACGGCGACCATCTCGCGGCCGCCGCCTTCCCAGAGGCGCTGCCCGAAGGCCGTCTCGTCCTCCAAATCGACGCCACGGACGCGATCCCCAGCCTGCCTGAACCACGCGGCGTCGACCATGTGCGCGTCACAAGCCTGCTGACCGGCGAGATCCTGTATGAGGAGGACTTCTCGGAACCGCTGAGCGTCGAAGAATGGACCACCGACCGCGGTGTATTCCATGTCGAAGACGGCCACCTCCAGATTGCGAACGGCCCCGGCGTCCTGACGCTGAGGGAGCCGATGTTTGCGGACGTGCGCGTGGACGTGCGCTTTCACAACGTCACGACGGCCTCGGTCGTCGTCCGCCAGTCGCCGCTCGTTGCCAGCAACGTCTCGTTCTACATGCGGCCGTTTCGTCACTACGATGGCCGCCTGGCCGTCGTCGATGAGGGCGTCGCCGGCACCGGCGTGCCGATTCGCATCGAGGTATCGCGCGTCGAAGTCATCAAGTCGATGGTCGCGATGCTGCTGTCATTCATTCCGTGGATCTACGGGATGATGATTGCCGGCTTCGCGCTTGTGTTTGCGCTGCAGTTCGTGCCATCTGTCGTCCACACCAACGCGGACAGCACCGCGCCGACATGGGCCGAACGGGCGAAGGTCTACGGACCCGTCGCCGCCGCTGCGATCATCGCGATTGTCGCGTTCGGCGTGACGCTGTCCTTGATGGTCGACCAAAACGGTCGCATGCCGCACGTCCCGGACGAAGTGTCGTACCTGTTCCAGGCGAAGGTGCTCGCGTCCGGCCACTTCTCCGCACCGCCACCCCCCGTGCAAGGTTCGTTCGAGTTCTTCCAGCCACCCCTCATCATTCATGCCGACGGGGGCTGGATCAGCATCTATCCGTTCGGGCACATCAGCGTGTTAGCCCTCGGTCAAGTCTTCGGCGCTCCGTGGCTGATGCCGCCACTGGTCGGTGGACTGACGGTTGGCGCGACGTTTCTGACGGCGCGTGCACTCTGGAATGTGCGCGCCGCGCTCCTGGCTGCTTTATTGCTCGCGGCGTCGCCGTTTTTCCTCATGACAGCCAGCAACTTCATGTCGCACGGCACAGCAGCGTTCTTCATCACGATGTCCATCCTTTGCCTGGCGCTACGCGATCGCCGGCCGATTCTCTACCCCATTTTTTCAGGTGTCTTCTTCGGGTTGCTCTTCAATACACGCCCGCTCACAGCAGTTGCGCTGGTTCTGCCCTTTGGTGCGCTGCTGCTCGCTCTCGCGTTCGCCGGTCGCGCGAACTGGCGGAATGAACTCAAGATGCTAGGCGCATGGGGTGGCGGCGCGGCGCTGATGTTGATCGCCTACGGCATCTACAACTGGGGAACCACGGGAAATCCGCTCACCAGCCAGTACGCGGCAAGCGGCGACCTGAGTGAGGTGATCGGATTCGGCGGCAAGCACAGCGTCGCGATCGGTATCCAGAACGAGCAGGTACAGCTCTCCATGCTCGTGATGGTTCTCCACAATTGGCCGCTCTGGATCGGACTCGGCCTCGTGGCGCTGCCGTTCATGCTCGGCACGCGCAAGCTGTGGGACTGGTTCTTCCTCGCCAGCGCCGTGATGGTGCTCGCGATCTATACGCTGTACGAAGCGCCCGGCATCATGCACGGCCCGCGCTACTGGTACGAGGCGGTCCCATTCCTCATCCTATTGTCCGCTCGTGGCGCAGACCTACTCGCGACACGCCTGGCCGAGGCCGCCGCGTGGGCTCGGCGATCACTGTTTGGCGTCGAACGCACCTCGACGTGGGCGGGGGTTGCCGTCGTATACACGTTCGTGATCGCGGTTGCATTGATGGGTAGCCGCGACTGGCTCGTTGGCGATGGCGGCGACTGGGTGATCGACAAGATGCCAACGCGCGCGAGCGAGCTACGCGGCTTCAACGGGGCCAACGACAGAAGCCTGAAGGTCGTGGAGGCGGCTGACCTCGAAAACGCGCTTGTTGTCGCCAACACGAGCACCGCATGGCAAGCGTACGGCACGCTGTTCTGGAAGAATTCACCGAGCCTTGATGGCAACATCGTCTTCGCGCGCGACATCCCGTTGGCGAATGCCGCACTCTTCGCCGCGTTTCCCGACCGACGCGTGTACTTCGCCGACTATTCCCTCGGCGTCCTTGTCCCCTACGGCGCAGTGCCCGGCAGCGTCCCGGTCCCTGACATCAACGATGCTCCGCGCGCCGATGCGATCCCGACGCCCACCATCGTGCCGACCGCGACGCCGGACGTGGTCGCCGGCGTTCGCCGCGATGAACAGCGCGTCGCCGACTTCGTCACGCTGAAAACCGTCGTAGACGAGTACTACGCACGCAACAACGCGTACCCTCCGGCGGCGAACATCCAGAGCCTTTGCGTCTACAGCTTCGACTCAGGCTGTCTGCTCCAGGAAGTGCTCAACCCTCTGCCGTCGGACCCGCTCAACGGCCGCCGCTACTTCTATCACTCGGACGGTTCGACCTTCTACTATCTCGTCGCGTACTTCGAAGGCCCTCCGCCCCCCTCCG
This sequence comes from Dehalococcoidia bacterium, assembly GCA_021731085.1. Lineage (GTDB taxonomy): Bacteria > Chloroflexota > Dehalococcoidia > DSTF01 > JACRBR01 > JACRBR01. The sequence goes on from JAKFYB010000019.1 coordinate 98,567, forward strand.
ATTGCCCGGAGAATTTGCCCGAGGACATTGGCGATAAGGACCAACTCTACTGCGTGGGCGGCCCTTGACGACCGCATTTCGTCGTCATTTTGAAAACTTGACAACGTGTGCTATACCCAACGGCAACCCCTCACCACCAGCGTCGTTTGAACCCTCGTAGCCTTCCCTTAGAGACGCGGAAACGCGAGGAACTGTGTCGTTCGCCCAACCGATTGTCCCCGAATCCAAGCCTGCCGCCATCACGGGCGCAGCGGTCGTTGCGCGACCGTTCGTATCCATTGTCATGCCGTGCCTCAACGAAGAGCAGACGGTTGAGATCTGCGTCACGAAGGCGCTCGGCTGGCTCGAACGTAGCGGGACAGCGGGCGAAGTAGTCGTCGTCGACAACGGGTCAAGCGACGGCTCGGTCGAACTGGCGACGGCCGCCGGTGCGCGGGTGATCCACGAGGCGACGCGCGGTTATGGCGCGGCGCTACGACGCGGCTTCGCGGAAGCCCGCGGAGAGTGGCTCGTCATGGGCGACTGCGACGACACGTACGAGTTCAGCGATCTCACAGACCTCATGCGCCCGCTCGAGGAAGGCTACGACTTGTCCGTCGGCAATCGCTTCGCGGGCGGCATCGCGCCAGGCGCCATGACATGGAGCCACCGCTACATCGGGACACCCGCGATCTCGTTCATGCTTCAGATGTTCACCGGTCTCAAGGTCGGCGACAGCCAGTGCGGGCTGCGCGCGTTCACACGCGACTGCCTCGATCGCCTCGACCTGAAGACCGTCGGCATGGAGCTGGCGTCGGAGATGATCCTGAAGGCGGCGCGCCGTGACATGAAGGTCGCCGACATCCCGGTGCCATACGGCGAGCGTCTCGGCGAGGCGAAGCTAAACACCGTGCGCGACGGCTGGCGACACCTGCGCTTCTTGCTGCTTGCCAGCCCAAACTACCTGTTCACCATCCCCGGCATCCTCCTGACCATCGCCGGCATCCTCACACTCGCCCTAGCTCTGCCAAGCGACACGATCGAGGTCGGCGATCTGACGTGGCAACCGATCTTCGCCGGCGGAATTTTCGTTGTCGTGGGCGTGAACGCGTTGCTGCTGGGGTTCGCGTCGCGTTTGTATACCACCGCGCGCGGCATCACGAACGAAGACCGCACGCTGCGCTTCTACAACAGGTACCTCGGCTTTGAAACCCTGCTGCTCATCGGTATTCTGACCGCGCTCACAGGCGTCCTGCTCGATGTTGTGATCGCGTTCTATCAGCCGGAGAGCCTGTCGACGATCGGCCTAATGGCCATCGCACAGACGCTGATCATCGCAGGCGCAAACATTGCGCTTGTCGGCGCGCTCGCCAGCATGCTCGAAGGTGAGTAACTAGATGCGCGTCCGCGCTGTTTTAGTCGGCGCCAGCGCCATCTTGCTTGCCTGGCCACTGGCTCTCTATCCGGCCGTTCTGTGGATTCTCGGACGCTCACGCCAATCCGCGACGTCGCCGGCGAACGCACTCCCGCTCCCGTCGATGACCGTGATCGTGCCAACGTACAACGAGATTTCGAACATAGTCCCTCGGCTCGCGAATATTGAGGCGTGCGATTATCCTGCCGGCCTCCTGTCGGTGATCGTCGTCGACTCCGCCTCCGCAGACGGAACAGCCGATGCGGCCGACCGTTTCGCGGCTGAACGCACCGACCAGCGCATCACGGTGCTTCGTGAAGCGACGCGCGCTGGGAAAGCCGCTGCGACGAACTACGCGCTCACGCATTGCTCGACGGACCTCGTACTCGTGACTGACGCACCAACGCGCTTCGATCCTGCGGCGCTGGAGCACATCGCGCGCTGCTTCGCCGATCCTGCCGTGGGCGCTGCAACGGGTCAGTTCAAGATTTTTGAGGAGCGCACGGCGACACAACGCGAAGAAGGGCTGTTCTGGCGCATTCGCAACATGCTGCGGCGACTCGAGGCGGATGTCGACAGCACGCCGTTCCTATCTGGCGAGTTCTGCTGCTTTCGGCGCGAACTCATCGACGCCATCGACCGCGACTCCATCGCCGACGACATGAACGCTGCGCTCCAGGTTCGGCGGAAGGGATTCCGTGCGATTGTCGATACCCGCGCGCGCTTCACGGAGCCGCGCTCAGCCGAGGTGGACGATCTTCTCGTGCGAAAGGTGTCGCGCGCGGCCGGCGGTGTGCAGGAACTGCTGCGGCACCGCGACATGATCTTCCGTCGACGGTACGGCACCTTCGGCATGCTCATTCTGCCATCCGACCTGCTCTACTACGTACCGTTGCGCATACCTGCGTTGGCCGTTCTCGCCACAGCGCTTGCTCCGCGCGTTCGGCGCCATGCGGTACCGCTGGGAGTCATGACGGTAGCCGCACTGGCGGTGCCATCGGTGCGGCAACGCGTCGGCGATGCTGCATACGTCGCCCTACTGAACGAGTGGCTGTTCGTGCGGGCATGGCACACTGTCATCTCGAAGCAGACAGAAGTGCTCTGGACGCAAGAGCAGCGAACCACTATCCCGCAGGCCGGTTGGATCGCGGACAGCGCCACGGCACCAGCGAGCAACGTACGAGCGAGGCGCTAGTGGCAGTCGACTACGAAGAGCTGTGGGGCGAGACGTGGGGGGAGATGCAGGATCTCGGGCCTGTGCATCGTCACTCCGCGCGCCTCATCGTCGAGACGATTCGCGGCCTGGGCGTGCGCTCGATCGTCGATGTTGGTTGCGGGAACGGCGCGAATCTGGAGGCGATCCACAAGGAGTTGAGCATCGCCGACATCACTGGCGTGGACGTTTCAGAGCAAGCCCTGGAGATGGCGCGCAAGCGAGTGCCCGGCACATTTCGAACACTCGATCTGGAGAAGGAGACACTCGACCGCACATTCGACCTCGTGCTCACGTCGCAGGTCATCGAGCACCTGCATGACGACGACGGCTTCCTCAGCAAGCTGCGGGCGATGTCGGAACGCTACGTTTTCGTCGCGACGATGCAAGGCCGTATGCGTAAGTCCGAGGTCCATATCGGCCACCTGCGCAACTACACGCGCGCCGGACTCGAGCAACAGATGCGCGATGCAGGCTTCTCGATCGAGAAGGTCATCGAGTGGGGATTCCCCTTCTATTCGCCTGTCTATCGTTCCCTGATTGAGTACATCGGCGGCCAAACAGCCAACATTGGCTACAGCAGCCGTGACCGCGCGATCGCGAACGCCCTCTACCACCTCTACAAGCTCAACATGTCCACCAAGGGCGACGTACTCATGATTCTCGGCAAAGCTGTATGAAGAACGAGGCGCGTTCCGCTACTCCTTTGTACGACGCGGAGACGGCGGAGCACTTTCTGCGCGTATACCTGCGTGAAGCGCCGCTCGCAACGTCGCTCTGGCGCGCAATCGAGGCTGCGAGCATGACGGGCGTGACGATGGAACACCCCGTGCTGGACATTGGCTGTGCGTTTGGAGAGTTTGCGCGCGTCTTCTTCAGCGGCAAGCAACCACCGGATGTCGGCGTGGACATCGACCGGAGCGAACTGCTCCGGTGCACCGCCGATCCGGTGTACAAGGCCGTCGTGCAGTGCGACGCGCGCGTGCTGCCCTTCCCCGATGCTTCATTCGAGACGGTCATGTCCGTGAGCACGCTCGAACACATCCCTGACGCAGAGATCACGATCGCTGATGCAGCTCGCGTCCTGCGCCCCGGAGGCGTCCTCGCTTTCACCGTGCCGATTGAGTCCTTCAACACGAATCTCATCGGCCACAACGTGCTGCGGCGCGCGAACCGTACTGCCGCTGACCGCTATGCCACGACGCTGCATCGCCAGCTCACCCACGTGAATATCTGGCCGCAGGACCGCTGGATCGAGGCAACAACATCTGCCGGATTAGCGATCGAGACCGCCCGCGCGATCGTCTCGCCCAGTGCAACACGCGCATTCGAGGCGCTGCTCCCCGCCGCGTTCGCGAACCGCATCTGGCGGCAAGCGACCGGCAACCGGCCGCCGCACCCGGAAGCTTTTGTCAATGCCGCTATTCGACTGATGCGACCGCTGGCCATGCAGCAATCAGAAGGCGGCAGCAACCTGTTCATCGTGGCCCGCAAGCCTGCATCATGAACCGCAGCGCGATAGTTCGCATCGCCAAGATCGCCACCGTGCTCGCGATCTTCGCGTTCCTCGCATGGCGCCTCGACATCGACAGCCTGCTTGACGCCATCGCCGAGATCGATACGGCGACGGTGGTCGCCGTCGTCGCGCTGAACCTTGTGACGGCATTCTTGTTCGGCCTACGGTCGCAGGTAGCGTTACGTCGGCTCGGTCACGATTTGCCGTTTGACCTCGTGCTCGCGGCGGCCGTCGTGGGCAACGTGGCCGGCGCACTGACGCCAGCATCGAGTGGCGAACTGCTGCGCGCCGTCGCGCTCAAGTCGCATGCCAACGTGTCGTACAAGGACGGCGCCGCGCTCGTCGTGTTCGAACGCGGCCTCTCGCTGTACATGCTCATTCTCGGCACGCTCGTCGGCATCGCGCTGTACGCAGCACCACCGCCTCTTGCGATCGCTGCCGTGCTTGGCGGCGTTGTGGCGCTCGTCTTGCCATGCGTGTGCGCGCGATTTCTCAGTGCGCTCCCCGCCCCAGCGCCCGAAGGCAGTGGCAGGTGGTATCGCCTATACGTTTACATCACAGACATCGCCATACAACTTCAACGCCTGTTCGGACACGCGTCGACGATGCTCGTCTGGACGGCAATCACAGCCATCGGCTTCGCGGTTGTTACGTTCCAGTTCTGGCTGCTTGCGCACGCCCTCGAGGACACGATTACGCCGCTCGAAGCGTGGATCAGCTTCGGCGGCTCGCAACTGGCGGCGTTGGTGTCGCTGATTCCGCTCGGATTGGGCGCATCGGACGCGTCACTGGCCGCAATCCTCGATCGTTTCGGCATGACGCTCGAACATGGCGCTGCGGTCGCCGTCCTTGTGCGAGCGACGGCCACGTTGCCGTTGATCATTCTCGCTGCCGGTTCGTGGCTGTATCTCGCGCGGAAGACGCCGATTGCGCAGGTACATGAAGAAGCGGCACACGCCGCTGCAGCGCACGAAGCCTAGCCAGAAACGGTCGCCACCAGTCCGAGCTTCTCCATGCGCCTGACGATGGCGCTCTGCTGGCGTTGCAGCGTGCCGGAGATTTCCGCCTGCGTGTGGCCAAGTTCGAGCATGGCTCGCAAACGCTCATCTTCATCGTCGGTCCATGGATCCCAAGCTCGTGGATGCTGCGCGCGGACCTCGATCTGCGCAGCCGACCAGTTCTTGATCGAAGCGGCTGGCGCACTGCTGCGCAGATGATCGGGAACGGCATCCGTCGACCAGCGTCCGGCGACTACGTCGAGCAATCCGCCCCCGAAGCGTTCCAGTTGGGCAGCGTCGAGCACACCCAGCCCTGCGAGTTCACGTACGCTCGCCGGACGTTCATCGGCGATCGCTGTGAGCGCCTCGTTGGTCGCGATCTGCCACAGCTTCACGCCCGCGGTCACCGCAGCCTTCCGCCGCCAGGCCTTCAGCGAGTCGTACAACCCGCTGTCTCCGGTAGGGGCGGAGATCTGATCGAGGAGTGGCGTTGCCGGCATTGCCACAGTTGGCCGCTCGCGCGACTCCGGATGCTCGCTGTAGTGCGCGTTGAGTTCTGTCAGCAGTTGCACGCCGTACCGCTGCATCTTCGCGGGGCCCATTCCGGGCACCTGTAGCAGATCTTCCGACGACTGCGGACGCCGTTGGGCGATGGCGGCGAGTGTCGCGTCGTGGCAGATGACGTACGCGGGCACTTCCTCTGCGTCCGCGCGCAACCGCCGCCACTGCTTCAGCCGCTCGTACAGCGCCATGCCGATGCCGTCGAGCGACGCCGTCGCGGGCCGCGTCTCGCTCGCGCCCACACGCTTTGAGGGCGCTTCGATCGTGGGCAGCCGTACGGGGTTCGGGCGCGCTTCCGAGATCACGTCCGCGCCGCGCCGCGTCAGGTGCAGCGTCTGCTGCTCCGGATCAAGAGCGAGAAGGCCCGCCGCGAGCAGGCGCCGCAACAGGCGCCGCGTCCAGTCTTCGCGCCGATGTTTGAGCACGCCGAACTTCGGCTTCGTCTGCAGATCCCACTTCCGGATCGACGCTGAACCGCTTCCGATGAGGTACGCAGCCACCGTCCCCGGTCCGACGGCGAACGGCATGCTGCGGATCGCTGTAAGCGCGTCACGCACTTCGCCCGCCGACTCTGCCTCATCCGGCTCGGGCGTCATGCGGCCCTCCGCCGTCGCGACGCAGTTGTCGCACTGGCTGCACCCACCGAGCTCCTCCGCCTCGTCCTCGAAGTACGCAAGGATCGAGTCATGGCGGCAGGCGGACGTCTCGGCGTAACCAATCATCGCGCGCAGCAGCTCGCGCCGACGCAGTGATGCTTCGGGGCCTGTGTACTCATCGTTGGCGATGAGGCGGAAGCGCAGCGCGATGTCCGGATCGGAGATAAAGAGCCTGCCTTCCGCCGGCTGACCGTCTCGACCCGCGCGTCCGACCTCCTGGTAATACGCCTCGACCGATTCCGGCAGCCCGTGGTGGATGACGAGCCGGATGTCCGGGCGGTCGATGCCCATGCCAAACGCGTTGGTCGCCGCAACGACGTCGAGCATGTTCGACTGGAACTTCGCCTGCACGGCGTTGCGTTCCATCCCGCCCATGCCCGCGTGATAGTGCTCGGCACGCCAGCCGAGATCGCGCATCGCCTGCGCAACCTCTTCGGCCTTCTTGCGTGAGCTGGTATAGACAAGCGCTGTTCCGTTACCGGCCTTCGGCTTCGAGAGCGCGCGCCGAATCTCTTCACTGATGCGCTTTTCCTTGGCCTTCGGGCCGCTCACCTCCTCGACGCTCAGGCGCAGGTTGTGGCGCGCGAACCCACGCAGGATCTGCTTCGCCTCCGGCATGCCCAGCCGCTCGACGATCTCCTGTCGCACGCTTGGCGTTGCCGTCGCCGTGCACGCGAGGAGCCGCTTCGGCTGCAATCGTTGCACGAGTTCGCCGATGCGCAGGTAGTCGGGGCGGAAGTCGTGCCCCCACTGGCTGATGCAGTGCGCCTCATCGACGGCCAGCAGCGAGATCGGGAGCTTCATGAGGACGTCTTCGACGAACCAGTCGAGCGCCAGCCGCTCCGGTGCGACGTACAGCAGCTTCACCTTGCCAGCGAGCGCGAGCTCCGTCCGGCGCTGGTTCTCGCGCCCGTCCAGGCTCGAAGCGAGATACGTCGCCGGAATGCCGCGCGCTTCGAGCGATTGCACCTGGTCCGCCATCAGCGCCACCAATGGTGTAATCACGATCGCGATGCCATCGAGCTCGACCGCCGGTTGCTGGTACGTCATCGACTTCCCGCCGCCGGTGGGAGCGACGACGAGCACCTTCCCGGGACCGGAGATAATCTCGTCGATCGCCTCGCGCTGCCACGGATACAGTTCGAAATCAGAGCCGGCTGCGGTGCTTGTCGTGTTTCTGGTTGTCGTTGTCATGTTTCCAGCGCTCTCGTGTCCGAACCCTTCGAATTCTTGGTGGCCCCTCGTGGATCAACCTGAGGGCGTCACATCCGTCCACTTCCACTTGCCGTCCGACGACTCCGACATCCGCCCAAGTCCGGGGAAGTCGGCGTGTACGGCGATGACAAGCTGTTGCTCATCGACCGCCTTGCGCACGACGGCCTTCTTCGTCTCCATCGCCTCGATGGGAAAGATGTCGAACGACGAGACCCATGGAGGCCGTTCGAGCTGCACCGTGTGCTGGATCATGTCGCCAATGTAGATCGCCGTCTCGCCGCCGGACGACAGGATGACGCTCGCGTGGTCCGCCGTGTGGCCGTGCGTCGGGATGATGATGATCTCGTCCGTCACGCGCGTCTCGCCATCGAGCAGTTCGAGCTGTCCTGTGTCCGCGAGCGGCGTCACGTTCTCGGCGAAGTACGTTGCGCGCGTGCGCTCATTCGGGTTCATGCACGCGTCGTACTCACCGCGCTGGATGAGGTAGCGGGCGTTCGCGAATGTCGGCGTGTAGGTGCCGTCGGCCTGTTTCTTCGTGTTCCAGCCGCAGTGATCGGCGTGCAGATGCGTGTTTACGACGATGTCGACATCCGCAGGAGCCACGCCTACTGCGGCCAGTTCTTCGAGGAGCGAGATGCCGCCCGGACGTTCGGTCTGGCCGAGGGGCCGCTCCTTCTCGCCGACGCCCGTCTCAATCAGCACCGTCTTGCCCTGCGACTCGACAAGCAGCGAGTTGAGTCCGATGGCCATCTGGTAACGCGCATTCATCTCGACGCCGATGCGCTCCCAAAGCACGCGCGGCACGATGCCAAATACGGCACCGGCATCCTGGTAGAAGACGCCGTCAGTCAGCAGGTTGAGGTGAAGGGAACCAAGGCGGTGGCGCGCGGGCATCCTGCCTCCTGCCCGTTCGTGCGCAGCTTCCAGCTTCGCACTAGAACGTTAGTGCGAATCATAGGCTAGTGCGCTTTATCAGTCAACAGCCATCAACAGTCACAACAAAGAGAGAGGCCGCAGAACCCGTGGCCTCTCGATCCCTCCGGCAATTGGCACACTCGTCCGGGCCGACCTCGGTGCGCCTACGCGTCGCCGTCTCCGCAGTCCAGATCGACCTCGATGTTGTTCTCGTCGGCCAGCGTTTGCAGATCCTCACAGGCGGCGGTGAAGGCGCCGCTTGCCTCATCGAGTGCGTCCGTACTGACGACGCCTTCGAGATCCTCAATCGACTCCACATCTCCGAGCTCATCGAGGACGCCATTCACGGCCTCCGAGAAATTCTCGCCAGCCTCCACCGCAGCGTCGTGCGCTTCCTGTGCTTCCTCCGGTGGATTGAGGGCACTGATATCGTTTACGAAGTGTTCGACGATCGGCGGCAGCAGCGCGATGGCGTCCTTAACGCTATCGATTTCCTCCGAGGACCCCAGTTCATCCGCGGCGGCATCACTCTCTTCCGTGAATGTGATGCTCGCAGCTTCGAGCCGCTCGAAGTACTCCTCGAGCGTTACCTCGTCGCCACCGCCGCCATCGTCATCGCCGCCGCAAGCACTCACACCGATGCCCGCGGCAAACACGATCGCGACGATTGCGCTGCCCTTCAGGATCCTGCTCCACATAGTTCGACTCCCTTCGATTCCCTCCAACTGATAGCGGAGTATACGTGGAGTGATCTCGCGTGGTGAGAAGGACCAGCGACCGGTACCTACTCTTCGTCGGACGAAGCACCGGATCCGATCAAAGGCAGGCGCTCCTTGAGCTTCGGGACCAGTACCTTCCCCGTCCGGAACAGCACGACGATGTCGTACACAATGATCATGCCGGCGATGAGTCCGTACAGCGCGCCGAAGAACACCGCAGGCATCGGAGGAGGACGCAGCAACCCCCAGCCCAACTTCTCGCCACCAGATGAGGTCTTGTCCTCGAACGATTGTTCACTCATGACGTCCTCCATATCTAAACACTTAGCCCAGGGACGCGATCGCATCGCGCGCAGCGTCAGCCAACGGCAACGAACGTCCTGTCGCCAGCCCGTCTGAGGCCACCGCGTTCGTCACGAACGCGAACGACATCCCGACCTCCGGGTCGGCGTATGCCACGGCGCCACCGACACCCGGGTGCCCGAACGCCGTCTCGCGCGGACCCATCGCCCGCCCTTCGATGCTGCCGTTCATGTAGCCCATCGACCAGGCGATATCGAGTTGGAGCACTTTGTCCGCGCGCTTCGTCTGTAGGGCCGACATTGTCTTCACGCGCTCGGCCGACATCAGGCGCACGCCGTCGAGCTCGCCGCCGTTCGCGAGGCAAGCGTACAAGCGCGCGGCGTCTCGCGCGGTCATCACGCCGTTTGCCGACGGGATTTCCGCGCGCCGGCCCTCGAACGTGTCGAGCGGGTTCGGGCCCTGACCGGCAGCCATAAGGCCTCCGGGTGGCGCGCCGAACGCCTTCTCCAGCAGCGGTGGAATAAGAGGCTCGCCAGCGGCGACGCGACGCTGCATCTCCTCGATCATCTCCGGCGTCGGCGGCGACTGTCGCGCTTTCAACGTCGCGATCTGGTCATCGACCTCCGCGGGCGCGCCTACGTACATGTCGTGCAACCCCAATGGCGCGCAGACCTCGTCGCGCAGGAACGTCCCGACGCTCTTGCCGCTCACGCGTCGAATGACTTCGCCGACAAGAAAGCCGTACGTCATGGCGTGGTAGCCACTCGCCGTGCCCGGCTCCCACGCTGGCTCCATCACCTCGAGCCCCTCGATGACGGCGTCCCAGTTGTTGAAATCGGCGCCGTGCATGCCGTCGGGGACGGGCGCCATACCCGACTGATGTGTCAGCAGGTGGTAGACGGTGATCTTGTCTTTGCCGTTCTGCGCGAACTCGGGCCAGTATTTCGCGACCGGCGCGTCGTAGTCGACAAGCCCGCGGTCGGCGAGCATGTGCAGGCAGGTCGACGCGAGACCCTTGGTGGTCGAGTACGAGATGGCCATCGTGTTCTGGCGCCACGGCGTGCCCGCATCCTCGTCCGCCAGCCCGCCCCACAGGTCGACCACGGGCTTGCCACGGTGATACACCGCCACGCCGTAGCCGATGTGCTCGCCCGCCTCAATCTGCGCCGCCAGCACATCGCGCACGCCCTCGAACGCTGGCTGGCACGAGCCCTGGATCTCGGCCTCAGTGAGTGATGTCATGGCACCTCTTTCCCACAAGAACGGTAACCCTCTTGGCGCGAGGATGGAAGATGGGCGATGGAAGGTGGAATCAGGCTAGCCATCTTCCTTCCTCCATCTTCGGCCAGAAAACGACTACCCTCTTCGCGGAGGGCACCACCATGAGACTCAAGGGCAAGACAGCACTGATAACCGGCGCCGGCAGCGGCATGGGGCGCGTCGCGACGTCGCTATTCGTCGCAGAGGGCGCGAATGTCGTCGCGACCGACATCTCATCTGTCGGGCTCGCCGATACGGAGGCGCTGATCGCGCGCGACCATCCGGAGGCCGTCGGCCGCGTGCAGTCGCTGACCGGCGACGTCACCGACGCCGCTGATGTCGAGCGCTGGGTGAAGATGGGCGTCGACCACTTCGGCGCGCTGAACATCCTCTACAACAACGCCGGCATCTTCCCCGACGACGATCGCTCCGTGATCAACACGGACGAGGACACCTGGGCGAAGACGCTCGACGTGAACCTCAAGGGCGTGATGCTCTGCTGCAAGTACGCGATCCCGGAGATGCAGCGCGCGGGCGGCGGGTCGGTCGTAAACGTGGCATCGTTCGTTGCGCTCGTCGGTTGCACCGTGCCGCAGGACGCGTACACGGCCAGCAAGGGCGCCGTGCTCGCGCTCACGAAGTCGCTCGCCGTGCAGTTCGGGCCCGACGGCGTGCGCGTGAACGCGATCTGCCCCGGCCCGATCCTGACGCCGCTGCTCGCCGACCTTTTCCCCAGCGAGGAAGAGAAGATGAAGCGCCTGAACCGCATCCCCCTCGGCCGCTTCGGCCTGCCGGAGGACATCGCCTACGCCGCCCTCTATCTCGCCAGCGACGAGTCATCGTGGATGACGGGCACGCAGTTCGTAGTGGATGGCGGGATCACCGTGAATTACTTTTGAGGTCAGTCTGGAACTGGCGGGTAGTGTTCGGATTCCCAGCCCTTGTAAACCCACGTACTCCACTCGGGCCACTCCTCCTTCAGAGGCTCGAGGACGCGTCGCCCTGCCGCTGTGATCGATGACTCGTGAGACACGTAAATGACCCACTCCATTGATCGGTTTGTCCAGAATGTCTCACCGCCCGCCCTTGACCCAGCGCCGTAATAGGGCTCGTTGAAGAGTTGCACATCGATTTCGCGATCCGGATCAATGTAGCCTTCCCGAAACTCGAAGATGCGTTCGTGAGCTTCTGATCCGCCAACGCGACGAACGATTCGCTCTAGGGCATCATGCGGAAACCCGGGAACATAGAATGCGGCGGTGTCAGGCGGGGCTTGATCCGTCGTAGCACGATCGAGTGGATACCAATCTCCTTCGATAGCCCACCGGTGCTTGAGTTCCTGCCAGAAACTGTCGCTCTCGCTGTCAGAAAGCGTTCTTCGGTACGGCAGCGGTTCAACGATACCCAGATCCTCCTGGGAAACGCTGTCGAGGTACGCCGCGAAGGCACGAACCTCCTCAGCCATTGCGAGATTCTGGACCTGCTCGTCATCGTCTGATTGCCGCCCTCCAACTATCTTGGCCCTGGGACCGAGGCTGGCTGCCTTCGCGCTCAGCTCCTCGAACGACATCTCTGTCAGGTCGAACACGAAATCGGGTACTCGTGTTTCTTCCAGATATGCGGCGTTGGCCGCGCTACGCAGAAGAACTCGGCCGACTTGTGTATCGGCCATGTCGGAAGGAACAAGTCGTTCGACTTCGACCAGAATTCGACTGAGGATGTTGTAGTGCGGAAAGGTGACGAATGCCTCGCGTGAGTATTCATAGTCGGGCGAGGTTCGTCGCTTTTCGGACTCTCGCTCCGAGAGGTCTGAATAGCGTTTGACCCAGAGAGCGTAGTTCTCCATGCAGTATCGGCGCGCAGCCGTATGAAGGGCTTCTTCGTCAGTCAGCACCACGCGAGTGTAGTCAATCCAATTAGACTTGAGCGATGCCACACATCCGAACCCCAAACCTCCACATATACATCGAGCGCGCCGGCGCGGGGCCGCCGCTGCTGTACATTAGCGGCACCGGCGGCGACCTGCGGGCGACGCCTTCGATCATGGACAGCGCGCTGCCGGCGTCGTTCGACCTGCTGGCGTATGACCAACGCGGCCTCGGGCGGACGCAGCGGCCGGCGGGGCCGTACACAATGCACCAGTACGCGGACGATGCGGCGGCGCTGCTCGACGCTGTCGGATGGGAGCGCTGCCTTGTGTTCGGTGTGTCGTTCGGCGGGATGGTCGCGCAGGAGCTGGCGATCAGGCACCCGCAGCGAGTCGAGCGGCTTGTGCTGGCGTGTACGTCGAGCGGTGGCGCGGGCGCGGCGTCGTATCCGCTGCACGAACTGCAGGATCTCTCGATCGAGGATCGCGCGCGGAGGATGATCGCGCTCAACGACTCGCGCTTCGCCGCGATGGAGACCGAGAACCCCGACCGTTACGCCCGCATCCTCCAGATCACGATCGACGGCATGCAGGCTGCCGCGTCGAAGCCGGATGAGACGGCGGAGGTCAGCGATGTCACGCCGGCCGAAGGCGCGCGACTCCAACTCGAAGCACGCCGGCATCACGACACGTACGCCCGCCTCGGCCAGATCGCCGCACCGACGCTCGTCGCAGCCGGGCGCTACGACGGCATCGCGCCGCTCTCGAACAGCGAGGCGCTCGCCCGGGAGATCCCCGCTGCGACGCTGCAGGTCTTCGAAGGCGGCCACCTCTTCATGCTCCAGGACAAGAGCGCGTTCCCGGCCATCATCGAGTTTCTTAGCGACCTCAGTTCGTCGTAGGGATGAAGCGTTCGCTTGTCCCAGTCAGCGCGTCCATCATCTAACTCAACTTTGATACCATCCGACCATGCAGGACTGGTGGGACACCGTCGTTGTGCGCGGACTGAAGAACTGGGTCTTCAGCTTCGCTATGGCGATGACGTGTGGCGCTTCGGCGATTCTCTTCTATCCTCAGGGCCTTCTGATGATCCCGGTCACTATTGGCATCGCCCTGCTCTATTACACATGGCTGTGGTGGCAGCACGAACGTTAGCCTCAACCGCTATCCTGACCGCGGAGTGCCTATGCAACCCGACGAGCGCGAACGAGCCGAACAGCTTCGCCGTGAGTACGACGACGCTGTCGCGAGCAACGGCCGTGAGGCGCCCGGCCCCTTCACGACCGTATCCGGCCGCCCGATCGACCGCCTGTACGACCCCACCGACCTGCCTGACCACGATTACGAGCGCGACATCAACACGCCCGGGTCGTACCCGTACACGCGCGGGGTCCATCGCACCGGCTACCGCGGCAAGCCGTGGACGATTCGCATGTTCAGCGGCTTCGGCAGCGTCGAAGAGACGAACCGGCGCTACCGCGAGCTACTCGCCGCGGGCAACAACGGTCTCTCGATCGCCTTCGACATGCCGACCCTCATGGGCTATGACCACGACGACCCATGGTCACAGGGCGAATTCGGCAGTGGCGGCGTTGCGGTCGATTCGCTCGCCGATATGCGGCTGCTCTTCGACGGTCTTCCGCTCGACAAGCTGACGACGTCGATGACCATCAATGGTCCCGCGCCCATCCTGTTGGCGATGCTTGTAGCCGTCGCGGAGGAGCAGGGCGTGCCGCGCGCGCAGCTCTCGGGCACGCTCCAGAACGACATCCTCAAGGAGTTCATCGCCCAAAACGAGTTCATCTACCCGCCGCAGCACTCGATGCGCCTCGTGGTCGACTCCATCGCGTACTGCGCGGCCGAGATGCCGCAGTGGAACCCCGTGAGCGTCAGCGGTTATCACATCCGCGAGGCAGGAGCGACGGCGGCGCAAGAACTCGCGTTCACACTGGCGAACGGCATGGAGTATGTGCGGCAGTCGATCGCGCGAGGGCTCGATGTCGATACGTTCGCGTCCCGCATAAGTTTCTTCTTCAACTGCCACAACGACTTCTTCGAGGAGATCGCAAAGTTCCGTGCAGCCCGCCGGATCTGGGCACGTGCGATGCGCGAGCAGTTCGGCGCAAAGCAGGAGCGTTCGTGGCTCATGCGCTTTCACGCGCAGACGTCCGGCGTCTCGCTGACAGCGCAGCAGCCGGAGGTGAACCTCGTGCGCGTCGCGCTGCAGGCGATGGCGGCCGTGCTCGGCGGCACCCAGTCCTTGCACACGGACTCGATGGACGAGGCGCTCGCGCTGCCGAGCGAGAAAGCGGCGACGCTCGCCCTGCGCACGCAACAGGTGATCCTGCACGAGAGCGGCGCTATCAACACCGTCGACCCGCTTGGCGGATCCTGGTTCATCGAGAAACTGACCAACGACATCGAGGCAGACGCGCTTGCATACTTCGAACGCATCCAAAAGCTTGGTGGTGTGATCCCCGCGATCGAGAGCGGCTTCTTCCACGGCGAGATCCTCGAAGCATCACAGCGCTACCAGCGCGAGGTCGAGCGAGGTGATCGGATTGTCGTGGGCGTGAACGCGTACCAGGGCGATGGCCTGAACGACGTGCCTATCCTGAAGATGGACATCGAAGGCCGAGAGCGGCACATGGCGCGCCTTGCCGCGTGGAAGGCGGATCGCGACCAGAACGCGTGCGACAACGCACTGCGCCGCCTCGACGCAGCCAGCCGCACGCCCACCGAGAACACCATGCCGTACATCATCGACGCCGTGAAAGCCGGCGCAACGGTCGGAGACGTCTGCGGCGTCTGGCGCGCCGTCTTCGGCGAGTACCGCGAAGTGATGGCGGTCTAGGCGACCGCGATCCAGGAGGCGCGCGTGGAGATCATCGACATATCCGTGGCGATCCAGCCGGGTATGATCGTCTATCCAGGCGACCCTGACGTCTACCTCGAGCGCGTCAAGAGCATCGCCAGCGGCGCATCAGCGAACATCAGCCGCCTCGACTTCGGCGTCCATACCGGCACGCACATCGATGCGCCGGGGCACTTCATCGACGGCGCGCGAGGCGCGGAAACGCTCGCGCTCGATGCCCTCATCGGTCCGGTCGTCGTGGTCGACGCGACGGCCGCGACGGATCACATCGACGCCATTGCGCTCGAAGCACTGAAGATCCCGGCCGAGCGCGTGATTTTCAAGACGACGAACTCAGCGCTGTGGGACAAAGATGCGTTCTCCGCCGACTTCATCGCGCTAACCGGCGATGCGGCGGCGGCGCTCGTCGCGCGCGGCGTGCGGCTCGTCGGCATCGACTATCTGTCGATCGGCCCGAAAGGCAACGGCGTCGCGACACACGTCGCGCTGCTCGAAGCAGGCGTCGTCATTCTCGAAGGGCTCGACCTGCGCGGCGTGGAGCCGGGCGTGTACGAACTCGCCTGCCTGCCGTTGAAGATCGTCGGTAGCGACGGTGCGCCGTGCCGGGCCGTCCTGATCAGGAGGTGACTCATGGCGAGACGCGTTTATTCGTCAGACAAGATCAACGTGTCGTTCGATTCAGCACTCTGCATCCATACAGCGAACTGCCTCCGCGGACTGCCTCAGGTCTTCGATCTCGACGCGAAGCCCTGGATCTCGCCGGATACTGCCAGCCCCGAGGATGTCGCCGAGGTCGTCGAGCGTTGCCCTAGCGGCGCGCTGCAGTACGAACGTCTCGATGGCGGGCCGCAGGAACAGCCGGAAGCGGAGCCGCTGATTTACGCGACGCAGAACGGCCCGCTGATGGTGCGCGGCGATGTGAAGCTCCTAGACGCAGATGGCAACGTGAAGTCGGATGGCCACAGGATGACCCTGTGCCGTTGCGGCGAGTCGTCGAACAAGCCGTTTTGCGATAGCACGCACCGGAAGAACGGATTTGAAGGCTAGCCGCAGTTCGCTCGACCGAACTCAGCACGCAACGCCGCGACTGATCGCCGTACGATGATTCGGCGGAGCTGAAGCTCCGCTAGTACATGCATCTGGGAAGTCGATCGTCAGAGCCAGACGTAGTCGTTGGGGTTGGGCTCGCGCGTCTGGTGCCAGTATTCGATGAGGTCGAAGGGCCAGTTCTGCGTGACGCGGCCCTTGTCGTTCTTGTACCAGGCGTTCACCTTCGAGAATCCCCACGCCATCTGCCGGTTGCCTGCGTCGATGCGCTCGTTGTACGCGTCATGCACTTCGGTCTTGCAGTCCATCGCGCGGTGGCCATCTTCGATTAGCATGCGCAAGCAGCCCATCACGTACTGCACTTCGCATTCGCTGAAGTAGATGATGCTGCCGTTGACGACGATGTTCGTGTTGGGGCCGTAGAGCATGTAGAAGTTCGGAAAATTTGGCACCGTGATGCCCATGTACGCGCGGGCGTCGCCGTCCCACTGCTCGTTGAGGTCGATGCCGCCGCGACCGACGACCTTCATCGGCGTCAGGAAGCGCGACGCGAGGAATCCCGTTCCGTAGATGATGACATCGGCCTTGTGCTCTGCGCCGTCCGTCGTAGTCACACCGTCGGCCGTAACCTTTTCGATGGGCTCGGTCACGAGATGGACGTGCGGTTGCTTCATCGTCGCGGCATAGACGCCGTTTTCGATCACCATGCGCTTCGACGCGACCGGGTAGTGCGGCACGACCTTCGCCGCGAGATCGGGGCGGTCGGCGTACTGCGCCTGCAGGTACATCGTGAGCAGCGCGCGGATCTGGTCGTTCGGCTCGCTGATCGAGGTTTCGCTCGCGTCCCAATTTGGGTCGACCTTCGCCGCGGCGAGCAGGCCGTCGCCCGTCGTCCAGAAGGAGTAGAAGCGGTACCAGTGCAGGTAGTGCGGGATGTGCTGGTAGAGCCAGCTCTGCCCCTCCGGCACCGCATCGTGGTAGTTGGGCGCCGGCACGAACCAGGCGGGTGTGCGCTGGAAGACGGTCAGATCCGCGACTTCCTTCGCGATCTCGGGGATGAACTGCGCCGCGCTCGCTCCTGTGCCGATGACGGCGACGCGCTTGCCCTTGATGTCGACTGAATGATCCCACTGAGCTGAGTGGAAGCTGGGGCCTGCGAAGGTGTCCATGCCCGCGATCTCCGGCATGTGCGGACGATTGAGTTGGCCGGTCGCGCTGACGACGGCATTCGCGTCGAATGTCTCGGTTCCACCGCCTTCCTTGCGGACGGCCACCTTCCAGACCGCAGCGCCTTCGTCGAACGTCAGCGATTCGACTTCCGTGTTGAAGCGAATGTTGCCGCCGAGGTCGAACTCGGCCGCAACTTCACGGAAGTAGTCGAGCAGCACGGCCTGCGGCGAGAAGAAGTTCGGCCAGTCGGTCTTCTGTGCGAAGGAGTAGCTGTAGGACGTGCTGGGCACATCGACTCGCGCGCCCGGATAGGTGTTCTCGAACCAGGTGCCGCCGACATCGGCGTTCTTCTCGATGATGGTGAACTTCACGCCGGCCTGCTTCAGCCGGATGCCCGCAAGCAAGCCCGACATGCCCGCTCCAATGACAACAGCGTGAAATGGCTTTGAGGGATCGGCCTGCCACTGGGGCACGCGCGGGTCACCGTCGGCGGCAAGCTGTTCGAGAAGCATCGGCAGGTAGTCGTCGGACGCGGCGGAGCCCGTCATCCAGCGGCTGATCGCGCGGGCGTCCTCCTCGATGCTGTGCGGCGTCGGCGTCGCGGTTCCGTCCCGCAGCTTCTTGATGGCTTCGAGCGCGATCTCTTTCGCGGCCTGCTGTTGTGCGGCCGTCATCCCGCCCTGCTCGACGCCGATCGTCATGGCACCCTCGGGCGCGCGAAGGTCCTCGCGTAACAGCGACATGTCGCCGATCGCGTGGGCGAGCGCTGGAATGAGCGCAGGCAGAAATGAGTCATTCAGATAGCGACGTATCGTGTCGTCGTCTTCGGTGATGGGCAGCGGGTCGTGAACGATTGGCACGGCGAAATCTCCTCAGGTTGGGGCTTCAACGGAAGCCATCCAGAATAGCGACAATCGTAGTTTGACGCTCATCATCCTGCGCAAATCGAAGGTGCGTGAGTTATTCAAGGCATGGTTCGTCAAGAGTCGCCCGTGGTTGTACGCTGTCATCATGGCGAAGACAAGATTCAAATGGCACCGCCTTCTGGTCAACCCGACGACCCACGTCGAGGCTCAAGACGGCGCTGTCACGACGCTGAAGGTCGATGGCCTGGTCTGCAGCAGCGTCTGCGCCGTGCGGACGAAACAAGCACTGCTCGAACTCGATGGCGTCGATTCCGTGAAGGTCGATTTCGATACCGGCGTCGCGAGCATCACGGGACGGGCGCACGATGCGGCCACATACGAGCGCGCCGTCACCGGCGCCGTCGCCGGCAAGCCGGTGCGACGCCTGATCGAGCGCATCGCCCGCCTGCGTCCGGGCGCATCTCACGCACGAGGAGCCGACGCGACCCACCAACCCTAAGCGCCGACGGAGTACTCATTGTCACTACGGTTCCACGAGATCGCCGAGACCAACCATCGCATCCTCAATCCATTCACCGAACAGCAGTTGACGCTGCTCGGCGAACTGTGCCGCATCAAACCGGAACATCGTCAGCTCGACCTCTGCAGCGGCAAAGGCGAGATGCTGGCGCGATGGTCGGAGGCGTACGGGCACTCGGGCATTGGCGTCGACATCAGCAAGGTGTTCCTGGCGGCTGCCGAGGCACGAGCCATCGAACTCGGCGTGAACGAGCGCATCTCCTATGTGCGCGCGAACGCGGCGACGTATGACATCGAGCGGAACGGCTTCGACATCGCGAGCTGTATCGGCGCGACGTGGATCGGTAACGGACTGGTCGGCACGCTGAAGATGATGCGGCCGGGCCTGCGGAACGAGAACAGCCTGCTGCTCGTCGGAGAACCGTTCTGGCGCGACGACCCGCCGGATGCCGCGTACCAGGCGATCGCCAGTGGCGACCGATCGCTGTTCGTGTCTCTGCCCGAGACGCTTGCGCGCTTTGATGATGCAGAGTTGGAACTCATCGAGATGGTGCTGGCGAACGAAGACAGCTGGGATCGATATGTCGCGCCGCAATGGGCTGCGCTCTCCGATTGGCTGCGCGCGAACGCAGACGACCCCGACTGGGCCTCGATCCGCGACATGCACGAGGCATCACGCCGCGAGTACTTCGAGTTCACAAGGCGATTCCTTGGCTGGGGCGTGTTCGTACTCCGTCAGCGATAAACAGCCTCACTTCCCCTTTCGGCCGCTGTCTGTGAAGATCGAAGTCGCACGCAGGTGAAAGGACTCAGCGATGAAGATCGGCGCACACATCTCGACGGCTGGCGGCGCGCACACCGGCTTCGACCGTGCTCTGGCAATTGGCTCTGAGTGCATGCAGTTCTTTGAGTCTGCGCCGCAGCAGTGGGGCACAGCGAAGCTCACGGATGAACAGGTGGAGACCTTCCACGAGAAGAAGGCGGAGTCAGGTCTCGACCCCATCTTCATCCATGGCAAGTACCTGATGAACCTTGCCTCCGCCGACCCCAAGATCTTCAAGACATCACAGAGCACGCTTCGCAGCAGCCTGAACATCGCGGGGCGTCTCGGCGTGCGCGGCGTGATCTTCCATACAGGCAGCCACAAGGGGCTGAGCTTTGAGGCGGTGTTCGAGCAGATCTGCCGCGCGGCCACGGAGGTACTCGCGGAGACGCCACCCGAAACGCTGATGATCTTCGAGAACGCCGCCGGCCAGCAGGGCACCATCGGATCGAAGTTCAGCGAGCTAGGACAGATGCTGCGGCAGATCGACAATCCACGCGCACGTGTCTGCATCGACACCTGTCACGCCTTCGCCGCTGGCTACGACTTGAGTTCGGCCGATGGCGTGGCCGGCGTGTTCGAGGAACTGGAACGCGAGGTCGGCACAGCCAACATCGCGGCCATGCACTGCAACGACTCGAAGGGTGCGTTGGGCTCCGGCCGCGACCTGCACGAAAACATCGGCGAGGGGCATATCGGCCGCGACGGCTTCATGGCGCTGCTCGCGCGGCCTGAGCTTGCGGACGTCCCGCTGCTACTTGAAGTGCCGGGCTACAAAATCGATGGCGCAGGCAAGGGGCCGGACAAGCCGAACATCGACCTCGTAAAGGCGATTCGCGCGGCTGCGGCGAGTGGTGGCCCTACGCCGCCTTCGCCGGGCATCGCGATGCCTGTCGCAGTGAAGAAGGTGGCTGCTAAGAAGGCGGCACCGGCCAAAGAGGCTGCCGCGAAGAAACCTGCACCGTAGTTGAGCGGCGACCTTTGGCGACGCCGGAGTCGCTGTCGCAACGAACAGCGAGGCGGCCGGCGTAGATTCTTCGTCCTTCCAGGAAGTACTCAGAATGACAGCTTCGGGGTCTACGCTACGCCGGCGAGCGCGCCGTCGGGGATGGCGACGTTGTAAGCGTCGGAGAGCTGCGTGAAGAACGCGAGGACGGCACGAGTGTGCTTGCGGTTCTTGCGGAAGATGAGCGAGATCTGACGTCGTGGCATCGAGGCGTTGCTGATCGCGACGGCGGCCAACGTCCCCTGCTCGAACTCGCGTTCGGTCGAGACCTTCGGCACCATGGCGACGCCCAGACCCTCTTCGACCATCTTCTTCGTCGCCTCGATCGTGTCCAGTTCCATCAGCGTGTGCGGGACGATGCCGTGCTGGCGAAAGACGCCCTGGATGAGCTGGTTGTAGCTGCTGTCCTTGTCGTAGAGGATGAGCGGCTCGCGGCCTACTTCCTCGATCGTCGCTGAACGCGCGCGGGCCAGCTTGTGTCCCGGCGACGCAACGAGAACGAGGTCGTCTTCGTACAGCGGCACCGTCACGACCTCCGGATGGTGCACGGTGCGTTCGAGCGCGGCATGCACGTCGTCGCCAAGCACCATCTGCAGCACCTGCTCGGAGCGCCCGGTGCTGACGCTCACTTCGACGCCGGGATACGTCGTGCAATACATGCGGAGGATGCGCGGGAGGACGTACGTGCTCACGGTCATCGCCGCGCCGAGCTTCAGCGCGCCGATGTCGAGGTTGCGCATGCCTTCGATCGCGTCGCGTCCCTCTTGCAGCGCTTTGAGCGCGCGACGGGCGTACGGCAAAAACGCCGTGCCCATTTCCGTAAGCCGCACACCGCGGCCGTTACGCTCGAACAGCGCCTCGCCGAGATCGCGTTCGAGCGACTGGATGCGTGCCGTTACGGAAGGTTGCGTAAGGAACAGCGAATCCGCCGCCTTGCTGAAGGAGCGGTGCTGGGCGACCTGTACAAATGCCTCGACTTGCCCGAGGTCCAAGAAGGTGCCTCACGTCTGGGCAGAAGCCCCGGAATGACGGCGCGGCCGGCGCCGGTTATTGATCGCGTCTATGAGAGTCGTAGTTTGGCACCGCTAGCGGTCGATTGCAAGAGGATGCGCTAGACTGCCCGAAATCCACGATCTGGCAGGAGTAGTGATGTTCAAGACCGACTATTGCGGCGACCTTCGCGTATCTGACGAGGGCAGGGAAGTCACCCTCGCCGGGTGGGTCAATCGCCGCCGCGACCAGGGCGGCCTCATCTTCATCGACCTCCGTGACAGCCGCGGGTTGGTACAGGTTGTGATTCCGTCCGAGGAAGCGCAGGCACACGCCGTCGCTTCCGAAGCGCGGGGCGAATATGTCGTGCGCATCACGGGCAAGGTGCAGCGCAGACGTGCCGGCACGGAGAACGACAAGTTGCCAACGGGCGAGATCGAGGTGCGCGCGACCGCGGCGGAGATCATGAACTCCGCGAAGACGCCGCCGTTCTACATCAACGAGGACGCCGACGTCGACGAACAGTTGCGCCTCAAGTACCGCTATCTCGACCTGCGCCGCGAGCGCATGACGCGCAACATGGTCATCCGCCATCAGGTCGTGAAGTACATCCGCGACTTCCTCACGGATCGCAATTTCATCGAGGTCGAGACACCGGTGCTGGCGAACCCGTCGCCGGAAGGCGCGCGTGACTATCTCGTCCCGAGCCGCAACTACCCGGGCAACTTCTACGCCCTCCCGCAATCGCCGCAACAGTTCAAGCAGCTCCTGATGGTGGCCGGCTTCGAGCGCTACTTCCAGATCGCGCGCTGCTATCGCGATGAAGACCTGCGCGCCGACCGCCAGCCGGAGTTCACGCAACTCGACCTCGAGATGTCGTTCGTCGAGCAGGACGACATCTTGCAACTGATGGAGGATCTGTACACAGGCATTGGCGCCGCCGTGCGCCCCGATCTCAGCATCCCGGCGCCCTTCCCGCGCCTCACGTACGCCGAGTCGATGCGGCGGTTCGGGACGGACAAGCCGGACCTGCGGTTCGGTATGGAGCTATTCGACCTGACCAACGCCGTGCGCGGCACGGAGTTCATCGTATTCAAAAGCGCCGTCGATTCCGGTGGCGCGATCGAGGGCATCTGCGTCACAGGCGGCGCTGCGTTCTCACGAAAAGAGATCGACGCCCTCACGGAGCAGGCGAAGCAGCTCGGCGCGAAGGGACTCGTGACGATCGCGTACAACGCCGCGCCGGAGGCAGCGACGGAAGACGACATCAAGTCGCCCGTGCTGAAGCACCTGGGGCTCGACATGATCCGCTCGATCGGCAAGCTGGCCGACGCGAAGGCGGGCGACCTGGTGCTGATCGTGGCGGGCGTAGGTGGCGTACCGGTGAAGGAGCCCGGCTCGGTGACGCGCGTGAAGCCCGCACTGGACGCTTTGCGCCGTGGCCTGGCCGAGAAGCTGGAACTGGCCGACCCGAACACGCTGCTGTTTGCGTTCCTTGTCGACTTTCCGTTGTTCGAGTGGAACGCCGACGAAGAACGATGGGACGCCACGCATCATGTGTTCACATCACCGAAGCCAGAGGATATCGATCTGCTCAACGGCGACGATCTTGGTTCGGTCCGCAGCAATCACTACGACATCACCTGTAACGGCTGGGAGATCGGCAGCGGAAGCATCCGGATCCACACGCGCGAGCTACAACAGCGCATTTTCGACGTGCTGAAGTTCTCGGACGAAGACACGAAGATGATGTTCAACCACATGCTGGAGGCGTTCCAGTACGGCGCTCCGCCGCACGGGGGCATTGCGCCGGGCATCGACCGGACGGTGGCGCTCTACGCGCAGGAGAGCGACATCCGCGAGGTCATCGCCTTCCCGAAGACCAAGAGCGCGCAGGACCTGATGACGGGGGCGCCGCTCCCCGTTGAGCAGCGCGCGCTGGACGACGTGTGGATCCAGCTCGCTCCGAAGAAGGACTAGCTGCACGCCTCAGGTGGTGACGAACCGCTACGGCGTAGCTGTTCCAGTCGCGGCGGCCGGCGTTCCTGTGCTCGCTGCAGGCGTGCCTGTTCCAGCGGCCGGCGTGACAGCCTCGATCGCGATCGTGAATGGAAACTCACCCTCAACCTGATCTCTGGTCGGTCCGTACACGCCGCGCACGACGAAGGCGTAATCGCCATCGATCGGTTCCGGAATCTCGAAGCGGACGAGCAGGTCGGGGATCGTCGTGCCCTCCTTGCCCTGCAGCAGTTCGTTCACGCCGCTCACGCCGTCATCACGCACCGCGACCGCAGTGCCGTTTGGAAGCTTCAGCAGCACGTTCGCTGATTGCAGCACGCCCTCGCCGACGGGGATGCCGCTGGCCACCGCCGCGTCGAACGCAACGGTCATGAACAGCGTGCCCTTCTCGGCGATGTCGTGCTTGTCGGGGAAGTCGGCGCGCACTTCGATGCCCGTAACCGTCAGCGTCACAGCGCCCGCCGTCGCCGTGCCCGTCGCCTCGATCTGGATCGGCGCGAGGTCCACGAGGTCGTCTCCGTTCGGGCCGATCGGCACTGTCGCCTGCTGGTTGTCCGGGTTGCCGATGATGAGCGTTGCATCGTCGAAGTCGAACGCCTCATCGACGTTGAAAGCGAGCACGCCCTCTCCCGTCAGTTCGCCGGGGACGTTCGGGAAGTCCTGCGTAAGTTCGGCCTCTGTGTAGTTCTCGCCGCCAGCGACCAGCACGAGTTGCGAGTTGAAGCGATCCTCCGTCGACCCGAGATTCTCGAAGAGCGTATCGATCGCGACGATGTCACCGTTGCTGTCGGATGTGAAGGTCGCCGTGCCAAGCGTCAGTTTCCAGCCGGAGTGCCAGAACGTCTGGTCAACCTCGACGGATGTCTCTTGCGATTGCGGGGTCTCCTCCTCCGAAGTCACTTCCGTCGCAGGCAGACTGCTCGTGCTGGTCGCGTCGCTCTCGTCGTCGCCGCCGCCGCAGGCCGCGGTGAACAGGAGCGTGGCGGCGACAACGGCGGCAATCAGAAGTCTCGTCACCATGTGCTCTCCAGTGTCTGTCGGTGTTTGGTCAGGGTGCGCGCGTTTCGATGAACCACTCGTTCACCTGCGCGAAGCGCGACGCCGAAGCATACAGCAGGCGTGCTTGGAAGCCCTGCAGTCGTGCCGTCTGCACGTACGTGGAGCCAGGTGCATAGAGCGGGAATGACGGCATTTCAACGATGTAGTAGCCATCGAAGAGCTGGTACACGTCCTTGCGGTACGCGATGTCCGTTGTCTTGCGACCATCTTCGATGACGTCATCGATGCGCGAATCGGCATAGTTCGCGAAGTTGAGGCCGGGAGGCGGGATCTGGCTGCTGTGCCAGAACGGGTACGGATCAGGATCGACACCAGGATCGACGAGGACGAGCGCGGCTTCGTACGTCCGCGTCTGCAGGCGCTCGGTAATGAACGTTTCAGCGGGGACGGCTTCGACCTCCACGTCTGCTCCGACAAGCCGCATCTGTTGCGCGAGGCTCGTCGCCAGCGCAACGCGTTCCGGCACGTCGGCGGTGACGATCGAAAAGGCGAGGCGAACGTTGTCAGCGGTCGAGCGCGTGCCGTCGCGGCCTCGAAAGAAGCCCGCAGCTTCGAGATCCGTCGCTGCCCCGCCCGGATTGAACCCCGGCATCGTGGGGTCAGACGATGCCCATGACTGTGGCGGGATGCCTGTGTCGGAGACCTCGCCACGGCCACCTGCGATTTCCGCCACAAGCCCGTCGCGGTCTAAGGACTGAAACAGCGCGCGCCGAACCTCGGTCTGCGTGAACAGTTGCGACCGCGTGTCGAGATAGAGGATGTAATACGGCGCACCGATCACGTCGTTGCTCCGCCATCGCGAATCGGCTCGCAGGCTCTCAATGTCTGACTGTTGCGCCGACTCGTCGAGCAGCGCGCCGTCGATGTCGCCTGCGCGCATCGCGGCCACAACCTCCTGTTGCGTCGTGAACACACGAAGCTCGATCTCCGCGACGTGCGGCGGCCCGAGATAGTAGGTGGGGTTCGTCGTCAGCTCCGTGTTGCCCGCCTCGTCGCGCCCGACGTAGCGATACGGTCCGGTGCCCACGGGTGCCGAATTGAACTGCGCATTGAGTAACTGGTTGACGTCCAGGTCGGCGAGCAGGTGCTGCGGGAGGATGCCTACGGTGAGATGTGAGAGGAACGGCCCGAATGTCTGCTCAAGCTGAAACTCGACGGTGAGAGGGTCGCGCGCTGTGACGATGACGCCCTGCATGAGCTGCGCAAGAGCGGGGTCGCCGTTGAAATCGGGGTTGGCGATCGCGCGGTAGGTGAAGGCGACGTCTTCCGCGTCGAACTCCTCGCCGTCGTGCCAGGCGATGCCGCGGCGCAGGTGGAATACGTAGCGTTGGCCGTTGTTCGTGATCTCCCAACGTTCGGCGAGATCAGGCTGTGGCGTGCCGTCCGGCCCGAGGCGGACGAGACCGGAGAAGATCAGCGAGACCAGGTCGGCATCTGTCTGGTTCGCGTATGAGAACAGCGGGTTGATGCGCTGGGGAGGGCGCACCACGCCCTCGACATACCGCCCACCGCTTGCTGGGACCGCCTCGCCCTGGGGATTGTTGAGAGCGACCCACCAGAAGAGCGCGAGCGCGACACCACCGGCCACGAGGGCCACGAACAGCGGCCAGCGAGTTTGCGTGAGCGGCACGTTGGCCTCGGTGTGATTGGACTAGCTGGTGATGTTGGCGCGAACGCTCCACGCAGACATGATGAGGAAGACGATCGATAGCACGATGGTCAACTGAAAGAGCGTCTTCTCGATGCCGCGGCGTGTGCGGAAGCTGCCCCCGCCGCTGCTGCCGCCGAAGATGCCGCCGACGTCCGAACCCTTCGCCTGGAAGAGGATCGTGAGTGTCAGCAAGATCGAGACGAGAATCTGCGCAACGTAGATATATTCTTCAAACGTCATGAAAACTGCCCCTCCGCGGGCACCGTGCCGGTGACGCACGACGGCGACATTTAACCACATTCGACACCGGCGCCCAATTCCTGCTTCGGCGGCTGCTTACGGCGCGTATCGCGACCCTGATCTACATCGCCCGAAGCAGGCGTATACGCTCCTCGACTGGCGGATGCGTGCTGAACATGCCGTTCAGAGCTGACTTGTGCTCCTTCAGCGGATTCTCGATGTATAGGTGAGCGGTCGCCTTGTTCGCCACTTCGAGCGGCTCCCGGTCCGCAGCGATCTTCTCCAGCGCGCGGGCAAGCGCGTCGGGATTGCGGCACAACAACGCGCCCGACGCGTCCGCTAGGAACTCGCGCTGGCGTGAGATCGCAAGATGGATGAGCTGCGCCGCGATCGGTGCGAGAATGGCCAGCGCGATTGCAACGAGAGCGATGATGGCCGCGCCGCCGCCTCCCTTGTCCTTGTTACCCCCGCGGGAACCGGCGCCGAACCACGCCCAGCGCATCGCAAAATCCGCCAGCAGCGCGATGAGCCCGAGCATCACGACAGTCAGCGTCATGACGCGAATGTCGTAGTTGCCGACGTGTGACATCTCGTGCGCCATGACTGCCTCAAGCTCGGCCTTGTCGAGCTTGTCGAGCAGCCCGCGGGTCGCAGCGACGGAGGCGTGCTTCGGGTCGCGTCCCGTCGCGAACGCGTTCGGTGCGCTGTCCTCGATCACATACACCTTCGGCATCGGTAGTCCGGAGCCGATGCTGAGGTTCTCGACGATGCGGTACAGCTCCGGCTCTTCGGTCTTTGTCACTTCCTTGGCGCCGCTGACGCCAAGCGCAACGCTCGCGCTGACGAAGTAGCTGACGCCGGACCAGAGAATCAGTCCGAGAAAGACGAATGGCAGCACATACAGCGGCGCGCCGATCCAGAGCGCAACGACGCTTGAGAACACGCCAAGCAACAAGACGAAGAGAAACATCATCAACCACGTCTGCCGCTTGTTGCGGCCGATGCGGTCGTAGATGAGTACGGATTGCTGTGGGTCCGACAGGCGATCCGAGGTCACGTCTTACGGTGCGCCTGGCGGCGGCGGCACGTTGGAAGGCGGCGTAATTGCTGGCGTCGCGTCGAAACTGACTCGCACGTCCTGCCGCGCCTCGTCCTCCGCCTCGAAGAACTCCTCTGGTTCGAAGTTGAACATGCCGGCAAAGATATTCGTGGGAACCGTCGCCGTCTTCTCGTTGTAGCTGAGGACGTTGCTGTTGTAGAACTGGCGGGCGTACGCGATCTTCTCTTCGATGTCGGAAAGCTCTCGCTGCAGTTCGAGGAAATTCTGGTTGGCCTTGAGGTCGGGATACGCCTCAGCGACGGCGAACAGCGAACGCAGCGTCTGCGTCAGCATGTTGTTGGCCTGGGCCGCGTCTGCTGGCGTACCTGCTTGCTGCAGCATGGAACGAGCTCGCGTGACGTTCTCGAAGACCTCGCGTTCGTGGGTTGCATACCCCTTGACCGTCTCGACGAGATTGGGGACGAGCGAGGCGCGTCGCTTCAGCTGGACATCGATGCCGGACCACGCTTCCTTAACCCGCAGCCTGGCGCGGACAAGGCCGTTGTACATGCCGATAGCGGCGGCAATGAGGACGATGACGAGCACCACAACGATGCCGATGACGATCCACGTAGCCAAGTGCGCCTCCTTGTTCAACGTTGGAGCCTGAATCGAGTGTATCACGATCACGAACGAAGGCGGTTGGCATCGGCGACGAGCGCGGCATACTGTGATCTGTGCGGCACCCTTGCCGCCCGCGACGAACGACCGTCAGGAGACTGCGATGCGACTGCCACTCTTACTTGGAATACCCGCGGCTGCCGCCGGAGGCCTGTACCTCGTTGGCCGGCGCGTACGCGTGAATGAGGACCTCGAGTGGGAGACGGTGGACAAGCCGGGCAAGCTCGCCACCGTGGACGGCTATCGTGTGCACTACGAGGAAGCGGGCGCTGGGCCAGCGTTCGTGATGATCCACGGCTTCGGCGGCAGCACGTACCAGTACCGTGGCCTGATGGAGGCGTTCGCGTCGACGCACCACTGCATCGCCGTGGACCTCAAGGGATTCGGCTACAGCGAACGTCGCCCGAACACGGGGATGTCGCAAAGCGATCAGGCCGTGATGCTCGCCGGCTTGCTGGAGGAGAAGGGCGTCACGCGCGCGACCTTCATCGGCCACTCGATGGGGGGCGGCGTTGTGCAGCGGTTCGCCGCCATGTACCCGGATCGCACGAAGGCCATCATCCTCGCCGCGTCGGTTGTCGGCGACGAACGCGCAGGACGGCGGCGCATCGGAGGTACATCGAAGCTCATCCGGCCCGTGCTGCCGTTTGTCGCTGGGCTAGCGGGCGACCGGCTGTTCAAAGCGTCGTTTCACGACCCGTCGCTGGCGCGGCCAGAACTGCGCGATATCTACATGCGACCTGCCCGCCTCCGTGGATCGATGGACGGATTGATGGCGATGATGCAGGACGGAGCTTCAGACGAGGCCATCGACTACTCCCGCATCACGATGCCGACGCTCGTGCTGAGCGCGGCGAACGACCGCGTCGTCCCTCTCGAAGCGGCGCAGAAGCTCGGCGAGCGGATCCCGCAGGCGCGCGTCGTCATCGTCGAGCGGGCGGGACACCTGCTGTTCGAGGAGCGCCCGGACGCCTGCATCAACGCGATCCGCAGCTTTCTGAACGAAGAAGTGGCGTCGGCGATGCGCACCGAGGCCGCCGTCCGTTGACACCCCACCGCACCGGGCCGTGTCGCCGTGCCGGATGGGCGATATGATATTCTGGTTGAGGTTCCCAGGGAGGGATCGACCATGCCAATACTCGCCGGAATAGGTCCGCTCGGTGTTCCCGAGTTGCTGATCATCGCCTTCATTGTCCTACTGATATTCGGTGTTGGACGGCTGCCGGAGATCGGCGGTGCGCTGGGCAAGGGCATCAAGGAGTTTCGTAACAACACAGTCGACGATCCGGCCGGTGCTTCCACAACCACTGTGACCGACATGTCAGCCCCTGCGTCCGACGTGGCCCCAGCACCCGACGTCGCATCAGCGCCCGCCGCCGCAGATGGCGTGTTCTGCTCCGAGTGCGGCACAAAGAACACGGTGAGCGCGAAGTTCTGCGCCAGCTGCGGCAAAGGCTTGCCGGCCTCCGTCAGTTAGGCCGGCCCAGTACCACGAACGAAGACCGCCGGTCACTCGACCGGCGGTCTCTTTTTGTCCCTGCGGCGCAGCTCAATCGCGAAATTCCTCCGGCGTCGACCTGCGCTGATCCCAGCGGGCGAGTGCGTAAATCACAGCGACCCCAATTGCGACCGGGATCAATGCCAGTGCGGGATGTAGTGTAAACAGGTACAGCGCGATGCCGAACCCGATCACCACGCCCATGATGCCCGCCATCGGCCAGAACAGCAGGCCGAGCACGACGCGTGTGATCACGAAGACGTCGAGGCATCCTGGCTTCGGATCACCGTCGTTGTCGGAAGGACCCTTGTCGTAGTAGAAACCCATGTTCGTCGCATGATAGGCGACGGCGCGGCGATGGTTGCTGGCGGCCTACAGTTCGACGAACGCCGTCCCCTGCGTCAACATCACGATCAGCCCGCCCGCGGCGATGAACGGCGCGTACGGGATCGGGTCGCGGCGGCCACGGACGCGCGTCACCAACAAGAAGATGGCGGCAGCGCCACCGCCCAGGGCCATCAGCAACATCGCCGGTATGACGAGACCGAAGCCAAGCGCGAATCCGACGAACAGCGCGAGCTTCACATCGCCCATCCCCATCGCGCCACCAGCAAGCAGCGACGGCAACAGCAGCAACCCACCGAAGAACAGCCCGCCAAGCACGACATCCAGCCTATCGGCGCCCGTGACCGTCATACCAACGACAATGGAAGCGATGATGATCGGGTACGTGACAACATTTGGCACGCGATAGGCGAGCAGATCCGTCGCGGAGCAGATGATGAGCGCGGACGCGTACAGCGCGACGATCGGCATCTGCCACGGGTCAGCGTCGTACTGCAGGCCGATGAGCGCGAAGACGGCCGTCGTGACAGCCATGAGCGCGACAGTCCGGTAGCGTGCCTTGCCGTCGAGCAGTGCAGGAAGTTGCAGCGTGCCCGCTTCGCTGCTGAGGTCGAGCGATGCGCCAGCCGAGGCTTCTTCTCCGGCACCTTCCTCGAAGGCGCGCTCGTACGGCTCCCGCGCCAGACGCGCGACAATGGCGTCGATAACGACGCCTGCAGCGATACCGATGAGTGCCATGAGTGCGACGGTCACGTGGAGCCTCCGGCTTTACTATCGGCGGCAGGCTAGCACTTCTATGTAGAGGGAACGCCGTAAGGGTCGCGACGGCGCGACCTTGGCGCGCCCTTAGGGAACGCGCGCCGGCCGCCCCTCGAAGGCAGGGTGCGAGGTATCGAGCCAGACGTCGGCAAGGTCCTGATTGGCGCCGTTCCACAGCGACATCCTGCTGTTTCGCACGTAACCCCACACCAGCCTGCGCTCCACCGGCGCGCAGATCTCGAGCCGCGCGTTGACATTCGCGAGAATGTACTCCTGCGCATCAAGACCGATCTGACGGCGCGCGTCCGCGTCGAACTCACGGCGCTGGCGTTCAAGCATGTCGTCGAGCTGCGGGTCTTCGAGGCGGTACGTGTTCATGCGGGCGCCGCTGCGGAAGTGCGGGTACAGCCAGTCATCGAGGTCGACACCGCCGTCTTCGAGCATCAGCGTGAAGGTCACCGCGCCTTCCGTCGCGCCGTCGAGATTCCTTTGCAGCGCCGCAGCGATGAGCGCCGTACCGGAGAGGTCGATGTTCGCGATGAAGTTCACACCCAACGCGCCCTGGAGCTGCGCACGCAATGCTTCGACCGCGCGGTCGGGGATGGTGCGTGGAATGCCCGCTGCGATCATGCGCAGGTCGACGGGTGCGCTACCCAACGCCGCGGACCAGAGCAGCTTCGCCTCACGCAGATCCTGCTCGCGGCCAGCTGTGTCGGAGCGGTAGCCTGGTTCGCGCGCGAGCGTCTCCGCGTCTCCAGCCCAACGCGTCGCGCCCGGAGTGACCGCGCCCGAGAACTTCGCGGACGGTTCGCCGTCGAGCGACGGGTACAACAAATCGATCAGCGCCTGCCGGTCGAGCGCGAGGTGCAACGCGCGGCGTGCCCGATCGTCGAGGAACGGCGGGCGGTCGAGCAGGAGGCGCGCCGCCAGCATCCCGCCCGCATCCACCTGCTCGAGCATGATGTCGGACAGGTTCGTCTTGTGGGTGAGGCCGAGCAACGCAGGATCGGTGAAGCCGGTTTCATCGACGATGCGACGGTCGAACGCTGCGCGCTGGAACACATCCTCCTGCGGCGAGAAGAACGCGTGATACTCATCGAGGTAGGGACGGGCGTCGCCAGTCCCGCGGTCGTCCGCGCGGAACCATTCCGGATTGCGACGAAGCCGGACGGCGACGCGATCCTCGAAGCTGTCGAGCATGAACGGACCTGAGCCGATGAGCGCGTCTGGCGACGTGATCTCGTCCGTCAGCCCAACGACTTCCCGCGGCAGCACGAACGCATGGCGGCCCGCAAGAAGCTCGAGCATCGGCCCGATAGGCTCGCGCGTGCGGACAATCAGTGTGTTCGCATCCGGCACTTCCAGCCGCTCAATCACATCCCAGCCATCGCGTCGAAACATGCGCGAAGCCTGCGGGCTAGCCCCGTTGCGCTGGCGGTCGATGCTCAGCCGAACATCATCCGCCGTGAGCAGGCGGCCCGCAGTGGCGGGGAACAGCCGCGCCACCCTCTCGTTCTTGTGAAAACGAATGCCGTCGCGAATCTTGAAGACATACGTCGTGTCATCGGGCTGTTCGGGCATCGCGATGGCAAGATCCGGTGCGATCGCGCCAGTGACTTCGTCTTCGTACCGAAGCAAGCGCGAGAAAATCGCCGAGTGCGGGTTGACGATCGGGCCGAACTGCGTGAGGTGTGGGTCAACGGAGTCGTACGTCTGCGCATCGAAGTTGTACGCGCGCAACACACCACCGCGCGTGGCGGGCGCGATGTGCGCTGGGCCTTCGGATGGTGAAGCCGTCGCGCCGCCGACGACGGGCTCGTCGCTACCCGCGCCGCCACGGTTGTAGCCCAACACCACGGCTGTCCCACCCGCCGCGACGACGGCCGTCGATACGGCGAGGAAACTGCGGCGGGAGAGGTGGAGGTGTCGGCCAGGACGCGCGGTCGGCGCCGAGCCTTCGTCAGGCCCTTCGGACCCGGTGT
This sequence comes from Dehalococcoidia bacterium, assembly GCA_021731085.1. Taxonomy (GTDB): domain Bacteria; phylum Chloroflexota; class Dehalococcoidia; order DSTF01; family JACRBR01; genus JACRBR01. The sequence continues at coordinate 131,752 of JAKFYB010000019.1, forward strand.
CCGGCATGGTCACGCTGAAGCTTTCTCGAGTTCGGGTTCACCGAGCGATTCTACATCGCCCTTCCAGTCGCACTCGATGCACTTCGCTGTCCCGCGCGTCGCCATGACGATGATCTTGCCGCACTCGGGGCACGGTGTCGTGAGCGGCCGCGACCAGCTCGTGAAGTCGCAGTTCGGGTAGTTGGCGCAGGAGTAGAACGTGCGGCCCTTCTTCGAGCGCTTCTCGACAACATCGCCGCCGTCCTTCGGGCAGTCGACGCCGACCTTCTTCAGAATCGGGCGCGCACCCTTGCACTCCGGATATTTCGAGCACGCGAGGAACTGGCCGAAACGCCCGCGCTTCACGACCATATCCGACTGGCAGATGTCGCATTTCTCATCCGTGACGGCAGCCTGCTCCGCTTCCTCGCCGATGGGACGCGTTGTCTTGCACTCCGGGAACCCGGTGCACGCGAGGAACTGGCCGAAGCGCCCCCAACGGACGATCATCGGCTTCTCGCACTTTTCGCACTTTTCGTCCGTTTGCTCTTCGACCTTCGCGATGTCTGCAGCAGCACGCTCGACATCCTTCATGAGGGGCTCGTAGATTTCGCGGATCACCGGAGGCCACGTGCGATCACCACCTGCGACTTCGTCGAATTCTTCTTCCATACGGGCGGTGAAGCCCGCTTCGAACACATCCGAGAAGTTCTCGGTCAGCATGTCACAGACAATGAAGCCGAGTTCTTGCGGGTGGAGCGCGCGTCCATCCTTTTTCACATAGCCACGGTCCTGGATCGTCGACATGATCGGCGCGTACGTCGATGGACGACCGATTCCGTTCTCTTCCAGAATTTTCACCAGCGTGGCCTCAGTAAATCGTGGGGGCGGCTCGGTGAAGTGCTGAGTGGGCGTCACCTGGAGCAGGCGCAGGAGGTCTGCGGCGTTCAGCTCCGGCAGCGAACGCTCGGCGTCTTCGTCCTCGTCCTCTGTGTCGCGCCCTTCGATGTAGATCTGGCGGAAGCCCGGGAAGCGCATGTGACTCGCCGTCGCGCGCAGCATGTACGGATCGGGCTGCGTATCGACCTTCGCGTCGATGTCAACACTCATCTGGTCGAACACGGCATCGCCCATCTGGCTGGCCATGAAGCGTTCCCAGATCAGCTTGTACAGCCGTTCCTGCTCCGGCGACAGGCTGCCCTTCGTGAACGACCCGGGGTTGCGGAACGACGATGTCGGCCTGATTGCTTCGTGGGCTTCTTGCGCGCCCTTGGTCTTCGTCTTGTACACACGCGGCTTATCGGGAAGGAAGTCCGCGCCATAGCGCTGCGTGATGAATGCGCTCGCTTCGTTGCGCGCGATCTCGGCCACATTCAGTGAGTCCGTGCGCATATACGTGATCAGACCGACCTGGCCCTCGCCGGGGATGTTCAGACCTTCGTACAGTTGCTGCGCGACGGCCATCGTCCGCTTCGCCGAGTAGCCAAGCTTGCGCGATGCCTCCTGCTGCAGCGTGCTTGTTGTGAAGGGCGGCGCTGGTTTGCGGAGTTGTTGCTTCTTCCGCACCTCGCGCACGGCGTACGCCGCGCGTCGGAGGTCATCAGTCGCGGCCTGCGCGTCTTCGCCGTTAGAGATCTCGGCCTTCTTCAGGCCCGGCAGCGCCGCCAGCCTCGCCGTGAACGCGTTCTCGTCGGGCTCGGCCTGCTGGGCCAGCCGCGTCTCGATCGTCCAGTACTCCTGCGGCACGAATGCCTCGATCTCGCGCTCGCGTTCGACGACGATCCGCAGCGCGACCGACTGCACACGCCCGGCGCTCAGCCCGCGCCGAATCTTCGACCAGAGGATCGGGCTGATCTTGTAGCCGACAAGGCGGTCGAGGATGCGGCGGCCCTGCTGCGCATCGACGAGGTGCATGTCGATCTCACGCGGGTGGTTGAATGCGTCCTTCACCGCGTCGGCCGTGATCTCGTGGAACTCAACCCGCTGGTAGCGCGCGGGATCGAGCTCCATCGCGTTCAGCAGGTGCCAAGAAATCGCCTCGCCCTCGCGGTCGGGGTCTGTCGCCAGGTAGACAGTGGGCGCGCCCTTGGCTGACTCTTTGAGCTTCTTGACGACGGCGCGCTTGTCCATCGGCACGATGTACGAGGGGGCGAAGTCGTTCTCGACGTCGATGCCAAGGCGCGACTTCGGAAGGTCGCGGACGTGGCCGACCGAGGCCTGGACGTCGTACTTGCTCCCGAGGATGCTCGATAGGGTCCGTGCCTTCGCCGGTGACTCGACGATGACGAGGCTCTTACCAGAGGGCTTCGTGGACGCCTTCTTCGCGGAAGCGCGCTTTCCCGCCTTCTTCTTGGCCGTCTTTTTGGTAGGGCGCTTGGCGGCTGGCATGTTCGCCACCTCCGCCACCGCGCTTGTTGTCGTCGCCTCTTCGGCGCTGGATTCTGTCATGGTCTCCATAATGCTCCCCGCCCCGCTGGTCGGAGGCCCCGGTCGTTATACACGACGCCCAAAGCGCCGCAACAGGTTTGAAGGCACACCCGCGGCCAGCGTGGCCCCGGAAGCGCCTGCAATTCCCGAATCGCAATTCAACCCTTGTAGTGGGAATCAAGGCGACGCTTGGTGATCAGTGTCACCGCCCTCACTTGGAGCCTAGCAGATGCGTCAAGCCGCCCATTCGAAGCTGGTCCGTGGCCGTTGCAACGCCGATTTTATCCAGCAACGAGCAACTGTTCGCGTTCGCGCCCTTAGACTGGTCGTGAAACAGGCAGATCGTAAGGGGGAGCAGGGAAGGTCCATCATTACTCAGGGAATGAAGGTACGTATCAAAGAAGGGCCCTCTCTGGAAGGGCGACCGCACCTCATGAGACACGCGAAGATGAAAGATATCGGCATCGTGTCCGGCCCGGCCAAGCAATCGCCGAAGATGGCGACGCTCTACGTCATCGTTCGCTTCGACGACTGCGGACACGATCATCGCCTGCTCAAGGACGAATTGGAGGAGGTCGCGTAAGTCAGGCTCGGACGCCAACATTGTGGGCGCGAATGTAGTTCATCCGGCCCACCTGTCGTACCGCGCCCTTGAGCTCGAGCATGGCGAGCGCGCTCGTGACGGCCGAGATCGGCAGCCCGCACTGCCGCCGCAAGTCGTCCACGTACACCGGCTCCGCGGTCAGGCTACGCAGCACGACCTGCTCAGTCTCATCCTCAACGATCAGTTCGGCCGCCTCAATCTGATGCGAAGCCATCGATAGGTTCAGCTCAGCAAGGACATCTTGCACGTCGAGCGTTAACTTGGCTTCGCCGTCCTGAATGAGCTTGTTCGGCCCGCGTGAGTTGGGCGAGTAGATGCTGCCCGGAATCGCGAACACTTCGCGGTTCTGTTCGAGCGCCATGCGTGCCGTGATGAGCGCACCACTCTTGATGTCGCCCTCGACCACAAGCACACCCAGCGACATGCCACTGAGAATGCGATTGCGCCTCGGAAAGAAGTCGCCGCGTGGCTCGACGCCCAGCGCGTACTCCGTGACCAGCGCGCCGCGCTCGGCGATCTCCGCCGCAAGCTTCTTGTGTTCCGGCGGATAGACCAGATCGAGACCGCATGCGAGCACAGCGATCGTGCGCCCTCCCGCCTCGAGCGCTGCACGATGCGCGACGGCATCGACGCCACGCGCGAGTCCACTGACGACCGTCACGCGGCTCGCCGCCAGCCCTCGCGCCATTTCCTCCGCGGCTTGACGACCATACACCGAAACACGCCGCGTCCCGACGACGGCCACCGCCCACTCATCCGATGGCAAGATCTGACCGCGCACGAACAGCACCGGTGGCCGGTCGTACACCTCGCGCAGCTGCTTCGGATACTCGTCGTCGTGCCAGGTGATTGCGCGCACGGCCTCACTGTGCAGGCGCGCGACCTCTGCCTCCGGGTCGACATCGGGTCGTGTCTG